>JBMOIS010000204.1:0-1514 GCA_049317185.1 Chlorobium sp. | reverse complement strand
CATCTTCTACTGCTTCAGGGCAAAAAAATGGCTCATAACTTCCGGAAAAGCCGTCAAAATAGGGTATGCCTGAGTCTTCGAGGGCAATTTCAAAAAGGTAATCGTAGTTCGTCGTGAAAATCTCGGAAGGGAAGCGACGCCTCGCCTTTGAAATCCAGCTTGCAAGTTGCGCATGGGCCAGTTTTGCCCGCTCTTCTGTTGGCAAATGGTCGTGAACAGAAACAAGTGTTACAACATTGGTTTTGACGAGATTGGCCAAATCACCAAAGCCTATAGAATCAAGGCCATTGAGCGTTCCAGCACCAATAACCGCACGTTTTGCTTCAATGGTCGATAGGAGTGATTCAATAGTGAATGCAAGATCGCTGCCTTCTGTTTCAACTCGAATTTCTTTGACGGCAGCCGCAAACCCTGGAGATTGAGCATCAATTTCATCAACAATGACCCTCGTCATGTCGTCAATCGCCGGAACGTTAACCCCCTTTACTCCTGTTGCAAAAGAGGAGCCTGCACCAAAAAGAAATCCGATACGCTTTTTGTCGGAGATCAGAATTTGGTGAATACCCCGGATGTGCTCACGCGGGTCGTGTGTGTGCTGGTTCATGGAGTGTTCTGGTAAAAGGCTACGCTGTGATGAGTTTTTTGAGACTGTTGGTTACTTGCAGTAAATATAGTATTACGGCGAAATAAATCAGGGATAAAATGGAGATAGAGACGGCCACCGAGATTTTTATCCGTATCAATTCCAAGGGTGTTGTGCTGAGTCAGGCTGATTTTGCTATGTCGAAGATTGTTGCCAATGAAACTTATGGCGGGAATGTCTTGCGCAAAGCCATTGATTATTTCTGCCACCTGGCGGTAAAACATCTGCCGGATTTGTTGATCCAAAATTGATGCGCTCTCAGAACGCTCTCAATTTCGCCTACGTCCTCTTCCTGCATCTGAAAGAGAGCCGGATGGAGGATGCGCTGATAGAGCGTTACGTGAGGAGATGGCTTGTCATGAGCATTTTACTTGGCCGTTATTCCGGTTCCCCTGAATCCAAATTTGACAGCGACATCAGGGAGATCAATGAATCAGTTATTGAGCGCGTTCTTCAGGATGTAGAAACGGCATACCTGAGCGATTCATTTTGGGATTCCGGCTTGATTCAGCGCTTGACAACCGCAGGTAGTAGTGCGCCAGCGCTTCATGTTTTTTGGGCGGCTCAGGCAAAATTCAATGACAAAGGGTTCCTGTCGCGAGACATCAGTGTGAAGGAGATGATTGAACACCGGGGGGATATCCATCATATTTTTCCACGGCAGTATTTGAAGGAGAATGGTGTCAGCCAGAGCCAGTATAATCAGGTGGCGAACTATGTCTATGTCCAGCAGGAGATTAACATCAAGGTAGGGAAACGCTCTCCGGCAGAATATATCGGTCAAATCCGCGAGCAATGTCAAAGCGGGAAGCTTGACTTTGGCGGTATTGGATAATTCCTCTTGCATTCAATACGGCAATGCCGTACATTA
>JBMOIS010000203.1:0-1533 GCA_049317185.1 Chlorobium sp. | reverse complement strand
AAAGAAGGTTACGTCAGCTTGCTTTTAAGCTGATAACTTCCATTTGGCTCTGTTTATTGCGGGCCTCATCAACAATACATTCAATCCTGTCAGCAACAACATCATCTACCCAGTCTGCTCCACAAAGCGCACAAACTGTTGCAGGAACATCTCTGATAACGACCAGCCCGTAACCGAGGTCGACCGTTATTGTGGTTTTACCCTCTCTTTTCTCACCTCCGCATAAAGGGCAGCAAGAAATTTCGATATTGGTATTCATTTTCTTTTTCTGGTTTTTAAATCAGATTCGAAATATTTTAAGTCGGGCCTGTATCCTGTAATAATAAAACAAGTTTCCCTTTTTCCATTGTACGCCACAACAACATGGTATATCTCCGAACCGTCACTGCCTGCAACAAGATAACTTGCATAGGGCTTGTCATCCGAATAACTCTCAATAAGCTCACCTGCAAGTAATACTTTTTTCACACTACTTCTCACTATTCGTCTTTCAAGCATTCTTTCAAGAGCGTGCTTCTGCCATTCGATGTTGCCTTTGAGCCTTCCGTATCCGACCGTTTACCGCACACGGACTTTGAACAAAAAAGCTTTAAATTGATAGTAGTGTCGAGTCATGCATAAAGAGGCCGTTGAGTTATGGTTATTTTGACTTGCATTAACCTATTATCTATATTCGATAAAATATGTTATGGGAGATGCAAAAAATAAACCTATACGACTTTTCGTGCATGACTTGGCAGTAGGCTGTCGGACTTAAAATACTTTAATAATCTTGTAAATTTCCTATTAAAGTGTTATATTAAATATGAATAGATATAATTTTTTATACCCGAATCTTCAGTGATTTTGCCTTATGAGTATCGATTTTATCGTAGCAGACTGCACTTCGATGATGATGAGTTCGTCTTTGTCGTTCTTTACCTTCAGATCAACACGATTGAATTTATCGCTTTTGCTCTCCTTGTTGCTTTCGCTCTCCAGAATTTCAAGAATGGTGATATCCTCGCCAAGCAGCTCGCTTAAAAAGCCTTCGAGTATCTCAAAATTGACTTTGTTCCACAGCAACCGTTTCATTGCCCAGTCGAAGGTAATCAGCTTTCGTGGTGATCGGGGGTTCATGGCTTGTTCGTGTGTTGTGGATTGGATGGTGATCCGGATCAACTATCAGTTCGCCAGGAGAGAAAATCTTGATCCGCCTCGGCGTAACGTGTCGTCAGAGACGCAACAGAAGCGCGGTCAGCGATTGCTCACCCAAGGTTGAACTCATGAATGGGTTGCGTCGGTGGTGAAAAGCGCCTCCAGCGTTGGCGCAGTGAGGATGGCATCGGCCCAGGTTTCAAGCTCGTGCTTCAAACCAGCAACGACATAGGCACTTCTGCAATGCTTGCTACCTGCTCCGCACTGAACCCGCTTGCCATGAGCTTGCGGGCAACCTCAAGCCGACCTATTTCCACGCCCTCAACAAATCCAATCTCTTTGCCTATCCCAATGCCTTTCTCAACGCCTATCTCAATGCCCTCTGCCTTGGCATCT
>JBMOIS010000202.1:0-1542 GCA_049317185.1 Chlorobium sp. | reverse complement strand
ACAAAAATGATCAAAACCAAAATCACCAAGGCCGCGAAAAACAATGATAAAATTGGAAATGAATAAATGTCCATGCTATTTGATTTATATACGACCGTACTTGTCCTCTAGGCGCACAATATCTTTTTCATCGAACTGACCATAGGTGATCTCCAGAAGAGTGAGCGGTTGACTACCACCAGTAAATCGATGTTTGGTTTCCCTCGGTACGAAATGATCATCGCCAATTTTTGTATCCGTCTTGAGGTCACCGATCTCCACTATTCCATCACCAGACAATACGCGCCAGAATTCATCTCGATTGTGATGATACTGCAGACTACAACATTCACCCGGATTCACAGTTATGATCTTCACCATTGAAGGTGTGGATTTCGTGAGCCACAATTCCTCGCCCCAAGGACGATTCTCTGTAAAAGGTGTTGGTATTTCCATATATTTACCATTATTATATCACAAAACATATAGTGGCATTATCCACATGAAGGTGTGTATAACTCTATTGGTGCGATAAATGGCCTTTTTTACAAAAAAACACTCATTGACCAACTTTTTTCAAACCGATACTAGTCATAAGTGACTTTATCTGGACTATAGCAGTCTGATTCAGTCTCAATAACCGGTCTTTCTGGTGTAAGCCCATACGGATAAACTCAGCATTTATACTTTCCATATTTGCCAGAACTAATAATTGTTCAATCGATGAATAATCCCTAATATTGCCAACCTTATCTATGTTTTTAGCCCTCCATTCTCTGGCTGTTATACCAAATAGTGCAACATTCAATACATCTGCCTCATCTGCATAAATGATCATTTGTTGTTCTCTAGATAGCCTCTCTGGAATTATGCATTCCCTGATAGCATCCGTATGTATCCTGTAATTCAATTTGGATAATGTCCGATTCAAGTTCCAACCTATAGCTAACCTACTGCCTTCTTCTACCTTTAACCGTTCAAATTCTTTAATTAAATATAGCTTGAATTCTGGTGATAACCACGTTGCAAATTCAAAAGCTATATCTTTATGAGCATACGTACCGCCAGTATTTCCTCTAGTTGATTTTATCCCTATAGCATTTACGCCATTTATCCACTTCTCAGGAGACATAGTAAAGGAATTTGTGCCTGCTCTACTTCTAAAGTGGTCGAATTCGATCCCTTTGAATCCTGGGTTATTAATTTTTTCCCAAATGCTCAAGAAATCTAACGTGTATATACTTCGCATCCAATTTTTCACTACGTCTTTTGGTTCCTTAGGGTTTTGAAAACGTGCCATATCAGTCAGGCAAATATAATCATCTCCGACTTTAGAAGTTTTCACACTTATATTAATGTTTTGAATACTTATGGCTTTTGACATGCCACAATTTTATCAAACCAAAAACTTCTGTATAGCTCACAACATAAATATTCCATGTTAGAATTCTCTAATACTATGAAATTCCATAGATTTAAAAATCAATTACTCCCACTATTCCTCCACCAAAACAACCTTTTCCCTATTCGTATGGCCACGAATGATGGCGATCCTCGCTTTTG
>JBMOIS010000201.1:0-1545 GCA_049317185.1 Chlorobium sp. | reverse complement strand
AGAGCGGCTATTTGACCATCAAGCGCCAGCTTCCGTTGGATATGGGATTTGGCTACGAGTTGGGATTTCCCAACATGGAGGTGCGGATGAGTTTTAACGATTATCTCCTGCAATCGATGACCACCGTTTCGGAAAATGAGCCGATCCGCCGTGAGCTGCTTGCTCTCCTGAGGAGTGGAGATGTTGCAAGTCTGGAACCCGCTATCAAACGCCTGTTTGCCAGTATTGCCTATAATAATTACACCAACAACGAAATCGCAAGGTTTGAAGGCTTTTATGCCAGTGTACTCTATGCTTATTTTTCCAGTATGGTGGTGGGCATCATCGCCGAGGACGCGAGTAACATGGGCAGAATTGATCTGACCCTGGTGGCCGGAGGGAGAACCTTTCTCTTTGAATTCAAGGTGACCGACGGGGAGCCACTTGAGCAGATCAGGAAGATGAAATATTACGAGAAATATGAAGGCGAACGGTATCTGATTGGCATTGTCTTCGACCCGAAAGCGAGAAACGTCAGCAGGTTTGAGTGGGAGAAGGTGTAAGAAGGCGCAGGAGTATGGCTATCATCCTGAAATCATCCTTGCTGGCCGACGGCTTAACGACAATATGGGTAAATACGTTGCCTCCGAAGTGGTCAAGCTCATGATTTCCAGAGATCACAAAATCAAGGGGGCAGAAGTGCTCATCCTCGGCATAACCTTCAAGGAGAACTGCCCCGACATCCGCAACACTCGAGTTGTAGACGTTTTTCACTAACTCAAACAAAATGGCATTACCGCAGCATCATGCCGATCAGCCTCTACGGCATCGGCGACAACTCCCATCCGCAAAACAGCCACGTTATTCCCGCGCTGATTCCTCCTTTTCAATAAAGCAATAATCAATGGGGCATCTGTGGTTTCTATCCGGGGAACGGGTGCTCCGTGCATGTTTTTCTGGGAGCGCCGAACACCTGGGAACGCCGAGCTCCAGCTCGGCAAAAGGGTAGGTGGGAAATGCCGAGCTGGAGTTCAGCGTTCCCAGCTCCCACCTCCCAGCTTAAAAAAGTATGTTTTGCGGTCAATAAGTTTTATATTTCGGCGTGTAGTAAACAAGTGTTAAACGGTGTTGCTGGTCTGTTGAGGTGTTTATGCCCGCGATGGGCTTATGTTTTAAATGGAGGTTGACGATGCAAATGCTGCCGGTAGGAATACAGACGTTCAGAACAATAATTGAAGATGATTATCTCTACATCGATAAAACAGAGATTGCCCGCAGCCTGATTGAGAAATATCGGTATGTCTTTCTGTCGCGGCCCCGGCGATTCGGGAAGAGCCTGTTTCTCGACACGCTGAAAAATATTTTTGAGGGAAATCGGGAGCTATTCCAGGGGTTGTTGATTGAGGATCAGTGGAACTGGGAGGTGAAATATCCGGTCATTCAGATAAGTTTCAGTGGCGGGATTAACTCGAAAGCAGATCTGGAGGAGGATTTAATACAAATACTTGATGCCAATGAGGAGCGACTTGGGCTGGAGTGTACGAACAAATCTAAAGCAAAATACTA
>JBMOIS010000200.1:0-1550 GCA_049317185.1 Chlorobium sp. | reverse complement strand
TTAAAGTGGACATACGGCTTAATCTCAGCACTGATGAATAGACGTGAGCAGGAGCTGTTATTTTTTTCGATTTGTCGTATATTGACACTATGAAAAAGAAGCGGAACACTCTTCTGGCGAGAATAAGAACGCGTGTCAGACGTAAACGTTGGAATGTCATTTTACGTTCTGATTTTCAGGATCTTGGTGATTATGACCAGGTTGGTCGTTGTTTGCTTGTTCTGGTAAGGGAGGGTACTCTTGTCAAAATAGGGCAGGGGATATACGTTCGCGCAGTAGTCTCTCCTTTCGATAATCGTCCGGTTCTTCCAAAAAGTCTCAATACTCTTGCCGAGGAGGCTCTGAAACGGCTTGATATACCGACTGCGCCGACGAGTATGGAGCGCAGCTATAACGAGGGCAGAACAACTCAGGTTCCTGCTGGCAGAGTTATTGGTGTTTGTAAACGAGTTCGTCGGGTCATCGGGTTTGATGGCTATAGCCTGATATTTCAGCGTACCACATGAAAACATTTCCGCCGAAAAAATCAGCGATTGAACGGGTTTCCGGTCTGCTTGTCACCGTCGACGAAGCGTTTATCGAAAAGGATTGGTATGTGGTACAAGTGCTCCGATTGCTGAACGATATGCAGACGCATAATTTTCAGATTGCTTTTGGTGGAGGTACGTCATTGGCAAAGGCAGGCATTATCAAGCGTTTTTCTGAGGATGTAGATTTCAAAGTTACCATTCACCCTTTTGGGCATAAGTATTATCGGGAAGCTCGCAAAAAAATTATCGCAGCCATTGTCTCTGAAGGATTTGTTCTTGTTACAGACCCAAAAGTTTATGATGAAAGCCGATTTTTTTCGATTGAAGTAGATTATGGCTCAACTTTTGCGAAACACTCGCGATTGAGAACACATATTCGTATCGAAGTCCGTTTTGGCTCAACGCAATTGCCTGTTGTTGTAATGCCGGTTCAATCCTTTTTTGCGACAGGTGAAAAACTGCCGTCTGAAATTGCTTCTATGCCTTTCATCAATCCTGTTGAGATTGCTGCTGATAAATTAAGCGCTCTCGCATGGCGGTTGCAAGACAAGGATGAACGTCAGGATAAAACACTTATTCGTCATGTTCACGATCTTGCTGCACTGGAACCATTTGTCACATCAAGAGAAGACTTTACAACCCTTTTTCATCAATCTGTTGCTTGTGATTACAATCGTACTGATGTTGATCCAGAAGAACGCCTTCAGAGGGTTATGCCCCAATTACAAAACACTCAATGGGCAACGGCTTATCAATCGTTTGTTCAGGATATGACCTTCGCCCGTGATGACGAGCTGATTTCCTATGCGGCAGCATTGAACGCCTGCGAAAGGTTGATTGCATTGGTTGGACTGTAGTGAAGCTCAGTTGGCAGCTTATTCCTGCGTGTTTTGGTGTGGGGGCGCACTGCTAAATACGTACTTTCAATCATGCCCTCAAATTCCGTCGCTTCGATACTGCCCTCGGCCTACTCAGCGACCGGAGACGTTTGGCGGTACTAAAGTGGACCCCTGAATGGTC
>JBMOIS010000199.1:0-1565 GCA_049317185.1 Chlorobium sp. | reverse complement strand
GCGAATGACCGGCAGCAATGAGTTCAGAAAAGCAGGATCCTGATGCACCACCACCACATCATCAACGTAACGACCATAGTATCGGAGTGCGAGGGAGTGTTTCATAAAATGGTCGAACGAGTTGAGGTAGAAGTTGGCAAACACCTGGCTGGTCAGGTTGCCAATGGGTAAGCCGCAGCCCGGGCGGGAGTGAAAGAGGCTTTTGTCGTCAGGCAACCCCTTCCAGTTTGAGCGTCTCCCTTTGATTATGCAATGGGCTGCCGGATCGTAGAAAACCACTTTTCGACAAAGATCGAGCAGGAGAGGACGATCAGGAGCATGATACTTCTTGTTGATAAAGAGTTCCAGACGATGGTAGAGGCGCTGACGATCGATGCTCATGAAAAAGCCTTTGATATCAAGCTTTAAAATCCAGCAGTCGCGGCTATAGTTTTGTGAGCACTGGCGGATAAAGCCATCCAGACGCTTTATGCCTTTATGCGTGCCTTTTCCCTTTCGGCAGGAGTAACTGTCGCCAATAAACTCTTTTTCAAAAAGGGCGTTCAGTTTATTAATGATAAGGTGATGAACCACGCGGTCACGAAAGTCGGCGGCAAATATTTCTCTTTTGACGGGGCGGTCAACAATAAAGGCGATTGACTTCCCCGGCTGGTAACTGCCATTGTTGATCTCCTCACAGAGTTCAACGAGATTTTGTTCGTAGTCGAGTTCAAAGGCTATGGCATTGGCCGTATTTCGCTTGTGTCGTCGGCAGCCCTCATAAGCCTCAAACAGATCAACAAGAGGAATTGGCGCAGAAGAGGGAAACAACTCGAGTTGCAATGAGGTGTTGTCCGTCATAATGCATACCGCCCGGAGATCTTTTTATCCGGGCGATACACTTGCTTGTTCAAAACCCCGCACAGCCCGAACACACCACCCAACACTCTTATTGTTGTTGTTGTTCTGGTTGCCATTGTTGAAATTCTGGTTCCATGCGTTATTTGCACTGTTCTCCGTAGAACTCCAGTAGTTGTTGTCGGAAAAACCGCCAACAGCACTTTCGCAAAGATGTTGACATGCACCAAAAGCGTTTTCGATGCATTTTCCTTTACTGCTCCCCGATCTTCAAGTTTCACGGATCGGCTCACAGTCTCTTTGCCGCTTTTGAACGAAGCTTTGCTCGCTTCCGACAGCCTTGACCGACGGAATTCAGGCACCTTTCACCGTCCCGGCATTTCGCCATCCGGTGATTTGTTTACCAATTCCATCCATGAGGCCGGTAATTTCGGCCTGCTTTTTCATGGGCAGAATTTTAAGGTCAACACATAGACGCACCTCCAGTTTAAGGATTTCAAAATCGTCAAGAAATACTTCAAGATACTCGGTCTTGCTTTTGGCTTTATTGGCCCTGTAGATGCTGCGCACCAGCACAATGCTGTCGTGCTTGAGATCCTGGCCAAGCGAGTATTTGTATTCACGTGGAAAATCTTTGGTGTACTCAAAAATTTTCAGGATCAGACGATAGACATCACGATACACCGGTAAATCATAGTAAAGCGCCATAATCCAAAATATTTTTTGAC
>JBMOIS010000198.1:0-1606 GCA_049317185.1 Chlorobium sp. | reverse complement strand
TTATTCGAGAGCACTTCGGGTCAAAAAAATTTTCTAGCCTCCCCATGTTGGTTCTGCCTTGTCGAGTGAGCTTTCTTTTTCAGGGTTCCAGATATCAGAGGATCAGATGTTCAGGAAGAGGGACTGGAACGAATCACTCGAAAACCCACAGCGCTGAGGCTGAACCACGGATTGAAGTAGTTCCGGGAGGAGCAGCGCAGAGCATCAGCATTACTGTTATTATACGCGCCTCCCCGTATTGAGTGCCAGTTTTCACCTTTTTTATACAAATCCTCCGTCCACTCCCACACATTACCCGCCATATCATGTAATCCTTCAGGTGTAGCGCCTTCTGGGTAACGACCTGTCGGTGTTGTGGTTCCCTCATTGTTGTTATAATTGGCAAGTGTTGGCGAGGGTTCCTTATCGCCCCAAGGGTATTTTCTGCTCTCTTTTCCACCTGCAGCATATTCCCACTCTTTTTCAGTTGGCAGGCGATACAGATTGGTCTCTCCGCTTTCGCTCTCCAGCAATGAAAGCCACAGGCAATATGCCCGGGCGGCATACCAGCTTGGACGAAGCACCGGCTGATCATCCTTGTTGAACTGTTTTTCTTCATCCCAACGAGAACGAAATAGTGTCGCCAACGATTTTTTGTTCTTTACAAAGTCGCTGAAATCCTTGATGCTCTTAGCCAAGGCAATCAGGCTTTTTGTGTAGCTTTCAACAGGTAGTATGGCGGCATAACCTGCCTCTTTTGAATCCAGATAGTTGATAAACTGACGGTAGTGCTTGTTGGTCACGGTGTATTTTGCAACGTAGATATCATCCACTGTCTCCTGCTTTTTCGTCAGTGAGGAGGTAAAGGCGCCTCCCTTGATCAAAATATAGTGAGCGCCAGCCTTGTCCATTATCAGAGAGTCTTTTGCCCCACAACTCTCACGGTTGCCAGCTCCACCCGGCAGCTCAGTAACGCTCACAATTTCACAGGCAACATCCAGCGCTTCTGCTTTTTTCTCAAAGGGAGCATCAAGAAACTTCCGAACAGCATCGAGGGCCTCCGCAGTGCCGATGGCTTTGAGGCATTGCATGATGTAGCGCTGCCGGTTTGTTGTGGTTGCCGAATCAAGCAACCTCTTCTGCAAGCCGTCCGTCTTTGTCTGCCGCGCCTCCTTGATGAGCATGACCAGTAAATCCTGCTGCTTTTGGTTCAATGTGGTGCTGACCTCTGCATCGAAAAGCTTGGCCATAAAAGCATCAAAGGCATCGGCATCCACCTCGGCGATATAAAAACGGAGCGGCTCTTCCCACCAGTCCTTCCCAAAATTACTCACCAGCTTGTCGAGAAGGCCAGGGGTGCTGTGCATTTTTTTCTCAAGCTGCAGGCCCGCCATGTACTCGCGGAATGATTTATGCCTGAACCGGTACTCCTTGTCACCATAGGCTACCAGCAGTCCGGCACGATCAATCAGGTTCTCACAGAACTTCTCGACTGAAGGGGGCTGGTGAAGCGTTTTCAGATGTTTTTGCATCTCTGCCTGCATCAACGCCTTGTCGGTTTCATCCTTTTCAAGATCTTCCTGCATCCAGAGTGACACCGGTGTCAGAACTCGCCGGGCATCTTCAG
>JBMOIS010000197.1:0-1628 GCA_049317185.1 Chlorobium sp. | reverse complement strand
GGTCGTAAATATCGACTTCAACCCCATATTGTTTGAGTTCGTGAAAAACATCTACGACTCGAGTGTTGCGGATGTCGGGACAGTTCTCCTTGAACGTAATGCCAAGGATAAGCACTATTGCGCCCTTGATTTTGTGATCTCTGGAAATCATGAGCTTGACCACTTCGGAGGCAACATATTTACCCATATTGTCAGTTGAGGCGTCTTTCAAAGTTGTCTGTAAATCTCGCATCCGTAGAATGAAATCGACCAATGAGCGCGAATTTTCAGGATTACAGTCGCAGGGCAGAAATGATCTGATTGACAGCGACTTCGGGAGAAAAAAGCCGTGCCGAGAGCGACTTGCAGCGAGAACTTATTTCGGGATCGACAGCAAGAGCGTCAATCAACTCCTCGGCTTGTCGCTGCAGGGTCACGACTGATGAATCACTACAAACTCGTCCAACTCTTTCGGTATTGATCAAAGTTTCCATATCATTCCCGGGATTGATTGTTGCCAGAACAGGCAAACCATATTGCATGTATGAAAGAAACTTGCCTGGAATGTTGTGTGTTTTGTGCCTTGGATCAAGAGCGACCAATCCTATGTGGCACTGAGCATAAAGCCCGGGGATTTCCGTCGGCTCAATCTCGTCATAAAATGCCACATTATTGAGCCCTGACGTTTTGGCGATTTTCTGCAGGCGTGGAGCATCATCCACTGCATGCGGACGTAATCTTTTGCATGACCCCAGTCGCGAAGAGAATTTATGTTGCCCATGTAAAGGCACTCTTCGAGCCCCTGCGATATATTGGCAAGACTTCGAGTGATTTTACGAGTCACAAAGGTTTCGCCACGTCGGGGCACTTCGATACGGGCTGTCGCCCTACTCAGTGACCGTGAGATGGGGAGAGAATGCCATTACATGCGTACATACCATAAGCTTCACGATAGTTGACCGTAATCCAATAAGCGTAGAGCTTGGCAACAGCATAAGGACTGCGTGGATAGAATGGTGTTGTCTCCCGCTGCGGGGTCTCCTGCACCAGACCGTAGAGTTCGGAGGTGGATGCCTGGTAAAATTTTGTTTTCTTTTCCAGACCAAGAAAACGAATAGCTTCGAGCAGTCGCAACGTACCCATGCCATCAACATCAGCAGTATATTCTGGCGCCTCAAAGCTGACGGCGACATGGCTTTGCGCACCGAGGTTATAGACTTCATCAGGCTGCACTTCAGCAATAATGCGGGTCAGGTTACTACTGTCGGTCAGGTCCCCGTAGTGAAGCACAAAATGACGATGACTACTATGCGGGTCCTGGTAGATATGATCTATCCGTTGGGTATTCAGACTACTTGCGCGGCGTTTTATACCATGTACTTCGTAACCTTTTTCAAGCAGAAATTCGGCCAGATACGATCCATCCTGGCCGGTAATTCCGGTTATAAGGGCAACCTTCATTGGTGATCAGTATTGATGATATTGAAACACACCCGTACCATGAGAAGTATCATGAGCGCAACGATTTCAGAGCCAGATCTGGTGCAGCAACGACCATCTTGAGAAGAGCCGCCGCAGGACCGCTCGGGTTGCGGCGATGCTTTTCCCAATTTTGCAGCGTCCTGACGCTGACCCGCATTATTGAGGCA
>JBMOIS010000196.1:0-1644 GCA_049317185.1 Chlorobium sp. | reverse complement strand
AAGTGAAGAAGGCAACATCTTTCTTTTCAGGCTTGCCAGTCCCAAGGATTGACGATTGACCGTCCAGCCAAACCACAACCTGCGGGTCGGGCTGCTGCTGCATCAGGCCAGACAAGACGTTGGTGTCCAGAATAATCATGAACCAAAGCCCATCGGTTCAATGGGGTTTCCATGGAGTTCAGGTAACGGCTCGGTAAGGCCTATACCTTCAAACCGGGAAGCGATGCTTGAGCCAAGCCTTGGACGAGTTTGCCTCACGTTGCTGACAGCATTGCACAGAATCTGACGAACCTCTTCCTCCATACTCCAGTCATGCCGGGTAGCACGCACTTTAAGAAGAACATTTATGTCATCTTCGATATTGCAAACAATAACTTGAGTCATGAGATACCTCCGCATTTAAACAAGATCCGCACTCTATTGGAGAATCGTCTTTATAGTTCGTTTTTGTTGAGCTATAGGTGCCGCTGCATTGTATTATTTCAGGCAACCTATTTACTCATGAACAATCACTGAATTTCTGCCGATTTCGACGTAATGGGCTGTTGCGAAAGCCTCTGTTATCGACGGCAATGCAGCAATAATCAACCGCTCAAGTTCGGCATTGCCAATATTGCCAGATGCAACCAGCATCAGCCGTTGAGGAGTATTTCGCAACAGAAAAGACTGAACAAAGTCATCATCCTTTGTTACAACGTTACGACCATCCCGGTCGGCAATAAGGGTAATATCAGAATCGGGTGTTTGGTTGCCCAACTCCAGGTCGAGGGTATGCAGAGCATCATGACCACGTTCCCGTAACCAATCGCAAAAACGGCGAGGCAGTTGAGCATCTACCAGAAACTTCATGCTGCCAGAACTTTGGTGCTCTTGATATGCGCTAATCGGGCAGCATAAGCTAACGTAGCGAGAATATCATCTCGTTCAAGATCCTCATAGTCACCCAGAATATCATCAATGGTCATTCCGCCAGCCAGCCATTCAAGCACGTTTTCAACTGGATAACGCAGTCCGCGAATACAGGGCTTCCCGTGACAAATATTGGGGTCTATGGTAATACGGTCATGGGTTTGCATGGTATCCTATTCCTGTATAAAGTGATGGATAGAAAATTCCCTGCCTGGAAGTAAAAAATTTCTGTAAAATATAAAACTTTCTGAAACTATTCCTCTTATTTTAGATCGGCCAGTGGCAAGGTTGATATACAGAGATACTGCCTTCACGTAAAGCATACAGTAATGCCAAAGATTCCTGTATGTTGTGTTCATCGGGGTTTTCAGGGATCAGCCATTTTACAATGATGCTTGCATCCAGCACATACAGGCTCATGGGCGTTCTGACAATCTGGTCGCACTGATCTCTTCATGAGTGCATGGTTTTGTAGAAGCTCGACGCTGAGCATTGATTGACGGGTCATTGGTACACACGAAGAAGAAACGAATAAAAAATCCGGCATCTTTTGCCCGTTTGAGAAACTCCAGCTTTTCCTGGGTAGAGAATACCGTTTCAAAGGCGATGCTGATGTTATGAGCCAAGCAATAGTCTCTGGTGGCCTTTGCCTTGTTTGCTGCCAGAATCACAGCAGCAGGGCAGCTATTCCAGATTTGAAAATGCGAAATAAAATTTTATCAATTAAGCCAAGCT
>JBMOIS010000195.1:0-1682 GCA_049317185.1 Chlorobium sp. | reverse complement strand
ACTTCCTTCTTATGACGGGATTGAATGGGCCGGTTTCTGGGATGCGGACCTCGCAACGCCGCTGGATGAAGTTGAAAACATCCTTAAGTTCGGGGATTTAATCTGCCCGGATGCAGATGCGGTTTTCGGCAGCAGGATATACCGTCTCGGAAGTGAAATAAAACGCAGTCCCGTTCGGCGCCTCCTGAGCAGGTTTTTCTGTTTCATCTTCAAGACCCTCTACAGGATTGAAACCTATGATTCCCAGTGCGGGGCGAAAATATTCAGGAAGAAGACAATAGATGACGCGTTTTCAGAGCCGTTTATTTCGAAATGGATATTCGATGTGGAGATTATCCTGAGGCTTAAAAATTCACGCCTGGTCGAATATCCTGTGAAGAAATGGGTTGACGTGAAAGGTTCAAAAGTAGTGAAGTTCGGCAATATTGTTACAATTTCCCGCGATGTCTTTAAATTGTGGAAGAAGTATGGGTAAGCATAAGATTTCATTTCTGACAGATCTCGCAATCATCCTCCTGTTTTCACTGGCGCTTCTTTCAGGTCTTGTCTTTTCCGGCAGTTGGCCGCAATCGCATGACGGGCTCAGATACTTATGCCATCTTGACCAGTTCAAGGATGCTTTTGACTGCGGAATCCTTTATCCGAGATGGTTCCCGAACTATTACGGCGGTTACGGATATCCCATATTCGTATTCTACCAGCCCGGATATTTCTTTTTCTCCCTGCCGTTTGCGTATCTCTTCCCGGACATTCTTACAGCGAGCTGTGCTGCCGGTGTCACGATGTTTTTCCTTGGAGGAGCGGGCGTCTATTTCCTGGTAAGGCGGATGACGTGCGGTCGATTGGTTTCCTTGTTCTGTTCCATGATGTTCCTCCTTACGCCATATATTTATGTGAATATCTACGTCCGTGGCGATTTAAGCGAACTTCTGGCGATGTTTATAATTCCATGGGCCCTTTATTTTCTCATATTGCTTAAAGACAGGATTTCGGGAAATGTTCCGGTCGCACCATTTGTCCTGATTTTGTCTCTTGCTCTTGCCGCCATGGTTTACAGCCACCCGTTCACGTCGATGTTCTTTTATCCTCTTTTCTGTGTGCTCGCGGTCGCCTTTGGAATGGAAATGGAAAGGAAAACCGCAGCAAGGTTCCTGGTTGCCGTGGGTGCGGCCGTTTTTTTCGCCGTCATTTTCAGTTCTCCATATTGGCTGACGGCGTTTCAGATGAAACAATATGTCGCATACCACAATGCCGCGTCCGGGGATCTTTCAGCCGAACATCACGTGGTTTATTTTCAGCAGCTGTTTTCCCGGTTCTGGGGGTTCGGCGGATCTGAGCCGGGAACTGCGAGTGATGGGATGTCATTCCAGCTGGGGCTGCCTCATTTCCTTGCCGCCATTATGGGATTCTGGCTTAATAGGAAGAATAAATTTTATTTGTCCGTATTCCTCCTTTATGTTTTATGTATCCTTATGATGACACCTCTTGCGTCAGTTCTCTGGAAACACATCCCCCTGCTGAATTTTGTCCAGTTCCCCTGGAGAATCCTGTCAGTGACGGCGACCCTCCAGATAATATGTGTTGCCGGGTTATGGCGGTTAGATACTCTCGGCGTAAGTCCTTCCGTACAAGAAATACATAGAGCCGACCAGACGGTCAGCGTTCCCGGGAACGCCAAGCGT
>JBMOIS010000194.1:0-1696 GCA_049317185.1 Chlorobium sp. | reverse complement strand
TTACATGATTGTGATGAGCAAAAAGCTGGATAAGAAATTTATTTCGACTGATGAAGATGGGATTTTTACGATTTGGTTGTAAGAGGATTTACCACTTTAATAATAGTACAAGCTGATGGGCAAAGATCGATCCTCAGCTCAATTCCTTCCGCCAAAACCGCCAGCTAATCCACCGAGTAACCCGGCGGTATCGAGCAGGCGCAGATAGTGAGCAAGTGTTGTTGTGTTACCTGCGTCCTGCAGTTGGCCAAGGATTTTTGTATAGGAGAGAATCTGGCCAGAATAACCGCAGCCAAGTTCAAAGAGCCGCTTCATCAGGGCTGGCTTGTCAACACGGGTCAGCATCAGAATATCTTTTGAGAAATTCCGATACCTCAGTCAAGCTCTGAATCTGTTTTCCCTGAAGTAATTTCCCTTTGAGCAAATAAGCATAACTGAGTTCCGACTCGACATGCCAAAGAAGAAAGTGAATTCATAGAGTTATGATTCTTTACGGATAATATACCGTGATGCAGGTCAAGACTGTTGGCTTATCTTTTTTTTGGCCAACCCTCATCAAATCTACCGTATTTTATCAAAAAAACGGTTATTGACTGATAGTAATGCAAAATAAATGTATCCACAGTGATTCTTCTTCGGCACCTTTACACAACCTTCCATTGTGCCTCGATAGTATCTGCCGATAAATCAGCGCCACACTCCCATTCGATAAAATACCCACCATTGATAACCTTCATAAACTCATCATGGTGCCGAAGCTCTTCAAACGCTTCATCTTCAAGGTAAGGAGTAACATCAAAACAGCCAATACGACCATCGTCAGCAACGATGGACAACACCCAATCGGGTTGGGGATGAAGTTCTGCAATCCTCATTGGTCAAGTCCTTTTATTGGAAACGGTTTCTTGCCGTTGACAGCCAAATGCCAATCAGCAAGCAAATCTTCCTGATGAATTTCGAGCCATGCGACGACCAGTTTGTGTTTGTTCGGTGGCAGTCCACCTGCCAGAAGCGTTCCATCAAGAATTGAATATACTGCTACTTTTCCTTGGTAATCGGCATGTATATGTGGCACATGATGTTTCTCGGCATCCCGAAAAAACATCCGAATGAGAATCCCGTAAAACATTGAAATAGTTGGCATTCTGTCTTTACTTTATATCGGTTTGCAATGAACTACCCACACCACCCAACAAGCGAACCCTATGTGCCTCATTTTTCGATTAACATCTCACTGAATAATAAGTTGAGGAATTGCGCCACGATGATACTGCAACGAACCCCGCCTCAGGTGGCAGTAAGGTATTCAAAAACGCTATCAGCAAGTCCTTGTTCACCTCAGAGCCAAAAAGCTTCTTGAAGCCAAAATCGGTGAAGGGGTTTATGTAACAATCTTTTAAGAGCACACCTTGATCTCCTTTTGGGGAGTGAAAACCTGGAATGAGAGCTGCGTATGGAAAGATAGAAAAAAATGGCGAATAAGACTTTCACTCGATGCTGACAGACTCACGGTTATCGATTAGAACAGAGCTCTGGCTTGATGCGAAATACATCAACAGATACACTAATAAAGTCTTGGTTTGGCTTTGACAAGGAGTCGCTGCAAAAAAGCACCAGCAGGAGCGAGTGATGGCGAAGCGTGAAGAGGAGCAGCTCTGGGTGTGGCTTGACGACCCGGTATTCGGGCCTCTTCAAC
>JBMOIS010000193.1:0-1724 GCA_049317185.1 Chlorobium sp. | reverse complement strand
AAATTTTAAACACCAATGAATTCAAGGGGTACAGGCCAAATCTCGAATTGCTGCTTGAGCAGTGTTGTTTTGCCAGCGCCAGGGTCACCGATAACGAGAAGCATCCGGCGACCTCTCCGGTCGTGGAAAGCCTGCTTCATGATCTCGTCGGGATAGAGAATATGGTCACTCCCTTGCTGGTCGCTCTCTTTTGAAACAAGGCCACCTCTCTCCTGCCTGTCGGAGAGGCGCAAGGGCACAAAGGTGTCGTTGTTCAGGTTGACTTTGATGCTCTCAACACCCGGAAGCCCAAGCATACGAATGTAACCTAACTCCTCTTTGAGGATTGTCTGGTAGCGCTCTGCGTACTTTTTATGTGTTTTGTCGGCGGGAGGCTTTTTCCCCTTGCCGACAGGAGATTTGATATATTTTTTCTGGAGAACAAGGCGAAGATCAGATATAGCTTTAGCAGCCTTTTCCTTGAACTCCTCAAGGCTGTTGAACTCGGCATAAACACGATGAACCTCCGAATCCGGCCCCATCTTCTTTGCCCGTTCACGGAAGGCATTCAGCTTTTTGCGATTTCCTGGCTTGCCTTCAATCTCGGATTCAAGGACAAGATGACCTGCTCCCATGAGGAACAACAGAATTGGGCGACCGAGACGTACCGCTTCGTTGAATTCCAGTTCAGTGATTGAAACATTACGAGGATTCCTTATGGAACATTTTGGAATCTGACCAAGCTTCTTGGCGATGATGCCAATATAGACGGCGCTATCCTGCACCATTTGCAACGAAGAGCCGAGCACATCAACGCCAGACTTGGCAGAATCATGCTCCATCACAACCGACTTAAAGTCCGAACTATCAATAAGTTTGATCAGCGCTGCACGGTGCTCCTTCAGGTCAGTGAAGGTGCTCGAAACCATAACTCCCTTGAAATCACGCGGCATAGTGAATGTATCGTTTGGCATCATGTTAGTTGACCTTATAAACTGCTTGCCCTTGTCAATCAAAAATGAAATAAATCACGGTCACTTTTCGTGCAGCAATACCGGCTGTTCTTCACCAACTTTTCTTCCGTAAACGCATTAGGCATAATACTGTTAATATGCAAAACCCTCAACATGAATATCAGCAAGAACCGCTTTCAAATCATTCCCCGATCTTGCCGGAATCAATAATAGTCATCCTCCCGCTGGTGACGTATGGCGAGAATGGTTACAGTAGCTTGATCCTCAATTTCGAAGAGGGCGACATAACCCGAGTTTCCGAATGAAACGAGCAGTTCCCGAAGCAGCGGATTTTCAGGAAGGGCTTTGCGGCAACTGAAAGGAAATTCCCTTAAAAAATCGAACCCCTTTGACAGTGCATCAAGTGCCTCTTCCGCAGCCTTCAGATCTTTTTCAAGAAGAAATGTATAGAGCCTGACAAGGTCATCTTTCGCTTCGGGGGTAAAGCGGACGGTGAATTTCACTGCCTCCTCTTTTTTTCTTCGAGGAGCATCTTCTGAAGCTGGTCCACGACAACCTGAGCATCTTCATACTCTCCGGTTCTGCGGGCACGCTCCTGCGAAGCAAGACCGCGAGCAATGAACTCCTTCTGACTGAGCCGACGTTCAATGTTCGCCCGAAGCGATGCCTCGATGAATGAAGAGAGGGTTTCCCCCTGCTGCAGAGCCTGTTCGGCTGCCTGGCGAAGCTCGGGTTCGACGCGGAGTGACGGTAATGATGCGCTTTTCATAC
>JBMOIS010000192.1:0-1756 GCA_049317185.1 Chlorobium sp. | reverse complement strand
CGGCGAACTGGAAATTCGGGAGTATCTGTTCTGTGGGGCTTGCCCTCGTTGAGGACGGCAATGTCGTAGAGACACGGCATTGGCTCGTCAAGCCTCACGAGTCAATGAACTGGATGAGTTGGCATTGTACAGCCGTTCATGGACTCACATCGGATGACATCCGGGATGCACCTGAATTTGTGGAGATCTGGCCGATGATGAGCGCGTTCATCATGCAAGGCGACTGCGTTGTCATACACAATGCGACGTTCGATTTACGGCAATTGCGAACGGCACTGACGTTGTATGCGTTACCCGGCATCCAGTTCCCTTATGTATGTAGTCTTAGAATCAGCCGCAAGACTCTACCTCAGATAGGCTCTCATGCGCTGGATGCGGTAGCCGCGCATCTCGGGTTCACCTTCAAGCATCATGATGCCCTAGAAGATGCCAGGACATGCGCCCAGATCATCGACCAACTCGGTATTCCAAAAGGTGAGCAGAAACTATTTATTTAAGTCTTTTGCGTGACCGAATAAACGCATCAATATCAGCGACAAGTGCCGCGGGCCCTATCGTGTGCAAGGCATCATAACATTCTCTAAGATAGCCGAGCACATTGTGCTCCTTGAACAACTCGGCAACCTGTTGTCCTGATTTTCGTTTTGCCGCCTTATATTCCTCAATGCAAAAAACACTGAACTGGAGTCGAACATTCATTAGGATGCCTCCTCTGGATAGTTGAGCCGACCTGTCTGTATCTCCTCCACCAATAAATCCGCTAACTTTGACGAGCTGTAATGCCATACCTTTGTTGCTTCGCATTCCAAATCCGCATACAGTCTGGATGAATAAAACATATCAAGTGCGACAGTTTCCCGACAATGGAGTTTCCTCGCTGCCTTCTTAATGATTTCAGGACAAAGCAAAATCAATATGCCCTTCATTTGCACCTTACTACACATTGCCACCTCCCAAGGTAAGGAATTTACGAAAAGTTAAAAAAGACAACGCCTCCTCTGTCTTAAAGGTCACTTGATTGTACAGCTTTCGAATCTTAAGTTGCTCAAGCGTTTGCTGTTTCGTGTAAAATCCTGTTTCGTATGCAACGAAAGTCCGATAGATTGTATCATTGGCGACAGGACCTATAACGATATCCCATTTCATTCTCAACGGTTTGCCAATACGATTAGCGGCAACAAAATCTAGCCATTCCTCATTCGCAGCTTTAAATTCTAGAACCCTCAGTGTTTTTTGGGCCAACGGCAAGTCAAAGGCATATACACTGACAACGCCACTCCTTGAACGCAAACGGAGACAAACTTTTTTACAAAAGCTAGCAGCCTGTGCGCGATTCGTTGTTGTGTAAAATCCTGCTCCAAAATCTAGCAAGCGCGTAGGTTCAAGGAGCTTGGGCCTTTCCACCACCATATTACTTCCATGATATAGAATCATCCAATCACCCTTCTTTTATGATTTGTAGAATACCGATTTCTTGGATTCCTGTCTATGTTAAATTCAAACGAATAGCGCCCAGTTCATCGCCCATGTCGGATTCCCGACGACTCCCAAAATATGTTTATCCTTCCGTAAGACAATAAAGCAATACATGGGATGTCAACCTGCTTGACTTACTGACATCCGTTCAGGCATTCAAAAAATATCGTTCATCATGGCCTCGTCACGTAACGCTGACTCTCGACAAGCAGGTCAAAATATGATATTTTATTGCGACTTATGAATACACCATCAGCTTTCGTCGCAGCGGGAAACGCTT
>JBMOIS010000191.1:0-1794 GCA_049317185.1 Chlorobium sp. | reverse complement strand
AGTCTTGAAGAGATTGCAAAAGGATTTCCCGGTGTTCTGAAAACCTACGCTCTGCAGGCAGGACGGGAGATCAGGGTCATTGTTGAAGGCGATAACGTCAGTGATTCACAGGCCGATGTCCTTGCCCATGATATCGCCCACAAAATTGAATCAGAAGCACAATATCCCGGACAGATCAAGGTCTCCATTATCCGCGAAAAACGTTCAGTCGCCTACGCAAAATAAGCGTCGTCAATCCTGAAAAACCAGGGGGGAGCCTAAAGCTTTCCCTTGGTTGAAGGAATTTCACTACCACTTACCGCAACCGCCGCTTTCATCGCATAGGCAAAAGACTTGAAGAGCGCCTCTATCTTGTGGTGCGTATTTTCTCCCTCAAGAATTGACAGGTGAATATTGGCCTTGAGTGTTCCCGAAAGCGACAAAAAGAAATGTTCAATCATCTCGGTTGACAAGCCCTGAATAACCGGTCGCCGGAACTCAGCCTTGAAAACACAATAACTTCGTCCCCCAAGATCAAGCGCACAACGGGCCAGAGCCTCATCCATGGGAATGATTGCCCAGCCATAACGCTGAATCCCCCTTTTCTCACCAAGAGCTTCGGCAATGGCACTGCCGAGCACGAGCGCAACATCCTCAACAGAGTGATGATCATCAACCTCAAGATCACCGCGGCACTCCAGCGCAAGGTCAAAGCCCGAATGTTTAGTGAAATTGGTCAGCATGTGGTCAAGAAAAACCACTCCGGAGTTGATTGAGCTTACTCCCGTCCCGTCAAGATTTACGGTAACAGTAATGTCGGTCTCTTTTGTGGTTCTGCTCACCGTTGCAGAACGAGGTGCACTGGAAAATGTTTCTGGCATGAAGCGTTTAGCGGATAAATTTGTTGACAAGAAAAAGAATCAGACTGAGCAATACGGAGAGCACTACAGAGGTGCCCATCGGGAAATAAAAGCTGAAGTTATCCTTCACAATTTTAAAGTCAAAAGGAAGCTTGCCGAACCAGTTGAACCAGTGCCAAAATCCGGTTTTATCAGAAGTCATAAGAAGCAGACCAACAAAAACAATCACAAGACCAGCAACGGTAACGATTTTCCCCAAATCTGAAAACATGGTTTGGATATTTTTCAAAAGTTGCTAAATTAAGGCCTTCTTTTGAATGAAAGATACGAGAATATTTTAGAATTTGTTAAAGCGGTCGGGAATGCATGTTTTCATAGTAATTGTCGGTTTACTTGCATCGATTCTGCTTATTGGCGTTATTTTGTTGCAGAGTCCCAAAAGTGGCAGCGGTTTGACCGGCGGTATGGCAAGCCTCGGCACAGTACAGACTCTTGGTGTCCGACGGACGGGTGACTTTTTAAGCAAGACAACAGCCGTTCTTGCAGGTGTTGTCATGTTGCTTTGTTTTATAGCACAGTTTACCCTTCCAGGCAAAGAGTCCTCAAAGGTTTCGTCAGAAAGCATTCTTCAGCAGAGCGTTCCTGTCCGGCCCGCAGCTCCGGCTAAAACCGTGCCTGTTGCACCCTCAACTCCGTTACTGCCTGCAAAATAATATTATCTGCACCCGTGGCTCAATCGGTAGAGCAATTGACTCTTAATCAATGGGTTGGAGGTTCGAGTCCTCCCGGGTGCACCACCTCACTAAAGACTTACAGGTTCAGGCTTGTAAGTCTTTTTTGTTGTATAGCTACGGGAGTCCCTGGGAGTCCCTGGGGACCTTGGGTGTCCTGAGAGCCCTGGGGAGTTTTGTGAGCCTTGTGATTGCCGGGAGCCCTGGGAGCGCCGAGCTCCAGC
>JBMOIS010000190.1:0-1823 GCA_049317185.1 Chlorobium sp. | reverse complement strand
CACAGATTAAGGAACCCGTGAGGCCTAAGCAAAAGACTTACCCTGGTACGCTGTTTTTACGGGAAGCGTGATAAGTACTATTGTCTCAATTATAAAAAAATAAACTTGATTCAATAAATCTTTTCACCGATAAATTCGCCATCTCCAGGAAATTACTCACCTGCCAATATTCTGTTACGCTTCTATTATATCACAAAAACACTACAGAAAACACACCGTTTATGCGCGATCACCAAGCGATTTCATTACCATCTGTACAGGGAAGCCTTACCGGAACCCATGAACAAGCACACACAAACCATGTAGCATCTCCGGGGTATTCACCAAATTCTGATCTCCGACAAAAAGCGTATCGGATTCCTTTTTGGTGCAGGCTCCTCTTTCGCAACAGGAGTAGAGGGGGTTAATGTTCCGGCGATTGACGACATGACGAAGGTAATTGTGGATGAAATTGAGGCTCAATCTCCAGAGTTTGCGGCTGCCGTCAAAGAAATTCGAGTTGAAACAGAAGGCAGCGACCTTGTATTCACGATTGAATCACTCTTGTCGACCATTGAAGCAAAACGTGCAGTTATTGGTGCCGGTACGCTGAATGGTCTTGATTCCATTGGTTTTAGTGATTTGGCCAATCTCGTCAAAACCAATGTGGTAAAACTTGTTTCTGTTCACGACCATTTGCCACCAGAAAAGCGTGCAAAACTGGCCCATGCGCAACTTGCAAGCTGGATTTCAAAGGCGAGGCATCGTTTCCCTTCCGAGATTTTCACAACAAACTACGATTACCTTTTTGAAATTGCTCTCGAAGACTCAGGCATACCCTATTTTGACGGCTTTTCCGGAAGTTATGAGCCATTTTTTTGCCCTGAAGCAGTAGAAGATGTTGAGTCATACCCTCAACTGGTAAAACTCTGGAAAATGCACGATATAACACCACCAAAAAGCAACCTTTCGTGGGCCTCATCGACCGGCTTTGCGCATTCCTTCAGCAGGATGATGCTGTTCTCTTCACCTGCGGCTACTCATTCGGTGACAATCACATCAATGAACGAATTGTGACCTCACTTCGAAGAGGTGGAAACTCACATATCATCGCGATGTATTTCGACGAATTACAGAACAGTGCCTGCGCACTCGCCGATGAAAAGAACAAGGTTCGAAATCTGGCCACACGCGACACCGGCGGAAAGATGTCGGTGTATGGGTGTCGTCTAAACTCATCTCCAGGCATTGCGCTATTCTTGGCGCCACCGGCAGTGGCAAATCGAATGCCGTCAGCATTGTTCTTGATGAAGCTCATGCTTACCTTAAAGCGGGCGAAGAGTCTATTTCTTCACGAACCGTTCAGGCGATTGCGAAAGAGGGCAGAAAATATGGAGTTGGATTACTGCTTGTGACCCAACGGCCATCAGAATTGGATGAAACCGTATTGAGCCAATGCGGAACCATGATCGCCCTCAGAATGACAAACACCCGGGATAAAGGACATGTTTCGTCAGCAATGCAGGATGAGTTACGAGAAATGACCGAGGTACTGTCGAGCCTTCGAACGGGTGAAGCAATTGTCAATCATTTACCCAAGGAGGCAACCATGCCAATTCCTGAAATCATGCAGCCAGTGGCATCAACGAACATCACTGCTGTTGGTTACGATGCAGAAAATCTAACGGTGTATATTCAATTTCTTGACGGTTCAGCATACGCCTACAAAGGTGTTCAGGAGCACGAGTTTGAGAATTTGAAAACCGCCCCGTCAGTGGGCTCCTACTTCAACAGGAACTACAAAAACGTTTATCCTTATGAGCGGGCTTAGGCCATGCATTGGA
>JBMOIS010000189.1:0-1830 GCA_049317185.1 Chlorobium sp. | reverse complement strand
AGCAAATCCAACTGTTCATGCGAAGTATAAATCAGCTTTACCGTTCTCTCGGGAAAGCGAATGCGGCCAGCCCTCATGGGAATTTCTAAACGCTCGGTTACTGCTTGGAAACGAGTTTCTATTTCTTCATTATCGCCAATGAGCCAAACTTCAACCCACGCTGGTGTTTCATCTGGAATGAGTTCCAGCTCATCTTGCCAAAATGAGCGAACGATTGCTTTCCGCAAATCGTCAATGCCATTAACAAAATCACTGTTTTTTAGCTTATCAGGCGGAGAATCCGCATACTGATTGATTTTATCAAAAAAATACTGACGCTTATCATTTGAAACGAAAACAGTCGCATAAATAATATCTCGAAGTTCTTCCTGGTTTGACTCCGGATTGATCACGCTCTCTTTGTCTATTCTCACATTACAGAGCCGGATCTTTTTGGATTTCATCTCTTCGAGACTTTTAGTCACCAAGTCGCAACCTGGAGCCCCACGAAACTCAAGATACACACCATGACGATCTGAATGGCTTGCAATAAATTCACTTTCCGATTCATCCCATGCCTGCCTGAGCTTTCTCTGTAAAAAATTTCCATGAACAGCTTGATCTCGTGCGGGAATCCTTTTTTTTGAACCAGGTCGAGAAATACTGGTAAAACCGAGTTGATCTGTCGGACCCTGTATGACGATATGCGGAAGATTGAAGTGCTCAGGCATTAGGCATAACCCCTCATTCCTTTTCTCGCCGATTGACGGTTACGAAGACTCTCCAGAAGAGCCTTGGCGTTTACCTTGTTTTCATCGTTTAAAATGGCACGTTTCATGGAGTCACGACAGGCTTGATCAATTTCAGCTTGGGAAAGGCCTTCGCTGGAAAGAAGAACCTCTTGCCATAGTAAACTACGTTCGAGAAATGTTCCTAAAACATTGGCAATAAGTAATTGCCTCAGCTCTTCGGTTGGGTTACTATAGAACAAAACATCATCAAAACGTCGAAACAGCGCTTGGTCAAGCAGTTTTGGATTGTTGGTTGCTGCGACCACAACGCTATCTGAGGTGTCCTGTTCTATAAATTGAAGAAATACATTAAGGACTCTCCGCATTTCTCCCACATCGTTGTCAAAAGAACGCTCGCCCCCAATTGCATCAAATTCATCAAAGAGATAGACACCCTTCTCCTGCTGCATCAGATCAAAAATCTGGCGCAGTTTGGCACTGGTTTCACCCATGAATTTGGTAACAAGACGATCCACTTGAATAGTGTAGAGAGGCAAACCAAGTTCCTTGGCCAGAACACGTGCAGTCATTGTCTTTCCAGTTCCTGGTGGACCAACAAGTAACAGCTTGCGGCGATGAGACATTCCAAATGATTTAAGCTTGTCCTGTTGATAGTATTCGTGAATAACCAGTTTGATGCGTTCCCGAAAATCATCAGGCATAACCATAGCTGCCAGAATCGCTTCTGGCTCTTCGGTCAACACTAGACCTTTAAGATCCTGAGGAAAGTCCACAATACGAGGGCCGCTTTTTTTGCGTTCCCCGTCTACGATATCACGAATGTCGTGGGCAAGCGCGGCATGGCCCTGTTTGGCTTCATGAGCAGCCACCTGCAATGCTATTGTATAAAATCGCTCGCGCTCCGGACTGAAATGGGAGCGAATGAGGGATTTGAGTTGTTCGGCTGTGGCCATAATAACATCTCGTGTCTGTGCTAAATATCTAAAAATAACAATAAGTGCTTCTCAATAGCAAGGTCACTCTGTAATAGAGTCCGATAATTCTTCATTATCAATAGCTATGAACGACTCTGGCTCTTCTTTCCCTTTTTCGCATATTG
>JBMOIS010000188.1:0-1851 GCA_049317185.1 Chlorobium sp. | reverse complement strand
TGTTGCCCTGGAACTTATGTCGGCTCGATTCGACCTGACCCTGGGCCTGGACGGGAAGATGAAGGGGACGCTCTCCGGCCCGGGCTCCCAGCCGGTCGAATTCAAGCGCACGGGCGAGGCTAAAGTGGAACTGATCCCAGCCAGCCCGGCAGTGTCCAAGGAATTGGAAGGAGATTGGGAAGGCTCGCTCAAGATGCCCAACGGCGGGTTCCGTATGGTATTCCACTTCAAGAACCAGCCGGACAAGACGGTCATGACGACCTTCGACACTCCCAACGCCACCAACCTGCCGCTCAATGACGTGAAACAGACGGGCCGGAAGGTGGAGTTCGGGATGAGAATTGCTCACGGCGCCTTTCGGGGAACCCTGAACAGGGAAGGCACCGAACTGGCCGGGCAGTTCACCCACGAGGAAAACAGCGTCCCGTTAACGCTGCAAAAGAAATCGGCGCAGCCCCCAAAATAGACGACAATACGGAACAACATGGTTCAAAGCATGAAACCGATCCCCCACGCCTTCACCCTGATGCCGTGCCTCGTCGTGACACTGGCTGCGCTGGCAACCACCGCCCAGCCAAGGCCAGCAGCCAACACCGCCAACGCGGCGGTTTCCGCTGCGGAGGTCACGGCGTTTATGCAGGCTCCCCAAGGTCTGTTCGACGGCTCATTCGACCCGAAACGGGTAGCCTTGCTGCTCGCCGCCATCGAACGGGAACCGGCCGACCGTTGGGCGACTTTCCTTCAGGCATACGCCTTTGGCTCCGAACATGCCCGGGCTTGGACGCTGCCACCGGCCGACCGTGCAGAAGTCTATACGCGGGCCATCGAATACCTGACCGCCGCCAGGGAGACGGTATCCAGGGCGCTACAGGCGAAACCGGGAAACCGGGAGCTGAAGGGTAACCTGGGAACCCTCGACGCGGGACTGGCTCTGGCTTACGTGGAGTCCGGCACGCGGGCCAAAGAGGCCCGGGCGATCGCCGAAACCTTGCTCGCATCGAATACCGTGACCAACTGGAACTACGGCAATGTCATTTACGAGATGCACTCGCTCCTGGGCCGTATCGCCCTCCGCGAAGGCGACATGGCGGCCGCCAGGCGACACCTTGCGGAGTCCGGCCAGACGCCCGGCTCACCCCAGCTCGACTCCTTTGGGCCCGACTTCGTGCTCGCGGGCGAATTGCTTCAGAAAGGCGAGCGGGACGCGGTGCTGGCGCACCTGGACAAGGTCGCCGTCTTCTGGGCGAACCCGGATCGCAGCCCCCGGTCGGCAGCGGAGCATCAGAAGAAGCTCGACACTTGGAAGCAGACGATTCGCGCGGGTGGGATCCCGGACGACCCCCAATGGCGGGTCGCGCGCTTGTTACTCGTGGATTCAAAGCCGACGGATGGAACCGCCGTGCGGAACGCCCGCCGCCAGATTTGCGGCAATCAACTGAAGTGGATCGAATTGGCAAAGCAGAATTGGGCGTTGGACAAGCAGAAGCCGGAAGACACCACACCGACAGTCGAGGATCTGGCGGGCTATCTTCAAGGTGGGAGACTTCCCAAGTGCCCAGACGGCGGCAGCTATGTAATTGGCAAGCTCAACCAGGCCCCAAGCTGTTCGGTGGCCGGTCACGAACTTCCCAAGCGCCCGGATTGAAAGAGGGGAACCTTGAAAGGTTGAATATGAAACCGATGGCCCTTCGGCTATTCCTCAGGCTCTTCACTCGCGCGTTTTATCGAGTGACCGTGCTTGGCCCAGACCACCTGCCCAGCAAAGGCGGCGCGCTATTGGTCAGCAACCATGTTTCTTTCGTGGACATGCTGCTGATTCTGGCCAGCACGCGTCGCTTTGTCCATTTCCTG
>JBMOIS010000187.1:0-1853 GCA_049317185.1 Chlorobium sp. | reverse complement strand
GTTATTTGCGTAGACAGGGATCGTCGCCAGGATTTTCTGGATGTTGCCAGTATCGGCATAGCTATCGCCGAAAGCAACGATCGAGGAAAATTGCTGCGCATGAGTGCCTGCGAAAGGTGCGAGGCTGAGGGCGAGTCCGCTCATCAAGGCGTATCGAAACTTTCTGGGCAAAAAATGACGGCGGAAAAATGTGGTGAAAAATCTCACCGAAGGTTCCAAATGGAACTCTCGATTGTCCCGTTGAGCTAACTTCATCTTCTTGTTTGATTTTTTGTTCTCAGAATGCGCCACTTCCGCTGGCCTCACGGCAAACCTTTTCTGGTGTGCTACAGATACAATGATTGGTTCACTTTCTCCTCGTTATGATATAAGAAATATTTTTGTAATCAAAGCAGTAATTCTGTGTCAAGTGCTGCGATGCGTCGCTTTTGCTATAAAACAATACATTTTCTATCTTGTCTCTTTAAAGCCGCCTTGAAGTGATGATGTTCAGAGAATTTGTTCTGTCGGTGGATTTATTAAATTGTTAACTTATTCAAAATAGAGTGGATAGAATGGCCGCTACAAATATAACCGATAAATTTATTGTTATTGGCGATAGAGTTTTAATCAAGCCAAAATCTCTGGACGAACGGACAAAATCGGGAATTTATCTTCCCCCTGGTGTTCAGGAAAAAGAGAAAATCCAGACGGGTTATATCATTAAAACCGGACCGGGTTATCCTGTTGGACCACCCCCGGAGTCTGACGAACCATGGAAAGAGAGGGTTTCGACGGCCCAATACATTCCTTTGCAGGCAAAAGTGGGTGATATGGCTATTTTTATTCAGAATAGCTCTTATGAGATTGAGTATGAAGCGGAGCGATATATTATTGTCCCAAATTCGGCTATTCTGCTTTTAATCAGGGAAGATGACGATCTTGACTACTATCTCAGGTAAGAAGCCGCGATATCCCTGTTTGTAACCCATTGTAAATCAGACCATGACCATAGATTTAGCTTCAGACCGTGCTGCTCAAGGCAGTTTTTCGCATGAAGAGCTGTTCATGCGGATCAGTGCGCTTAAAAAAGAGATGAACGCTCTTGTTCTTGCTCATTATTACACGCTTCCGGAAATACAGCAGGTTGCCGACATTGTTGGCGACAGTCTCGCTCTTGCCCGTGCGGCTGAAAAAAACGATGCCGATGTCATTGTGTTTGCCGGGGTCTATTTTATGGCAGAAACCGCCAAAATCATTAATCCCTCCAAACTGGTACTGATGCCTGATGCTCATGCAGGGTGCCCGCTTGCTGACAGTTGTCCGGCTGATGAGTTCATGAAATTCAAGGAGTTGCACCCTGGAGCTGTCGTCATTACCTATATCAATTCGACGGCTGAGATCAAGGCGCTTTCCGATATTACCTGTACCTCGTCCAATGTTGAACATATTGTTCGCCAGATTCCCGTGACGCAGCCGATTATTTTTGGCCCGGACAGAAATCTCGGTGCTTATATAGCAAAAAAACTTGGCAGGGAGATGATTCTCTGGCAGGGGTACTGTTATGTTCATGAGGCCTTTTCTGAACACTCTGTTCTCAACGCATGCGCGGAGCATCCCGATGCTGAACTTATTGCTCACCCTGAATGTCGTGAAGAGGTGCTTCGTCATGCGGTATTTATCGGGTCAACACAGGCGTTGCTGAACTATACTGCGTCAAGCTCTGCCACCAGGTTTATTGTTGCTACGGAACCGGGCATTCTTTACGAAATGCAGAAGCGCTCGCCAGAAAAAACCTTTATTCCAGCGCCAAGGGATCCCGATAATCCCCGGAGTGTCTGCACACAGATGAAGCAGAATACTCTTGAAAAGCT
>JBMOIS010000186.1:0-1889 GCA_049317185.1 Chlorobium sp. | reverse complement strand
GATGCTCGCGGCGACCACTGTTTTTCTGGATATATTCGGTGATTTCGGTCGAAGGAGTTCCGGGGTAAGCATAGACACCGGATATTCCAGCGTCAAGGGCTCCAAGTGCAATGGCTTCGGCTCCCAGCAAAAGTTGTTTCATTGTGTGCTCATTGAAAAAGTTGTCTCCAAAGATGAGAAATTATTTTCTTTGAAGCCAATGAAATCATCCCGACAGGAGGAAGGGGAGGTATGTATTTTGACTAAATTGTTGTTATTGGCATCAATAAATGATTTCGCCGGTATAGTGACACCAGTTTGATGTAATTCCATTACCAAGTCCATAATAAAATCATCGACCAAGGTTGTTCGACGATATCAAATAATCCTGGAACATTATACTCCGTTTCGAATCGGGTATACTGTAACACTTTTGCTTTAGAAAGGGAATACAGCTCTCAACAACAACAAGTCAACCGATAATCCTTATCTGACAATCAGTTTACTCGCTGGTCGGTTCATTATCGAACCAGCGCTTATGGCAGCGGATGCAAATTATTGATAAATGGTTTCCTGAAAAATAATGTAAATTATCCGCTGTGGCATGGAGGGAGTGTCGTGGGAGGAAGTCGTTCATTTTTGGATAATCTTAACATGTAATCATTATGAAATTTATTTCAAAATCATCTCGTCTGCGGCTATGGATGGCCTTGTTTTTTGCCAGCGTAAGTTTTTTTGCAATTTCAACTGTATCCTCTGCTGCTCAGCATTTTGTTGGAGAGAATTATGGAGGCGGTATTGTATTTTACATTCTGAAGGAGGGAGATCCTGGTTACGAATCTGCGCAGCAGCACGGGCTGATTGCAGCCCCGGCCGATCTTGAGGTTAAAGGTTCGGTTGGAATACCTGGTATGTATTTCTGGAGTTCCGGGCAAAAGGACTCAAGGCTTAAAGATGAGTACGTTTATGAGCAGGTTTTTAATACAAGCACGCTCATCGGGCAGGGAGCCGAAAATACAAAAAAGATATTGGTAAAGCTTCCTGCGGCGACACATCCCACTATTGCTGCGGCAGTGGCATCGGCATATAATGGTGGAGGCTTTAACGACTGGTATTTACCGAGCAAGGAGGAGTTGCACAAGCTCTATCTTAATAAATCTGCTGTTGGTGGATTTGCAGACTATGATTACTGGAGTTCGACCGAGAATAGTGCACTCAATGCCTGGGTAGAACTCTTTGCCAATGGCTATCAGTTTATCGATAATAAGATGGATGCCGATCGTGTCCGTCCTGTGCGCTCTTTTTAATTCACGGCTTCAGTTTTTTGAGGGTGAATTCGCCCTTGCTTCTCATTTGCAAAGATGATTTTCTTATGAAAGCCTCCAGCATCATGTCGATGGGGAGGCTTTTTTTACGTGGAGATGGGGTGCTCCTCGTTCTTACGCGTTCGTAATGTTGAAGTCCCTGGTAATTGAGTGAAACATTGAGTTGGTTGATGCCTGCATGATAATGGATATGGCGGCATTGGTCATGGCGTGGAGAATCGGTTGAGGGACTATCCTGAATGCCGGGTAGAGGACAAAGCGGACATCAACTTTTAAATCAAGCTGAACCCTGGTTTTTTGTCTCTCTACAGGGCGCATCTTCATGTTGGCAAAGGCTTTTCCTTCAAAGAGGTACCTGGCGGGATCATCAATCTGGTCGGCAACCGGATGGTGTTTCCAGAGGATCGTTTTTCCTACGGTGTAGAGATTGATGATCTCCTCTGAGAGCCTGGTCGTTTCATTGTGTTCGATATGCTCCGGCAGTTCCAGAAGAGGCTCTTCAGTCTGCTCGACATAAAAGATCACATCAAACGGGTTGTTTTGCGGATCGGTAACCCGGAAGAGCCATTTATAGACGTTTTCGGT
>JBMOIS010000185.1:0-1895 GCA_049317185.1 Chlorobium sp. | reverse complement strand
GCTTGGCTTAATTGATAAAATTTTATTTCGCATTTTCAAATCTGGAATAGCTGTACAAACAGATTGATTGCCGTGCCACCTTTTAACGCAAAGACCTTTTCTTTGGCTACAAGCGGTAACACCTGAAGTAAAAGGTCAACCTGCTGGCGATACATCGGGTCTATCATAACTTTACCAGCTCCTCTGGCAGGTTGAGAGCATATTTTTCAACATACACGCCGCCTTTAACGATACTTCTTGCTCCTTTTCCGAGATCAAGTTTAGCATGATCAAGGCGCTTATACCACTCATGTCCTGCTTTTTCGGCCATGTAGAGAAAAAGGCGTTTTACCTTGATTGAACGGCATTGCTCAAGAAGATCCTTTACCATTTGTGGGCGAAGTGTTGTCAAGCCTTCCATGATCTGATAGCACTCGACCAGATTCAGAGTATCCGGAGAAAGGTACAGACATTCGAAAATTGCTCGCTCCGGTGAGGAGATGCATAAGGAAAACAAGGGTAATTGCAGATCAGTTATTCCTGTGTTGTTCGGCAGGAATGATGTTTTTTCATGGACGATCAGTTGAGGCCACTCATAGTTTCTGAACCAGGCCGGTAAAAGTGTTTTGATGGGAGAAAATAAATAGACGGTCTGTTTGCCAAAACGCAAAACCCTGCAAAGCAAGGGCCGTGAGCGCCCCGGTACCAACAGATTCCATCCAGCCGCTTTTGCGGTAATGCTTCTGGAGGTCATGGGATATGCCACGTTGCTCGAGCCATGATGCCAAATCAACAGTGCCCTGAGTGTGGCTGGCAAGTGTTGATTTTAATTTTATTCGATTATTGGTAGTCATGCTACTAATATCAGAATATTTATAATAAGCCGCAAATCAGCAAAGGACTATCGCTGGCGAAATCTTCTCGAATATTATCTTTTCGTCTGCCGAAAGTGATGTTTCCGATTGTGGGGCATCGGTGGAAGCTTGCCCCTGCCTGCAATGGCATGACGCTCCAGAAATGCCCTGAAACTTTTCGGCTTATAAGGAACACCATTAAAAACAATCAGCCTTGACGATGTTATCGATAAACATATAGGAAAACCTGGCACTCCAAGGCGTGACGCATTTGAAAAGGAATTACGGCTTGACTTGCTCGGTGAAGCTATTAAGCAAGCAAGAAAAGAGCGTCATCTGACACAAGAAGAACTTGGCCGGTTGGTGTAAAGAAAGCGCAAATCTCGAAATTAGAGAACAGCCTGACGGACGCTCGTTTTGAGACAATTATTAAAGTGTTTAAAGCATTGGATGCCAAGGTTAATTTTAATGTTGAATTACTCAATCAGACAGTTACGCTTGCCTGACATCAAACTCAAGCAACTCTTCAGGCAGACGAAGACTGAGCGACAGGCAAGCTGCTCTGCCATGGCCCAAATTGGCAACTCCTTGCGGCCATGAAACTGCATGGCAAAAGTTGCTGGGTCTGACATCAAGACTCTTCAAAATTGGGAGCAGTTGCCGATGGTGGTCATTGCAATACCTCCCAATGGCCGCCAATGCTTGCGCCAACATGACGAATGAGCCCTTCTGACTTCATTTTATCAATGTGATATTTGATGCCGTACGCACTGACACCTAACTCTGCCGCCAACAAACGCTGCGTTATGGATGGTTGTATTTTCAGCAAAGCAATTATTTTTTTCCGGGTAGCTTTACCGGTAGTCTCCCCTAAAAACTGTTCGGAAAGAAAATAAAATACTGTTCATAGACCTGTCCGCTCGTAACGCAGCTCTGGCTCAGGAACCCCCGCCTTTACACACTCCTGCATAATGCGCTCAATGCCACGCCCCCAAGCTTCAATCATTCCTGCACGAAAAAAAGCATTGGCAACATCAGGATTGAATGGCTGTGAGGAGTGTT
>JBMOIS010000184.1:0-1914 GCA_049317185.1 Chlorobium sp. | reverse complement strand
TGTCAAGGAAGGCAATCCGGCGGAGTTCAGTGTAGTAGCGTCGGGGTCGGGGACGCTTACGTACCAGTGGCAGAAGAACGGCGAGAATATAATGACGGGGATAGGGCCGAGCTTTACGGTGATGGCGCCTATTACGGAAGATAGCGGTAGTATATACCGATGTGTCGTTACCAATGAAAAAGGATCTGTGACCAGTGACGGAGCGACGCTGACGGTGAATATGTATCCGCCGAATATAGTAACGCATCCGGCGAGTGTGATAGTGGTAGAAGGCGCGATGGTGCAGCTGATAGTCAGCGCGATAGGATCAGGTACGATTACGTTCCAGTGGCAGAAGAACGGCGAGGATATACCCGGGGCAACCGACTGGATATGTACAATACCGGTAGCGTTGTACGCGGACAGCGGGACGACGTACCGGTGTGTAGTGACGAATGAAGGCGGGTCTACGACGAGTAATGAAGCGACGCTTACGGTTGTCGAAGTGGGGGGGCTGCCTCCGGTGCTTAGCGCGATAGGTAATAGGACGGTAAATGAAGGCGGGTCGGTAGAGTTCACGGTATCGGCGAGCGATCCCGATAGCGCGAATCTGACGTTCACGCATCCGACGGCAGCGGAGCTTAGCGCGGCGGTCCCCGGCGCGACGTTTGTGGATCATCTTAATGGTACGGGTACGTTCAGCTGGACGCCGGGGTATACGCGCGGGAAATTAACGCCGTATTTAGTTCGTTTTGAAGTATCCGACGATACGTTGCCTGCGGCGTTGACCGCGAGTGAAAATGTGAGTATTACGGTAAATAATGTGTTGGTGTCGGGTATCATTTACGAAAAGGTTTCCGCTACGGAAACGCGGCCGTTAGAAGGCGCGGTTGTGTCGGTGCTTAACTTAAGTAAGACCCAGACTTTAGCTTCCGCGGTTACCGACGCGGGAGGAATATTTTATGTTATCAGCAATACCGTCTCAGACGGGACGTATTATATTGAGGCAAGCAAAAGCGGGTATATATCATATACTGGCTTCGGCATTCTGCGCAGCAGCCAGAATATGGCATTTACGTCGACGCTGTCGCTTAGCGCGCAGCCGCCGGTGGTAGATCCGCTGGGCGATGTGACCGTGAATGAAAAAGAGACAGCTACGTTTACAGTTGCGGCGACGGGTACGGGGACGCTTAGGTATCAGTGGAAGAAGAACGGCGCGGATATAACCGGGGCGACGTCGGCGAGTTATACGACGCCGGCGCTGACGATGAATGACAGTGGCTCAAAATACAGCTGTGCGGTGACAGATGACGGCGGAACGACTGCGAGTAATGAAGCGACGCTGACGGTGAGTATGAACGCGCCGGTAATAGACGTGCAGCCGGTCGGAGTAAGTGTCAAGGAAGGCAATCCGGCGGAGTTCAGTGTAGTAGCGTCGGGGTCGGGGACGATATCATATCAGTGGTTGGTGAATGGCGAGGAAATATTCGGCGCGACGGACGCAAGTTGTGTAACGCCGGCGGTGACTATGTTCGACAGCGGGAGTATATATGCGTGTATCGTGCGGAACGAATTCGCAGCGGTAAAGAGTGATGACGCTACGTTGACGGTTACGGCGAGACCGCCTGAGATAACAGCGCAGCCGATGGATCTTTCGGTAAAGGTGGGCCAGAAGGTGCAGTTCAGTGTATTGGTTACGGGGACGGAGCCGCTTAGGTATCAGTGGCAGAAGAATCTGGTAGATATAGCCGGGGCTACGTTTGGAGCATATGAAACACCGGTGGTGACGATGGCGGATAATGAGACCAAGTATTGTTGTGTGGTGACAAATGACGGCGGATCGATTACTACTAGGGAAGCGACACTGACAGTGACCATGGGCCCGCCGGCGATAATCGTCCAGCCGTTGCCAGTGACAGTAAATGAAGGCGGGCA
>JBMOIS010000183.1:0-1934 GCA_049317185.1 Chlorobium sp. | reverse complement strand
TCAGAAAAATTCTTTCATCAAGAATTCGCCACCAGTTCAGGCGTATTCCTGAACTCGAATTTCATGAGGATCACCTCTATGAGCGGGCAAACAGGATTGAGCAACTGTTGAACGATGTGAGAAAAGGTTCGATTGAAAACGATTAACCGGGAGTTTTTTTAAAAAAGTTTGCATGGATGAACAGCGTAACCGAGAGCCTCTTCTTGATGAAGGCAATTTGCACCTGATTGATAAACCGCTTGACTGGACCTCTTTCGATGTCGTGGCAAAAATCAGGAACACCTATAAACTGGCTGGTTTGAAGCGCAAGGTCGGCCATTGCGGGACGCTTGATCCGAAAGCAACAGGTCTGCTTCTTCTTGCAACTGGTCGCAAAACCAAAGAAATTGCTGCTCTTGAAGTGCTCGACAAGGTCTATGATGGAGCTATAAAGCTTGGTGTTATGACGGAAAGCCATGACAGTGAAACTCCGGAATACGCTCATTGTACTACAGATCACCTGACAGAAAGTATGATCAGGGCTGTTGCTTCCGAATGTGTTGGTATCCACCAGCAGCAGCCGCCAATGCATTCTGCCGCTTGGCATAACGGAAAACGCCTCTACGAGCATGCCCGCAAGGGAGTGGTGATCAAGGAACGAAAAGCAAAGGAGATTGTTGTCTATCGCTTTGAAATTACCGGTATTGAACTTCCGATGGTTTATTTTATCCTGCATGTTTCCAAAGGTGCTTATATCAGGGTGATAGCGCATGAGTTCGGCTCGGCGCTGGGTGTTGGAGGCTATTTGGCATCTCTCAGAAGAGTTTCCATAGGCGCATGGCAACTGAGCTCATCAAAAACAGTATCTGACACCATTGATGCCATTTTGCAACAGGCATCAAGTATATCGCCGGGTGATGGAAGATAAAAAGCAAAAGTATGGATGTCGTTGAATACATTAATAACCATGTTTACAGCTACGGCACTCTCTCTCCAGTTGAGTTTCTTCCCTTGCCATCTGTTGTGACGGCAGGCTCCTACGACGGTGTGCATAAAGGGCACAGGATGATTCTGGACCGGATGGTGGCTGTTGCTGAGAGCCGCCAGTTGAGAAGCGTTGTTGTTACCTTTGAGCCGCATCCAAGAAGGGTGCTCAAGGACGCAGTTTTCGGCCCGCCCGGTCTGCTGACCACACTTGATGAAAAAATTGGTCTTCTTGCCGGGGCATACGTTGATCTTCTTTTTGTAGTGCGTTTTACTGTTGATTTTGCTTCACAAAGTTCTGACGATTTTATCAGAAATATTCTGGTTAGGCTGCTTGGCGCACAAAGCATCATTGTTGGGTATGACCATGCTTTTGGTCGTGACAGGAGCGGGGGGTGCCACACCCTTGAGACTCTTGGACGCGAGCTTGATTTTGATGTCGAAGTTGTTGATGAGGTGCTTATTGGTAATGAACATTTATCAAGTACACGGATAAGAACTCTCCTTGAAAACGGCAAGATTGAGGAGGCGAATGAATTTCTTGGTTCACCCTATTTGATTACCGGCACCGTTGTTCATGGCGACAAGCGCGGACGGGAGATTGGATTTCCAACAGTGAACCTGGAGTTGCTTGATCCCAATAAACTGCTGCCTCGTGCCGGAGTTTATCTGGCTCAAACGGTTGTGAATGGAGAGCCCTTTATGGCTATGATGAATATTGGCGTTCGACCAACGGTCTCTGCTGAAGGGATTAAAAGGGTTGAGGCTCACCTTGCAGGATATAGTGGCACCCTTTATGGGCAAATTATCATGTTCAGTCTGCTCAAATTTATCAGGGAGGAAAAGAAATTTTCGAATCTTGCAGAGCTGAAAATCCAGCTCGAAAAAGATAAAAAAACGGTAGAGATGTATTGCGAATAATATTATATTCAAGGTCAACCGATTTAACATAACAAACGAAGAGATATGAG
>JBMOIS010000182.1:0-1959 GCA_049317185.1 Chlorobium sp. | reverse complement strand
GGGAATTGAATCTCTTTGGTCATATTCCACTCTTAAATTACTTTTAGCCGCAATCGCATGTCTAATATACAAATTATTGTCGGAGTAGTACTAATTTGAGCTTTTCACCACTGACGGCATCAAGGGCAAACATAGTGCCTCTAAATGAGTGGTTGGTCCCCGTTATGCTCTTTATTTCTGCCGCAGACAATGGGGTTACTAAACGTTTGAACGGATCGAGCTTTTTTGAGTACTCTTCATCCTGTTCCTTAGGATTGCCGTGGTATGAGGCCTTGAGCAATTTTCCAGCCACCCTGCCATAGGCAACAATACCAAATCCAACCTGGTAGAGAAAAACTACATCTCCTCTTTCTAACCTCTCAATTTTAAACTTCCACGGATCGAAATAAGCAGCCGCCTTGCAATTGCATAACATCTCTTCATGATCTTCCTGGCTATTACCATAATTGGTGTTGAGCATATAAAAGCCCCCGGCGATGTCTTCATAAGGATTATCGGCAACCCTGAAAGGCGACATTTCAAGCAGCATTTCATCAGTAGTGTCGCCTGCATAAATCCGGTAAACCCAAGGACGAACGTCCAGCTTGCAACTACGCCAATACTGAACCGCCTCTCTGGTACGATAATCCATGCCATTGGTCATCACCACAAAAACCTGCTTCCGGTTGAACTCTTCTTCCGATAATTCAACATCAAACTTCGCTTTGTGGGCGACTTTGAGTGACTGAGATTGATCGGTTACTTTTTTGAACCACCCATCCAGCTCCGAGTATTTCATCGCCCCATACATCTGACCGTAGCGAAGTACTTGAAGAAGATTTTCGTGGTGTGATTCCCATGCCTTCAACTCAAAAATGAAAAGATTCCCCTCTTTGTCGATCGCCATTAAATCAGGCTCCTCCTGCCATTGTCGTGACTGCATCAGAAGAATCAGTTCATCATCAGGAAACAGCCTGTCTAATGATCTGAACAAAATATCTTGCAACTTTCGCTCGTCCAAGCCAAAAGAGCTTAACCGGCTGGTTGGCCGCTTGGCTGCGTCGTGAGTATTGGTATTGATGTTCAACAGCATTGTAAATCCCTTATTTTGATTGCATTGCGATAAAAACCTGAACGCTCCAGGTCGTGCTTAAAGACACATCGTCCCCTCGCCAACAACCGGGAATACGATTTTGCTCTGCCTCTTTATTCATCAAACGGAGCCTTAGGCAGTTCCGGTGGCTCGTTCAAATGCAATAGTACACCAAAAAGTTGAGCCTCACTTTCCACAATGGTAACAGCAACACCAAGTGCAGTGCATAGCTGTTGAAACCCATCCGGCAAGAGCAATGTCCCGCCTGCAGGAAATATCAGCGTCATCGGAGGTTTCATGCACTTCAAAAGTTCTGCCAAACGCTTGAGGTCATCTTCAAATGTCTGCTGACTCGCTTGTTTTATTGTAATCAGCAAAGTAACGCTGTAAAGCAAATCATAAAGGTCACCCGTCAAGCAGCCAACCGCAAGTGACGACATGGGCTCCTTGCCCGTCTTTTGCTTGACAACCCTCTTTATGGCACGACGTGTTAAGGTGTTAACGCTTGGGGTGTTGACGGGTAACGGCATGAAATCTCCTCTGTTTTGAATAGATTGAATATGACAATATGCCATGCAACAATACTGCGGGACAAATGATCGCTTTCGGCATCGAGTGACGCTCCACCCCGCAAACGATGGGAAAGTTCAACCCTGAGATATTAAAACATTATCGTACGCTCCCCACAAGATCTTCTATCGCTGTAACGCTTAACCCAGTCACCGCTTTGATGACTTCAATCTCCGCTCCTTGTTCTATCAGCTTTAAGGCGATCGTTCTGGTTGTTTCCTCGGCACCTTGTTCTCTACCAATTTCTAGACCTTCTTCTTTGCCGGTGTAATAGCCATCACCATAGGATGACTCAAACATACTTGCCTGATAGCGCA
>JBMOIS010000181.1:0-1960 GCA_049317185.1 Chlorobium sp. | reverse complement strand
GGAGAAGCAGTAGCACAGTGCGCCGTGCACGAAGACCTCGAGCTCAGTTCCTGAATCCTTGGCCAGCGCAGATATCTCGTCCAGGGAAAGTTCTCGCGACAGGATCACACGCTGCACGCCATGTTCCTGCGCCCAGCGCACCCCGTCCAGGGAATGGATGCCCATCTGGGTGGAGGCATGCACCGGTATGCTGAGTTCCTCTCCGATGGCGCGCAACAGGCCACGGTCCTGCACGATGACCGCGTCCGCGCCCATCATCTGCAGTTCTTCCACATGCCGAAGGGATGCTTCCAGCTCCCCCTCCTTCTGCAGGGTGTTCACCGCGACGTAGACTTTGCATCGGTGCTCATGCGCATAGCGCACCGCCGCCGGCAATTCCTCCTTCGTGAAATTCCCGGCCAGGCGCCTGGCCCCATGCCCGCGGCCACTTAGGTAGACGGCATCGGCTCCGGCCAATACGGCAGCTGTCAACGCCTGCCAGTTGCCTGCGGGTGCGAGGACCTCCATACTCCGGGATAGTACGGCGGAATAGAAAAAGGCTACATGCAGTGCCGCTGCTGATGTTCCCGGCGTTCGATGGCAGGACATGTCCGTCCTGAGCGAACTACGCCTTCGGGAACGCGTACGTCCATTGCGCTGCCACCAACAGCTGCGCGGCCAGGCCTTGGTGGTCGACTGCGGGGGCTGCGCTGGCGCGGGCAGTCTGGGCGACGCCCATTGTCTGCAAGCCTTCTTCACCGCCGTGCCAGCGCACGCTTCCTTTCAGCACGTGGTGCTGCGCCGGCTGGTGGAGGTGCGTTACCAGGCCGGCGCCACCTCGCTCCTCAAGGGGGCGGCCGACCTGGTGCGGGAATTCGAGGACCTGCACCCGTCCCGCTCCAGAAGATGCGCTCGCTGTCCCAGCAGGCCGGCGGCCGCGGCCCAGAGGGCGGTCTTGGCGAGATGGGGCTATCCCTCACCGCTTCCGCTCGCGCCGCGGGGAAAGAAATGTGCTAACTGTGTCGCTTCTTCCCAGAAGATCGCCGCGGAGGTCGAGGATCGCCTGCACGCCATTGAATCCAAGGCGCTGGCGGAGACATTGATTGCGAAGGAGTGCTGAGCGTTGATCAAGATCGCTCCGGTGCGGTCCGCCGTCACCACGTACCAGCGCGTGCTCGGAAAGAACGAACTGCGCCGGCCTGCCTTCTCCCATTATTGGACCCTGCCTAGGCCGCCGGAGGGGTGGACCGCCTTGGAACAGAGGCCGCTTCCCGGCGGTCGCGCGGTATTGTACCAGCGGCAGGGACACCACGGCTTCTGGTATCATCTGGTGTCGGACGAGGAGAACCTAGTCCCCGAGGAAGTGAGCGCAGCTCTGCGCGCCATCGCGGCTGTGCTGGACGACCCGCCCCAGGGCGTCGCGGCAGATGCCCTTGCGGTGCGGCGGCAGGTGTCCTCGAAATCATTCCTGTACCTGCGGCGCAGTGGATTGAATCGAGGCGAATGCGAGAGGCTGGCAGAGATAATTGTGCGCAATACGGCCGGCCTGGGTTTGATCGAGACCCTCCTGCACGACGACCGCATCGAGGACATATACATCGACTCGCCGGCCGAGAGCAATCCGCTCCACCTGACGATGAGCCGTGGCGGCCAGATGATCAATTGTGCCAGCAACATCTTCGCCACCGAGGCAGGCCTGGCGGGCATCGTGTCACGCCTGCGGCGCTATGGCGGTCGCCCCTTTTCCGAGGCGTTCCCCGTATTGGAGACGGAGATCCCCGGCCTGGAGGCGAGGTTCACTGCCATCGGCCCTCCGATCAGTCCCAGCGGCCCAGCCCTGGCCATCCGCCGACATTCCTCCTCCCTGTGGACGCTGACGAGAATGATGTTGGCGGGCGTCCTGGACCCCAGTGCGGCGGCATTGTTGTCACTGCTCCTCGAGGGCGGCTGCACGCTGTTGGTCTGCGGTCCTCGCGGAGCA
>JBMOIS010000180.1:0-1962 GCA_049317185.1 Chlorobium sp. | reverse complement strand
ACCTCAAGGCCAGCCGCTTCGAGCACACCATAGAGCGGCAGCCAGTAAACCCCGGTAGCTTCCATTGCTATGGAGTGAACAGTTTCTCCCAGCAGCCAATCGCGCAATTCGTGCAACTGGCTGGTAAACGTCCCAAAAACCTTTGGCTGGCCTCCAGCGATGGAAACATGCATATGCTCGCTGCCAACGTCACAGAAGGCTGCACGCGAATCGAGAACCGGTAATTCCTTCATCACTAATCCCCTTTTGGATTTGCAAATTTCAAGAGACAATTGAATTCACCTGCAAGCCCGGTAACGCTTAGTGCATTATAAATCTTTCCAGCGGGATGCGAATTTCGCTCACCAAAATGTGCGCAGGAACGTGGCCAGAACCATTCTTTCCACCGGGCTATTGGCACCAGAGTAAAGAGCGGCAATACTGCTCGCAGTGAATTCACCGCCAGCAAGTTAACGCTTTTTTGTTCAAGGTCCGTGTGCGGTAAACGGTAGGATACGGGAGGCTTTCCCGTCACCTTGACTTGCAGATTCGCAAGTGGTTTTGTACTTCTGGAGCTATTGAGATCAAGCAACCCATCCCAGAGGATGAGGAGTTGCGCCGCTATCAGGCAATTCTGAAAGAGGAGCTGGGCTACATCCGTATGCTTGGAATGCCGGGTGTAGAAAGCATCAAGGTGAACCTGAACAACGACACCTTTGTGCCACTGCGCCTCTCCGACCAGCAGGTGAGAGTTACAAAATCACAGGAACAGGATGTTCAGATTCATGAAGGGGATACCCATATTTTCTATCCTGATGAGGTGATGAAACGGGCATTCAAAAAGCGCAGGATGCTGCTGGTTATTGGTGATCCGAGGGCAGGCAAAACCACTCTCCTCAAATATTATGCCTTGTGCGCCCTCGAAGAGAGCAACCGGCTTGGCTTTCCTGCTTCACCGAACGTCTTTTATCACCCACTCCGTGACCTTGTCCGTGATAAAGCCACCAACCACTACGACACTCTTCCGGCAAACCTTTCCAGTTGGGCCGCAAAGCACCATCAAACCATTGCCCCCCGATTGTTTGAGACCTGCCTTCAGAGTGGTACCTCCCTGGTTTTGCTCGATGGTCTTGATGAAATCAGTAATACCGAAGAGAGAAAAGAGGTCTGCAGGTGGATAGACGGCACATGGAGCGGCTTTGGCCAGGCCTTTTTTGTGGTGACATCACGAGCGACCGGATACCTCAAGGAGGAGGGGATTGAGCTTGAAGTTGATCACGAACGTGCCGATGTACAGGACTTCACGCCAGCACAGCAGGAACGTTTTTTACGGAACTGGTTCACCGCCGCATTTCTTAAAGATCCTTGTGAAAAAGGAGCTGATGAAGTTGAGTGGGAACGGCAGCAGAGGGCGGAAGCCGAGGTGCGAACGACAACCATGGTTGCCCATCTCAATGGAGAAAAGAACAAGGGGTTGCGCCAATTGGCCGCTATACCCATGATTCTGCAGATTATGGCAATTCTGTGGAAGGAGAGAGATTTTATGCCTGAAAACCGCGTCAAGCTCTATGAGGCATCACTCGATTACCTCCTCGAATTTCGTGACAAACGGCGTGGCATCAAGCCGCTGATTTCGGCGGTGCATGCCCGGCAGGTGCTGGCGCCGGTATCCCTCTGGATGCAGGAGACGCTCAAAAAAGATGAAGCAGCCAAGGCTGAGATGCACACCGCCATGCAGGAGTGGCTCGACATGCTGAATACTTCCGAGCCACCTCCAACTGCAGCACTATTTTGCGACTATCTGGTCAAACGTGCTGGTCTGCTGGTAGAGACTGGCGGCAAAGAGTACCTTTTTCGGCACAAATCATTTCGGGAATATCTGGCGGGTGTTCAGCTCAAGGAGGATCGTCCTTATGAGCACCTCACCATGCTTGTGAGAAATTTTGGAGAGGATTGGTGGACAGAACCGCTGCGCTTTTTTAT
>JBMOIS010000179.1:0-1982 GCA_049317185.1 Chlorobium sp. | reverse complement strand
TAGAACAACGGTGCTCCGGGAATGTTTCTTCGTCTATTGAGAAACTGATATTCTATGGGAGCAATACTGTACTTCTGTATATCATCACCTGGCTGCCAACGTTTTATTTCACCCTCATAACCTGTCAGGATCATAGCGGCCAGATAAGCAGCTTTAGAAGATGCTACTACCGCATCATCGAGACGGAATGCCCCATTGTAGATGTACGATTTTAATTGCGTCAAGCCTTTGGTTATGTGCTGAAACTCCCGCTTCGGATCAAAGAACTTGCCCAGTGAGCCAATCATCAATGAGGTGTTGATAATGTCGTTCAGCACCGCTTCGATAGTGATCTGTTTCTCACCCCTGTAGGCAATCTCTTTTTGTGCTGTTCTGGTAAAGGATTGCCTGAGATGATCGAGGTTGGTTATCCTGTCGAACAACATGCCAATGTCGAAAAGTTGCTTCATCACCTCCATTTGTTTTTCGGTAACGCCACCATTGGCATGTTCAACCCTGAATTGAATACCTACGGTGTTGGGTGCATAAGCGGTGAGTTTATCACCTGAGATGGAATCCGCTGAAGGTATTTGAACGGTAACCAGTCTCTTGTCTGTTTGAATCCACTCGTTGAGAATCGGGGCTTGCACAAGTGCCGGATAGCCATGCTCTTCAAACAGGATATCCAGCAAGATCCATTGCTCTTTCTTGTCCCATTGCGAAAAGAATGTGAGCTTGTAGTGGGCTTTCGGTATGCCGGGTTGATAGCTTCTCCCTTCGTCCAGTTCAAATTTACTGAAGATGCTTCCTGTGCAAATGCCCGTTAAAACCGCTTCGATGTTTTTCCTGCTTTCGGTGGTAACAATATCGACATCAATCGAGAACCTTTTTGGCTCGGCCAAAATAAGTAAAAGGCTTGTTCCGCCTTTGAAGGTAAACGAGAGGTCAGTTTGCGCCAACTGCTCAACCAGAGACAGAGCATAGATCACCTTCTCCATGATGGCCGGGTTTGGTGGATTTTTGGGGTAAGCTTTTCTTTTTCCCCTGATCCACTCTGGAGCATACGATGCAGGCAAGATCATCTGATGAATAACTCTGAAAAAAGTGTGTTTTTGGACATAAAATCGATCAGCTCTTCGTCTTTGGTTCTGCGTTTGGCGTAAGCCGTCATTCGGGTGATGTTGAGGGCGTACTTGCTGTAGAGCGTGTTGTAAATATGCTGCAGCTCACTTCCTTGAAAAGTGCTGAAGAGTTTTTGGTCAACAAAGAGATCGACCAATATTTTTTCGAGTGACGGCGTGGCTATTTTCTTCTCCTTGTCAATGGGTGCTTTGGTTATGAGAGATTTAACAATGATGGACTCTCTCTCTTCAAAGATGTAACGCTCGATGGTGTTTTCATCAGGAGTTAAAAACAGGTTTTTATAGTGTTCATCCTTCAGAAAATAAAACGCCGATTCTGTTGCCGCCGCTTCAGCCTCAACCAACAGCAAGAATCGACCAGGTTGGTGAATCATCCAGTCATTCAGCCATTGGGTGCTCCACACGCAAATCCGTGCAGATGGAAACTGCTTTGTGAGTTTTATGGCTATTGCTCTTAGTTTTGGCTCTACCTGCGGGTGAAACTGAGGTTTCGGAGAGAGGGTGTAAACGCCTTTTCTGACAGGCATCAACAGGTTTTTTTCTTTAAGCGAATAGAGCCGCCACGCAAAGGTTGAGTCTTTCAAATCAGGTTCAAACGACCTGTAAAAGCCCAGCAACTCCTCACGGGTAATGTGGGGATAACGGGAAAACCGCTGTTGTAGCCGTTCTATCATTAAATCTTGTGGCACGGTAGCTATCTTACTACATTAAAAATTAATTAAAGGTATATATTTGTTTTCAAATATAGGCCAGTAAAAGTGGAATGCTGTCCAATATTTGATTTCAGAAATCAGGATGGATGGGGGAAGTGAAGAAGGCAACATCTTTCTTTTCAGGCTTGCCAGTCCCAAGGATTGACGA
>JBMOIS010000178.1:0-1997 GCA_049317185.1 Chlorobium sp. | reverse complement strand
GGATATCAAAAGGGTTATAAACAGTGTCACCCAAAAAGTTATAGCCGTTGTACCACCGTTTGACCTTCTCCATATCCACCCCTTCGAGATATGGGGCAAACGTGGTATCGAGATCAAGCTGGGTGTAACCGCAAACGTTGCCAAAGGCAGGGTTGAGACTGATATCTTCAAGATTGTTCAGGCCGCTGAAAATCGACACTTTGGCGAATTTGCTCACTCCGGTGAGGAAGGCAAAACGCAAATACCGGTCGTTATCCTTGATGTTTGTGTAAAATTCACGCAATCCATTCCGAATGAGCAGAGCCTCGGGGATATTCTCAATATTGTCCAGAATCGGCTTGTCATATTCATCAATCAGGATGACCACCTTTTGATGATACTTTTGAGATGCTTTCTTGATGAGCTCTGCAAAACACTGGCTTGGATCCTCTTTCTCCACACATGTAATATCAAGCCGCTCCTGATTGTCATTCAGGATGTAGAAAAGTTTTTTACGAAGAATTTCCTGACTACATATTCCTCCGCCGAAATTTATGTTGATGACCGGATATTTCACCTCCCAGTTCCATCGTTCCTCAATCAGCAGCCCCCGGAACAGCTCCCGATTTCCCTCAAAAATATTTTTCAGCGTATCGAGAAAAAGGCTTTTGCCGAATCGACGGGGCCGCGACAGAAAGACATACCGATATTTCTCAATCAGGCTGCGGGCAATCTCTGTTTTATCGATGTAGAGATAATCATCTTCAATTATTGTTCTGAACGTCTGTATCCCTACTGGCAGCATTTTCATCGTCAACCTCCATTTAAAACATAAGCCCATCGCGGGCATAAACACTCAAACCGATCAGCAACACAACCAAACACTTTTTTACTACACACCGAAATATAAAACTTTTTGACAAAAAAACAGAGAGCCTCTATCAAGTAAAACGAACGGTTCTCTCACTGCGCATCAATGAACCCGGCCTGCCACTGAAACCGATACAATCTTTTCTGAGCTTTTTGAACACGCAAAGAGAGGAACAGGTAAACCAGAAACATTGGAATAGCATCCCCGCTACAACTCACGTCACTTTGGGGTGGGGGGAGGTCAGAGCCTGCCGTCCATCTGGTCTGCGGGTAGCACGTTTTTAATATCATAGATACACGAAGCGATAGCTCTGATGGGAATGGTGGTAAAGAGGGTGTGGGCGACGGCGAGGATAGCTGCGTCGTAGTGGTGGGTGGCCGGGAGCCGGGTGAGACAGTGGAGATTATATTCGTGCTTCACCTCTTCGGGATTGGCCCAGGGGTCGTAGATGTCTACCTCGGTGCCGTATTGCTGGAGTTCGTGGACGATGTCGACCACTCGGGTGTTGCGGATGTCGGGGCCGTTTTCCTTGAAGGTGATGCCGAGGATGAGCACTTTTGCCCCTTTTATTTTGTGAAGAAATCAGTTGACAGCACCTGAAATCAGTCAGCATTGAAAACAGCCTCCAGTGTCGGCGCGGTGAGGATGGCATCAGCCCACACTTCAAGCTCCTGTTCAGAAGCGCTGCTTAACTGTTCCAACGTCCACCCGGGCAACACGCCAAAACGACGTTCCAGTTGCCTTCTCAATAATCCGGACGCTCCACCTACACGGCCTATTACCACGCCTTTTTCCATACCGATTACTTCGCCTTTTTCCATGCCGATTCTCTCTACGCTGGTGATGTATTGCACTTTTTCTCCCTCCTCAATTGTTTCTATTTGATCCAAAATCTGGCGGTTCAACCATTCAGGCAGTTGCATGAGCCAGTCCAAAATAGCAAATAATTTGATCAGTCGGGTAGGGTGGCGCATTACTGCGCCAGTCCCCCCTAAGAACCGTGCTTGCGACTTTCACCGCACACGGCTCAAGCCTCTACAAAGGCACCTCGCGGCACCCGGTTTCACCTCTGAGATAAGTTGGATACCATCCTTCTCAGTCACCCGTTTCACGGCTAATGCTTTGCCGCTGAACGAGTGGGTCAGCA
>JBMOIS010000177.1:0-2009 GCA_049317185.1 Chlorobium sp. | reverse complement strand
CAACGCCTTGCTGTTGATTAACTGAAGGTTTTCAGGCAATTTATTATCTTCAAATCATACAGCACTTCCATGACCATCAACAGCAGTTCGACATGATACAGCAGCTTCACCTGAAAAGAGTTGGGCCAGCCCCGGAGTTCAGTGTTGACTTCGCCGACAGATTGAATCTGTTTACAGGAGATAACGGACTTGGAAAGACATTTCTACTGGATATTGTCTGGTGGACGTTGACTGGCTCCTGGGCGAGTAATCCAGCCTGGCCACAACGGGTAAAAGGCGAAGCTGCTGAAATAAGCTACCACTTGATTGGTAAAACAGGCCCAACGAAAGAGGCCGCGAACAGTCGTTTTGATTACACTCATCAGGTTTGGCCACGGCCGAAATCACGACCGGTTATGCCTGGTTTGGTTATCTATGTGCGAGTAGATGGCAGTTTTTCTGTATGGGATCCGGCACGCAACTACTGGAAAGCATCGCTGGCGAAAGGCATTGTTCAACCAGATCGGCCGAATGCCTACCACTTTACACCCGACAATATCTGGAATGGTCTTGAAGAGGAGAAAAAAATTCTCTGTAACGGCCTTATCCGTGATTGGGTAACCTGGCAGAATCAGCCCGACCAGAATCAGGCCTCTCCGTTCAATCTTCTCTCAAAAGTCATTGAAAAGCTCTCTCCGCACCCCGAGGAATGGATGAAACCGGGAAAACCGATCCGAGTTGCGCTTGAAGATGTGCGCGATATTCCGACCATCGAACTGCCTTACGCGAGTATTCCTGTGACTCATGCTTCAGCAGGAATGAAGCGGATACTGGGGCTTGCCTATTTGCTGGTCTGGACATGGTACGAGCATGTGCAGGCCTCAGAGTTGCTGAACCAGTCACCGACTGACACGGTCATTCTGCTTATGGATGAGGTCGAATCGCATCTTCATCCTCAATGGCAACGATCGATTTTACCAGCAATGCTCAGTGTGGCAACAGGATTAAAGGAAAAGATTAAAACTCAGGTGATAGCTACAACGCACTCGCCCCTTGTTCTCGCCTCAATTGAGACCTCCTTCGATGAGAGTAAAGACAAGCTGTTTCTGTTTGGTCTGGAGGAGAACAAAATCACCCTGGAAGAGATTGCATGGGCAAAACAGGGTGATGTTGTCGGCTGGCTCACTTCAGAGGTTTTTGGCTTGAAACAGGCTCGTTCAAAGGATGCTGAATTTGCTCTTGAAAGTGCAGAGGCTTTTATGAGAGGTGACACGCAGGGATTGCCTGATAAGCTCAATACAAAGGATCAAATTCACACGGAACTCTTGCGGGTTCTTGCTGGTCATGATCCTTTCTGGCCGAGATGGATTGTCAGAGTGATGGAGGCTGGACAGTGATACATTTTACTCCTCCCGATGAACCTGTAAACTTCGACAGAGATGTTCGTCAGCCCGGAATCGCATGGCTGGAACAAAATTCCGTTGGTCGTCCAAAAGATTACTGGAACCTGAGTCAGTACAAATCGGCATTAGCCGATGGGTTTGGAAACCTGTGCGCATATTCTGCAATGTATGAGCCAGTTGGAACCGTTGATCACTACAGAAGTTGTAACAGCGTTCGCCGCCAAGCTTATGAGTGGAGCAATTATCGATTTGCTTCAGGATGGATAAACAGCAGTAAACAAGACATCGATGACAGAGTTCTTGATCCATTTCAGGTTGAGGATGGATGGTTTGAGATTTTGCTTCCATCTCTGCAACTTGTGCTGACCGACGCAGTCCCTCAGGACAAAAGGGGGATTGCTCAATACACGCTTATGCGCTTGCATCTTCGTGATGATGAACGGATTATCCGGCAGCGGCGCGAATGGTACCGGATGTATCAGGATGGCGGCTTGTCTCTCGAAGAGTTAGAGAAAAAAGCACCGCTTATAGCTCGCGCAATCCGAAAAAGTGCTGTTCAAAGGCACTCAATGAAAAGTAATCGCCGAAGTCTGCACCCATTGTGGTGAACGATTATACTCGAAAGAG
>JBMOIS010000176.1:0-2021 GCA_049317185.1 Chlorobium sp. | reverse complement strand
ATGACGAGGAGCAGGAGAAAGAGAGCCTTGTCTATAACCGGCAGGATTTCTGGGCAATAACCTCCAACAAGCAGCTCAACTTTTTGCAGCACATCCACACCATCCTGAAGGTTCACGGCCAGGCCGCCGTGGTGCTTCCCGACAACGTCCTCTTTGAAGGTGGTGCCGGAGAGCTTGTCCGAAAAAAGCTGCTCGAAACCACCGAGCTGCACACCATTCTGAGGCTCCCGACTGGCATCTTTTACGCACAGGGCGTCAAAGCCAACGTCCTCTTTTTTGATGTCATGCCCGCCCACAAAGACCCCTGGACGTGGGAAGTGTGGTTCTACGACTACCGCACCAACGTGCACCACACACTGAAAAAGAGCCCGCTAAAGGCATCTGACCTGCAAGAGTTTGTCGAATGCTACAATCCCGAGAACCGTCACAAACGCAAGGAGAGCTTCACGCCCGAAACCCCCGAAGGGCGCTGGCGGAAGTACACCTACGAAGAGATTGTAGCCCGCGACAAAACCAACCTCGATATCTTCTGGCTTAAGGATAAAAGTCTTGCTGACCTTGATAATCTTCCTGATCCGGATTTACTCGCAGGAGAGATCATCGAAAACCTCGAAGCCGGGCTGGCAAGCTTTCAGGAGATTCTTGGGGTGCTGGGAAGGGGGTGAGCGTCATTATTGCCTTTGACAAAGGAACAACCGGCATTTTTCTTCAAAGCTTACCACTTGAAACAAGGGCTGCATGGATAGTTTTAAGCGGCAACAGGAGCGAAAGCGGCGCATCCAGCATCGGAACAGCGCCATAGCTTGCATACCATTCCGCCACTCGCGCACTCTTGGCATCAATCAGAAGAGCGACGCCACCAGCCTGTGCTGCCACCAGAAGAGAGCGGCGACCAGCAGCAAGCAATAACTGCCCGCCTAACCCCAGACCCTGAACGGAGCGATCAACAGCCAAACGGGCAAGTCTGAAGACCGGCACCTCATGGCGAGCTAATCCTCGCTTGACAAGTTCCGGAGTATTCTCGTAAGCAACTGATGCAGGTGCAATGCTGTAATAGCCAAGAACCTTTTTGCCGTAAGTATCAGCAACAGCCAGAAAGGTTTTCGCGCCACCTTTTTGGTGACTTTTTCGGGCATGATGCAACAAAAACTCATTGAGAGCATCATCGCCGCAATCAAATGCTGTCCGATCATGGTGTTTGGCAATCGGCTCTTCGTGCCAGGCGGGAAGTAACATCAGAGCTTCGGTAGTGCAAATGCTGCCGCCATGAGTTTTTCGTTTGGAGCAGGTGGCTCTTCCAGCAGATTCAGGAGATGCGCACTATCTCTTTCCGTCAACACTATTCGCTCATTCTGCTTGATCACCTTTCGAGCCTCAGCAACAACAGTTCTGGTAACGAACTCGGTCAAATCCGTATGCTGCATAGCCGCAGCTCGCACAAGAAGAGACTTTTCTTCTGAAGCAATGCGCAACGAGAGTCGTGAGTTACTTTCTACTGGAATTTGTGGCATGGCCATCTCCTTTGTACGTATTGAAATTGTACGTTAAGTTACAGAATTATTCAACGTGTGCAAAAATTGCCTGGCTACGTGTTAAAAAGGAAAAAATGGTTATACGCTGTACAGTATACTGTAACACAAAACCCTCAAAGAAGATAACAAAAAATATTACTGCGTTTTGGAATAGTATGGCGACTCCCAACATAGACAACCTTCCTGAACCGGATTTACTCGCCGGAGAGATCATCGAAAACCTCGAAGCCGGGCTGGCAAGCTTTCAGGAGATTCTTGGGGTACTCAGCAGAACCAATTAACTCAAAACACAAAAATCAGTTCCGCTGAACCTTTTTCATGATTTTTCTCTGGAAATCGCTTTCGGCACCCACTTATGCAATTATTTCACCGCAAGCAGCGCGTTATCTGTTTTAATAAAAATATCCATAAACGTCACCTAAAGCGATTGGGAGTTCAGCCCCGAAAAAATTAAAACATTATCGTACGCTCCTCACAAGCTCTTCTATC
>JBMOIS010000175.1:0-2027 GCA_049317185.1 Chlorobium sp. | reverse complement strand
TCCCATCGTTTCGGTATCAGCCGCAAAAGCCTCTGGTGTTCATCATAAAGCTCCAGACGGCTGATAACCCGTTCAGCACAATCACGCTCCGCCTTAACATCACCCGGTGAAGCAATCAAAATCTTTATGTCACGATACCGTTTGTCACTCATTGTTCAGTTTTTAATGTTCGTGATGACGAAAATCCACGCACTGCCAATATTCAAACAGAAATTGTCTTGCTGGACAAGGTATCCCATCGTCTCGGAGGAGGATTTTCCTCTTTGTCCTTCTGCACTGCGTTCATGGTTGCTCGTCTATCTCTCAAACCAATATGATGGATGACGCTTCAAATGCATCACAACATCTTCAATTTTATTACGCTCAACTCTTCCCTGTACCTCTCAATATCCTTCCTGAAATCAACCGCCGTAAATTGCGCGTATCGGCTTGACGCGCATGGCCAAACCACCCTGAAAGAGCCTGAATGATGTTGTCAGGCTTTGCAATCAGGAGGCATTGAATCCGTCTCTTCGCCCTGCGAACATTATCGGCAGGGAGCAGCCGGTGTGACTGAAAGACCCGCTGGCCAAGAAAACTCTTCCCTTCCGTCGAGGGATAGAGTTCTGTTCTCTGCGGGTTGAGTATCAAGCGGTACTGCTCCAGAAACCGCTCGATGGCTATTTTCCACTCCCACAACTCCTGCTTGCTGTTGGAGAGCAAAACACAATCATCCACATATCGCACATAGCCTTTGCAGTGCAACACCTCCTTGACGTAATGATCGAAAAAACTGAGGTAGTAGTTGGCAAACCACTGGCTGGTGAGGTTCCCGATCGGCAGGCCCCTCCTTCTTTCGTGCGGGGTAAAAAGGGTATCGCCGGGGAAATAGTGGAGGTGTTCAACTTGCGGATTGCTGTTGTCGATGATGGTATCGATCAGCCAGAGTGTATCGGCGCAGGCAATTTTACGCCGGATCAGTGATTTGAGAATCTCATGGTCAATGGAGGGGAAGTATTTTCGGATATCGCACTTCAGCGCGTAGGCGTACTTTTTGAGATAGTGCTGGTAGCGCTCGATTGCCTTGTGTGTCCCCTTGCCGACTCTGTTGGCGTAGGTATCGAAGATAAAGGTACGCTCCAGAATGGGCCCGACAACGGTGATAAGCGCATGATGCACCACCCTGTCACGGAATGGTGCTGCGCTGATTTGGCGTGGTTTTGACTTGTAGATACTGAAGGTTTTGTACGATCCTGGTTGGTACGTTTTGTTCCGCAGCTCCGAAATAATCTGCCAGAGATTCTCTTCGAAATGGTTATAAAATTTCAGCACCGACTGCTCTTCACGCTTCCCTTTCGCGGCTTTGCTGACTGCCAAAAGGACGTTATCGAAGGCAACGATACCCTCAAAAAGGTTTTTGCTGGTTTTCATGGCATTTGCAGAAAAAAAACAGGCCGCTCTTTCAATTGCTTACTCAAGCGACCTGTTTTGTCTGTTCTGTTTGTGCCCGCCCCACCCACGAGGTGGCGACGTGCCTCAGGAGAAAGAGCCCGATGTCATGCCCAAAAACTGTCCGATCTTCCTTGAAAGAGCGGCATCAGGATGGGCTTTTCACTCATAACCGGGCATGATTGGAACGAATCACTCGAAAACCCACATTGTTGTTGTTGTTCCTCGGATTGTTGTTGTTCCGGGAGGAGCAGCGCAGAGCATCAGCTATGTTGTTTTACAAGCTCCCGCACTTCGAACGGGTAATCATTGTATCGGCCCTTATCCGCAGGAAAGTTAGCATTTCTCCACCGATTGTTCAAACTTTTTTATCCATCCGCCGAGCATTTTTCCCAATTCGGCGATCTGCTGGCTCCCGAATTCGTAAGAGGCAAGATTGATGAGCTTCATCTCGAAACTCATGCGGAAGAGGAGCCGCAACCGGGTCAACGTCTCATCGGCATCATGCAATGACGGAAGCTTGTTGCTGCGCATGTTGGCCACCGCAACAAGCTCGGTGAATTCGAGTACGGCATTTTCGAGCCGCACCGCAATGCTGA
>JBMOIS010000174.1:0-2045 GCA_049317185.1 Chlorobium sp. | reverse complement strand
TGTCAAATACTAGCAGCCTGTCGGACTAATTCGTTGATGTCATTTTCAAGCACTTCCGATATGCTGCAGTGAAGTCTGTGTGTTTCCAGAAGACTCCACAGCCAGATATGAGTATCCAGCAGAAATTTCATGGTGTCAGATCTTCCCCTACAGATAGAGCTTCGGCTGGTGAGGTAATATCTCCGACAATGCGGCCTGTTCCAGCCATACATCCGAGCCATGATTTCTTTTCATAAAAAGAGAGAGGGACGGTTTTTGCCAGGAATTTCCCCTTTCTGCATATCAGCACAGATTCATCCAAATGATTCACTTTCTCCAGAATCGCATTGCAATTTTTCTGAAGGTGAGAAATGTTTATAATTTCCATTGTTTCCTCAAAATATTGAGTATTCCGGTGAAAGTGTACAACTTTTTCAGTTCAGTGCACCGCAAAACACGGAAGCACCCGGTCGTCTTGTGGCGCAAGGGAGTGCTGGAATGTCAGGAATAGATTTACGCGATTGATGCGGTTCGCTCTCCACTGCGTCCAGCCCTGTAACGGGACAAGGTAGGCACTTCAGCATATTTGAGAGTAAACCCGTATGTTTCCGCAGCCTTTTCGGCAGCAATGTGAGACTGAACAAAATAGTCATGGATAGAGGTGCATTCTTCCGACAATCTTGCTTGAGTTTTATCTTTTTCCTGCAAAATCTCTGAGTGATTATTCCGCACCTTCGAGTTACACATTAATACTTTCACGAATGACCTCTTCTTCAACCGCTTTTTGAATGAACTGATTTAAGGACATTCCCTTCATCAAAGCAAGCCTTGTTGCTTTTTTGTGGATGTCAGGAGCTATTCGGACATTGAAGCTCCCTTTATATGACTTGTCAGTTTTCTTGCCGTTTTCTTTACATATTTCCAGGTAATCGTCTACAGCCTCTTCAAATGCCTTTTTCAGTTCAATGACACTATCGCCTTCAAATGATACAAGATCTTCAATTCCCTCGATCTTGCCGAAAAACACTTCATCATCTGCATTGAAGTGTACCGATCCTATATAGTCTTTATAGACCAGAACGTCTTTCATAGAAGCCCCCTTGATTTCAGTTCCTCAACGATTTGTTCAATTTGGTATTGTTTTAACTCGTTACGTGGGTGTGGTTTATGTAAACGGATAATATGCTTGGTGCTTTTATCAATAAACGCTACTCTTGACCCTGATGTTTTTCCGCTTTGGCTTTCTTCATAACCCAATGAGTTGAGAACTCTACATAATTCATTATAGGTAAAGTTTTTAGGCCTTGAAAGAAGCCTTGACATCAGTTTCTGATCTTTACTCATATCCCAACGTACGACATGTATTTTGTATTTGCAACTATATAGTGGTTGCATTTGATAGGCTAATTGCGTGTCCAATTATTACTGACAAGAGTCTCTACGGAACGTTAACCATCAGGTGCGTGAGTTTTCGCACGTTGTCTGCATGGTTTTGTTGTTCTTTTTCGTTTATAACTTTTTCCAGCCCTCCTTTTTGTAAACGTAACCATCCCACTCCAATGGGTCACGTCGGCCCAAGATCATCAAAAAGCTTTCATTCAAGTCGAGTTCAGACGCATGATGGCATGGCTGAATAATTGAGTGAAAGTAGTTCATCAGCTCTTGATCGTAGATTGGCGTGTATGTGACCACAACGCTTAAGCGAGCACGCAGAATGAGGAGGTGTGCAATCTCTTGGAATACATTGCGATTGAAAGTGTTTTCGTGTTCGAATGCCACTGAAAGGGAACGAAACCAGAACTGTCCTTTAGGGCAGCCTGGTACGAAATCCTGTTGTGAGTAGAGCAACCCATCCACGGCGTAGTAGTCGCGTGGGTATGCCTCCAAGCCAAGTGCGTTCCCAACATCGACCAAAAGACATGTGGGGTTGTTTAGTATCAAGCTGGTGTAGAGCTTGTAATCTGTCCAGGAGGAGAGAAGCTGTGCACTGCGGTTGGACGCTGCAGTTCGCCATGCTTGTAAGAAGTCAAAGGATTTAATCATGGGTTTACTCGGAAGCTTAACAA
>JBMOIS010000173.1:0-2086 GCA_049317185.1 Chlorobium sp. | reverse complement strand
TCACGATACACCGGTAAATCATAGTAAAGCGCCATAATCCAAAATATTTTTTGACCGGGGGCTTCGCCCCCGGTACCCCCTTAATTGTTGAATAGATAAATAGTTAAAAAGCCCGCACAGCCCGAACACACCACCCAACACTCTTAAGGTTGATGCCCTGGTAGCCACTGACGAAATACTGTACCCATGCGCTCGCCGCACTGATCTCCGTAGAACTCCAGTAGATGAAGTAGGAAAAACCGCCAACAGCACTTTTAACGTAATAAAGTTTATTAAGTTCACTTTTGCTCGGTAAATACCAGTCATCAAAACCTCCGCCACGATATGCTCTCGCAACTGCTGCTGCTGTATAGGGATACTTTTCCAACGGATATCTCTCCAATATTTTATCAGTATTGGCCGCACCTTCACCTAACCGTGTACTGGTGTTGAGAAGTTCCTGCCAGGCATAATCAGCGTTACCCTCTTTTTCCCTTTCTCCCGTGCTCCATCGAAAATAATCATTTTGATCCACGGCACTCCACGCATCGGTATAATTAATTCTGATATCTGATTTGGCAGCAATCAACCCGTGCTGTTCATTGTCAACGTAACCCACGTCACCTGGCTGGTAGATGTAGGCAACTATCCCCCCACCATACTCGTCGCCAACATCCACTACAGGAACCGTACCCTTATCATCAATGTTCAACCAACGCTTAACCATTTGAAAACTCTTTTTGAAGCGATGCTCAACCACTCCATACCCTGCCTTGAGAAGGTTTTGAAAACTATTCTCCGATTGATAGTGCTCCACTTCGGCATACGTTTTATCGCTATCCTTGTTCAGGTCATCATTGTGGCTTTTTGGCAACTTGAGAGCTGAAAGCAACTCACTGCCGTAAAACGCCTTTTCCCAATTTTGGGCATATTTGATCCGATGGATATCAAACTCTCCTTCTTTTACAAAATCCCTGAAATTGGCATACCTGATATCAGCGCTCTGAAAATTGGTCTCCTGGAGAGTAGAACCTGCAAAAGTCGCTAACGTGAGGTCGGCTTCCTCAAAATTGGCGAAGGTCAGCTTTGCTTGCTGAAGATTGGCTTTGTTAAGGGAGGCTCCCTGAAGTTTTGCCGTTCTGAGATCGGCATTGAGCAGATTGGCTTCATCAAGATGTGCTTTTTGAAGAATTGCGCCGCTGAGGTTTGCTCCCTTCAGATTGGCGTTGCTCATATCCGCGCCAGTCAAATCCAATCCTTGCAGCCATGCGTCATGAAGATCCTCCCGCTGAAGATTCAATGGCCTGCGGAATGAGTCGGAAACGGAGGGAAAATATCCCATAAAGGCAACAAGCAGAACGAGAAATATCCAGCGTGGGGCATTTCGCCAGAAGCGTTTCTTTTCGGGGCAACGATTGATCCGCAAAAACAGAAGGGAGAGCGTCACGAAAGAGGCAACATAAAACATCGGACGAATCAACTCTTTAAGAGCAAACGCTTTATTGGCCATGATGCACAAGATCAGCGGCACAAACCAGTAAAAGATAACAGTGGTGACAAAACGGGGCAGACGGTCGCTGAAACTGAAAATAGTTGGCACACTCTCAATGGTTGGCTCACCGGCATTTGCTGGCTCATTGTTCAGCGCCTCGCGCTTTATTTCAAGCCGCAGCCATTTGCCATACAGGATGTGAAGATAGACGGTCAGGATGACAAGGAGAAAGGGCGAGACAATCAGAAAACCGATAAAAGAGATTGAGGTGCCAACCAGTGGTGTCTGAATGGAGCTGTTGGTGGCAATCAGCGACTTGTCGGGTGAGCCAACCGCCGCCAGCAGACTGTACAGCCCGACACCAAGCAGCGAAAGCATCGTTTTATTGATTGCTTTTGAATGGCTCTCATGCAACGCCCTGACCACATCAGCATGACGGTCATCCTTTTTTTGCTCAGGATACCACCAGTTGCGGGGCACCTTGCGACGGTTAGTGATTCTTGTCCAGATTTTTTTGAGCATCAGGGTATGAATTCAATCATCACGGTTATTATCTCAAACAAATAATGCGGCAATCTCGCTACTGCCCATACAGTCAAAATCTTCAGGAACAGA
>JBMOIS010000172.1:0-2099 GCA_049317185.1 Chlorobium sp. | reverse complement strand
GAATCAAATTCATTGTTTATTGAGCGCATGGAACTCAACCAAGAACTTTTTGCTGTATCATGGGTGTTGATTATTTATTCACAGAGTAAGCGTTCAACTACAAGTTTTTCCGTAATAGCGGGTCGGATTGGTTTGATTTCTTAGCATTCGACCTTGTCTTTTACTTCGGAATCAATTCTTGTTGAGCATTTAGGTCTATGAGAAAAGGGTTACGCTTTTAGCTTATGAGATTCAGCAGATCATCGCCGACTTTCTTGATCGTGAAACCGAACGCATTGATTCATTGGTGGCGGAAAAGGAAAGTTCGATTGAACTGCTAAAAGAACGCCGTGCGGCTTTGATTACCGCTGCTGTTACCGGCCAAATTTCTGCCGAGGAGATGACCACATGACGACTGTACCCGCTTCGATTCCTGTACTGCGTTGGGCCGCAGAGCGTGCAAATATTGATGATGTCGAGCTTGAACGTCGATTTCGCAAATGGTCTGCATGGCTGACGGGGGCTGCACAGCCGACTCTCAAGCAACTGGAGTCGTTTGCACGTCTTACGCATATACCTTTTGGCTGTTTTTTTCTCTCTGAGCCACCTCAGGTTGCATTGCCTGTACCCGATTTTCGTACGTTGCGTGATACTCCTCTGGCCGAGCCGAGCACAGAACTGATTGATACTCTTTATTTGTGTCAACAGCGTCAGCACTGGTTTCGGGAATATGCGCAGATGCAAGGGATGCCTCGATTGCATTTTGTCGGGCGGGCGAGATTGAGTGATGATCCCATAATGGTTGCTGATGATATGCGACGCACACTTGAAATATCGCACGCCCAAAGACAATCACTTTCGACCTGGACCGAATCGTTACGCAGTCTCATAGCCAAAGCCGATAATGCCGGTGTGCTGGTGATGGTCAGCTCTATTGTTGGCAGCAACAGTCACAGGAGCCTTGATGTAGGAGAGTTTCGTGGTTTTGTGCTTGCCGATGATCTGGCACCACTGATCTTTTTAAATGGAGCAGACAGCAAATCGGCGCAGATGTTTACGCTTGCCCATGAATTGGCTCACATCTGGTTGGGAGAAAGTGGTGTGTCGAACAGTAATGCTGGCCGTGTGCCTGAACAAAACGTTGAGCGCTGGTGCAACCGTGTAGCTGCAGAATTGCTGGTGCCTCTCGACGAGTTGCGCAAAGTGCATAAGCCGAATGCGCCGGTAGCAAAGGAAATTCAGTCTCTTGCGCGGTTCTTCAAGGTCAGTACTCTGGTTGCATTAAGGCGATTGTATGATGCCGGCTTTATTGACGAGGCCACTCTTTGGCGCCATTATGATGAGGAAATCAGTCGACTTGAAACAATCGAAAAAGAACGTAAAAATGATGGCGGCGACTTTTATCGCACAATGGGAGCGAGAACAGGCAAGCGTTTTGCGCGTGCGGTTCTGACAAGTACGCTGGAAGGTCAGACACTTTTCAGGGACGCATTCCGGTTGCTCGGTGTCCGTAAATCCGAAACATTCTACAGTGCTGCTCGCGAACTGGGAGTGCTGCAATGAGCTACCTTCTTGATGCCAATGTATTCATTCAGGCTAAAAACCTGCATTATGCTCTTGATTTCTGTCCCGCCTTTTGGGATTGGCTGATCGAAAGCAATGTTGAGGGTCATGTATTCAGCATTGAGAAAGTGGCTGACGAGATCAATGCGGGTGCAGATGAACTTACAGACTGGGCTCGCAGTGATGGGAATAGACTTTTCTTGAAGCCTGATGCAGCGGTTGCGGCCCGGTTTGGAGAAGTGACCAACTGGGTGACTTCACAGCAGTATGAGCCCTCTGCGATCAATACCTTTTTACAGGTGGCTGATTTCTATCTTATAGCCCATGCTCTTGCCAGCGGTTATATCGTTGTTACCCATGAGGTGCCAGCCAATTCGACAAGGCGAATCAAGATTCCCAATGTTTGCATCGGTCTTGGGCTTCGTTTTATGACGCCTTATGAGATGTTGCGTCGCGAGCATGCTTCTTTCATTTTAGGGCACCAATCATGAAACAAACCAGCGAAGCCGCCTTTGAAACAGCTATCGAGTCCGTCCTGTTGGCCGATGGTTATCACA
>JBMOIS010000171.1:0-2114 GCA_049317185.1 Chlorobium sp. | reverse complement strand
ACTAATATTGTACTATCATGCTAAGCCGTGTTGCCGAATCACTTTTTTGGATGAGTCGCTATTTTGAGCGGGCAGAGAATACTGCGAGGTTTCTCGATGTCAATTTCAACCTGCTGCTTGACCTCAATAAAATTACCCACGTCGAGAACCCGAACTACTGGATAGCTCTGATTCTTGTCACCAGCGACAAAGAACGTTTCAACAGTCTCTATGAGGAGTACTCGGCACGTACCGTCACTGACTACCTGGTGTTCAACAAAAACAATCCAAACTCCATCACCTCCTGTGTCAGTCTGGCAAGGGAAAATGGACGCAGCATTATCGAGAGCATCTCAAGCGAAATGTGGGAGCAGGTCAACAACCTCTACCACTACCTGCAAAGCGTGACACCTCAGTTCGTGCATAATGATCCCTACGGTTTCTACAAAGAGATCAAGAACGCCTCTCACCTCTTCCAGGGCATTACCGACAACACTTTCTCTCACAACGAGGGGTGGGACTTTATACAGATCGCCAAATATCTTGAACGTACCGACAATATTGCCCGCCTGATTGATGTGAAGTACCATATACTGCTCTCCGAAGCACAAAACCAGGCTGAGATTGTTGAAGGATCCGAAGATATTATCCAATGGATGGCCGTGCTTAAAAGCTGCAGCGCACTTGAGGCGTTTCGCAAGGTCTATCTCTCAAAAGTTGATCCTGACAACATCCTGCGCTTTCTCATTCTCGACCGGACATTCCCGCGCAGCATCAACTTCTCCGTCTGTGCGGCTGAAGATGCCCTGTGGCGCATATCGGGCAGCTCCCGCCATCGCTATGTCAACAACGCCGACCGGCTTATCGGAAAAATAGAGGCCGAGCTGAGTTATACTGCCATTGAAGACATCTATGCCAAAGGGCTGCATCACTACCTTGAAGATCTGGAGCAGAGGCTGGTAAAAGTTGGTGAGCAGGTTCATTTGACCTATTTTGCCTATCACACTCCGGAAATCGAGCCCGTGGATATTGAAGAGGCTCTGCCCTTTACCGGAGTAGCCGGAGGACGGGCAAACTGGAGTCAGGCACAGCAACAACAACAGCAATAACCGGACGTAAACCAAAAGAGCATGATTCTGAAAGTTGAGCACGCAACCCTGTTTGAATATGACAATCCAATCTATGAAACAGCGACCGAAGTAAGGCTCCACCCCGACAACAACCCTGCCGCCCCGCAACGTTGCGCAAGCTTCAAGCTTGAGGTCGATCCCCCGGCAACCCTTTTTCAGTACACCGATTTCTACGGAAACCAGGTCAACCACTTCAACCTGCTCCAGAGCCATAAACGGGTAAAAATCGTTGCGACCTCCGTAGTGGAAACCGGCATGGGTATCTCGTCTGCCGGAGAAGATGAGGAGATCTATCTGATGGACTTTTTGTGCCAGAGTCGCTACGTCCATTTTGACCAGGCAATCCGCGACTTTGCCGCCCGTTTTGCACCGGATACCGACAGCTTTCAACTTGCCGAATCAATTTGCCGCCACATCAACGACACCTTCATCTACGAGCCGGGCGTGACCGATGTTCACAGCACCAGCGCAGTTGTCATGGCTCTCGGACGTGGAGTGTGCCAGGATTTTGCCCACATCATGCTTGCTGCCTGCCGCTACCTTAACATACCTGCTCGATACATCAGTGGGTATCTCTTCGGAGGAAGCACCCCCGATGGACGTGATGAAGCCAGCCACGCCTGGTGCGAAGTCTATTGCGGCAAAGAAAAAGGATGGATCGGGATGGATCCGACCCACAAAACCCTCTTCGTTGACGAGCGCTACATCAAAATCGGTTCAGGCAGGGACTATGACGACATACCTCCTGTACGAGGTACATACAAAGGCAATGCCAAAGAGAAACTCAGCGTATCAGTAAAGGTAAGCTCCATGGAACAGGTATAATCCATGACACAACGGTTGCGGGCCATCCAATGTGCCCGCATCACGAGCCCTTCCCAATCCGAATACCTTCGCCAAGGTCGATGATACCCGGCAGAGAAATAGTCTCCATCTCTTTTTTCAGAAGAGTAACATTCATGCATTGAACCAATCCTGAGCCTTGACATTCTCCAGTATAAATTT
>JBMOIS010000170.1:0-2128 GCA_049317185.1 Chlorobium sp. | reverse complement strand
AGGAACGAGTCTTTACGGCGGCAGTGTGACGACCATCGGCACACAGACATACCATGATAGCGTGAGACTCTGGTTGAATACCGCTCTTTCGAGCATAGGAGTTGGTTCGCTTGGCGACATCACGTTTGATTTGGGGGTGGACGGCAGTTACAGCCTGACGGTAAACACGGGAGGGAAGGTGATATTCGGTGGACTTGTGGGAAGTATGACTCCGTTGTCGAGCCTGGAGACCTTTGGAACTGACCCTCTACTCTACGGCTCAGTAATCACGACCGGTGCACAAATCTATCATGACATCGTCACTCTGGGCTCGGATATCATGCTGACGGGTGAAGGTATCACTTTCGATTCTACGGTTAAGTCTGATGGAAGCAACTACAGTCTGACGGTGTTCGATTCTGGTTCCACAGTTTTTAATGATGCAGTTGGTGGCGACGGTACGGTTGCCGGTGAGAAACTATCAAGTTTGAACATCTCCAGCGTCGGTGATACAGTGCTCAAAAGTATAAAGGCAACTGGGCCGATCTCTGTCGTGACCAGTACCGGTAACCTGATTGTTGATGGTAATGTTTCTACTTTGGACACCAGTGCACTTGCCATTCAACTGAATGCAGGAAAAGATATTGCAGCAGGTACAGCAACAGATGGGAATATCATTATTAAAAGCGGAACGATCAGTGTTGGTGCCGGGGGCATTGCCACACTCTATTCTGGCAGCGTATCGAACAGTACAGGACTGACTAACCTTATTGGCCCTGGTTCCGGAAACTTTCGCTACAATAGCGATGAGGTTACGACTAATTATACAAAATCGCTTAACTCGGGTTTGAACGCTATCTATCGTGAGAAACCGAGTGTTGCCGTTGCGTTATCGAACGAAAATATTGAATCTATTACAGGGTTGCAGAACAACGACCCTGTAAAAAATGTAGTGGATCTTATTTCGCTTGGCTATGCTTATCCAACTGTTACGCTGATTATTGTGCCTGATGTTCATCTTACTTCCAGGGTTGACGAGAGCTTGGCAAATTCCTCTGCCAAGTCTGATGAAGGTGGAAATATGGTCACAATTAATGAGGAAACGAGTAATGAAACAACAGGAACTGAAACAACAGGCAACGAAACAACGGCTAATGAAGCAACAGGTAACCAAGTCAGCACTCCTGCTGCCAGTGGCGTGATATCAGGCACAGGCCCTGTGACGCATGTTGCTGTGCCGAGCCTGGTGCTGGCGGGCCCCACCAATACCTTCAGCCTCGGTGCCATCACACCAGCCGTGCCAAATATTCAACCTGAAGAAATACCAGGAAAAGTTCCCGAAGATGTCATTAATAATGAAGCTGATAAATATTCAGATCTCATACAGAAAGTACTGATGACAGGAGGAGCTGTAATCATTCTTGGCAGTGGTTCTCTTTTGTTAGGCAAAAAAATCACCATTTCTCATGCGACTTTTGGAAAACATGCCAATGTATATGCGCACCTTGACCATGGATCCCAACATCTCAATTCTGATGTTTTGCCGAAAGACTTGGACCAGAAAAGAGAGGTCTCTGTTCGTATTCATCTTGATATGGGCATTCAAGAGGTTCAGACACGCGGTGGTTCACTCATTAATTCAGATTAATACGCTCATGGATAGCAAGAATTATACACTACTTGATTTTTTTGGTCAAAAGAAAGATGAGTCGAATCTAAAGCAACTGCATTCAAAAGAGGTGATAGGAGGGCTGAAGACGCAGCTTAATGAAGAGTGTCAGAAGCATGAGTGGAAAGTGGTCTGGAAAAGTGTCATTGACCATATTGACAAGCTTCTCAAGATTGACCTTCTGGAAATTATGATGCGCCCCTGGAAAAATTACGCTGGGCTTTCAAAATATAAGGATCCACAAAAATATCCTCCCGACCGGACGTATATCGTTCCCTTGCTGGAACATACTATCTCATCATCGCATAATCCTGAAATAATTGTCGAGTTAGAGCCACTCTTCAAAACAACAATCCCTCTCGCGATCACTGTCGATCTTATGCTGAAAGGGTTTTCACTGGAAATTCAGGCAGGCAGGATTAAAAAAATTTATACTGGAGAATGTCAAGGCTCAGGATTGGTTCAATGCATGAATGTTAC
>JBMOIS010000169.1:0-2130 GCA_049317185.1 Chlorobium sp. | reverse complement strand
AGGCCGCTTCAGCAAATGACTCCGTTTTTCATTTTGCCATTGCCGATACGGCACCTGATGGCTGGGGTTGCCGTGTTATTGCGCGTGATCATGCAAAGCGTCGTGTCATGCATAAGGAGGGGGAGCAGCCTTTTGCTCCTTTAACGCCATGGGACTATCTGGTCGGTGTGGATGATTTCAGTCGGGTTGGCGCCCTGCGTTTGCGTGATGCAACGGGTAACTATCTGCGAACCATCGAGAGTGGCGACAGGGCAACGCCACCCCTGCTGGAGCTTGCTTCTCTGCTTGGCGCAAGCCATGCCGTTGAGCGAGGGAAAGAGACGGAAGCCGATCTTCGTTACCTCCGTGGCAGGGGAACCTCACTTGGGGGGCTTCGTCCGAAATGCTCAGTTATTGATGATGATGGGCAGTTGGCCATCGGCAAGTTTCCAAGCGTCAAGGATCAGCGCAGTGTGACCAAAGGTGAAGTACTTGCCTTGCGCCTTGCCGTGGTTGCCGGTATTGAGGCCGCCCAGGCTCGTATTGTTTATGCTGAAAACTCTCCAGTGGCTGTTGTGCGTCGTTTTGATCGCACGCTCGGGGGCGCTCGTATTCCATATCTCTCGGCAGCTTCTCTTCTTCAGGCCAATCGGGATGATGAGCGTGCATACAGCGAGATGGCTGAGCGCATTATTGCCACCTGTGCTGATCCAAAACATGATCTGGCAGAGCTGTGGCGTCGTATTGTTTTCAATCTGCTCATCACCAATGTGGATGATCATCTGCACAATCATGGCTTTCTGCATGTTGGTCACGGCCAGTGGCGGCTTGCACCAGCTTTTGATCTCAATCCATTCCCTGACAAAGATCAGGAACTCAAAACCTGGTTGACGGAGGAGACCGGCCCCGTCTCCTCCATCAAAGAGGTGGTGCGCGTTGCCGGGCAGTTCTGGCTCGAAAGAGAGCAAGCACTCGAAACCCTTCGGCAGGTTTGTAGAGCCGTGGAGAACTGGCGTGTTGTTGCTCTCACCCCGGTAGTTGGCATGGATCCTCATGACCTGGACGATGTTGCGCCAGCCTTTGAGCATGCGCAGATGAAGCTGGCCAAGAGCATGCTTGGGCGGGGGTGAGCAGAAAACACTCTGGTTCAGGGTGACCTTCTCCAGCAAGACAATTTCTGCTTGAATCTCTATGGGTCATATTCCCCGCCTCTTGAGGCGTAACGTATTATAGAGTTGTCTTCAACATACCCCGCTGCTTGCGGCGGGGTTCTTTATTGTTGGACGCGCCCCGGATTTTCGTCAGATAGTATGCAACAGAATACAAAAGTGTTATAAATTGCAGGACATCAATTTCTTGGTGAAGCAATAGATACCATGTATATGACAGAAAATAAAAAACGCCCTTTAAGGATTCTTGTTGCTTCACCCGGTGATGTTGACAGGGAGCGGAAGATTATTGAGGAGCTGATTGAGGATTGGAACATTCGCAACAGCACTGATCGTAACATGTTGCTTGAAGCGGTGCTCTGGGAAAAACATGCAGCATCAGAGAATAGAGGGAAGGGGGATGGGCCGCAGGAGGTGATTACTCGACAGATTGTGGATGATTGTGATTGCGCTATCGGTATTTTCTGGAACCGTATCGGAACGCCGACCCGGATTGCTGCCGGAGGAGCGGTTGAAGAGGTGCTGAGAATGCTCACCGTTCTGAAACGTCCTGTTATGCTCTATTTTTCCAATCTGCCGATAGCCCGCAACAAAGTTGATAAAGGGCAGGAGGCAAAGCTTGAAGAGTTCAGGGCATTGATGAAAAAAGATGGGCTGGTGTGGGAGTATGAGAACCGGGCGACGTTCCGAAAACTGCTTGCTCGCCACCTCGACAAGAATATACGCGAATGGTTCTGTACCCTCGGCGCTCCACCATCCAAAGAGCCGATTCCAACGGATGAAGTGTTGCGCCGCTATCATGCCGCGATCAAGGAAGAGCTGGGATACATCCGTATGCTTGGCCTGCCGGGCGTTGAGAGCATCAAGGTCAACCTGAATGACGACACCTTTGTGCCACTTCGCCTCTCCGACAGGCCCGAAAGCGGCTTTCATACCGGAAAACAGGAGACGCGTCAAGTGCGTGATAGAGTTGAGGAGATGC
>JBMOIS010000168.1:0-2133 GCA_049317185.1 Chlorobium sp. | reverse complement strand
TCCCTGATATCCGACCATGCCACTTCATCCTGATTTTCAAACAGACGCTCAATACGACTGCGAACACCGCTGAACTTTGTGCTCTCCACCCAGTCAACATAAAGCTTGACTGGATCTTTGGTGAGTGTTGCAATAATCTGGTTTTCACCATCCGTTGTATTTCCGGTCTGCTCCAGCGGTCGGGCCTCAAGTTTTGGCTCCAGCCCTGGGCGTTGGGAAGGAAAAAGGAGCTTGTCAAAGAGTGACTTGACGACACTATTGAACTGGTGTTCATAGCTCGCTTTAAGATCTTCAAATTCCTCCCATTGCGGGTCGCCTTTCTTTACTTTCCCCGTAGTATTCGCCTGGCCAACAGCATAGACCTGACGGGCAGCCTCATGCAATTTGCCAACCTCAAACGATTTTTCGCCGGTGAGCACCAGCAGATTGTTTTTTCGGACAAGCGTGGTAAAAAGCTTGCCAACCTCTTCCGGTGGTAATTTCGAATCTGGTGAGATGATTGCGAGGACGCGGCTTACTTGAACCTCCTTTTCAATCTCATCAATACTTGGCAAGGCCAGTACTTTTTGATAGGCTCTTTTGCTTTTTGGCTCGAATGCCTCTCGCAGACGATGTGCAATCAGCTCTGAAACTTTGGGTTCAGGCGCTCGTGCAGCAAGACCGGTAAGCATCTTGGTGAGGTTTTCGAGCTTGTCAAAATAGATGCGACCTTCGGCTGATTTATGGAGATACCAGCTTGATTTTGTAAGGTTGTCACAGGCTTGCTGGTAAAAACTCAGATCGGCATTCGGGGTGGCGAGACATTCGAGGGTTTCAGAGAGGGTAAGACCTTTTACCGGATTGACCGCCGTTGAGAGGCTTGAAACAAGAAGCAGATTGGCAACCTGAGCCGCAGCGTCATTGCCTGCATTTGCGTCAATGGTTTGAGCATGGGCGCTGCCATCAGATGAGTAGATATCCCTCGCGACCGCATCGTCGAGTCTTGAGATGGAGATGATTTTCTCTCTCACCTCATCAATGGAAAGATCAAAGTGCTGCGGGCCGATAAGCATGACATCGTTTTCTTTCCGTTCCCAGACCGACTTTAACAGCCGTGAGGCAAGCTCCAGCAAGCCACGCGTCTGCTGAAACTCCTTATTTTCCTTGAAGAGGGCAAAAATATGCTTCATCTGAGGATGAAACGGATAGGTCTGCTCCACTTCAGAGGCGAGCTGCTCCGGTGATTTCTGTTGCTCAATGGTTTTTGAGCGCTGCGCCTGCTCTATTGCCTTGCCAAAACTTTCAGCGATATGGGCAATTTGCGCGTTATCCGGCAATCGGGAAAACAACCTTTTTTTAAGAATGGCATACGTTTCATCTCCCGACAAATCAACCGGGGTAATATTGAACTCTATGCGGTTCAGCTCTTTACGGGATGATTCAAGCGCTGCATTGATAATTTGTGTGCCTTCGGCGTAACTGGCTTCCAGATCGGAAACAATGATACAGATATTCTTTTTGCCGCTCGAAGCTGTAAGCAGGTTGGCAAAGGCTCTCCCGGCAATATCCGCAACCGTCCCGCTTCCGACAGCCTGCGTGCGGTAATAGCCAAAGTACGTCGGCATTTCATCCAGCAGAATAAGAACCGAAGCCTCTATGTTGTCAAACAGTGCCTGCCAGTGCTCCTGCCCCGGCGACTCTGTCCCCGCTTTAAAAAAACCTTCAGAACCGAGTTGCGCCGCAATCCTCCCCCAGAAATAATCGTTAGGCTGCTCACGGCCATTGAAAAAGGCTACCTGAGCCGCGCCAAAAGCATAACGGGAGGAAGTTTCAGGAAAATATTCCGTGCGGAGCTTCGGGTGGCGAGCAAGAAAAGCCATCGTTTTGATCAGATGGGTCTTTCCTCCACCCATAGCCTGCTTCAACCTGAAAACAGGCCGACCACCTGAAGAGCCAGAAAGCCGCTTGAACCCCTCATTCACCAACTCTTTCATCCCGTTGGTCAGGTACGAGTGGCTGAGAAATTGCTGCCCAGCAGCAACATCAAGAGAGTCATTATCGATTCGCTCAATACTGTCACTGATTCTTATCTCCAGCGCTCCTTCATTGAGCTGGCAAATATCCTTTACGGTTGGAAGCATAATGACAACGCTG
>JBMOIS010000167.1:0-2183 GCA_049317185.1 Chlorobium sp. | reverse complement strand
GGCAAGAAAATATTTTCGGCTTCAATGGTCAAGCGAGTTGAACCAAGATTTAACGACGAAATCGTTACCGTATCAGTTCCATCCAGACCACGGATTGTTAATGACTCTGAAGGCTTTATAAAATTGACAGACTCAAACGTAGAACCCGAAACCGTTAACGAGCCATTCAACTCACTAAAGAGCCGGGCATCCGTATCACTGCTGTTGCTTAATCCAATAATCCGGTTAACCGTCGAAGTGTTATCGACAAGAGGCTCTAACCCATCGTAGGAAATAACATCACCATCACGAGCGATAGTGCCTGACTGTGGACTGAATGCCGTATAGGTTACTGTTGTATAGCTTCCACCATTCAGCACCAGCGTATCAAAACCAGCGGCAGAGCCATCAACCTTTCCTGCAAGTGAACCACCCTCATTAAAAACAAAGGTATCCTGATTATCAACTCCGCCGATAAGGTTCTCAATTCCCTGAAAGCCCAACTCACCAACAGAACCTTCATTTTTACCATCAATAGTCCACGTCGTAGCGCTTCCACCAAGCACAAAAAGGTTATCGTCGCCGGAACTATCAGTAATGGAAACAGGTAGCGAACCAACAAACACATAAGTATCATTACCTGATGCGCCAATAAGGTTGTTAACATCATGAAGCGTCAACGAAAGCTCGTTATCCTCAAAATGCAATACGCCATCGGTAAAACTCCACGCTCCACTCCCAAGAGTCAATGTTCCTGTAGCATCAAAGAGACAGGTTACGTCGGCACCAAACCTCGACAGATCAAGAGTGCCATCATCAATTAAAAGGTTTTGAAGAAACAGGGAGGCTGTGTCACCCTCACGACGGGGAGTAACAAGATCACAACGCTCTTCTTGCTTCGTCGCATCATACCCGCCCAAAATCTTGCCCAGCGCCACCAGATTGCCTTCCGTCCAGGCATCGGAAAATGCATTGAGCAAGCCGTCAACACTCTTGCCGTTTCCGTTCTCTCCAAAAAATGATCCATAATCAGCTACCGGCCGCTGCAAGAGATTGGTCAACTCCTCACTGTTGCCATAAAGCTTCCCGCCGTTATCGACAAAAGGAATGCCAGAAATAAACCCGTCTGCAGTGAGAGTCTCTCCTATCAGGGATGACAGATGACGCCATCCATCCTGAAGTGCATCCCACTCTTGATCCGTAAAACTGTAGTCTGATGAAAAATCAGCGATCAGCGGGCTCTGACCTCCCGCTTCGTCAGACATAGGCTCTGCGGCTTCAAAAGGATGCATCAAATCCGCAGATGTTATACCGCCGGTGCCACCGTTGGCAACGACCGTACAGGCCGCAGTAACAACATCCCCTTCAGTTACCTGCGATATCACACTACCAGGAGTCTCTTCAAGAATATAATCAGATGTCGTATTGGCTGATTGACGGGACTCAAGCAAGGGAAGCAACACAGGAAGAATATCACCTGAAAGCAGAATCCGTGGCTCCAGTTGCTCAACAACAAAAGGGTTTTTCATGATTGTAGTATAAAATCGTTATTTCCGGCTAAAAAGACCCCCAAAAAACACAACTCCCCCCTTTTGCGGCAAAAGGGAGGAGTTTTCAACAGCTCTTAACCTGTAAAAAAGCTTACGAACCGGCCTGTGATTCATCAGCCATAAGTTCATTCGGCTGCTCTTTTTCCTGCGCCGTATGTTTGTCGCGCATCTGCACCAGTCGCTCTATCTGGGTAACAGAAACCAGATGGCTGTAAATCAGAGGAAGAAAATTCTTTTTCCGTAACTCAAGGAATGTCTCGTCACTCAGGTGGCTTAAACGGTCATCATTAACAGCATAAGCACCCGTAATATTCTGCACCGCATTCTCTTTCTGGACACGCATATTCAGTGGTGCCAGCAAATTGTGCTCTTTCAGGGTTTCGCAAAACTGCCGGGTAAGAACCTCCATCTGCTGAAGCTCAGCAAGATAGCTCTTCACCTTTTCGAGAACCTCCTCCGGCTTGCCATTGTTGTCAAACAGACTCTGGCCCTCTTCCTCTGAAAAGAAATTACTCTCCTCATCAATACAAACGGTGAACTGACCCTCTTCAGGGGTTCTGGCCAACGCAAAAGGATAGCGTCTCAGAATTGCAGGAACATAAGCAGCTTCCCAAAGACCAGCAGCATTGACAAACAGGTTCTCGTTTTCCGTCA
>JBMOIS010000166.1:0-2195 GCA_049317185.1 Chlorobium sp. | reverse complement strand
ATTTTGATCAAAGGTGGAACGTTTCTTTGTTCATTGACCAAGCAGAGGGAAGAGGTGCCAGATATCTACATAGCAAAGTACACGGTGACCAACCAGCATTACCGTCGGTTTATCAGTTATCTTGAATCGAAAGATCTCGAATTTGCCGATATATTGCCTGTTGCTACCTATGAAGAAAAATTGCGGACTGTAGCAAAAGAAGTCAAGAAGTTTAGTGAATACTTGCAGACATGCACATCGTTATGTACTGCCTTTTGCTGTGATATGGATTCAACTGATGAGCAATTTAACAAAGATGACCAACCAGTTGTTCGTGTTAACTGGTTTGCGGCTCAAGCGTACTGTATGTGGTTGTCACTTCTTGAGAGTAATGGTCTTGATTCCGGTCGTTATGGTTTACCAGGAAATATAGAATGGGAATATGCGGCAGCAGGCAAAGATGGGCGAGAGTATCCCTGGTCTCATGAAAAAGGGGAGCCAACACCAAAACACGCAAATTATAATAAAATCAACGGCAATACAACGCCAGTAGGTAACTATCCGCACGGTATTACGCCGGAAGGATTATATGATATGGCAGGTAATGTGTGGGAATGGACGAAAGATTGGGCGGATCGAAAATCATGCTTCATTCGTGGAGGTTCGTGGAGTTTTGGTACTAATGATCTTCTTTGTTCTTCTTTTGATCACGTTGACCCCAAGAATAAGAATCTCGACATTGGTTTCCGAGTGATAAGAAAAACGTGATATGTGGCGGTTGGAAATTTATTTACCGGGTCACGCCGGTAATTCCATACCAGCAATAAAAAATTCGGAAACAGCAGCTTGATTACGCTGTTGTAATTGGTTACAATTGAATGCGATGTTATTGGCTTGATCCGCGAGTGTCGAATGAAAATTCAGAGTGAAGAGAGATGAAAATAGAGTCCATACGGTTAAAAAATTTCAAGGCATTCAGGGATGCCGAGTTGACAGAGCTGCCAAATTTCTGTGTTTTTGTAGGGGCGAACGGCACAGGCAAGAGCACCATCTTCTCTGTTTTCGGGTTTCTGAAAGATGCTATTACAAGCAATGTCAACACTGCGCTTGCAAAGTTGGGAGGCAGTCGGGGGTTTTCAGAGGTGCGCAGCCGTAACGCCACCGGGCCGATTGAAATTGAGTTGAAGTTCCGCGAAAGGAGCGATATGCCGCTGACCACCTACTTTCTGCAAATCAACGAGGAGAACGGTCGGGTTTTTATTGAGCGTGAAATTCTGAAATATCGTCGTGGCAGTGGCGGTCAGCCGTGGCATTTTCTTGATTTTTCGAGAGGGAAGGGGGAGGCTGTGACCAATGAACTGATGTCGGTTAATGATGTCAAGGAGTTGATTCGAGAGGAGCAGACGCTGAAATCGCCGGATATTCTTGCTATTAAAGGGTTGGCCCAGTTCAAGCGGTTTCCGGCTGTTGTGGCTTTTGGCACGCTTATCGAGAACTGGCATCTCTCTGATTTTCATATCAGCAGGGCCCGCCCGGAGCAGGAGGCAGGTTATGCAGAACATTTGTCGCGGGAGGGAGAAAACCTGTCGCTTGTTATCCAGTACCTCCATAACCATCATCCGGCGGCCTTCAGTCAAATACTTGAGTTGCTCAAACAGCGCATTCCCGGTATCTCTCAGGTAGAGTCAAAAACCACTGAAGAGGGGCGGGTTCTGCTCAAGTTTCAGGATGGTTCGTTCGAAGATCCTTTTCTGGCGCGCTATGTTTCGGATGGCACTATCAAGTTGCTGGCCTATCTGACGCTGCTCTATGATCCTTCACCACACCCTTTATTGTGTGTAGAGGAGCCTGAAAATCAGCTTTATCCACGATTGCTTCATGAGCTGGCAGAGGAGTTTCGCAACTATGCAAACCGGGGAGGGCAGGTGTTTGTTTCAACTCATTCACCCGATTTTTTGAATGCCGCTACCGTTGATGAGGTATTTTGGCTTGTCAAGCAGGACGGGTACACTCAAATCCGCCGTGCCAGTGAAAACAGCCAGATTGTTGCCTATATGAAGGATGGCGATCAGATGGGTTATTTGTGGGATCAGGGCTTTTTTGAGGGGAGCGGTCCACAATGAAGACGCTTGTTTTTTTCTTGAGGAGCCATCAGCACAATGGATGCTTGAGGGGGTTTTGCCGAGATTGCTGGTTCACGTTCTATTGGAGTGCAT
>JBMOIS010000165.1:0-2208 GCA_049317185.1 Chlorobium sp. | reverse complement strand
TACGATTTATGCTGGAAAGGCACTTGATGTTGTATTCATGCATCACCTCTTCGGGGCTAGCCCAGGGGGTCGTAGATATCGACCTCGGCGCCGTATTGCTGGAGCTCGTGGACGATGTCGACCACTCGGGTGTTGCGAATGTCGGGGCAGTTCTCTTTGAAAGTGATGCCGAGGATGAGCACTTTTGCCCCTTTGATTTTGTGGTCGCGGGCAATCATGAGTTTCACCACTTCGGAGGCGACATATTTGCCCATGTTGTCGTTGAGGCGGCGGCCTGCGAGGATGATTTCAGGGTGGTAGCCGTACTCCTGGGCTTTCTGGGCGAGGTAGCAGGGATCAACGCCGATGCACTGCCGATAAGGCCGGGTTTGAAGGGGAGAAAGTTCCATTTGGTGGCGGCAAGCACTTCGTGGGTGTCGATCCCCATACGGTTGAAGATCATGGCCAGCTCGTTCACGAAGGCGATGTTGATATCGCGCTGGGAGTTTTCGATCACTTTGGCCGCTTCGGCTACCCTGATGGAGGTGGCGAGGTGTGTACCGGCGGTGATGATGGAACGGTAGAGTGCATCGATTTTTTGAGCCGCTTCGGGGGTGGAGCCAGAGGTGACTTTTTTGATTTTGGTAACGGTGTGCTCTTTATCACCGGGGTTGACGCGTTCGAGCGAGTAGCCTGCAAAGAAATCTTTGTTGAAGGTGAGGCCTGAAAAACGTTCGAGCACCGGGACACAATCCTCTTCGGTGGCCGGGATAGACGGTTGATTCTTAGATCACAATATCGCCGGGCTTGAGCGCCTTGCCGATGGTTTCACTCGCCTTGATGAGAGGTTGTAGCTGTCACCAAGTTTGATGCCCGCAATTATAGCTATGGCATGGCAACATCCTGCCCATGCGGCAAAATAGCAAACGCCGACTTATAGTTGCCCTTGGCCAATGCTAAAGCTTTTATCAACTGTGCATCAGCGTTACTTTGAGAGGCTTCTGATTCCAGGAGTAGTACCTGCCCTGAACCCAAAATATTGAGGATATATGCGTTCAACTCTTTCTCTGAAAGTTTTTTAAGCCGCAAAGCCAAAACCATGGCCTTCTGCTCTTTCAACATGACGCTCGACTCAATTACATCAGCAGTTGCCGCATCTTTTGCCTTTACAATCCAATCATTTATGGACAAGATACCAATCCCGGCAAACGTAAGATTTACATTTTTCAAAACAGCTTCAAATCCAAAAACACCAAAAAAAACATACCAAAACCAACGCGGAACAACTCCTGCAGGAACCTGCTGTGAAACCATTGCCGCAGCCAGGAAGGTTGTAAAAATATTTCCTGCCAAAACAATAAGAAAATAAAGCAATGCAGGAATGCGAAAAATTCCCGGAAACGAAGCTGTAGATGCTTTGGTAATTTCTATTGAGACAATAAGAGCACTCAAAGGAAAAGCAACGACAGCAGCAATCAGCGCATCTTCCATTTCTCTATCCTTTAACCATTCTATCCGCTTGAAGACCGGAAGCTGTTACGAAATAGGTTTTAAGATCATCTATTGGGGCCTGCGTCTCTTTAATCAACTCGACCGTCTTCAAATAATCAATGGCATGCAGAACTGCCTTATGGTTGACTCCTTCCGGCAACAGTTGGCGATGACGTACAGCCCCGCCTTTCACAACAGCATGCAACACCTGCTTAACTACAGGATCAGAAAGGGTTGCAAGAATTTTATAATCGATATTCATACCACACCTCAGATGTATTCGGTGATTATTTGATTGTAACCATGCTTGAAAGAAGTATAAAACATTTTTCAACTATAGAAAACAGGTTTTTGCAAAGAGCTTCCCTCGTCTATGACCTCGCTGAACGTCTGTATCCCTGTCGGCAGCATTTTCATCGTCATCCTCCATTTAACATATAAGCCCATCGCGGGTATAAACACTCCAACCGATCAGCAATACCGCTTAACACTTTTTTACTACACACCGAAATATATAACTTTTTGACAGAAAAACAGAGTAGCACATCAAGGAAAACGAACGGCTCTCTCACTACGCAATGATGGAAGTTGACTGCCATCGAAATCGATACAATCTTTTCTGAGCTTCTTGAACACGCAAAAAGAGGGGCAGGTAAACCAGAAACATTGAGATCACAAAACTCCACAACTCACGTCACTCTGGCATGGAAGGAGGTCAGAGCCTGCCGTCCACCTGGC
>JBMOIS010000164.1:0-2230 GCA_049317185.1 Chlorobium sp. | reverse complement strand
TTATATGGCATCAATTTCGTTGCAAACTGTATTGATATGATCAAGTCCGTAAAGTAATGCCGCTTCATCAATGCTCATCCAATGAAAAAATTTCAAGATGAGGTTGTAATGCTGTCGAGCGTAAGTGGTATTTTTTACAGGATTATCAGGGAGGAAGCAAATAGGTTCATGATGGGCGATTCGATTTCTGATGTTGTTAATAGTTGCGAGTTGGTTAAATACAAACCTCTGATTATACTGCATGGCGGAAGTGCTCCGGGGTTTGGCTGGCAGAATATCAAGCAACATTCGACCACAAGCTGTGAATTGCTTGGGAGCAAACATATACCTCCAGAAACCAAAACCCAATTCAGCAACCAGTTTACAGTGAGTGTAAGAGTGGTTCAGCTTTTGGATTGCATCGTTGATAGTGGTTTTAGTCATCCTGCATTGCGAGTTATCGAAAATACCACCCGGAGCAGCGGCATTACGTAGCCAATCGTTGCCAAAGGTGCCCGCGTAATGCTGATCAATGGCATTTCGGAGGGCGATTTCAAAACAACTGATGACGGTAAAAAGCTCTTGGGATAGCTGCAGGTTCTTGCGATACATGGTCATAGCCTTACGAGTATTGCCTCCGCAAGCTGTTAAATAGCGCCCCATCCGGGCCGGAGTCATGATATTTTCAAAATCGGTGTACCTCATTTCTTGATTTCTACTTGCATAGTTCAATATCAAGTGCTAAATTCGTTTAATCTTATTCCCGGTAGTCCCTGAAGCAATTCAAACTGCCGGGTTTCGTTTTTTACAGCGCAGGGCATCCTCTAACCAATAAGCCGCCTGTAGATTCTCCCCAAGCATCCTCATCTTCAGACAAGAGCCTCCCTTTCAGTGTTATAGAGATACTTTTTAGATCGCCATCCGAAATGTACTTGTTTTTTCTCAAAATCACAGAACACTCTTTTCAGCTAAACGAAGTAAAAAGAGGGGTACAAGGTTCAGAAGGTGTACGTATTCGCTGCCCAAAACAGGTAATTGAGCATGATACTGATCCAGTCATAAAGGTTTGGCGAAATCAGCGCGGACGCGAGGAAAGAATTTGAGCAAAGGAAATTGCAGAAGGAATATGAAGAATATCAGCGGAAAAAGGGCTGAAAAAGCTGAAGCCGCCCCGAAGGACGGCCTCGTTACTCCTTCCACACATGGTAGATGAGCTTCCTTAGTATCGTTCATTACAAGCAAAAAGTCAAGAGGGGACGATCAGTAAAGAAAAATAAAGTTACGGTTTCCCCGCTCTATCCAACATCAAAATTGCGTTTCATCCTGTCGAAAAGCGCTTTGAGGTGTTGAATCCGGTAATCCTGTAAGTCAAGGCATGGGTTCATGATCGTGAATCATCAGGCCTGCAAGAGGCAAGGGAGTTGCTCTCTCAGAAACTCGGGAGCAAAATCTGCTCCATTGCTCCAGCTCAAGGTGTGGCCTTCGAGAGTGAACGATCTGAAAAACTCATTGTCTTTGAGAGGTTCAAACAGTTCGCCATACAGCTCGGAGGATAAATCAATCTCCCCTTCTGCGCCATCATTGAATGCAACCCATACCTTGAAGTCTCCGCAATATCTGGCTTGTGTAACGTGTATAAACATGACTTACTCCAGTGGCTTAATTTTCAATAGTGGTTTTCTGTTCATTGCGGCTTCCCAATTAGCCATAAGTTCTTGCTGATGAAGAATATACCAATCAAGCACAGCGCTAAGGGCTCTTCTTGGAAACCTGCCGTTTACCACCCCGGTTTCAATATCAACAGTAATCTCATATTCACCATATTCTGAAAATGTCGGTCGATTGTGATAAATAGCGTACTGTTGGTATCACAGAAAGTTAACATAAGCTTCTTGCAAAAATATTCAGTCAATCAGTACACCATCGAAAACATTGTCAACTGGGTTAAATCCGCTGAAATTGCCATTCCGGAAATCCAGCGGTCATTCGTCTGGGACAGTACCAAAGTTCGCGATTTGATGGACAGTCTTTATCAAGGCTATCCCGTGGGATACATCATCTCATGGAGAAACCCGGATGTTCGGCTTAAAGATGGGACGCTTTCAATGGGCAAGAAGGTGTTGATTGATGGCCAACAACGCGTCACGGCCCTGACAACCGCTCTGGTTGGCCAGCCTGTTATTGATGATTCCTACAATAAAGTCATCATCAAAATTGCGTTTCATCCTGTCGAAGAGCGCTTTGAGGTGCT
>JBMOIS010000163.1:0-2278 GCA_049317185.1 Chlorobium sp. | reverse complement strand
AGATTACCAGACATTTTGAGAGAATCCATTGGTACGGGTGTGCCGTCGGCAAATGGACACTGATCTTTGTTTTTTTCTCAATGATTCTTGCACCTATTTTGAAGAGTTTCAAGCGCATGGTCTCAAAGGTGGCCTTGGCCAGACTGGTTCCTGGCAACACATTGGCACGCAAACTGTGAAGTAACACATACGCTGCTGAATGGAGGAACAGCCGAAACTGGTTGGCAAGAAAACGGTGGCAAGAGGTACGATCACTTTTGGTGTACGTTTTATGCTCCTTGATGCAGAGCTCATCATTGCCTCGTGCACAGTAAATCTCTTCGTAGAGCATCTGGGCCTTGGCATTCATCATTTCAGTACTGATAAAACGAACGTTCAACAATTTCTTTTCGGTTATCTCAACCTTGGCGACAACCTTGCGAGGATACTTCCAGCTTTTTGCCCGATAGTCGAAGGAATGATAGCGTTTATAACCCGCATGCTGAGGCTTTACCTCTTCGATAAGGGAGTCGACCATCTTGAGCAAAACAGGATTTCCTGTAAGACCAGTCACACTGTAGCAATCCTGTTGCTCAGCAAGATATGCAAAGACTTCTTTCACTGAATAATGGCTGTCACCGCGATAAACAATAACCGTCTTCGGCCACTGTTGGCGGATATGTCTGACAATCCGTTTCACATAAGCTACGATCTCTTTGCCATTTGGACGTTTGCCGGGTCGTAGTATCGTGGAATAAGTTATGTTTTTTATTGGGAGGATTTGTAAGTTGTGCTATGCAGAAAGACGTTTCTGCATTTTTCCGAATGGGTAGAACAGTCTAAATATTGTTAGCCAGCTATGGAAACCGTGGAGTTACTTGCGTTCTTAAGCTACCAAACTGCCGACAAGACGGCTGCCTCTCAGGTGAAAGCGGTGTTGTCTGGCGTTGGGATTTCTGTATTCCTTGCCCACGAGGACATCTCAGTTTCCGAGGAATGGCGACTGAAAATTCTCGATGAAATTGGCAGGGCCAGCATCTTCGTGGGCCTTCTGAGCAAGAACTACTTTCAGTCGCCGTGGTGCGTCCAAGAGTCTGGTATCGCTGCCTATCGCAGTGACATGACAGTTATTCCGCTGTCGCTCGACGGAGCAATTCCTCAGGGCTTCATCTCGAATTTTCAGTCCGTAAAGGTTGATCCCGAGCGCATCACTATTCATGACCTTATCCCCGGCTTTCTCAAACACGACTTTACTGTCGGAATCGGACTCATAATAGAGCTCATCTGTCGTTCTCGTAGCTATCGTAGCGCCGAAGCCAATTTCCAGCTTCTGTTGCCGCACGTTCCGAAGATGACAGACGAACAGATCAGGGTTCTTCTGGAGCGTGTTGCTGAAAATGACCAAGTTCATTATGCGTCTCTTTGCGCAAGAGAATACCTGCCACCGCTGCTGAACACTCATGGGCATCTCCTCAAGCCCACTACTTGCTCCTTGCTCAAGAAAGTCTGTGCCGATTCATCATAATAGTTGGTTAACCTATTATTCAAGCGTACCTGCGCGAAAAGCAGTACAGGCTAATCAATTCAACCTTTAGGGGAACAATATGTCAGACCAAGAGAACAACGCATACCAAATAGGTTTTGCTATAACAGCGTTCATTGTTTTTATTGGGTCGTGGATATATTGCATTGCTGAATATGGCTTTTTACTTGGCGTTGGCCTTGGTTGGCTTCCATCAATCATAGTCGCCGTAATCGCAGGTGCTCTTTGGCCTCTCATAGCAATCGGTATTGCCGTAATCGTTTTCTGTGTCTTAATAGAATGAGCAGCAATCATTGAGCCGACAACATGATTTTCCCTTTCAGGAGTAATAATGCCAAAAACTTTTAATTGAAAAAAATTATAACTATCCTGAACGTAAAAAGTTAGGACGCAATCAAGGGGTGCATCAGATGGGAATCATCGACATTAAAATCGTAACACTATGCTGTGGTGCTTGCCAGATAGAAGAAACTGAGAAGCTATTGGATAAAGGCTCTGCTTGGAGCGGCTCATCATGGCAGGATCAAGTAGAATTTGGAAAGTTTACTACAAAGTGGAACGGTGGTGGTTCTCAAGAACCGGAATTAATCGAAGTAAGATGTAAAAAATGCGGAAACATCGCATCTTCCAAGATCGATTATTCTAATTAGCCGGGAGATTTTTTAACTGAATATCGTTTATGCGGCCTAATTCCATCTCTCAAACAAAAGTGTTATAATATACCCTAAAAGGAGGTGGGTATATGGCACGACCAGC
>JBMOIS010000162.1:0-2300 GCA_049317185.1 Chlorobium sp. | reverse complement strand
GCGCTGGCTGCATTGAAGATGGCTGTGGGCATGAACCCCAATGCTGATGGAAGCGAGGTGTCGCCATACCAGTACCTTGCGGCGGATGTCAACCATGACGGTCAGGTCAAGGCTGCCGATGCTCTCAATATCCTGAAGATGGCAGTCAAGCTCAGCTCTGCGCCAGAGATGGAGTGGCTGTTTGTGCCCGAATGCGTCGGCAGTGAGAGTATATCACGAACCCATGTTGTCTGGCCTGATAATCCGATACCGGTTACTCTTGACATGGATCAGGATGTGCATCTCATTGGCATTGTCAAGGGTGATGTTGACAGGAGCTTGGCGGCGTGGATTGAACAACAATTCATGGTATCGAATTCCAATTTTTTCATTAATTGTTTACACCTGAGAAATACGTATTTTTTGACCGGCGACATGCTAAAATTATCTACAAGGGCTTTGCTCTATGGTGGAATGAATATATTCCGAAAGTAGCGCAAGGAACGGTACGAAGTAAAAGTGCCTTTGTTCGGGTTATTGTATCAACATTATCACAGAAGAGGGGCTTCTTATGCAAATAGCCATTGATTTACCCAATGATTTTGTCGCATTTCAGGCAGTGTCCGACATTCGGCAAGAAGTTCGCATCTCTTATGCTCTTTGGCTCTATCAGCAAAGAAGGGTCACGCTGGGTAAAGCGGCGGAGTTGGCTGGTTGCGATATTTATGACTTTATGAGTATCTGCAAAACCAATCGACAACCCGTCATCGATATGACAAGAGATGAGTTGCTTGAAGAACTTAATGGCTTTTCACAATCATGATTCTTGTCGCAGATGCCTCGGCCTTGATTGCTCTTGCTACCTGCGATAGCCTCGTCTTGCTTGATGCCATCTTTGGAAATGTGCTCGTGCCGGATGCCGTTTATGCTGAAGTAACAGAATCGGATAAGCCCCAGTCGGCACGTCTGCGGAGTTATCTTCATAACGATTGGTTCTTTGGGTGTATTACTTCAGGCCAAACGGGCAGGACTTATCCCATGCGTTGCGCCTCTCCTGGAAATAATAGCAGCCAGTCCGGTTTATCAGTGAAAGTTTGATCCGTATTGTCCTCGAATTAGCGAATGAACTTCCTGATCGGGACTGAATTGTAATTTATTTTACTTCTTGTTTGCCAGCCAATCGTAAAAGTATTGGCTGCATCAAACTGCCCAAGTTCACCAAAACGTTTGAGGAGCAGGTCACCGATTTCGACAAATGTTGTTTTGTGCTTGTTTATCGCAGCTCGGTCTCGCAGGACGGCGTAGCAATAAATTTTTCAACTCTCGAACCATTCAGGTAACGCGCCACCCGTCGCTTCTGAATAAAGCACTTCTGGAGCAACATCAACCTCGTTATACCATGTCAGTATTCCAAGTTCTGTGTTGACAGAAAAATTTTTAAAATACTCAAGATTTCTCAGCTTCTCGAAAACACCACCCTTCTCGATATATTTACAGAAATCAACAATACCCTTCGCTCCATCTTCAAAAAACAATTCAAGCCGGTAATCATTGATATACCGTGCATCAACAACATCCTGGGTCATGATTACTCCCCTATTTCAATGGTTCAATTTTTTGAAGTTGTTGATTATCCCTTGCAAGCTCCCAATTACTTATCAACTCATCTCTATGCAGAGAGGCCCACTCCATTACAAGACCAAGAGCACGAGGTGGAAAATTACCTTCCAAAATCTTGAGCGAATTGATCTCAATTGCAATTTTATTGTTGCCATATCGAGCATGAAAATGAGGCGGATTATGCTCATTGAAAAAAACCCCAATGACAATTCCGTAAAAACGAGAAACTTCAGGCATACAGGATACACTGATAAAGTGACAAAATTCGGCTGATCTTGGCATGATTAATATAATATCTATGATTGACATTCTTGGTCACTGCTTACGGTAAATGTCAACAAAGATGGTCAGGTCAAGGCTGCTGATGCTCTCAATATCCTGAAGATGGCAGTCAAGTTCAGCACTGCGCCAGCAATGGAGTGGCTGTTTGTGCCCGGGAGCGTCGGCAACGAAAGTATGTCGCGAACCCACGTCGTATGGCCGGATAATCCTATACCGGTTACACTTGACATGGATCAGAATGTGAATCTCATTGTCATTGTCAAGGGTGATGTTGATGGGAGTTGGGCGGGATGATGTCTGAATTATGATTCGCAGGATTGTTGGATTGTCTGGATGTTTGATGGCATCCTTCGAGCACTTCAGGCAACGGCAGCAGACACGTCATCTGCTCGCCATATCTGTTGGTTGGAGCAAAATTA
>JBMOIS010000161.1:0-2344 GCA_049317185.1 Chlorobium sp. | reverse complement strand
ATCGGTATGTCTTTCTGTCGCGACCCCGTCGATTCGGCAAAAGCCTGTTTCTCGACACGCTGAAAGATATTTTTGAGGGAAATCGGGAGCTGTTCCGGGGGCTGCTGATTGAGGATCAGTGGAACTGGGAGGTGAAATATCCGGTCATCCTGATAAGTTTCAGTGGCGGGATTAACTCGAAAGCTGATCTGGAGGAGGATTTAATACAAATACTTGACGCCAATGAGGAGCGACTTGGGCTGGAGTGTACGAACAAATCAAAATCCAAAGCAAAGTACTACTTCGCGGAGTTGATAAAAAAAGCCTCTCAAAAGTATCACCAGAAGGTGGTCATCCTGATTGATGAGTATGATAAACCGATTTTGGACAATATTGAGAACATTCCCGAAGCTCTTATCATTCGGAATGGAATGCGTGACTTTTATACAAAAATCAAGGATAACGACCGGTATCTGCGTTTCGCCTTCCTCACCGGGGTGAGCAAATTCGCCAAAGTGTCGATCTTCAGCGGCCTGAACAATCTTGAAGACATCAGCCTCAACCCTGACTATGGCAATATCTGCGGGTATACCCAGCTTGACCTCGATACCACGTTTGCCCCATATCTCGAAGGGGTAGATATGGAGCGGGTAAAACGCTGGTACAACGGGTATAACTTTTTGGGTGACAGTGTTTATAATCCGTACGATATCCTGCTCTTTATCAAGAACCAACGTATGTTCAAGAACTATTGGTTCGAAACTGGCACGCCGAGTTTCCTGATTGAGCTGATCAAAAAGAAGAGCTATTTTATCCCCAGGTTTAATGGATTACAAGTTAATGAGTCTCTGGTCAACAGCTTTGACATTGAAAATCTTGATCTGGAGACCATTCTGTTCCAGACTGGCTATTTGACCATCAAGCGTTTGATACAGGAGGATATGGAAGTGGTCTACGAGTTGGGATTTCCCAACATGGAGGTGCAGACCAGTTTTTGTAAATATATTTTGCAATCGATGACGGGTGGTTCGGAGCATGTGACGATCTGCCGTGAGCTGCTTGCTTTCTTGAAAACCGGAGATGTTGCAAGTCTGGAACCCGTTATCAAGCGCCTTTTTGCCAGTATCGCCTATAATAATTATACCAACAACGATATTGAGAGGTACGAGGGCTTTTACGCCAGCGTACTCTATGCTTATTTTTCCAGTATTGTGGTGGGCATCATCGCCGAGGACGCGAGCAACAAGGGGAGAGTTGACCTGACGCTGCAGGTTGGGGGGAGAACCTTTCTTTTTGAATTCAAGGTGACCGACGGGGAGCCACTTGAGCAGATCAGGAAGATGAAATATTACGAGAAATATGAAGGGGAACGGTATCTGATTGGCATTGTCTTTGATCCAAAGGCGAGAAACGTCAGCAAGTTTGAGTGGGAGATGGTGTAAGAAGGCGCAGGAGTATGGTTGAAATCATTCTATCATCTCCTCTGTTGCCCTATGGCAAATAATACGTCATCCCATCGTCATCACCGTCGGCACAGTTCCCGCAAAAAGCATCACAAAAGGGTTCATGAAGAGATCACGACGGAAACCTTGTTCAAGTTCGTCCGCAAGCACAAAACCCTCTCCATGATTGTTGGCGTGGCCATGACGGTCTATCTTTCGATGTATGTTTTTACGCATTTTGTCGCTCCTGAATAATGGAGATGCATAAGAGACGCAGAGCAGGCCTCTAAAATTCCGGGCATCAAACGGCGTGAAAGCTACAACCACCGCCAATACGGTGCCGATTACCGCAGCGTCATGCCACCTCTACGGCATCGGCGACAACTACCATCCGCAAAACAGCCACGTTATTCCCGCGCTGATTCGTCCTCTTCATCCAGCAAAAATCAATGGGGCTTCTGTGGTTTCTCTATGGGGAATCTGCGCTCCGAGCATGTTTTTCTGGGAACGCCGAACACCTGGGAACGCCGAGCTCCAGCTCGGCATTTCCCTCCCAGCTTAAAAAAGTATGTTTTGCGGTCAAAAAGTTTTATATTTCGATGTGTAGTAAACAAGTGTTAAGCGGCCTTGCTGATCTGTTGAAGTGTTTATGCCCGCGATGGGCTCATGTTTTACATGGAGGATGACGATGAAAATGCTGCCGGTAGGAATACAGACGTTCAGAACAATAATTGAAGATGATTATCTCTACATCGATAAAACAGAGATTGCCCGCAGCCTGATTGAGAAATATCGGTATGTCTTTCTGTCGCGACCCCGTCGATTCGGCAAAAGCCTGTTTCTTGATACGCTGAAAAATATTTTTGAGGGAAATCGGGAGCTGTTCCGGGGGCTGCTGATTGAGGAGCAGTGGAACTGGGAGG
>JBMOIS010000160.1:0-2363 GCA_049317185.1 Chlorobium sp. | reverse complement strand
GCGCTTCAGCAGAAATAATTCGTCACGATGCTGGAATTCTGCAAAAGCCTCATAAAATAACAAGCTACAAAAATCGACGCCAGTCGTTCATTTGTAAAAGTGTTGCTTATGGTGTTCAATATCAGTTAAGCTATGTTTTAAATCAATAAGTGGTAATGGGTGGTCATCATCGCAAAGAGCATTTTTTCAGAATAAGCGAACTGACAATTACACTTTGAACCGAGCCACCATTTCTTCTAATTTAATAGCCTGGGCAGAGAGTCTTTTAGCCGACTGAGAGAGTTCGTTCACAAAGGTGAGGTTTTCATGAGCTAAGTCGCTGATGTTCTCTATGGCTTTCACCACCACTTCTCCGTCCTTTTTTTGCTCTCCAGGGGCACTGGCTACTTGAACGGTCATGCCATTCATCTGATGCACTGCTGCTGCAATCTGTCTGGCGATGGAGATTGCAAAACAATTTATGGAAAAAACAAAAACCACAAAAGGCTTGAAGGTGTCAGTGGATATTTTGGATGGCGTTTACGCCACAGAAAAAAGCCTCTGCCGACTTTGTTGAAAACATGCGCCTCATCTTTGACAAGGACCTCCCTCGATGGAATTATTACGCTGTCCCACAACAGGGAGCAGGCTGATTTCGGGAAGTAATTTTTAACCAAATCCTAAGCCGTTCGATGACATTCTTGACTGAATCACCGTGGGGCATGTCAAACCCGAACAGACGCTTGAAGTTCTTCTTGAACTGCTCATCTTCGCGGTTCTGGTTGTACTGGTTGCGCGAGCCTGACTTGAACAGGAATATCGCCAGACAAGCTGTCAGGATAGCTGCCAGGTCGTATGTTGATGCCTTTTTACGAGAGTCATCGACTTCCCTCATCCAGTCAAATAGATCGGGAAAATGCTGACGCACAGTGATGAGAATTTCAAACACCAGCTCCTTCTTTTCCCGCTTTCGTTTGTTCGCCGTCAGCTTCTTAATTTGAACTTCACGCAGTTTGGTCTTTCTGGCGTGGTGTGCGGTTTGATTTCGGTTAAGCCGTGGGTTTGTTTTTTTTGAGCGCATTCTGGTCTCTCTGAAACTGATTGAAAAATCAGATTCTGACAAAAATAGACGGAAGAATTCATCTCCAAACCCCCTCTATCCCGTTGATTCATTGATGTAATTACTACACTCTGAATTGCTGCCAATGTCGTCGACGATTCCTGGACCATGCTGAGTGGCGGGCTCACTCAACAGTGGTATTAACCACTGCGAGTTCGCACCAATGCAATTGCGGTCATTTCGGCGCTGTCATTCGCTTTTTAACGCAAATTTGCACGCGAAAACGGCCTAAACTCACGTTTCTTTAGGAACGTCTTGCCCGCGTTCGGGGTTGGGATGCTGAGTACCAATTATGCTATGAATTTGATATTTCTGTCAGTCCGAATGTTTGCTATGTTGTCTCAGGAAAATTATTTCAAATATTCAAGAAAACACTATAACCTTGATAGGCTTGCTGGCTATGGCGTTCAAGAGATTACTGACCCCATACAAGTGGTCAATCCCCAATACCGTAAGCTGGACGCTGAGGTACGCAGTACCAACGGCAAACTCAGCCGTTCTCTAGCTAGTGTCTGAACGAAAACCTTATTTCATATAACAAATCAATAGGTTACATCATTTTTTTGAAACGAAGATTTTGCTCAAAGTTTTACCTTCCCTAAGGCAATTTTCTGAAAGCCGCGTAAAACGATTGTTTTACAGAAATCTTCGTTTGGAAAAAGTCATCTAAGCATATGATTTTTAAAGGTAAAATAGCTTTTCGGTCAGACACTAGCTATGTTTGGAGCCTTGAACATTGAAGATGCTATAGATCCTCAAGCCATGGAGGTCTTTGCTCAGAAAAAGGCAGCACTCAAAGATGACGTTGAGACTCTACAAGCCAAGGTCACTCAGCTCAAGGCCAGCAGAAAAGCGCTTGATCGCCACATTGCCATCAAAGACTTACCAGAAGAGCAGCGCTTCAAGCAGCTCAGTACACACAGCAAGCATTTCGTAGATGCCATCAAGATGGTGGCCTACCGGGCCGAGACAGCCATGGCCAATTTTTTGCGTGAAACGCTTACACGTGCCGATGAGGCGCGTACGCTTTTATGCTCGATCTACAAAACCGAGGCTGATTTGGTGCCAGACTATAAAAACAAAACTTTGACGGTGCGTCTGCATCACCTCGCTCAGCAAAGATCTGACGATGCAGCTACGCTCCTATGCGCTGAGCTCAATGAAACCCAGACCGTGTTTCCGAGAACCGACCTGCGCATGATTTTTGAATTAGGGAAAACGAAAATCCCCGCCAAAGTGATATCTGCCAGCGAAGTTGGGACAT
>JBMOIS010000159.1:0-2393 GCA_049317185.1 Chlorobium sp. | reverse complement strand
GAACGCCTTCGGACTTATAACGGCGGCGCATATTCTGACACAGCAAACCCGCAAGTGAAGAGCTAAAGAGATATTGACGCTTTCAGTTCACTTCAGGATTTTTTGTAAGCAGACCATTACCTCTTCGAGTTTTTGTGTTGTTATGGTGCCGAGAATTTTCAACACTTTCCCCTGCAAGAACGAAAATGGTTTATCAACTCTGATAGCGCTTTTAACCGGTAAAAAAACCGTATTCAAGGTCATCTCGGTCAAGAAAAACCTTGCAAGAGTTTGGAGAAAGATTTGAGGTTATTGCAGTAACAACAATATCAAGGTTTTGGTTATTGTATATATTGTTTGAAACTACCAAAGCGGGTCTCACCTTTGAGCCGGAAAGGTCGGAGAAGGGAAAAGGTATCAGTATGATGTTTTTTTGATTAATCGTCAAGGCACTTCTCCCACAAGCCATCCGGTTCATTCCCGTATATTTCCTTCAGGCCTTCTTCTGCAAGCAATTCATAGTCATCTGCTTTGCGCAGCACTATGGTTCCGTCTTTGTTTACGGCATAAAAATAGACCCGATCATCGGTCAAATGAAGCTGATTCCGGATATCCGAAAATTTTGCTGACTGCATCTGCATAAGCGTTCATTTTTACGGGCATTGTAATGACTCAAGTCGAGTAAGCTTAAAAGTACAAGAAAAAGTTTCAAGGTGGTGCATATTTCTTGAAAATATTCAATAGGAATGGTTGAAAAGATTTTTGCCTTCAAGCTCCGGAGGAGCGAGACATAGGTAGCACTGCCGATTACTGGCGCGAAGCCATCTTCACAGCGTCGTCACTGGAGGCTGTTTTCTGTGCGCAATTCGCAGTCAAATCCTCTTTGAACTCTCAAAGCTCAAGAAGAGTAGGGCGGTGGAAAATTTCCACCGGTACGTGTAAAAAGAGCTGATGCCATGCTTCAAATAGCCGTCAAGCAGCTTCAGGATGTCCTATGCAAGGAAGAACAACAGTGTACCTGGACTTTTACGTCACCTCCAGGAGCAGCGACCTTGAGAGAGCAAACTACTATATCGTTACGGTGCCGACTCCTACCGATAAAAATAACCGTCCGGTTTTAACTCCCCTTATCAAGGCAAGTGAAACCATTGGCAAAGTGCTCAAGCCCGGCGATATGGTGATCTACGAATCAACCGTCTATCCCGGAGCCACCGAAGAGGATTGCGCCCCCGTGCTTGAACGACTCTCAGGCCTCACCTTCTACAACCTCCACTGCCTCACCCGGCTCCCGGCCACCCACCACTACGACGCAGCTATCCTCGCCGTTGCCCACACCCTCTTTACCACCATTCCCCTCAGAACTATCGCTTCGTGTATCTATGATATTAAGAACGTGTTGCCATTAGACCAGGTGGACGGCAGGCTCTGATCTCCCCCCATGCCAGAGTGACGTGAGTTGTGGCTGGGTTGCGATTCCTATGTTTCTGGTTTGCCTGTTCCTCTCTTTGGGTGTTCTATCAGCTCAGAAAAGATTGTATCGGTTTCAGTGGCAGGCCGGGTTCATTGATGCGCAGTGAGAGAACCGTTCGTTTTACTTGCTGTGTCCCTCTGTTTTTCTGTCAAAAAGTTATATATTCGAGTGAGTAGTAAAGAAGTGTTTGGTTGTGTTGGAGTGTCGATGCCCGTGATGGGCTAACAAGTTATATGGTGGATGACGATGCAAATGCTGCCGGTAGGAATACAGACGTTCAGAACAATAATTGAAGATGATTATCTCTACATCGATAAAACAGAGATTGCCCGCAGCCTGATTGAGAAATATCGGTATGTCTTTCTGTCGCGGCCCCGTCGATTCGGCAAAAGCCTTTTTCTCGATACGCTGAAAAATATTTTCGAGGGAAATCGGGAGCTGTTCCGGGGGCTTTTGATTGAGGAGCAATGGAACTGGGAGGTGAAATATCCGGTCATCAACATAAATTTCGGCGGAGGCATACACAGCCAGGAAATTCTTCGTAAAAAACTTTTCTTTATTCTGAAGAGCAATCAGAAACGGCTTGATATTCACTGCGACGAGAACGAGGACCCCAGCCAGTGTTTCGCAGAATTAATCGAGAAAGCTTATGAGAAATATCATCAAAAGGTGGTCATCCTGATTGATGAATATGACAAGCCGATTCTGGACAATATCGAGAACATCCCAGAGGCTCTGCTCATCCGGGATGGATTACGTGAATTTTACACAAACATCAAGGATAACGACCGGTATCTGCGTTTCGCCTTCCTCACCGGGGTGAGCAAATTCGCCAAAGTGTCGATCTTCAGCGGTTTGAACAATCTTGAAGATATCAGCCTCAACCCGGACTATGGCAATATCTGCGGGTATACCCAGCTTGACCTCGACACCACGTTTGCCC
>JBMOIS010000158.1:0-2443 GCA_049317185.1 Chlorobium sp. | reverse complement strand
ACAAGCTGGTCAAACAGCCATAAGCAGCCATGAACTTCGATCTTTTCCAGTTCGATAACCTTGCGCAATTTTCTGTCACCGGTAATCACCATAACATTTTCCCGCTTTGCAGCAACCAATAAGGAACAATCTTCAAATGAAACCCCACGATACTTTCTGGTGTTGGCTGCAATTTCAACTACTTCAACAGCACTGAACCGTTCAATACCCAGAAGCCCATTATCAATAAACGGCTGTAGCACCACCTGCTGTAAAGGGTCAATCTCCTGCCACACAACATCGGTCGTGCGAATGTCCTTATGGAGCTGAAACAGAAGATCCGCCAGACCAATTTTAACCATGTCAATCAGAATATTGGCATCATGCAGAGCGACAATCACCATTCAGTGCTTGTTGAGCGATTATATGAAAGACATCTCCTGTTGCAGCGCATTGAGCGACATCCCGGAAAGTTCCGCAGCTTTGCTCATCGTTATAATCTCCTCTGCTACAGCTCTGTCGAGCAGTTGCCGAAACCGTGATGGCTCCTCTTTTGAGCGGTATTCACCGGGTTCTTCGGTCCGGTACGGTGACCACGCAATACAAAAGCGCTTGTAGACAGTATCAGTAATAATTTCAAGGCTTTTTGCGCGAGCCATCAAAGCCCGAACCGAAAGACCGAAATACTCTTTCATCTCCAGCAGCTCTCTTACCGTAAAATGCGTGCGCGACGTACCAAATGCTTTTATAAACGAATCTTTCGGGAACAAAAATGCACCGGCAAACGCATGGGCAAGCTTTTCGTTCTCCTTCGCACTCCCCTGAAACAAAAGTAACAGATGAGCCAGCTCATGCAAAACGGTAAACCGCCGACGCACCGTATCGAGTGCCTTGTTGAACACGACAAGAGGCACCACACCCGACCATGCCGACAGACCATCGAAAGCTGGATGAGTGCTGAGCATCACTACTTTGATATTGAAATTTTCAACCATCTCGACAACATCAGGAACAGGATCAACGCCAAGGCACCACTCTTGCCTGAGCCGATCAGCAACAGCTTCAATCTCTGCCACTGACGACACCCGGAGGCCAGCAAGCGGATTGTTGAACGACGAATCCACACCAAGAGACAATTCAAGATCAATGTACCGTTCGAGCATGTCGCTGCTCTGAGCCAGGACTCTCTCCTTCTCCTTTTCCGGCAACACCGCATGCTTTCTAAACTCAATCGAATCAAAAGGCACGCTTTCCCTGAAAAAATAATCGGCCCTGACCTTTAAGGCTGAAGCAAGGGAGAGCAGAATTTCACTATCAGGCATCATTCTGCCCTGCTCATATTTATTGATGGCCTGCCTGGAAACAGGCTTGATCATACTATCAGCAAGCTCCTGCAGCGATAACCCGGCCATCTTTCTGGCTGATTTAAGCCGCTCCCCGAAATGATACTGCATACCTGAAGAGATGGTTACTTTTGTTTATCCTAGGTTGACAAATGCAATGAATAATATACATATTGTCAACCATTAACTGCAATAAAGTTCAATCAATTATGAGGCGAATGGCCGTGTCAAAATTGGCAATATAACGTCGAAGTTTATCGGCAATGAGGCTGTAATCGTGAAAGATCGGCCTTCCGCTATATCAATAAAAAACTGATACTTTTCTTCGTAACGTTCAATTCAGCCATTACAATTTCCTTTTTTTGCATATTGCTGGTAATGCTGCTTTCGGAAGAGGGCATAATTTCACTATCAAGAGCGATGAGACTTTTCAGAATACTGAGTGAAGGGCAGCTCGATGATTGATGCGGATATTGAGGATGGCGACCTGCTGGTGATTGACAGGGCACTTGGTATTCAGATGGGAACACCGGTGTTCAAGTGCAGGGAGCTGCTGAGGCACAACAAGGTGGCAGTTTTTTCGTCGAACTATCCTTTATATGGCGATATGTCGTCGCGGGTGATGACCACTTTGGCAGATCTTGCTCCTGATATTGAGCTGTATTCTGTTGATGAGGTGTTTCTCGACATGAGCAGCTTTGGGCGGTATTCCGTGTAGTGCTGCCATGCTCTATCCGGGCCGTTTCTTTTTCCAGATGGATTTTGAGGTATCGCTGGAGCTTAAAGGATTCAAACTTTTGGTAAAACCTGTTTCACATTCAAATCAAATTATATCATGACGGTCGTACTGGTCACTGGAGCATCGGGGTTCATTGGGTCTCATCTTGTAAAACGCTGCCTACATGAAGGCTATGAGGTGAGGGCACTTGTTCGGAAGGGGAATGCATGCATTGCCAGCTTGAAACAGGAGGCCGTAGATGTAATTGAGGGTGATATCCGTGATGCCGAGGCGGTCAACAGGGCGGTTAATGGTTGTGATTTGGTCTTTCACGTGGCAGCCCTCACATCGGACTGGGGAGCACTCAAGGATTTCTCTGATATCAACATTGGTGGCACCCGTC
>JBMOIS010000157.1:0-2452 GCA_049317185.1 Chlorobium sp. | reverse complement strand
TCTGCACCTCCATGTTGGGAAATCCCAACTCGTACACCTCTTCCATATCCTCCTGAATCAAACGCTTGATGGTCAAATAGCCGGTCTGGAACAGAATGGTCTCCAGATCAAGATTTTCAATGTCAAAGCTGTTGACCAGAGACTCGTTAACCTGTAATCCATTAAACCCGGGAATAAAATAGCTGTTCTTATTGATCAGCTCAATGAGAAATTTTGGCGTTCCAGTCTCGAACCAATAGTTTTTAAACCGGTGATTGTTTTTGATAAACAGCAGGATATCAAAAGGATTATACACCCTGTCCCCCAAAAAGTTATAGCCGTTGTACCACCGTTTGACCTGCTCCATATCCACCCCTTCGAGATAAGGGGCAAAAGAGGTTTCCAGATCAAGCTGGGTATAACCACAGACATTGCCAAAGGCAGGGTTGAGGCTGATATCTTCAAGATTGTTCAGACCGCTGAAGATCGACACCTTGGCGAATTTGCTCACTCCGGTGAGAAAGGCGAAACGCAGATACTCGTCATTCTCCTTTATTTTAGCGTAAAAGTTTCGTATTCCATTCAGAATGACCAGAGCATCAGGGATATTCTCAATATTATCCAGAATCGGTTTGTCATACTCATCAATCAGGATGACCACCTTCTGGTGATATTTCTCCCAGGCTCTCTCGATTAATTCTGAGAAACACTGGTTGGGATCCTCTTTCTCGTCGCAGAGAATATCAAGCCGTTTCTGATTGTCATTCAGGATATAGAAAAGGTTTTTGCGAAGAGTTTCCCGACTGTCAATCCCCCCACTGAAACTTATTTTGATGACCGGATACGTTACCTCCCAGTTCCATTGCTCATCAATCAGCAGTCCCCGGAACAGCTCCCGATTTCCCTCAAAAATATTTTTTAGCGTGTCAAGAAACAGGCTCTTCCCGAATCGCCGGGGCCTCGACAGAAAAACATATTTAAACCTGTCGATCAAACTATAGGCGATCCCTGTTTTGTCGATATACAGGTAATCCTCGTTTATGATCTCGCTGAACGTCTGTATCCCTACCGGCAGCTTTTTCATCATCACAACCTCAATTTAACTTGTTAGCCCTTTACTGGTGTTCGTACATCAACACGCCAGTAATACGGCTCACCACTTTTTTACTACGCACCAAAATATATAACTTTTTGACAGGAAAACGGAGTTCAAAAAGTTGGCGACACCTCTATTCTTCAAAAAATTGATTGCATTTTTTATGAGTTGGCTCTTCATCCACCCACTCGCGCAGGTAAACCCTAAATTTTTGATCCAACAATTGACTTGTATACCACGAAATTCTGGTAAATTGACGAATACAAAAGTGCAAGATGATGCTGAAAAGAAAACTGCCGCATTCCATGCCACCAGACACCAGCAATGCCACCCCTGAATTCCCGCCCGATGAGCTTCTGATATTCATCGGCCACAGCGACGATGCTTCTGCGGAAGCAAATGCCATTCTTGAACTGCAATCGGAAATTGAGAAGGATTTTCGATTGCTGCTGAAATCCAATCGTCATCGTTCAATTTACAAGCGTATCAGGCTGTGGGAGTGGACACTTGATGCACTGGCACTGCCCGGCGGTCAGGAGAAGGCCGTTACCCCCGCGCTTGACCGTGCACAGATAGCCATTTTTGTTTTCAGGGAACGGGTTGGAAAGGTAACCTGGGAAGAGCTTGAGAAGGCCAGAAAGGGGAGTATAAAGAAGAACCTTCATATTTTGGCCCTGTTTCCCGAGGCTTTTCCAGTTCAGGGCAAGTTCCCGGATGCTCAAGCTGAAATCCGGGCTTTCCAGGATTGGACGGCACTGCGTGAACGCCAGGAAGAACTGACGAAGGAGTGGATAAACCCCGAATCCTGTTCAGTAACCCCCTGTCCGCTTTATCAGGATACGGAGCATCTCAAAACCATTATCCGTGACAAGGTGCGGATTGCCATTGCCGACATTCTTTCCGTCGATATCACCAGCTCGACTGACGGGATGGCTGGCAATGCCGAGGAGTTACGCCGTTATCAGGGAGCGCTCAAAACCGAACTTGGCACCATCAGCCTGCTGGGTACTCATGCGCTTGAGAACATTCCGGTAACACTGACCGACACCTTTGTCTCTCTGCGTATTTCCGATACCTGGCGCACCGATATGCGGTGGAATCCCAAAGTCTCTTACGAATCGCAACAGGAAGAGCGTATTCGTAACCCTGAAGAGGTGGTCAGCCTTGTCTTTGAAACCTGTCGTCTCTTGCTGGTCATTGGCGATCCCGGTTCCGGCAAAACAACCCTCCTCAAACACTACGCCCTTTCATGCCTTGAAAATGAGCACTACACCACCCTTGGGTTCAAGGAGCCCGTACTGGTTTTTTATCTCCCCTTGCGTGAGCTGGTCAAAAAAGGAGCAGATTATGATTCACTTCCAGCCAACCTCTTTGCAT
>JBMOIS010000156.1:0-2488 GCA_049317185.1 Chlorobium sp. | reverse complement strand
CCGTAAGATCTTGCTCATGTTGACGCATAAAGAGCCCCGGCAAAATCGCCTCCGGTTGTTGGCGGGAGGCCAATGTGCCAGCGGCTGATATCCTCTTATATCTGATCAGTGAGGTCTATACAACGGTTGGGGATGCAGTGAATCATCATCTTAAAATTACGCAGCGTTAAGCCCATCCATAGCAATTGATTTCGCGGGTTTTGTACTGGTGGTGGATTCATGGAATCAAGGAGACAAAAAGAGATCTCATCATTGGCATTGAGGTCGCAAGTTGGGACGAATTCAGGAGCCTGACTGATACTCTGCTTGAGCGCGGGCATTTCTTCCCGTCAACTTTTCCGCACTGCTTCAAGGCCAGTTCATCAACCACTCTTATATGATATTTTGCCTTTCTTTGCCGCTATTTATGCTCAGTTTACCATTATTTTTTGCTATAAAAATGCGACTATAGTAGTAATATCTGTTCTGTGAGAAAAATAGGTTTCTTCGTATCGGGTTATGCAAACATGCCTGACGGGGTTTGAACGATGTCATTATCAAATGTGATTTTGTGCATCATGCGCTCCTTTTTCGGAAAGTAATTTTTTTTGAATAGTTCCCATAAATGCTAACTTCGAGAGTGTGGGCCATGAACTATGAACTTGAATATTTCCACCCTCGAATTAAAGAGGAGATTAACCGTTGGCCGAAAAGTGCACTGGCGGATTATAAACGGTTGGCGGGACTGTTGATCGAGTTTGGGCCAAACATGAGAATGCCGCACTCAAAAGCCATGGGGCGCGGGCTCTTTGAACTGAGAGCCAGAGGAAAAGATGGCATCGGGAGAGTTTTTTTCTGTTACATGAGGAACAAACGGATTGTGATTCTGCACGCATTTATAAAAAAAACACAAACCACACCTCAACGTGAGCTGGACATTGCATATAAACGAATGAACGAGGTCAAATAATGGATAATCTCAAATACCAGCCAGTGCCGTACAACCACGAGGAGGAGCTTCGTGAATCAATGAAAGACGAGGAGTTTCGGAGGGCATACGAAGCCCTGGAACCAAAGTATGCACTGATCAGGGAGTTACTTTTGGCACGTCGGCAAGCTGGTATGACTCAGTCGGCTATTGCCGAAAAGATTGGTACAACAAAAAGTGCAGTTTCCAGGCTGGAATCGTCCGGTAAACACAGTCCTTCCATTTCCTCACTCAGGAAATATGCTGAAGCTGTCGGCTGTGAACTGGAAATTAAGCTGATTCCAAAAAAGCCGACAGAGCAGAGTGAGCGAATAGTTGGTTTACCACATCCACCGAACGACAAAGAGCCCTATTGACTGTTGCACGAGCGGCTACATATTTGGAGCGTGTTGTGCAGGGAAATCATTCAAATGTTTTTCCAATTGGATCGGGTTTATCAGAGAGCAAGCTTGATTATGGTCCGGGTTACAGAATTTATTACGGTAAAGAAGAGGACACAGAAATACCAGTTAACAGATAATGGTCGGCAAGTACGGGAAAGGCTGTCAGGGGTGAAATGATAGCCTCATCTCGATGCCGAAAGCGATTTCCAGAGAAAAATCATGAAAAAGGTTCAGCGGAACTGATACCAAAAGCGCAATCATTTGCACCGCAGTATTGTTACGTATGGAAGATTGAGATATTCAATTCATTCAATAAAGAGGAGATTTCATGCCGTTACCCGTCAACACCCCAAGCGTTAAGCCCATCCATAGCAATTAATTTCGCGGGTTTTGTATGGTGGTGGATTTATGGAATCAAGGAGACAAACGAGAACCCTATGAACAACATCTCGATCAATATTATTTGAGGTCGCAAGTTGGGACGAATTCAGGAGCCTGACTGATACTTGGGTTGAACGCGGGCATTTCTTTCCGTCAACGTTACCATACTCTTTGCCTGGCGTGAGTGAGTGCAGATTTATGGATTGAACAGGCAATACGTTCCTGCTGTTCCACCCTGTTTTTTGTATATTAACAGTGTAATGCTGGCGCTCATCCGTTGATGAATGCAGTTCCAGTCAGCAACCCAAAGGTCATCAGTTATCAGGGTGTTTATGGTTTTATGATGAACAGCAAACGTTCATCGTCACGCAAGTTTACCAGCTTATGAGCAATACAAGAAAACTGATCACCTTCGACTGGGCCATAAAACGCCTTCTGCGGAGCAAAGCCAACTTCGGGATTCTGGAAGGCTTTTTAAGCGAGCTGCTTAAAGAGGAGATCATCATCCTGGATCTTCTTGAAAGTGAGAGCAACAAAGATGATAACGTCGACAAATTTAATCGGGTTGATCTCAGGGTACGCAACCAGAAACAGGAGATCATCATCATAGAGATACAGTATGATCGGGAGTATGACTACCTGCAGCGTATCTTTTATGGCGTTTCCAAAACGGTGATTGAGGGGATGAAAGAGAAGCAACCCTATGCAGGGATAACCAAAGTCATATCAATAAACATTCTCTATTTTGATCTGGGCA
>JBMOIS010000155.1:0-2515 GCA_049317185.1 Chlorobium sp. | reverse complement strand
GAATTTTTCATGAATGCTGTCATCTATTTTTAGGGTCACTGTTTTCATGGCTTTTGTTAAAATAGTATTACATGATTCTCTTCGTGATATAATACGCAAATTCCCAACCATCTAAAATCCCCCCACCACAAACCAAACCCCGGTCGCAATCATAATCACACTGGCCACGCGGTAAAACCACCTCCGCATTCTGCCGCTGATACTATTCACCACCTTTCCCACCAGAATCAGCGCTGGCGCGGTGCCGATGCCGAAGAGCATCATCATCAGGGCGCCCTGGAGCATTCCTGCAAAGGGGTGAGGTGCCTCCATGGCGGCGCGTGCGGCGGCGAGGAGGGCGGTGTAGGTGAGGCCGCAGGGGAGAAAGCCGAGGACGATGCCCATGGGGTAGTAAGCGCCGATGGAGCGGGGGGCTTTGAAGAGGGCCATGATCTTTTGGATGAGTGAGTTGCCGGGGGTGCAGCTTTTGGTTAAAGCAGGGAGTGGCAGCCACTCTGCTGTGGAGAGGCCCATGAGGATGATGGAGAGTCCGGCAATGATCATGATGGCTCGCTGGAGCTGCTCAATGGAGGCTGTAAGGACAAGAAATGAGCCGGAGAGGCCGACAAGGGCGCCGAGGATGGTGTAGGTGGTGATTCGCCCGAGGTTGTAGAGCAGGTGGTGAAGCACTCCCTGCCGGGTTTCGCCGACGGTGAAGGCGGCAACCACCGGCCCGCACATGCTGATGCAGTGGCCGAATCCTCCGGCAAGTCCGGAGAGGAGCATGGCGAGAAGGGGAGCGCTGCTCATGGGCTCTTCCTCTTTGCGGGCGTTCTGAGCCTTGGGGGCTTTGCCGCTTTTGCTGGCTCGTCGTCATCGTCAAGCATCCGGTATTTTGGCGCTTCGGGGTCGTCGAACTGGCCGCTTTTGACGGCCCAGATAAAGAGGAACCATGCGGCGACGCCGACAAAAAAACCGATGCCGATCAGGTAAAAGGTGCTGCTCATGGTTGCTTGGTCACAGGTTTTTCAGCCGCAGGGAGTTGCTTACCACAACAAGGGAGCTGGTCACCATCAGCAGTGCGGAGATGATGGGGTGCAGCACCCCCGACACGGCAAGTGGCAGCGCTATGAGATTATACGAAAAGGCCCAGACAAGGTTCTGCCTGATGATGGAAAAACATCGCGAGGAGCTTGTGATGAGGGTGTTGATGAGCCTGAGATCGTCGTTCAGGATGGCAACGCTGGCGCTCTCAAGGGCAATGGCGGAGGCGTGGCCGAGGGTGACGCCGATGTCGGCTTCGGTCAGGGCGGGTGCGTCGTTAATGCCGTCGCCGACCATCATGACACACGCTCCCTTTGCTTTCAGAGCGAATCACCGCCGCTTTTTCGAGGGGCCCAAGCCCCGCCTGCACGTCGGTGATGCCGCATCTGGGGGCGATGTAGTTGGCTACTCCAAGGTTGTCGCTGGTCAGCATCGCTTCGTTCACCTCCGCTTCGCCATCCACAACCCTGCCGTCAAGCGGAATCCGGTCGCCCGGGATGATCTCAATCATCTCGCCGCTTTGTACCGCTGCTACAGTCACCATGCTGGTTTCTCCAATCTCTGCCACCCGCAGCGCCTCATGCGGTTGCAGCTCAGCAAGCTCAGCAATGGCGTTGCCTGCTTTGAGGCGTGAGCCAGCCTCCAGAAACCGGTCCAGCAGAATGAAGGTGATAATCATCGAGGCGGTAGTATCGAAAAATATCTCCCCCCCATAAAAAATCATGGCAATGCTGTAACCGTAGGCCGAGAGTGCGCCGAGTGCCACCAGCACATCCATGTTCAGCGTCAGCCGTCGCAATGAGCGGATGGCGCTGGAGAGAAAGGGATAGCCAGAGTAGAAGAGCACCGGCGTGGCCAGTGCCCATGAAATGAGCTGGAAAGCAAGCCGGTAGCGCTCCTCAATTCCCTCAAAAAAGCCTGCGTAGAGTGCGGTGGTAAAGAGCAAAGTTTATTCCCTTGAGATGGGATAATAAAGCAGTACATTCAGTGGTGCTTTGTTTTGTCCCAAACATTTCCAGAATACTGTTATAATTCTGGGTTTTAGACACCTTGAACAAGGTTGACAATGAAATCAACGGTATATTTGGACACCACCATTCCCAGCTATCTGTTTGATGAGCGGGAGAGCATCAGGTTGCATATCGAAGTCACCCGGAAATGGTGGAATGAAGAGTCTCATAATTATGATGTTTGGGCATCGGAGGCAACGCTTGATGAAATCAGCGAAGGTCATTACCAAAAAAAACAGGAACTTTTGACATTTGTGACTGGAATTCCGCTCTTGATGCCTGATGCGCAAATAGTGGATATAGCTCAAATCTACCTCAAATCTACCTGGATAATTATCTTATGCCATGCGCCCTCAAGGGGGATGCCTTGCATTTGGCTTACGCCTCGTTTTATAAAATTGATTTTTTGTTAACCTGGAACTGCAATCACTTGGCGAATGCCAATAAACGCCAGCATATTCGTGTGATAAATGCCCGATTGA
>JBMOIS010000154.1:0-2526 GCA_049317185.1 Chlorobium sp. | reverse complement strand
GTCATGAGAGCAATGTTCAGCAAGGCAATCTGCGTGCTCGGCACAGCAACACCATCATTCGAATCATACCACAACGCCCATAACAGGAAGTACACCCTTGTCAATCTGCCAGAACGGATTGATGGAGCAACCATGCCCGTCATCAGTCTGATCTGGATGAAAGAGAGTCCAAAGGCTTCCGCATCAATTTCGGAGCTGCTCTACGGCCAGATAGCGCTTCGCATGGAAAAAAATGAGCAGGTCATTCTCCTGCAAAACAGGCGGGGATTTGCCGGGAGCATCTTCTGCCTTGGCTGTGGCCATATTCCTCTCTGCAAATTCTGCAATATTCCTCTCGTTTACCACTCCACCCAAAAACATCTCCGCTGCCACTACTGCGGCCATACCAAACGCTACACTGAGTCATGCGAAAAATGTTCATCGACCGAACTCTTTTTTAAAAGCAGCGGCACCGAGCGTATTGAGGAGGAGCTGCAAACGCTCTTCCCCGAAGAAAAAATTCTTCGGATGGATGTTGACACCACAACAACCAAAGGCTCTCACGGACGAATTTTGAAAGCGTTTCATGACCGCAAGGCCCGCATTCTGCTCGGCACACAGATGGTCGCCAAAGGGCTTGATTTTCCCGCAGTCACCCTGGTAGGAGTACTCATGGCAGATATTGGACTGAATATTCCCGACTTCAGGGCCTCAGAACGAATATTTTCTCTCCTCACGCAGGTGGCAGGACGTGCCGGACGCGCATCAAAGCCCGGCGAGGTCTACTTGCAGGTGTACAACAAAGAGAGCGACGTTTTCACCGCTCTCCTGCAAGGCAGCTACGAAAAGTTTTTTCTCCAGGAGAGCGCTCCAAGAAAAGAGCTGCTTTACCCCCCTGCTTCCCGCCTCATAAAATTTGAATGCACCTCAGAGGATGAAAAACAGGCTGAAGCCGCCGCGCTCTTTTGCAAGGAGACCCTCGTCCGTCACCTTCCGGCTGAAAGTGGCCGCATCCTCGGCCCGGCACCAGCAGGCATTGCCAAAATAAGAAATCGCTACCGCTACCACGTTCTCGTCAAACTCATAAGCGGCAAGCTATCACCACCATTTATTAAACAGATGAGCGATGATATTACCACTCGCTTTCGAACAGCAGGTGTTATTTTTACTGTGGATGTTGATCCACAGAATCTTATGTAGTAATGCTCACGACAAGAGCTATTGACCAATGCCGATTTCGGGGAGCCTGCCCTCATCGCTCAATTCATGCGAAAAAAATGTTTATTTGAAAAGCTCTGATGTGACTATATTCTGCCGAAAAGGTTGCATAAATGCCGCATCTTGTCATCTGACTTTAACTCCCTGTAGTATAATGTTTTGTGTTATTTTTTGCCCCCTTTAACTGTTTCTTGCAGATAATTTATACGATAAAGCCACAGAAAAGTAACATGCTTTTAAACATCATATCAGAAAAAACATTGCGAAGAAAGCTGTTCGCTACGGTTATTGTATTACTCTCAAGCATTTCGCCATCCTTATCACAACTCCATGCGGCAGATTCTGTTGCTTTTGCGAAAGAAGAATCCAGCGAACTTGATCTCTCTGCCACCAAAGCCCTTTTTGACACTCATTCGGCATGTTTTGTCGATGCACGATCCGAGTATGTCTATTACAAATCACATATTAAAGGAGCCATTTCTCTTTCTGACAGCAGGTTTGACGAGCAGTTTCCTGATTTCAGACAAAAAAAAACCATTGAAACCCTTATTGTGGTCTATTGCACTGAGCGCAGTTGCGGAAAGGCCAGGAGTGTTGCTAATAAACTGATGAAAAATGGTTACAGAAATGTCAAGGTTTTTTCAGACGGTCTGATCGAATGGGCTCATTCAGGGTTCCCCATGGAAGGATCAGCTTGCTTGAAGGAGCGCCTATGACCAGGATTGGCTTTCCATCAGCATTAATCACAGTTCTGAGGCTCATGCTCGGCGCTTTCTTCATCATATCGGGATTTGAAAAACTTCTGGATCTCAAGTTTTTCACTCTTGTCATCGCGGAATACCAGATTCTGCCCTCATCTCTTATCCCCGGCATTGCGCTCCTCTTTTCTCTTTGCGAACTTCTCTGCGGGATTATGCTTCTCATCGACCTGTTCTCGCGCTTCAGTTCCTCGGTAATGCTCTGCCTGATGGTTATCTTTATCGCCGCCATGACAAACAATGTAATGAGAGGACTTGAGCACGACTGCGGTTGCTTCGAGTCTCTTTCCCGGTTGTACGGACTGAAAGAGGAGATCGGTATCGTTCCAATTGTTAGAGACATCCTGTTTTTCATCCTGTTACTGCCAATCGCGTTACTTGGCAGCAACCGAATTCCCTGGAAAAAAGAGCGGAAATGAGCCACTCTTTTGATCCATTACTGTTCCATAGATGTAACTCTTCATTTGTGGTAAAATCAAAATCCACAGAAAACCGGTAAAAAATCTTTAACTTCCCTCCCAAATACAGCCCGCATCCGGCGGCGCTCTTTCCTCCACAATCAACGCTGCAC
>JBMOIS010000153.1:0-2534 GCA_049317185.1 Chlorobium sp. | reverse complement strand
GCCACCAGCACATCCATGTTAAGCGTCAGCCGTCGCAATGAGCGGAGGGCGCTGTGGAGAAAGGGATAGCCCGAGTAGAAGAGCACCGGCGTGGCCAGCGCCCATGAAATGAGCTGGAAAGCGAGACGGTAGCGCTCCTCAATTCCCTCAAAAAAGCCAGCATAGAGTGCGGTGGTAAAGAGCATGAGCTGCATGGAGAAAAATCCGGCGGTACCGAAGCGCAGCAGCAGCTCCTGTTTCTCGCGGGCAAAAATTTCGGCAGCTCCATTGCCATGGCAGGGGTGGGGGAGGTAGCCGATGGAGCGGATGGCATTCAGAATGGCCTCGAGGCTCACCTGTTCACCACTCCAGGTGATGGTTGCCTTGTGGGTGGCATAGTTCACCCTGACGGAGAGTACCCCGTCAAGCTTCATCAGAAACTTTTCTACAAGCCAGACGCAGGAGGCGCACCTGATGCCTGAGAGCAACAGCTCAATTCGATGCTCCTTACCGCTGATGGTGACGGTGTCGGCGAAGGCCGAGGCCTGAAGTTTTACCCCGGTTGCCGGAGGGCCCGGCTGCCAGTCGCACCGCTGGTTGTAGAAGGCGTCAAGCGAGTTGCTGTGGATAAGTTCATACACCCCAAGGCAACCATGACAGCAGAAGAGCTTGCGCTCTCCGTTGATCTCAACGATAATGGCCGATGCCCGGCTTGTCTCCTGCAGGCAGTGGTCGCAGCGCAACATTTCAGGAGATGATTGCTCACTCTCTGACATTGAAGGTAAAGGCGGGATTGTTCAGTGTATCGGAGAGGACGGTTGCCTGCCAGAGCGTTCGACCGCTCATGCAGCGGACAATAATTCCTTTGCCTTCATAGAGGCAGCCGCTCTTTTTTACCAGCGTCACCTGATTTTTGCCCATCTGCATCCCCGGCATTGAGAGATCGAGCAGCAGCGTCTCAGGCAGCTTGTCGCATGGGGTCACCGTCACGCTGAAGGTGAGTTCTTTCATGTGTTTCACCGGTTTCGGCTCAATGTTCAGCGTGACGGTTCGCTGACCAACGGTAACGGAGCAGGCTTTTTCGTGAATGCTGTTATCCACGGCTGTTGCATGGAGTGCGCTGCCTGCTGTCATCATGCAGGCGAAGAGTGCAAGGGTGCTGAAACCCTTTATTGAACGTTGAAAAACCATTTTTTTGTGGTAATAAGTTGTTGCTGTTGTTTAAGGTCAATGCGAGCAAACCACACTCCCTTGAATGGAATGGAGGCCGTTGTTGTATAGATCCCCGGCGAAGTTTGTCGCATGGTCATCGTCGAGTCGTAACGGGTATTCGAGAGGTTGCCGATGAAGAGTGAGAGATCGCCCGTTTCGAGCGGTTTCCCGTGCGATGTGGCTTTGATCTGAAAGGTATTGCTTCCAAGTTTCAGCGTGTCTGGTCGGCTTATGGCAATGCCAAGCTTCTCTTCAAGAGCTTTCGACTGGAAATAGTGGGTGCTGTTGTCGTAATAGTTGTTGTCCACCAAGCCGTCTGCGCTCGTGAAGGCAACAAACAATCCACATGCCATTGCCGTAAAAAAACAGGCATAGATGATGGAAAGGGTTATTTTCATAAAGGATACGGGATTCAGGACAAGTTTTTGACAGAGATTTCCTTGTTAATTTTTTTTGTTCATACTCTTTTTTTCCAGTAGTCGGGATCACGTTTGAAATGAACAACAGCTATAACCTGAATCTCGTCATCATTTTCGCGAAATACAATCCCAAACGGAAAGCGTTCAACACAACAGCGCCTGACCGTTCCATCAACATGCTGATAAATTGATGGAAATAGCCGAATCTTTTGTGTGGAAGAACGAACCGCCTCCAAAAAATGTTTACCAAGTCCAACTTGCTGTGCTTCGTAGAACCTGGCAGATTCAACCATTTCGAGCTGTGCTTCGGGATGAAAGCGAAGGTTTTTCACATCAAATCCTTAAAGGCTTGCTCAAAAACCTGCTCTCCTGGCAGCAATTCCACTTTGCCACAATCTATCTCATGGCAGCGCTGAACGATCTCTTTTTGCCATTGGGCAGAAAGCTGAAAATCAGGTTCCGCATCAAGGCTTTCCAGTAAACGTTCAGCAATGAATGCCCTTGCAGGATGGGAGAGATGCAAAGCTGCATCAAGAACTTGTGTTGGATTCATCTCCATAATCGTTAACGAAAATGATACTTTTTTTAAAGGTTTCTTATGATCCTATTTTTCCAGTATATAAATCAAAAACCGGAAAAATTAAGTCATAATCATTCCAGTTGAGATTTCCATTCGTAAGATTAAAATTTGAAAACATTTTTTCATCAAGATACTTTTTTATAGAAGGATGTAATGATTTAGATAAAAATGGTTTAAAATCAACTAATTTATCACCACCATCACTAAATTTTATCCTTATCGCATAATCTGATAGATAGTTAGCCGACTCAATTTTTAGTTGGTCAAATCCAGATTCATCCTCTTTATAATCAACCACTATTCTCATGATAATCGTTTTGTTATTTTTTCAAATTCAACATCTT
>JBMOIS010000152.1:0-2561 GCA_049317185.1 Chlorobium sp. | reverse complement strand
CACTGTTTTTGGCAAACCCCTCAAGAATAAACTTCTGCAACGCCTCAAGAGCTGCTGGTTTGCCGATGGCTTTGAGGCAGTCCAATATCACCCGCTGGCGGCTGGCCGTAGTTGCAGGATCAAGCAGTTTCTTGCAGAGTGCATCAACCTTTTTCAGCGGCGACTCCTCAATAATGGTCTGCAACAGCAATTGCTGCTTCTGACTAAGCTGCTCACTGACGGGCGAGTCAAAAAGCTTTTTCATAAAGAGGTTGAAGATCTCTTCGTCTCCTTGCGCCATAAAAAAGCGGATCGGCTCGTCCCACCAGTCCTGGCCAAAGCCTGTTATCAGGTTTCCGATATACTTTGTGGAGCGTACTTTGGTGACAAGCTGCACTCCTGCCAGATATTCACGGAATGATTTATGGCGAAAGAGATAGTCGTGGGCTCCCGTCTCCACCAACAAGCCTGCCCGTTTGACCAGATAGTCACAAAAATCCTCAATCGAGGGCGGCTTATCCTGTTTGTCGAGTTGCTCCTTTATTTTTTTGTGCATCTCTCTGCCAAGCGCCTCATCCTTTTTGAGCTTCTCCTGCATCCAGAGGGAGATCGGAGCAAGGACCTGTCGGGCACGTGCCGCCGAAAGAGGTGGAATGATTCCCCGGCGCTTGTCGCGGAATTCGAGCAGGTAGTCGAGCGATGCCTCATAGAGCTTTACCCTGCTTTCCGGCATGTAGTCCCGATCCTTCCAGAGTATTGCCATAATCTGCAAAATCATCGGTATGGAGGCCAGTTGGCGCAATCCCTTGTTCTTCTCCGCCTTCAGATGAGCTACCATCTTATTGGTGCGCTCCCCGGCTTCCGCTCTTTGCAGACGCGCCCACTCCATTTCATCAACATCTTTTGGACAAGTCTCTTTCAGAAACGCCTCGGTAAACCAGTTTTTCAAAAATCGCTCCTGCTGTGCCACCGTAAAATCCTGGACATCAGCCCGCTCGTAATCGGCAGCAAGCTCAATGCCCTCATCTTTGCGGTATCCGGTCGCACGTGATGTGACCACAAAACGTGCTGTAGTGAAGGTATGCAAGGCCGCATCAATCCACTGGCACACCTCGATTCGATCTTGCGTGTTGCTGATTTCGTCAAGACCATCAAGTAAAATGAGGGGCGTTCCATGGCGAAGCCACTCATCAAAAAAGGTCGCATCAATGGGCTGGTGGTGCTTTTCAGACCAGCGGGCAAAATTGGCTGGCAGTGTGTCGTAATGACCTTTTTCATGACGGACAAGGTCACGCAATGGCAGATAAAAAACGTTGACCGATGCAGCAAAGCCAAGCCTTTTGAAGTGATCCGCCTCAAGGGCACACAAGGCATAATACTTGATCAGGGTTGTTTTGCCTGATCCTGGGTCGCCAATAACGAGCAGCATCCGGCGCTTTTTGAAGGCACGTTGCATCACTTCGTCAGGATTGAGCATCTCCTCAACTCTATCACGCACTTGACGCGTCTCCTGTTTTCCGGTATGAAAACCGCTCTCATGCCTGTCGGAAAGGCGAAGAGGCACAAAGGTGTCGTCATTCAGGTTGACCTTGACGCTCTCAACGCCCGGCAGGCCAAGCATACGAATAGAGCCCAGCTCTTCCTTGATCGCGGCATGATAGCGGCGCAACATCGATTTTGCATCAGGTTTCTTCAAGGCAACGAAAGGTAAACCTGAAGAGTCGGGCGCAAGAATATCTGCAATCGAAACTTTAAGCTTTTCAAGTACAATAGCCTTGAGTTCTTCGGTGTTCTGATAGGTTAATGGTGAAACAGATCGACCATTACAATTTGTCCAAAACGTTGTCAGCTCTACCTTCCGTTCAAGTAATGTTGTCCTGTCACGGGAAGCCTGAAGTTCTGCTTGATCATTTGGAAACTTGCCCTGATGTAGATCTGACTCGGGGAAAAACGCTAAAATATGGAGAGATTGCGTTGTGCTGCGCTCGCGGGCTTTCTCAAGTTCTTGCCAGGTAACCTTTCCAACCCGCTCCCTGAAAATAAAAATGGCGATCTGTGCATGGTCAAGAGCGGGAGTAATTACCGTTTCCTGACCTCCTGGTATTGCCAACGCATCAAAGGTCCACTCCCACAGCTTGATTCGGCGAAAAGGGGAATGATCACGGTTTGTTTTCAGCAGCAAGCGAAAGTCTTTTTGCACCTCCGTTTGCAGTGCCTTGATGGCAAGAGCTTCTGCCGAGGCATCATCACTGTGCCCGATAAATATCAGAAGTTCATCTTCCGGAAATTCAGGGGTGGCATTGCGGGTATCTGGTTGCATGGAATGCGTTGCATTTTATCTGTTTTTCATTTAACAGGAATCTTCCGGTATGCTTTTCAAATCAAGAGCAATTTTTTCAGGAATTTCTGAGAATCAACTACCCCGAAGCAGAGCTACGGGGTATGAATTCATGTTTAAGAATTACTTTACGAAGCAGAGCTTCGAGGAATATATCCTATAGCGATTCAACTAACGGTAATATATTATGCTATCGTTTAATTGCTCTCAAGAACTCTCCAATCCACAAAACAAATGATGTTGA
>JBMOIS010000151.1:0-2655 GCA_049317185.1 Chlorobium sp. | reverse complement strand
GACATCGCAACTGGCAGAACACCCTTGATAAAGATAAATTTTACAACGACATTTTCACCCCAGACACCAAGCAGGGATAATAGCACGTTGATGAAATAGTCAAGGCAACACCGCCACCTCTGCCGGAAATCAGGGAAAGCTCAATACCTCCAATGGCCACCCTTGGTTGGCCCAACATAGCGCAACCGCCCCTCTTTCACTAACTTTGCACTTGCTCGCTCCACAGCACTCAAAGATTTATCGATTGCTTTAGCCAGCTCAGCCAATGTCAGATCAGGGTTTGCCGCAAGCAGTTCAAGAATCCGATCGGGCGTTTTGACCAGCGTTTTCACCGACGCTTTCACCGGCGTTTTGACCGGCGTTTTGACCGGCGTTTTACCAATAACATGTTTAGGTGAAACATGAACCCCGCTGACTTCCCCGGTGGGCAACGAAATATTCTCTTTTGCTGTACCAGACAGAGCGCTCTCCTTTCTCCAGATAGTGACTACAAACCCGTCCGTCAGGCTGAACTCCGGTTCACGCAGACCTGCATTGCCGCAAAAGGTGATCATGTCACCCGTTCCCGTGCCCATACGTTCAATGTATTTGGCAAGATAGAGTGACTCCGCCATAAGCGGGTTAGCAGGGAACGAACCGTGAGGTTTTCTGAGCTTTTCAAGGGTCAGTGATGGCGAAAGCGTACCGGGGTTCCACACCTCCAGTCGATCAGCAAACAACATGACCTGAACACTGCCGGTACTGGTATAATCGCGATGCGCAACAGCATTGACAATTGCCTCCCGCACCACTTCAGGAGGGATTTCGTAGGTGACAGGAACCTCCGCACTTTCGGCACGAGTAAAGTTCAGCAACCCTGCGGTCAGCAGCAGGAGATCCTCAAACAAAAAAGATCTTTCATCTTCGACAAAAAAAGCTTGTCAGAGCAAACCCTGCCGGACAGCTTCGGCATAGACAAAGGGAGACCTGACCTTAAGAAATGCTGCGGTATAATACCCTTCGCAATACTCCTGGTAATGCCGCGCCCGCAACACGCTCAAAAAATATGCCAAGATAGGCACACACCCCATCATAACTGGTGTATAAATCATCAAGACAATGATGCCAGTACGTTGCAACTGTCTTTCCCTCCGGCAAGAGAGCATAAAGGTTAATACTCTTTTTTTGAAGAAAGGAAAGCCCTTTTTGGCGGACCATCACGTCAAAATTGAGCGGTTCAGGTAGTTCATTGACATGAATCATGATAACCACCCTTTTTTCTCTGCAACAAAACGCCAGCGCATCCAGAAGCGGTCAGTATCACCAAGAACTGTGCGCAATTGAGCACCCAATACTTGAGCTTTTTCTCTGTCAAAATCTTCGTCACTCAAAGCAATCGCAGCATCATGCAGTATCTTTTCTGCCTCAAGAGATCGGGCACTGGACAAATCGAAAGCCTCACTGGTTAGCCAATTCGACACATCCCCCCGACGAATAAAGGAGCGGCTCTTCAGCTCAACCTCAGCATGTTGATGTCCATTAACGACAAGATCAAGATCAAACCACGCGTCTTTTCCCGCATCAAAAAAGGGCTCTACAGATGCCATAACCAGTGGCGAATGAGTTGCGGTGATAATCTGAACCTCCGCATTACTGGTCAGCGTATTCATGACACCAAGCAGAGCGCTCACAATGCGCCGCTGCCACTTTGGGTGGAGATGTGCTTCAATTTCATCAATCAGAAAAACAACCTGACTGGTCGTCACTTGATCGAGTAATTTGCTTGCTGTTTTATGCTCTTCCCAGCTCCAAACCAGCAGATAAGCTAACGCAAGAATCCTCCTGATCCCCGCCGAAGCGTGCAATACCGGCACCGATTGACCATAAGGCATCCTGATTGTCGGAATGTCACGCGGGTCATCCAGACTAATACGGGTCAAATCACCCGGTGTAATCGCTTCTTCCCCGGATGGGGAAAGCTCCTGCAGCACCGCGCAAAGACTCTTGAATGCATGACCATTTTCCTTTTGCCATCCCGCCCAATCGGCTATAAGGCCATTGCACACCAGACCACGCTCATCGTCACGCAAACCATCCCACACCTCGCGAGGGTTAAATACATAAGCCGGTGGTCGATCCTGAACATCAATTTTTCCGCTTTGGCGCCAGTAATTTCTGGCCGGGTCCCAAACAGCAAAACTCCCGTCAGCCTGGGCATACAAAACCAATCCCGGATTTGCCGGACGCCCAGCCTTGCCAGTCCACCCCTGTACCTTGCGATCGAACGTACTCACATAGCTGAAGGTCTTCGACTTCGCCGTAAAAGTAAATTCTATAGAGGCAGGCCCGCTTCCCAGTGGTTTGGCCATCAACCCCGCAGGCAAATCAGGGTTGATCTGTGCTGGCCATTTTCGGGTCATTGACCACCATGCAATATCAAGCAAAAAACTTTTCCCAAGTCCATTATCGCCGGTAATCAGGTTCAAACGATCGCCAAACTCCAGCTCCATGGCTGATGATGGGCCAACGTTTTCCAATTTCAGATGCTTCAGCATGTATTTTCTCCGATCTCTTTTTTTGTTACTTGGCTGCGTCTTGCCGCATTATGCTCATTTTTTCTTTCTGACCAGCAAAGTCATCCCCTTTTTGGTGAGGCGATATTTCTGAAACCGACTG
>JBMOIS010000150.1:0-2715 GCA_049317185.1 Chlorobium sp. | reverse complement strand
GTTGTGAGCATAATATTTCAATCTCCAGTGAACAATGAACAGTGATGAGGATTTTTTGTTTATTCGTGTTCTCTTCACGGTCGAAACAGGGTTGCCGTTCCTTCGCCAACATCAGAAAACATCTTTCTTGTTCGACTCCGACGCACCTCCAGCTTTCACCCATTTGTCTATAGCTTTCCGCTCAGTCAAAACAACCTGCCAAAAAATAGCAAGTCCTTCCAGTCTGACTCATAACCTCACAACGTGAACTTCATGAGCGAAATAGTTGGGGTTCATCTCCCTTCCATTCAATCGTGACCGGGATAGGCCAGCGCCCATACCAGAGCAACAATCCAGCCAACACCACTCCATCCGAGAAGGATATTCAGGGTAAGAATCGCCACTTTGCTGCGATGTCCTCGCAAGAAAGCCACCACGGATGGAATGAAATACAATACCCATAACAACACCATGAGCAGAAAGGATACAACCGGTGAGGAATTAGACCAGTACCAGGAATAAAAATGATGCATCATCTACCGTTTTGATTACCAATACCACAAATAGTTATAAAAGGCTGTCCCAAAAGAGCAGCCTCTTTGTGTTCTGCTTTTACATGTGACCATTGTCAAGATATCGCTGATGCCAGCTTAGTGCTTCGTCAAGCAGATGGGGGGTGTGCTTTCCATAAGAACGGTCAAAGGCACGCTTGTGGTAATCCTGAAGTGCAGGTTTGAAGGTTGGGTGAGCACAGTTTTCGATAATTACTTTGGCTCGTTGATTGGGTGAAAGACCACGCAGGTCGGCAAGCCCCTGCTCGGTCACAAGAATCTGAACATCGTGTTCTGTATGATCAACATGTGATGCCATGGGCACAATGCAGGAAATCTTCCCATTCTTTGCCTGGGATGGTGTCATGAAGATGGAGATATAGGCATTTCGCGCAAAATCGCCAGAGCCACCAATTCCGTTCATGATAGAACTGCCCATGACATGGGTCGAATTAACATTACCATAAATATCAGCCTCAATCATGCCGTTCATGGCAATGACCCCCAGACGACGAATCACTTCCGGATGATTGCTGATTTCCTGGGGGCGCAGAATAATTCTCTCACGATAGAGCTCAATATTGGCATTCAGTTCTTCCAGTGCCCCATCACTGAGGGAGAATGCCGTGGCCGATGTCATCACCAACTTTCCTGAACGGATCATCGCAAGCATACCATCCTGCACCACTTCCGTATATGCGGTCAGATTATCGAACGGCCCACGGTTCAGCCCCTCCATAACGGCATTGGCAATATTGCCCACACCTGATTGGAGAGGCAGCAGCTCTTTGGGAAGGCGCCCTCTCTTCACTTCATGTTCAAAGAATTCAAGGATATGACCAGCAATCAGCGTGGAATTTTCATCAGGTGCTGCAAATGGTGCGTTTCGGTCCGGGCTATTGGTTTCGACCACTGCGATAATTTTTGCAGGATCGCAATGCAGGTAAAGGTCGCCGATCCGGTCCTGTGGCCGCACAAGGGGAATCGGCTGACGGTGCGGAGGCAGGTGTGTGCCATAATAGATATCGTGCATCCCTTCCAAACGAGGGTTCTGCCAAGAGTTTACTTCAAGAATGACCTTGTCTGCCTGCTCCAGCCAGGTCTTGTTGTTGCCAACTGATGAGGATGGAATCAGACGACCATCTTCAAGAATACCGGTTACCTCAACCAGAGCGATATCAAGCTTTCCGAGGAACCCGAACCAGACAAACTGGGCGACATGGGAAAGATGAATATCGAGATACTCCATCTCACCGGCATTGATGCGCTTGCGGCAGGTGGGGTCGGATTGATAAGGAAGACGCATCTCCACACCGTCAGCCTTGGCCAGAGCTCCATCAAGTTCTGGTGCCGTTGATGCGCCTGTCCATACACCGATCCTGAATTTCTCTCCCGCCTTGTTCGCTTCCTCAATGCGTTTGGCGAGCGCCAGGGGCACCGCCTTGGGATAGCCTGAGCCTGTAAATCCGCTCATGCCAACATTGACTCCAGAAGAGACAAGCGCAGCAGCCTGCTCGGCAGACATGATTTTACTCTGTAACGCCTTGCAAAAGATTCTTGATTCGGTGTTCGTGTTCGGCATAACTTCCCCCAATTGCGGTGATATGTTGAGATAAATAGCCATAATTTGAAAACTTTTTTCTGACTGGCAAATTATCTCATGTAATAATTATAGTTCACCCCGGCAGGAGTAGTGGTTACAGCTCTGGTTGCACTTTTTTCCCCTCAACCCGCTCTTTCAAAGCCTTATCCATCATCTGATATCTCCTTCTGAACCTTGATTCCAGCAAAAAGAGCACCGCACCGGAGAAAATTCCGGAGAACTCTTCGGTATTGATAAAGCGGCTCTTCCCGGAACCAAGCTCCTCTATCTCAAAATAATGGTAAGCCTCAAAAATACCGTTCAGGAATATGGCATACCATCCAAGCTTGACTGGAGGGACAAGCTGCCTGATGGTCGCCCGAAAGAGAATCTCTGGCAAACCATCAAGCCTGGCTTTAAACGTTAACCGTTCACCTGTAGCTCCTTTACCTCTAACTTCACGAATAAAGGGGTTCCACTCCGGGTAGAGGTGAAACGCTGCCAGAACAGACCACACCTCCTCGGCTGAAGCGGCAATGATAATTTCACTCCGTATTGTTTTCATTTATACTCTCTCCAGCATCAATGTTCGGTGATAGTCTC
>JBMOIS010000149.1:0-2764 GCA_049317185.1 Chlorobium sp. | reverse complement strand
GGCGTTCATCCCAGTCGGGCCAGCCATTTGCTCAATCAGATACAGTCAATTGCCAGGCGGCGTTCATTGCGTGTCTTGTTGTCTACCCATAACCCGGCACTGCTTGATGCACTCCCGGATTCTGCTATTGCGGATGTGGTATTTTGCTATCGTGATCCGCAAAAGGGCTCCAGTCGAATGGTCAGATTGCACGATATTCCTGATTATCCAGAGCTGATCGCCCAAGGTTCTCTCGGTCATTTGATGACTTCGGGACTCATGGAGCGTTTTGTCAAATTCCATCCCGGAAGTGAAGAGCGGAAAGCCAAAGCTCTTGCCTGGCTGATCGGAGAATTTGAGCGCCTGCAATGCGGTAATAGTAACGGTTGAGTTATATTCCTGAACAAAAAATGGTTGCCAGGTTTCAACAACGAAAAAGGCAGTCACAAGGTAACGTTTCAGGTAACTATGAAGCCATGATGAAAATCAGGACACTCACTCTGCAAAACTTCAGAGGTATTGAGAACATGAGCCTTCCTCTCCAGCCAGGCCTGACGGTTATTGCGGTGCTCAATGGTGGCGGGAAAACAACAATGCTTGATGCATTGGCCATGTTGCTTTCATGGCTGACTGCGCGAACAAAACGTGATTCAGGAAATGGACGTCAGATTGCTGATTCTGATATTAAAAGTGGTACAAAATATTCCGGGTTGGTACTTAAGACCTCTTTTGGCGAGTGGTCAATTTCCAAACTCCGTAAAGGAAAAAATAAAGAGGTAAAAAACAACCTTGCAACACTTGCCGCTATTGTTTCCGAGTATCGGGATCATTTGAAGACAGCATCTTCACTACCTGTTTTTGCGAACTATTCTGTTGATCGTGCCGTGCAGTCAGATGATTTTCCGAAACGCACCAGAATAAAATATGAATTCGATCCAATCTCATTGTATGATGAATTCCCTTCCGCTACAGCAAAATTTCGTCTGTTTTTTGAGTGGTTCAGGGAACGTGAAGATGTTGAAAATGAGAACCGTCGATTCCTTCGTAGCATGTTCCAAACTGACCCTGTTGAATTTCTTGATCGGCAGTTGCAGTCTGTACGCACTGCTTTGGAGCAATTTCTTCCTGAGTACCGTGATTTCAGGATAAAGCGGCAACCGCTCGGTATGGTGGTGACCAAAGAGCATCAGGAGTTGAGCATTGATTCGCTCTCTATGGGCGAAACCTGCTTTATTGCGCTTATTGGTGATATTGCCCGCCGACTGGCCATTGCAAATTTCAAGAGCCCAAATCCTCTCGAAGGCGAAGGGATTATCCTGATCGACGAAATAGATCTCCACCTTCACCCGGCATGGCAGAGAAGAGCAATCACAAAACTTGCAGAGGTGTTTCCCAACGTGCAGTTTGTGGTAACAACGAACTCTCCCCAGATACTCAGTGAGGTTCCAGCGGGCTCAATTCGTCTGCTCTATCAGGAGAACAATACCATAAAATATACTATTCCAAGGCAGTCTATCGGGTTGAACTCGGCAGAAATTCTCCGGGAGTTGATGAATGATCCGGGCATCAACAGCAGTGTCCCTTGTCGTATAGAAGAGATTGCGGCAAAAATCGATCATAATGAGTTTGATGCCGCAAGGAAGCTAATCAAAAAGCTGAAAGAGGATCTGAATGGCTCAATTCCTGATATAGTGGATGCTGAGGCGACCATGGCCATGCGGGAGCCAGAGGAAGGAACCGGCGAATGATTCCTGTTACCAAAACCCTCTCCAAAATTACCGGCAAAGCCACCAGAGTGCAAATTGAAGAATTGCTGTTAAAATGGCGCCGAAAAGATGGTGAAGGGAAACTGAAGGAGTACACTGGTGTTGCGATGTACTACCTGAATAAAAAATTACAGCGCGTTGGGTAGTTTTTGTTGGTCTCAAAGAAATCACGAAATCTTTGCAAAACATCAATTTCGGCATGCTGAACCATTTTACGATTTGAATTGCATATTTATCAATTGACTTGACCGGAGCTATCCATGCGTTTGGTGCATTACCTTGAAATTCAGAACTTTAAACGCTTTGGCGATTGCCAGCGCATTGAGCTGGATCATCCTGCGGTACTGATTGGTCCCAATAACTGCGGTAAAACAACGGCAATTCAGGCGATTGCGTTATGGTCACAGGCCGTTAAAACATGGGTTGATGCCAAAAAAAACTCCACAGCCAAGGAACGTACTGCCACACCAATAAACCGTTTGAATATAGTGGCAGTTCCTGTGCAGCGTACCCGTTACTTCTGGCACAATACGAATGTCCGAAAAGGTACTAAAGACATTGCTCTTGTTATTACTCTTGGCGTTTGGTATGGAAATAAGGTCGAACCCGTAACCATGCGCTTTCGAAATCAGGGAGATGAGCTGGTTTACTGTACTCCAGATGATTCGACTCTCAAAAACATGGTATTGCTGGAGGCAGCGGCCAAACTGAATGTTGAACTGCTTTACCCAATGTCAGGCCTGGAGACAGAAGAGCCAATTTTGAAGCCAGGTCGTATTGATGTTTTGTTGGGGCAGGGTCAGACTGCCCAGGTGTTACGCAATCTTTGTCTGATTGTGTACAAATCAGAGCCTGATGATTGGCGTCGGATAACCTCTTTGATGGAGAGATTATTTGCGGTTCGGTTAGGTGAGCCACAGGAGACCTCTCGAGGGAGTATCGAATTTTTTTATCATCAGGATGAGGTTAAAGAGCCTCTCGATGTTGCGCTCTCCGGGCGTGGTTTTCAGCAGATGCTC
>JBMOIS010000148.1:0-2786 GCA_049317185.1 Chlorobium sp. | reverse complement strand
ATTGATAAACAGAACTTCACAAGCGCTGTTCTTATCTGTACCGCAATTATGGAGCAGATGGTTGGAGCGTTTCATTATGCCGATGACAGCAATGGCGATATAGTATTCGCCATCGAAGCGGCTTATGAGATGCTGTACACTCTTGCAGCCTCTCAACCTGATGAGGATATCCGGAAGATGATCATTGATTATGCTCTTTCAGCGGTTGATAAAAGAGTCTATGCCGACTGGGACTGGCATGTTGGCATGTTACGAATTGCCGCCATGCTTCTGAAAACCGAAGAGGAAATTGAGTCTGTTGTTATGGCACTTGGTGCCTTGCAAAGGTCAGAACACGACAGGGAAGCAGCTCAAAGCATCAACTATGAAGTTATCCTTAAAACGAAAGGCGAAAAAGAGGCAGAAGATTTTCTGGAAGCAAATATAGCCAATCCGGAATTTCGGAGAAAGGTACTTCAGGCTGCCCTGGCGCAAGGGAATTACAGCAAAGCTGTTTTGACAGCGCAAGGAGGGGTCGATTATGATGAAAACAGGAAGCCGGGACTGGTGATAGAGTGGTATAAATGGTTATTGAAGATAGCTCAGGCTCAAGGCGAGAAAGAGAAGATTAGAGACTATGCTCGCCACTTGTTCATTGAGAATTTCATGCCTGAACAGGATTATTACGCCATCTTGAAACAGCATGTACCGGCCGATGCCTGGGTGGCATTTGTGGAGAGGGTGATACAGGATATTGTCGCAAAAAAGAGATGGTTTGACAAAGAACAAGTTGCCGGTATTTTCATCAAAGAGGGTTGGATGGAGAGACTTTTGGAGCTGGTACGCAGGTTTCCTGACTTGCAGACTATCGGGCAGTACGAACCACATCTTGCTGAAAAATATACTCCTGAAGTTGTTGAGCTGTATGTCAATGCTCTTCTTGCCTCCATGAAAACCAATGTGGGAAGGAGCCACTACAAAGAGGCGTGCAGGTATCTCCGGAGAGTGATCAAGCTTGGCGCACGAGAGAAGGCAAACGAAGTGATGTCGTTTTTCAGGAGAGAATATCGTCAGCGAAAAGCATTGATGGAGGAGTTGGATAACGTGTGACAGAAACAATCCGGTTGGATTTGATGAGCAATCGCAGGGGTGTATTCGCACTATGCCCATGCAACAAAACCTTCAGTAGAAATAATATCATTGATTATTAATTCATTTTTTCTTTATAATGGCACATTATTCTTATTGAATAATAAGAATAATTGTAGATTTATTGAATAAAAGGGGGCTAATTGATTAGAAAGCTTAAGACATTCACATGTTCAACCGACGTGCAATAGAGGAGATAAAGGCATGGTACAACCAGAGCAAACGCAAGCCACTGGTGATACGAGGTGCGCGACAGGTTGGCAAAACAACTGCGGTTCGGCTGGCGGCAAGTCAGCTCTCGGTGGAAATTATAGAGATCAATCTGGAACGCCATCAAGAGCTTGAGACGTTATTCAATAGTTATAAGCTGGATGATTTACTCTTTAATGTGTCGCTCATCAGCGGCAAAACCATCAATCGACAGAGTAAAGGCATCCTGTTTCTGGATGAAGCTCAGGCGACTCCCGCAGCCTATTCGTGCTTGCGATACTTCCGGGAGGAGATGCCAGAGCTTGCTGTTATTTTAACTGGATCGTTGCTCGATCAGGTACTGCATGACGACAAGCTTTCGACTCCAGTCGGGCGTGTTGAGTATCTCTTTATGGCACCATTAACGTTCGATGAATTCCTTGCAGCCACCGACGCTTCAAAAGCTCTCAACACCATCGGGATGCTCACGCTTGACAACATCCATCTGCTCCCCGACAGTGTGCATGACGAGCTGATGGCTCAAGTTCGGCGCTACACCCTGACCGGCGGAATGCCCTCTTGTGTGCAGACCGCCATTGACACGAATTTCAACCATGCTGAAATAGTCAAATATCAAACTGAGCTTCTGCAAGCATATAAAGATGATTTTTCAAAGTATGCGGGTTTACAAACGGCTTTGAAACTCAACGCTTTTTTCAATGGCATTATCGGCCAGATCGGGTTGCAGTTTTCTCACAAACAGGCCAATGAAATTGCGCAGAACAGCAGCGGCAATAACCGCCAGTTGAACGATGCGCTTGAGCGATTTATCGAAGCCCGGCTCTTTTATCGTGTCCTGCACTCTGGTGCCGAGAGTATTCCGCTTGGTGGCGATACAAAAATAAGGATCAGCAAGTTTTTATTTGTTGATATCGGGCTACTGCTGGCAGCACAGGGCATTCCTGCACAATCCATCATGAGTTCATCCCTGGAACTTGCCAATCGCGGCATCATCGCGGAGCAGTTTGTGGGGCAACAACTGCTCGCCGCAAAACCTGGATACGTCAACCCGACACTCTCCTACTGGCAACCCCCAAAATCAGAAGGGCAAGCCGAGATCGATTTTCTGTACGAAAGTGGCAACATGGTGTACCCGGTAGAGGTAAAATCCGGCACTGGCGGCACTATAAAATCGCTGCACTCATACATGGTGAAAAAGCAGGCAGATCAAGCCATACGAATCAGTTCTGCAAAACCATCTCTGCAGGAACTTGTGGCAAAGGTGAATAAAACGGCAAAACCGTTCAGGCTGATCAATCTGCCCTTTTACCTGGTCAACCAGATTGATCGGATGGTTGGCGATGGATAGGGTGCATTGGCAAGAGTTTCTGCCTGCGGTTTTGCAGTGTATGCTATGGGTTATTTGCTGAAACATTTTACATTGAGGCTTGGTGTTGCGTAGATTGTAT
>JBMOIS010000147.1:0-2806 GCA_049317185.1 Chlorobium sp. | reverse complement strand
AGCTCAACTGCCCTGCCAACTCTTCAGGCCGCTGCCTCGTATGAACAAATTCGATCGTACCCCACCGACCACAAGCAAGCACAGTGCTGCGGCCAGACGACATCACCGATACCCAATTGACAGGCACTTGTGAAATGACACCCGCATCACTGAGAACCGTCTCCAAGCTAAGGTAGTTAAAGCCATCGGCACGTAAGCGTGCTGCAGCATGAAAAAGCAATAAGCCACTGGATGGCATCACCTGAACATACAGATAGAGACCACGACACACCCGTGCCAAATATCCAGCCTGTACTGCTCGACTCAAGAGAGTCTTGAATGCACCGTTAGAAATATCTGGCACAAGCGCCCGCAAATCCTCGGGTGCGAACAAATAATGATCTGCACTCGCCAGATTTACCAGGTTGTGCATGAGACGGCGAACAGGTTGCATAAGTAGACACTCATCGTTAAGTTTCACTTAGTGTAACTTAACGATTAATTATGATCATACAAATGATAACGTATTTTTGGCGCTTATTAGCCTTCCGTATCCGACCGGTTACCGCCCACGGACCTTGAACTTGTTCGCGGAAAGTAAAATAGCGGCCCGAAGCGATTCTGAAAGGTATCCACCAGTTCATCGCTGTACCCAGCCACCGACTGAAATCCGCTGAGAACAATGCCCGGCTCAACCAGTGACACACGAACCCCTTTTGTCCCCACTTCCCGACGCAACCCCTCTGCCAAAGAGTGCACCGCAAATTTTGTGGCACCATAAACCGCGCTAAACGGTGATATATGGCGGCCCACCACCGACCCGACAATCACAATATCTGCTGCAGAACGAGGGAAAGCCCTCTGCTGCGCCTCCCCAATCTCCTGCTCAAGCGTCGCAAGTTTGGTACCATTGCGACCATTGCCAACCACACCAAATCCGACCGCAGCAAACTTTTTCGCCGTTGCCTCACCAATACCCGAGGTCGCGCCGGTTACAATTGCTATACGTTCATATCGTTCATTCATGGTCACTCATTCTCTTCCCGTTGTTCTGAAAAAATGCTTCTTGCAGGCAAAGATAGTAATTTCCCCGCAGGCAACTCACCCCTGTGTCGTCTTCTGATACGGCCTTGCCTTCAACAGCTTTTGCGTCCCATTCTTTCTTGCCTTCATCACCCAGCCAATGGTTCCACCTAACTTGTACATCCAGACTGGCATCACCGGCTTGGCCAGCAACTCACGACTCTTGTCAGAAACCGGTTGACCATCGGCCAGCTCCTCTGCAGCTCTCTCCAGCGCTTGCCGGAGTGATGTACCCCGTCCACCAAGTTGCTGGAGTGGCTGAGCGCGAACCATCCCCTCTCCTGCTCCAAGTGGAAGCCCCCCCATCCACTCAAATCCGGCAGATCGGGCAAACTCAGCACAGACTGCAATGGCATTGGCATTCTGGTACGCCTCGGGAAAACCACAATTGACGATGGCAGAAAAACGTGTCGTCTTCGATTTTTGCCTGCAATGCCCCACAAGAGTTTCAAACAGCGAAATGACCGGTGCCGGAAGAGTATCAACATAGAGCGGAAAGGCAAGAACAAGCAGATCCGTACGATCAATGGCATCCCGAAGCGCCTCCATGCGAGCGGCGGTATTGATTGCCTTGTAAAGATAGATCGTTTCGGTTTCAACCCCCTGCTGCTGCAACTGCTCAAAAAGATAGGATCCGAGTGATGAAGAGCTGCTCTTCTCCAGGCGAGGACTGCCAACCAGCAGGAGCGCCCGCTGAACCGGGGTTGCCTGGGCTGATGAAGTGGTGATGGCTGGCAGCATTGCCTCTTCATCCGATTCTTGACGAACAACCTTTTCAAACAGATGATTGAGCTGCTCGTTCAGCACACGCTCCGATTGAGTCCCATAAAGGATACCACAGACATGAGCCTTTGCATAAAAGTTGATGGAGTTTCGCCAGGCCAGATTCCGGAAAATGGATTCGGTCTGTGCATCCTGCTCTGCCAGCCAGCCAATGATGAGAACATCGGGATAGTTGTCATATCGTTTCTGATGATGAAGCTCCCCGTCAATAGTGGTAAAGAATGGCAAGGTGTTTTGGATCTGATGATCAACCATTTTCTTGAGCGTCGGAGAGTAACCACCAAACGTGATCGGGGTCAGATAAATGACAAGGTCACTTTCAAGGCACTTTCTCAATATCTCCTGATGGTCATCAGCCACATGGCACTTTCCGGGGGTTTTCAGCCAGCAGAAAAAATCGCCCCTGCAGTTACCGATCTTTTTGTCACGCAGCACAACCACTTCGGCAGCCCAGCCTCTGGTAGTAGCGGCTGATTGCAGGGTTGCAGCCGAAAAACTGCCAACCTTGTCGCCTGCCATCGACCCGTCCAGAATCAAGGTTTTCATCGTCACTCCTTTATAAATTGTTTGGCTATTGATTGTAATTCATAGTGATAAAGCCCGTCGCCATCAACCCCGAATGGTGGAAGGCGACCACCGATTTCAAGCGACACCAGCCCATGCACACGGCTCCAGACAATCAGGGCAACACCATGCGACAGTGAGTTATACACACTGGTGCAGGTGTTCATGGCCGAAAGCTGCGCCTCATACTCCGGCGGCATTTGCGGAAAATTTTCGCTCTTCAGCCTGCCGGCAACACGAAAGTCTTCAATCACACTGACCAGGGCACTGATGGAGCGAGTTGCTGATGGTATAATTTTTGTCTGTTGCTGCTCGTAGCCGGGAATGGGTGTACCAAAAATGAGCTGGTAGCGCTGGGGATAACTCCGCGCCCATGCACGATAGGCGAGACCAATCG
>JBMOIS010000146.1:0-2879 GCA_049317185.1 Chlorobium sp. | reverse complement strand
ATGCACAGGCTGATCCCGTTGAGACCGCAATGCCTTCAAGGTCAAGATAGAGCAGGATAGCCTCACCTTCAACTCCCGTAAAGGAGACGTTGAGCGTACTGGCAAGCGCATCGGTTGGGTGCCCATTAAGAGAGATATCATCGATACTCCCCTCAATCCCTTTTTTCAGGAGCTGTTTCAGGAGAAGCAACCGCTCTTCCTCTTCCGGCATTTCGATGCTTCTCATTTCTACTGCTGTTCCCATACCAAGAATACCAAGAGTATTTTCAGTTCCGGCTCGCCGGCCACGCTCCTGATGCCCCCCCCTGATTAACGGGCAGTAGGGAGTGCCGTGTTTAACAAAAAGCGCTCCGACCCCTTTTGGCCCGTATATTTTGTGGGCAGAAATAGTAAGAAAATCGACTCCGAGCTGTCGAACATCGACGGGAACTTTACCGACGGCCTGCACCGCATCAGTGTGCATAAAGGCTCCACATTCATGAACCATTTTTGTAATGGCTTCAATATCCTGCAAGGTGCCGATCTCATTGTTGGCCATCATGACGGAGACCAGACCGACATCATCGCCAAGCATACCGGCAAGTTGATCGAGGTCAATTTTACCATACCTGTCAACATTAAGGTATTTCACCCTTGCGCCTTGATGAGCCAGGCACTCAGAGGTCTCAAGCACACAGGGGTGCTCAATTTTAGTGGTAATGATGGTGCTGCGTCTTGAGCCCGGAAGACACTGGCTGGAAGAGCAGACAAAGAGCGAAAGCACCGTATTGTTCGCTTCCGATCCGCTTCCGACAAAGATAATTTCATTCTCTTGCGCCCCGATAAAATCAGCTACTTTTCGGCGCGCATCCTCAACATTTGCCCTCGCTTCACGCCCGTAAGCATGCATGCTGGAAGGATTACCAAACATCTCCATCGCCGCAATCATCTCTTTTTTCACCTCCGGGTGCAGCGGTGTGGTGGCATTGTGATCAAAATAAACCTTCATGTCTGCCATAATACTTTCAAAATTCCTGGTTACGGCTCAACGCCTTATTAAAAAACGAATAATAGCCAATTAACTCTCTTTATCACAACAATTGCAGAAGCGGATAGCACGAATATGCATTAAGAAATGAATAAACCCCACTATTAATTCCTTAAAATGGACTTTTTTTATCCTGTTAATATTCAGAGCACCACCGCATCCTCAAATGGGTATGGTGGGGATGATAACACCAGCAAAAAAAGACAGCATCCTCAATCAACTCCGTAAGAGGAGATATACCTCCACACATCACTTACGGCATCCGAATTATTGCCAAGAACAAACAAGGCATCCGAACCAGAAACTGTACCCTGCATCTCTTTGCCAATCTGCCGATAAAGCGCTTCAAGCTCTGGCCCGCTGTACTTTTTCCAGAGAAGAAAAATCCGTTCATGAGGAAAAAACAGTTTATGCAGCCGGGCTCCCGAGAGATTATTGATGCTGTAAAAAGATATTTTGGATGAACCTGATACCGGCTCATGATTCTCTGCTAACAGGACAAACTCCTTCATCGACGGCACATACGAATATCTTTGCTGGAGAAAAAGGGAATGGTCACTCCCAAGGGTATGGTAGGGGAACAGATCATCACTTATAACAACAACATGCCTGGAAGCGCTTATTAATCCTGCAAAAGGCTCGTATAACGCTTTGGTAAACCATGCCTGTTCGCTCTCAATTGAAGGATTGCGAGGAGACGCTGAGGTTAACTCACCAAGAAAAGAACGCATGCCCGATTCGACAGTATGAAGCGAGTCCAAAGGAAATTCGCTGCCGGCAATCTGCAAATGCCTCTTGCCAATAAGCATGACACCGCAAAGAGTGTCGGAAAACAACGGCTTGAGTATGACCTGACCCTCATGCAACGCCCCCTGAACTGTTTGGAGCGTTACCGGGATAAGTTGGATGGCTTCGGCTGCAACCGGGTTTATAGCCCGAACCTCCGAAAGCAGTTCCAATATCTTCCCTCTTTTAATGTTAAGCGCCTGATCAATAACCTTGCTGTTTTCCTCCCCTTCAGCACGAATGAAAATATCTGCTTTCCGCTGAAGCAGCCCCGAAATTTCGTGTTGTAATCGCTGTACCTTTGATTCAAGGAGTTCATGGCCTTTGCCAAGCGTGAAACTCTTTGGATATCTCTCCAATGTTCGCTTCAGGTCAAGAGTGCCAATCTTCTCTCCGGCATCGAAAAGCTCAAAAATCCTTGATTTTTCCAGAAGCAGCCCGGTCAAGCGCCGACCGGCACTTTTTTCCAGTTGGAGAAGCTCACTTGTCGGCCAGGGCGGGACGCAATCCCTGCCAAGAGAAAAACCTTGTTGCAATGCTGCAATCCGCTCATCGTCTTCGAGTGACTTGCTTCCCGCAAGCATGAAAAGCGATGCCGCCTGTGCATACTGCATATTATTTATTCGAAAATAGTCGGCAGCCTCGCGAAAGGGATCTGCTTTACAAACAATGACGGCATTCGATTCCAGACGAAGCACCTGCAAAAGAAATGGGTTTCGCGATTCCTCAGCCAAAATGAGGGCTCTGAACAGAAGATAGCTTGCGTTTCTCTGCTGTTTTTCAAGGAGCTGAAGACTTTTTGATGCCGCTCTGAGTGCCTGAATCTTCGGTATGAATGAGCCCTTTATCGCCAAAACCCGTCCAGATTCGGCAGCAATTTTTACAGCAAGAGCATCAGCATTTTCAAGAGCGAGTTCCGGCTGAGCAACTTTGCACTGAAGGAGCCCGGCGTAAGCAGTTATCCTTGTGACCGGATCGTGCTCGTGACCCGATAAATTACGATAAATTATTGCCGCCTTCGCATAGTTGCCACTCTCCCGGTAAAGGGAGGCCAACTCAAACCGAA
>JBMOIS010000145.1:0-2901 GCA_049317185.1 Chlorobium sp. | reverse complement strand
AGGCTCTCTGGTGAAATATACCAAAAATAGCCGCAAATAGGTGAATAGCTGCGTTCTGTGGGTGATTGTGTTTTGCAGTCAGTCCAACAGCAACCTCTCTTCTGTTTCTCTTCACGCCCGATTATACTATATTTACTTACGCATCTTTTTACCTCGTCATCCACAACACCTGTGCTATGGCTTTTTCTTGCTCGACTGTTTCGGAATCATTGAAGTGCATGAGCCGCATAAGCAGAGTGCTTTTGCTTGTTCTTGTTATTTTGGCAGGCGCTGGAGGTATTGCTATGGCAAAGGGTGACAGCACAAAACCGTCGAATGTCACGTCTGTCGCCGCCACAGCAACAGCAAATCCCGCAAAAGGGGATGGCAAGGGAGTGTTGATGGATAAAGGAGTGACGGGAAAAGATAAAAGCGATGGGGATTTTCAACTCTTTGGGATAAGTATGGATACAAATACTATTGCGCTTATTACCGTTGTCATGACTGCAATTGGAGGAATATGGGCTTTTTTTACAAAGATTTATCCAGGTCTGAAGGAAGCCATATCAATAAAAAAGGACAATAAAAAGTACGCAGAGCGTTACCAAACCGCCCTTGCAAATGAGCTCGACAAAAGCAGTCTCCCCGCCTCAAATGCTCTCGACAGCTTTTCCGTAAAACTGACCGACACCTTTGTTTCGCTCCGTCTTTCAGAGACCTGGAAGAGCGACACAAAATTTATCCCCGGTAAAAGGCAGGAGCAAATAGAAAACCACCATATTCGCACACCGGAAGAGGTGATGGGTCTGGTTTTTGAAAAATATCCACTGATGCTTGTCATCGGCGATCCGGGTTCAGGTAAAACAACCCTGCTGAGGCATTACGCCTTGACCTGTCTCAATAAAGAGAAAAAAGAGGGTTATAAAGCACTTGGCTTCACTGAGCCGGTAATGGTCTTTTATCTGGCGTTGCGTGAACTGAAAAAGGGCGGCTCCGGCTATGAATCCCTTTCTGACAACCTCTTTGCCTGGTCTGAAGATCATCAGCTCGGAATACCAAAAGCACTCTTTTTCAACTGGCTGCACCATCAAAACACCTTGGTATTGCTTGATGGGCTGGATGAAATCAGCGATGTTGACGACAGAATAAGTGCCTGCAAATGGATTGACAAGACCTTTGCAGGGCTTGCGAAGGCTCATGTTGTTGTAACTTCGCGTACAACTGGATACCGGAAGGGAGACGGGATTGAGATTGAGACTGAGCATGTGCGGGCAGATATCATGGATTTTTCACCGGATCAGCAGGCAACCTTTTTAAAGAGATGGTTTAACGCCGCCTTGTTGCGCGATCATCCACTTGATGCCGCAACTCAACAAGAGAAGATAAAGAGCGATGCCCTTAAAAAAGCCGAGACCATTATTGCCTATTTGGCCAAAGAGGAGAATAAAAGTTTGCAGGCATTGGCCGGGGTGCCTTTGCTGCTGCAGATTATGGCAACACTCTGGAAAGATCGCCAGTATCTGCCGGGAAGCCGTGTAAAGTTATATGATGCGGCATTGGACTACATGCTCGATTATCGTGACCGGCAAAAAAATATAGAGCCATTGCTTCCTGCTGAAAAAGCAAGACGGGTGCTGACACCGGTCTCTCTCTGGATGCAGGAAGAGCTGCAAAAGGATGAAGCCCCCAGAACCGAAGTGCAGGCGAGGATGCAGGAGAAGTTGCAAACGCAGCAAAATCCCCCTTCCGCAGAGGAGTTTTGCAAAAATCTTGTTGAGCGGGCTGGCTTGCTGGTGGAGTATGGCGACGCAGAGTATGTGTTTCGCCATAAATCATTCCGCGAGTTTATGGCAGGTGTTCAGCTCAAGGATGATCGTCCTTATGAACGCCTCAACAAGCTTGTCACCCATTTCGGCGATGACTGGTGGGAAGAGCCGCTCCGATTTTTTATAGGGCAGGTGGATGAAAAAGTTTTTGATCTCTTCATGCAAAAGCTCTTTGATTCGCCAGTCACCGACACTCTGACGCCAAAGAAGCAGGATTTGCTGGCAACTCTTATGAAGGAAGCGCTTGAGACAAAGATCGATGCGTTGCAGGCAAAGCTGCTCGACCCGAAAACCACCCCAAACCGGCAGCGGTACCTTATGGATTGTCTGAAAACTATTGGCGCGGGGAGCCAGCCAGCAATTGAGGTTGTAAGTAAATTTGCTGAATCAGGAATTACTGAAAATGTTGATATCCTGCGCTATGCCGCTGAAATCACTCGAAAGCAAGTGCAGCCAGAGAGGCGTTCTGATGCCGAAAAGGGAGATTCACTGGTCGTCGTGGACAAGCTTGATGCGCAATACATTTTGATCAAGGGCGGATCCTTCAGATTCTCCTTGACAAAGCAGCAGGAAACTGTTCCAGACCTCTACGTTGCAAAATACACGGTGACCAATCAGCACTACCGTCGGTTTATCGGCTATCTGGAGTCTAAAGAGAGAGAATTTGAACGCATTGTCTCTGTCGAAGAGTATAGAGAGCGCTTGTATGCCATGGCAACGGGCATAATAGGATTTGGTGACTATCTCCAGAAAGAGAAAGAGTTGGCGACCCGTTTTCGCTCAGGCTATGATGACAACAAAAAATTCAACAAGGATGATCAGCCAGTTGCCTGGGTAAGCTGGTATGGTGCCCGTGCTTATTGCCTCTGGCTTTCATTGCTTGAGGGCAATGCTCTTTATCGCTTGCCAACTGAAAAGGAGTGGGAGTATGCCGCAGGTGGAAGAGAGAGCAGAACGTACCCATGGGGTGGGGAAGAACCTTCACCACAACGTGCCAATTTCAATGAGAATGAGGGCACAACCACGCCGGTAGGTCGTTATCCTGAAGGCGCAACACCGGAGGGGCTGTATGATATGGCGGGCAACGTGTGGGAGT
>JBMOIS010000144.1:0-2902 GCA_049317185.1 Chlorobium sp. | reverse complement strand
CCTCAAGTTCCCTATGTTTTTCCTTGTTCATAACGACTGTTGATGACAGGTAAAGGGAATCATATTGCCAAATGAGCATGACCAACCGCCTTGGCATCTTGATACAAAGTGAATGACGGCATCAATCACATCTCCCGCATATTTCCTTTTTATAAAATAATATAACGGGAGTATGCCCTGAGCGAGTTGCCTCCCTTCACGCAAACAGTTCCAAAGGTTCCAGTTCAAGAAACTCCTGCCATGGAATCCCCGAATTTCCGATCAGTAGCACCTTGTACGGCTTGCACTGTTGCTCAAATGCAGCCATGCCGGAAGCGTGCCCGGTGTGGCCACTTTTGATTTCAAGGCCGATCACCTTTCCCTTGTGCTCCAGAACAAAATCCACCTCATGGTTTCCCTCTCGCCAGTAAAACAGGTTCATGGCATCGGTGCGGGTATGATTGAGGAGACAGGCACCAATTGCCGACTCAACCCATCGTCCCCACTTGGAGGGATTTGCGACAATCTCCTGAAAAGAGTACTGCTGCTGTGCACTGATGAGAGCGGTGTTATGCACCTGAAATTTCGGGATGGACGCTCTACGCCGCACCATTTCAGGGCTGTACTTTTCCAATCCACCGAGTAACCCGGCGGTATCGAGCAGGCGCAGATAGTGAGCAAGTGTTGTTGTGTTACCTGCGTCCTGCAGTTGGCCAAGGATTTTTGTATAGGAGAGAATCTGGCCAGAATAACCGCAGCCAAGTTCAAAGAGCCGCTTCATCAGGGCTGGCTTGTCAACACGGGTCAGCATCAGAATATCTTTTGAGATGCTTGTTTCGATGAGTGAATCGGTGATGTAGCGTCTCCACCGCTCTTCATCGTTGATCAGTGTTGCCGCGCCCGGATAGCCTCCAAACCAGACATACTGGTCGGGGGTAAAGTCAAAAGCCTCTTTCATTTCACGGTACAACCAGTGCCCGATGAAGAGGGTTTCAAATCGGCCAGCGAGTGATTCCGTCAACCCTTGCTGCAGTAACAGCCGGGATGAGCCGAGCAGAACCACCTTGAGTGATTGCCTTTGTGCGGTGTCGCTGTCCCACTCCCTCTTTACCGCTTCGCTCCAGTTGCCGATTTTCTGGATTTCGTCGATGATGAGCACCGCTTCCTTCTCTTCTGATTGCCGAAGCTTGATTCGTGCCGCCTCCCATTGCTGGCTGATCCAGCTCGATTGCCCGGATGCAACAAGATCTGCAGAAGCGAAATGAACCGGAAGCTTTGTGGACTCCATAAACTGCAATGCCAGCGTGGTTTTACCGACTTGACGCGGGCCGTAGAGTACCTGGATGAATCGACGGGGTTCTGATTCGACCCGTTGTGCCAGAAGTTTCTTTTGAGAGCGCTCGATGATCATGGCTTTTTTGCTCAGTATGTTGAGTAATTTTACTCAACATACTGAGCATTCACCAAATATCAAAACCAAAGAACGTTCATAAACTTGTCTGCGATACGACCATCGACAGCAACGATGGTCAACTGCTACTTTTCCCAGGTAATCGGCATGTATATGTGGCACTACCCACTTTATCCATCTCCGATAGATAAAAAAAACACGCCATAAACCTTGGATTAATTCAAAATCCATCCGTACATTAACTTGGTTGTTGTTCTGCAAAAGAGGAAGGTTTGCTGCCTTTTTATGCAGATCCGTATATGGTGCAAAAATAATAGAGATAAATTTGGACTACTGTTTTCAGCGTATAAGATTCTGGCAGGCAATCTGCCACGCAAGTAACTGCGCTTGGTGCAAGCATGGATTGAATTACATCGTGATGAATTGATAGCTGATTGGGAGTTTGCGGTTAATGGAGAAGAACCATATAAAATTACACCACAGGGAGGTCTTGTATATATTGGGACGCAAAAGTTGCCTGACCATTATCTGATTATCGCATTTATATATGCCGGAAATCTGTCGATTCTATGGAATTATCATTCGGATGTTCTTAATTGATAAAGAACATCCGCCACGACATATTCATGTTAAGTTTGGGGAATATGTCGCCGTAATGGAACTTGATAATCTAAACATCGTTGAGGGCAACTTGCCTATAAGATGTGGGCAACTTGTGAGAGAATGGGCCAAATTACATCAGAAAGAACTTATTGAAATGTGGAATACTCAAAATTTTCACAGAATTGAACCTTTGGAGTAAAAAATGAAATTAAAGAATTTCCAAAATAATGGATTTGAATTTTCATTACTATTTGCAAACGGCGATAATATAATTGTTAATCTAAGAGATCTTATTGGTGAATATGTATCAGAAAGTGATTTATCTTCAGCAGTAATTGACTCTGAGTGGGGGTGCATCGAATTTTGCAATGGTAATATTGATATCGAACCATCAACACTTTATCACTACGCACTAAAGAATGGAGATTTCAATAAGCAATCATCAAACAAGTCGCTCCAAACCGCGTAGGGTCGGCTGGGGTCCACTTTAGGGTACTGATTCCGGCCAATGGAAGGAAGAAACCGAAATGGTCAGGGAAATCTTTATAGCAGCAAACTACAGGTTCCCCGCTTGCCAGATCTTCAGCCTGAAAATCCTCACCATCGGTGGCCAAAATAAATTTAACCTTCTGCCGGGTGGTTGCAGAACTCTCTCTCAGCTTGCCGAGCGGTTATTGAGCGGGAAAACACGCGTGGGTTAATGTGAGATAGATCGTGAGACATGCGTTCCGTAGAGACTCTTGTCGGAAATAATTGGACACGCAATTAGCCCATCAAATGCAACCGCTATATAGTTGCAAACACAAAATACATGTTGTACGTTAGGATATGAGTAACGACCAAAAATTGATTTTAAGGCTTCTTTCAAGGCCTAAAAACTTTACCTATAATGAATTATGTAGAGTTCTC
>JBMOIS010000143.1:0-2906 GCA_049317185.1 Chlorobium sp. | reverse complement strand
CGCCTTCAGCCGATTTGAAATCATTAAGAATAATCAAGGCAACAGCCATGAAAAAGTTTAGACTGGCAAGCCATATTGCCTCTGGACGTATATCACCAAACAGTGCGTTTGCCGACAAAAAAGGGGCCAAACCATAAGAAAAGCCTACCGCAGGTGCCGATGCAAAAATATTTTTTTTCAGTTTGAGTGGTGGCGCTGAATAGATATAAGCAACAAAAAGAGCCACCAATATTGAGACCAGTATGACCATACCCCTCACTCCACCAATATGAACACAAAAGAACACTCCAAGGCCGATGGCAAGTAGCAGTACAATGATACTGTTCCATAATCCCTCTTTTTCACTCAGGCGGCCTGACGGAATCGGACGGGATGGCTCGTTGACGCGGTCAAGTTCGAGATCAAAGCAGTCATTGACGGATTGGCTGAAGCCGGTGCCGAGAGGCCCGAACATCAAAAAAATAGCAAGAAGGAGAAGATAGTCGTGAAGGGTACCTCTCATCGCGCCTGATGACATGACACCCGCAGCAAGACATGGAGAGACACTGATCCAGGTCACAGGATCAAGCAGCTCCAGATGTGCTCTTATTTTATCAACCAACCCAGGTTTTGCAGGAACTGGCATACGTCACGTCTCTCCGAAGCCTGATGAACAGGCAAGTTAAATGATTCAGGTGTCTCAGAATGCCAATTTACAAATACCACTCAAGATAAAAAATATATATGTTCCGGCCTGCCAGTCAAGGTTGCTGATGTAGCTCCAGTGATGACCACGTTCAGCAAATCGCCAGGTTGATAGTTTTCCCGATCGAAGACTACCGCCCGGTTGCCTGCCGTCCGCCCCATAAGCTGCTTCGACGAACGCCGGCTTTCAGATTCAGCCAACACTTCTACAACCGTGCCGATCGCTTCATGGAAAAGTTCGCCTGAAATGCGGTTCTGCAGATCGATAATCTCCTGCAAACGCCGTTTTTTAACTGGTTCCGGCACATCATCCTCAAGTGTTCTTGCGGCAAGAGTTCCCGGTCTGGTTGAATAAAAAAACATGTAGGCTGAGTCAAACCGGATATCGTCAAGAAGGGCAAGAGAGGCCTGGTGATCTTCCTCCTGCTCGCCACAGAATCCGGCAATGATATCCGTTGAAAGGGCAACATCCGGAATCACTGAGCGAATCAAGGCTATTTTTTCTCTGTACTCCTCAATGGTATGGCCACGATTCATGCGGCCAAGTATTCTTGATGAACCGGACTGCACTGGCAAATGAAGAGCGTTACAGACGTTCGGACGAGACGCAATCGTTCGGACAAGGGATTCGGAAATATCTTTTGGGTGCGATGTGGTAAATCGGATTCGTGCCAAAGGTGCTTCCCGGCTTACTGCATCAAGCAGAGCTGCAAAGTCGTACCCTTTGTCAGCATCACAATAAGAGTTGACATTCTGTCCGAGCAAAGTAATCTCCCGATACCCGGAAGCGACCAGTTTATGGACTTCTGAAATAACGGAACTGAAGGGCTGGCTGCGTTCGCGACCGCGGGTAAACGGCACAACACAATAGGCGCACATATTGTTGCAACCCCTCATGACGGGAACAAAGGCACTGGTGGCACCCTGCCGCACAGGCTCAACACCATCATAGGTTTCTTCAGCGTTGAACTCCAGTGACGCAAGCTTTCCCCCGCTTCGAACCTGTTCAACAAGTGAGGGAATGGTACGATAGGTATCCGGGCCAGCAAGAAAATCGATGGCCGGATAGAGTGAAAACATCTCTTCACGCTGGTACTGTGGAATACATCCTGCAACGCCGACAATCAGCCCTTTCTCTCTTTTTTTCCGGCCATACAGATGCTGCAAAAAGTGCTCAATACGATCAACAGCATTTTCCCTGACGGCACAGGTGTTGAGGATGACAATCCCTGCATCCGCCTCCTGTTCTGCCTGAACATAACCCTCCGCCCGAAGGAGGGCTGTTATAATGCCAGAATCCGCCTGATTCATCTGGCAACCAAACGTATGAATAAAAAAAGTGTTCGCTCTCTCAGCCTTCATCATCTCATGCACCAAAATGGATGTGCTTGAATTTTTCGAGCAGCACCTCAGTTTCATCCTTGCACTGGCCACAGACAGTACCACACTTGGTGCGCTCCTGTAACTCAAAATAGGTGCGCGCCCCTTCAAGCACGGCATCCTCCATATCATGATCGGTAATATTCATGCACTGGCAAATCACCCTGGCCTGTTCCTGCTTGACCTTGTCCTCCTGGCCATTGCGGGTATAATAATTGTTGATGGCGGCACGCAATGCCTTGTCGCCAAGGACAGAACAGTGAATCTTGTGATCCGGAAGGCCTCCGAGTTCAAGGGCAACCTCTTTGGGAGAGATATGAAAGGCATCATCAAGCGTCCTGCCCTTGACCATTTCAGAAAGAACCGAAGTACTGGCAATCGCACTGGCACAACCATAAGTCTTCCACTGGCAATCGGTAATAGTATCTTTCTCTTTATCCACCATGATAACCACCATCATCTGATCCCCGCACTGCAAATTGCCCTCCATCCCGACACCATCAAAAGCATCGGTATCCTCACCTTGCAAAATATTCTTCGGGTTCATGAAATGTTCCTTCAGTGTTTCGCTATATGCCCACTCACCTGCTTGCAGCATGCAATCCTCCTTTGATATAAGCCGTTGACATGTTTCTGATTCGTTTAATTATTGGTGGTAAAACGTTGAGCAGGTACTCCACCTCCTGCATTGAAGTTTCGCGTCCCATGCTGAACCTGATTGATCCATGGGCAAGCTCTGCGTCGACACCCGTTGCAAGAAGAACATGCGAGGGATCAAGAGAACCTGATGCACAGGCTGATCCCGTTGAGACCGCAATGCCTTCAAGGTCAAGATAGAGCAG
>JBMOIS010000142.1:0-2914 GCA_049317185.1 Chlorobium sp. | reverse complement strand
ATTTGAAGATAATAAATTGCCTGAAAACCTTCAGTTAATCAACAGCAAGGCGTTGGTGCAAATACAATATCCCCCCGAATCAGGGCACCGACAAGATCACCCTGAATCGGTAATTCGGAAAGTAACCTGACGAGCGTGGGTTCCAGATGACTTTTTCTGTCGAGCACAAAGGTATTTTCATTGGAAAACTTTCTTATGGCTTCGGGATTATGCGAGGTCACCAGAATTTGCTCACTTCCCTGAAATGATTGCCGCAGTGAGAGAAGAAAAAAGCCGACCTCAGAGAGTGCGAGGTAGTTGTCAGGTTCATCCCAAAAGCAAAAGAGCGGTCCATAATATCTGTTTGCAGCCACAACCAGCGCACACACAAAAAAGCATTTCTCTCCATCCGACAACTCATTGAACTCCACACTTAACGGTGCATGGTTCACCGTAAACCGGACAATTATATGTTTTGACTCTTTTCCGATTTGTTCATTCTGAATATCCTGGATATCAGGCATAATTTTCCGAATGTACTCATCCACCTGTGTGTAGGCGGCAGGATACCTGCTGAGAAATCCGGTAAACCACTCGGCAAAGTTAGAACCATCACGTTTCGGCATCAATGTTTCACCGCTGGACTCACCATCCATCAAGGCGGGAATTGGAGCCAACAGAATCATAAGAGAGAGCCATCTCCTGAAAATATGGAGGGGGTCAGTCTCAGATTGTTCCTGAATAACTGGCAAGGCAACAAGATGCCAATCCAACAAAAACTGCGCTTCACGGTTTTGCGAGCTTTTGAAAAGAGTGACACTTGCCTCTTTTCGTGAATAAATCGGCTCTCCAGCAACAAGCAATTGCTCTTCAAAAACCCTGAGCTCTCTGAATTTTTCAGGCAGATCCAATGCAAGCGTATACGTAAAAAGTTTTCCCTCAAGCAGCACTTCGAGTTCAAAACGGATGGGGACATCAGCCTTTCCTCGAGAGAAGTCTTTCGGGCTGACCAGGTTCAGCCTTGAAAGTTCGCTCATTCTGTTGACTCCTTGCGCAATACTTTGGAAGAGTTCCAAAACTCGTGCTATGGTTGATTTACCGGAGCCATTTTTTCCAATCAAAAGGGCCGAGGGTATACCTTTTACGATCAGCTCAAAGTTCTCAAGGCATCGGTAATTATGAACATATAATCGTTGCAGCATGGGTGTCGGGTTGGTTCGTTATGAGCTATATGGGGTCAAAATACGTATTACAACAGTCAGTTCCATTTTTTGGTTGCTGGAATTCTGAGAATGTAGATTTACGTTTAAAACCATACAGGTTGTTGGCTAAAAGTTTTGAAGTATTGCATACATTATGATTATCATGGGAGGGGTGGTGTCAAAAAATAGAATACTGGTCATGGAATGAGCGCATGACCAATCAAAGTCTTCGATAGCGGTTTTATTTGCCAGAACGAAAGAGCCCGCATATATCACAGGTAATTGCAGCGACAATAGAAGCTGGGAAAATTAAACCCACCGATTCAGCGCAAACATCTATGCGGTATCGCAGCTATATTCCGTTTTGGGCATAGTATTTTTTACTTAAAAGCAAAGGCATTTTACAGGGTTAAAAATATCTAACCTTCTTTTTTTTAATGTTTTGTTTACTTAAAAGCAAACCGCAGGACTGGGTGGCACCTACGTCTCCATCTTCCCCGACCAGTGCCGCGATCATGCCGATGCGCTCGTCATTGGCGAGGCCGACGATATCTGGCGCGACGTGCAGGAGGATCTGCTTGCCGATGCCCTCAAGCCGGAGTATCGGGTTGACACCTTCCCCGATCTCTCGATTGAACGTGTTGTTGACAAGGGTGCGCTTGACATCAAGAGCTACTTCACCACCAACGTGGTGCAGACCACCCGAGGCTGCCCCTTCAGTTGCGACTTCTGCAACGTCCACGTCATGAACGGCCACCGTCTGCGCCACCGAACCATTCCCGCCGTTCTCAGGGAGGTTGAAACATTCCTGAAAGAGGACAAGCGGATCTTCTTCTTTCTCGACGACACCATCAACGCTGACGAAGAGTATGCCGAACAGCCCTTTCGCCAACTGGAACCCTTCAAGATCAAATGGGTAGGCCAGGCCACCACCGCCCTTGCCGAAAAACCCCGACTGCTCGACACCTTCGCCCACTCCGGCTGCGGCGCACTCCTGATCGGCATTGAGAGCCTCACCGACGGTAGCAACCATGCCCACAAGAAGTTCCACAACCCCGCCGCCCGCCAGGTGGAGTGCATCAAGCGTATCCGCCAGGCAGGGATATGCGTCTACGGCAGCTTCATCTACGGCCTCGACGAAGACACCCTCGAACTTCCCGCCAAACTCGAAGCCTTCATCGAAGAGACCGGTGTCGATGTGCCCGGCATCAACCTCCTGCGCCCCATTCCCGGCACCGGCGTTTTCACTCGGCTTGCCCAGGAGGGACGCTTGCTCCACTCGTCTGATGACCACGATGCTTTCAAGTTTTCATGGGGGCAGGAGATGCTCTACAAGCCCTTGCGCATTCCTTTGCAAGAGTTCATTCCAAGTTATACCGCGCTGACCAGTCGGGTTTTTACCGTGCAAAATGCCGTGAAGCGTGCTATGCGTGCGCCCCGGCTGCGGTCGGCGGTGTTGATGTTTAATTTGCTGTATGTGCATAGGTACGGGATGGCGCGGAAGGATTTGATGCGGCAGTTGCGGGGGATGGGGTGACGATTTTGGATTATGAATTCAGGGTGTTTGATGTAATGATGAATAAATCTTGCATGTCACACTAATCCAACAAATCTTGAGTCAGATAATGGAATGGATGCTTCGCTATACTGCGCCATGACACGCTAATGGGGAAAAATGAGGATACTATGGGAAGCATAGGTGGGCTGAAAGTTTTGTACCTTGAAGCGTATTG
>JBMOIS010000141.1:0-2923 GCA_049317185.1 Chlorobium sp. | reverse complement strand
CCCGCGCATCATTGAGCAGGCCAAGATCCGTCGGAAAACGGATATCAGCCGGGGCATATATGGCATCAAGAATCAGTTTGCCCTTGTTTGCTGGCGGCGCAATTGGGAGTGAACAAGTTGCTGCTGCTTCATTCACCAGCGGCTCTTCAGGAGTTGGTTCCGAACACCGTGGGTCAGGCTGTACTGATTGTTCTGACTGTTCTGAGGTTGGTTCCTCAGATACTGCCTCAGTGACCACTGGCAGCGGCTCTGGCCCTACTTCGAGCGACTGTGCTACAAGCAGTGTCTTTGGAGCTATTTCTAAGTCTATTGACTCTTCTGCAGCAAACCATGGAACGGTATTGGCCAACTTTACCCAACGATTTTCGGCATCCAGTTTACCACCAAATGGCAGGTAAAAATCATCAACTAACGTGAGCTGCTTGAATTTGCGCTTATACATTATTTTTCAGGTGCAAGGGTTTTGGGCTATTTTCTCCATTTTCCTTGCACCAATATACAAAAAATATTGACTTAATCAAATATAAAATATAGCTTTAAGACTTTTTCAGCAGGCCCTACAATATCAAGCGAAACCATGACCGTCGCTATTGATTCATGTCCATTTATGGCAAGAAACGTTGCCGCCGCAATAATGACCAGGCTTATTGCAAACGCGTAAGACTGCCCATACATCCCTTGCTTGAACTCTTCCCTTAAAGCGTAATTTTCATTGCTTATCCGGGCTTTGAGCTGCTCTTCAGCCACTACCATAATCCGTTCAGCTCCATTAGGAATAATTCTGTCATACTCAGCCATCATCCCGGGGAGTGGCAATGGTCCGATGTAGCCAAGTGACACTGATTCCTGTAAAGAAATAGTGCTCTCTGCCAAGCCAGATTGATCGGGTTCTGGTTTATTGACAGAGCTACTCTATTCGAGGGGCTCTTGACGCATAGGTTGAGCCTTTTCCTGTTATTTTATTCGCTGTTACCAGAATCGTTCTTCAATGTCTTTATTATGCTTGTCTCTGCCAACAGCTATCAGCGGATTGATGTCCGCATCTTCACAGGCTTCGACATTCGACTTGCTGAAATATCCAGTATGGAGAAATGAAAAGAAACAATTGGTTCTCTCAAAAGAAATCAGTATGATGAAAGGTATGACGAATTTTTATAAGGGTACACTCATGGCAAAAAAAAAGATTGCAATAACTGTTGATGCCGCCGCCTTGATAACAATTGACCAACTCGTACGAAATAACGTTTTCCTCAATCGCAGTCAGGCAATACAGCAAGCATTGTATGAAAAGATTGAGCGCATTGAGCATTCACGACTTGCAGAAGAATGCGCAAAACTTGATCCAATTGAAGAATGCAGACTGGCAGAAGAGGGTTTTGCCGAGGAGATTGAGGCATGGCCGGAATACTGAGAGGCGAAATACGATGGGCTGAGCTGAATCCCGCCAGAGGCAACGAACAATACGGTCTGCGCCCTGTTTTGGTACTCAGCCATAACGTGTTTAACGAACGATCGGGAACTGTTATTGCAACCGCCTTGACAAGTCAACCTCAAAAAGCAGGGTTTCCACTGACCTTGCAGCTTGAATCCACTGATTTGCCAAAACAGTCGTGGGTTAAAATCAGCCAAATCAGAACCCTCTCTGTTGAACGAATTGGTAAAAAACTTGGCACTGTTTCTGCCAGAGAAATGGATTTGGTCATTGACGGGCTTAACGAAATTATTGGCGGCTAAACTTTTAGTTGCTGACAATTCCAATGCCTTCTTCATCAGCATTCAAAGCAAGGTAATGGTTGATGGCCTCTTCGATAACGAAGGTTTTGTTATTCTGGTAGCCTCCACTACAAAACCATTCATTGATAGCTAATTCTCGGTACATGGCCGTTTTCCACGAGCCACACATGGGCAATCAGGCACTGTTGAGCAGCGTTAGACCACCAATAACGTGCAGGGGTATATTGTGTGGTACGCACTTTGCACTACCCAGTGACCTGAATCCATACTGAGACAACACTTTTCGATGCAACCCTGAAGATAATTCATGCGGCTACAGTCGATAATGCATAGACCTTTTTCGCGTATGTACTGGCAGTAGCAACATCTCCCGATTTCAATGTCTCTCTCACTCGGTCGAGTTTTAACGCGTCATCAAGGCTGATATACGGTGCCCAGCCATCTTCAGAATCGATGATCTCAATTTCTACTTCGGCCGCATAGTTACCTTCGTGAACAAACTTTGTATGTTTTCTGGTATTCATCTTTTCCTCCTGGTGAAATTATCAGCCCACTTCTCGGGATCTGGACGATAAGCGGTTATAAGGACGGCTGGAGATACTTTTTCCCGGGCGATTCCCCAAACCACATGGACAGGTTGCCTGTTTGGATCCTCTTGCAGCACAAGAACGCACGCTCCTTTACGGAAAGTCGGATAGTCCTCAACCACTACCGCACTATTGATTGAATGCAGAATATCCTGAACAAAAATACCATCAGCAGCAAGCTCTTCATAGCCATGACTTGAAATAACCACATCATTATTGGCTACCAGTCGCTGAACATTCATCAATACCAAACTTTCCAAAGCAACACATTTTCCCGGTTATCCCCACGACTTATTAATTCCTGTCAGATACATTCAAGCGCAAAATAGCAAAATTGTCAGTCAAAAACATCACAAGCTTCTCTTCCGATGTATTGAAACGTCTGTGAGCTTCACTCGCCGCCACAAGCAACAGGATCCCTTGGTTTGATCTTCTGCCGGATATGGGTCAAGGCCTCAGATATTCCTCTCATCGCAGTATCACGGTCATCCAGAGGCAAGTAGGTCAGGTCAATATCGACAGATAACCGGGGCATATCTCGTACAAACAGCAGCAATTCGAGATTTGGCCTGTACCCCTTGAATTCATTGGTGTTTAAAATT
>JBMOIS010000140.1:0-2928 GCA_049317185.1 Chlorobium sp. | reverse complement strand
AAGCACTTCAGGAACCTGTGTGTGAGGCAGGAGTCTCATTTGACGGTGAAGCCCTCCACGAAATTTTTCGCCTGACCAAAGGCTATCCCTATTTTCTGCAAGAGTGGGGGTATCAGGTTTGGAACCAGGCCGAAAGTCCACCCATTACCTTGTCGGTTGTCGAGAAAACAACCAAGCTTGTTGTCAACCGTCTGGATGAAAATTTCTTTCGGGTGCGCTTTAACCGTCTTACCGACCACGAAAAAAAGTACCTGCGAGCAATGGCCGAGCTTGGCCCCGGCCCATATCGTAGCGCCGACATCTCCACGGCTCTTGGTGTTGACATTACAGCGCTCAGCTCCGTGCGCTCAGGGCTGATTAAAAAGGGAATGATCTACAGCCCCTCGCATGGCGTGATGGCCTTCACGGTGCCTCTTTTCGACGAGTTCATGCGTCGGGCTATGCCGGAGGTGGATGGGGAGTAATTGTAACGATGTCAACTCCCTGTGTGTTCAGATATTGATTAATACATTAATTTATAATTTGTTATGAAATCAAATGCACAACACGTACACCCTGAATTTCCGCCAGATGAGCTGCTGATTTTTATCGGGCACAGCGATGATGCGTCGGCGGAAGCGAGTGCCATTGTTGAACTGCGATCGAAGATTGAGAAAGAGTTTCGCCTTTTACTGATGTCCATTAATCATCGTTCACCCTTTCGCCGCATCAGGTTATGGGAGTTTTGTGAAGATGCATTAACCATCCCTGGCGGTCAGGAAGCGGTTTTCAAAGATGCTCTTGATCATGCACGAATTGCCATTTTTGTCTTTAAGGAGCGGGTTGGAAAAGAGACTTGGCAAAAACTTGAAAAGGTCAGAGAGCGCAGCCGGGAGCAGTATGTGCAGATCTTGGCTTTTTTTCCTGAGTCGCATCCTCTTCAGGGCACGTTTCCAAATGCACAGGCCAAACTTCAGGCGGCTCGTGATTGGATGACATTACTGGAACGTCAAGAATCTTTGACGGTGGACTGGACAAATTCGGATGTAAGTTTATCAGTCACTCCATGTCCGACTTATCAGAGTATTGAAGAGCTGAAACATATTGTGTGTGACAAAGTGCGGGTTGCGATGGCTGATATTCTCGCTGTTGAGTCTCCAATACTTCGTCCAACTCCTTCGCAGCAGGTGAATACCGCTTCCGACTTGCTCCACTGCTACCAAGCCACCCTTAAATGGCAACTTGGCAACATTGCGCTGACCGGATCGCCAGCGCTGGAGAGTTTTTCTGTGAAACTCTATGAGACGTTTGTGTCGCTGAGTTTGTCGGCTGCATCGCGAAGCGGGGTGCCGTTCGATGAGGCAGAGTATCAGCGTAGCAGCACGCCTGAAAAGGTGATGAGCTTTGTGTTTCAGCACCATCCGTTGTTGCTCGTCATTGGTGATCCGGGTTCCGGGAAAACCACACTGCTCAAATATTATGCGCTCTCCTGTCTCGATAACCAAAGGCAAAGGGAGTTTGGATTTAGTGAGCCAGTGACGGTCTTTTTTCTGCCATTGCGTGAGCTGAAAAAAGATAAGCAAGGAGCATACGCGTCGTTACCGGAAAATCTTGCTGCATGGAGTGACAAACAGTTTCTCAAGATTGATGAAGCGCTCTTTTCCGCTTGGCTTGAGCGGCCTTCAACACTGGTTTTGCTTGACGGGCTTGATGAAATCAGCGATGTCAATGACCGGATTGCCGTCTGCAAATGGATTGAACGGACGGTTGGGCGCTTTACCGAGGGAAGGTTTGTGGTGACCTCACGAAGCACGGGATACCGGAAAGGAGATGGTATTGAAATTGAGGTAAGCCATCAGCGGGCGGATATTATGGATTTTTCAAAAGAGCAGCAGGCTGAGTTTTTGCATCGCTGGTTTAAGGCAGCATTTTTGGGTGAGCTGCCACCAGCATCCATAGATCAGTCTGAGTGGCGAAGCAGGCAAGAGCAGAAGGCCACCAGAAACGCTGAAGCAATTCTTGCGTTTCTTGGGCAGGAGAAAAACCGGAGCTTGCGCTCTTTGGCAGGTGTACCGCTCTTGTTGCAGATTATGGCAATGCTCTGGAAAGAGCGTGAGTATATGCCGGGCAGCCGATTGGAGCTCTACGACGCGGCATTGAACTATATGCTTGATTATCGTGATCGCCGGAGAGGGATTGTCCCACTGCTTGCGGCAATAGATGCTCGGCGTGTGCTGAGCCCGGTTTGCCTCTGGATGCAAGAGGAGCTGAGAACAGACGAAGCAGGGCGTGCTGAGATGCAGCAGCAGATGCAGGGGCAGCTCGACACCCTGTATAACTCTTTGCTTGCCTCCGATTTTTGCCGGAACCTTGTTGACCGTGCGGGAGTGTTGGTCGAGTATGGCGAAAAGGAGTATCTCTTTCGCCACAAATCATTCCGCGAGTATCTGGCTGGCGTTCAATTGGTGAAAAATATTCACAAACCTGATGCTCTCGACAAGTTGGTGAGCCATTTCTGCGACGACTGGTGGACAGAGGTGTTCCGCTTTTTTATTGGTCATGTAGAGGATGCAGAGCTGTTCGACAGCTTCATGCAGAGGCTTTTCGATTCGCCGGTAACGGAAGAATTGACTCAAAAGCAGCAGGATTTGCTGATTGCTCTCGTAGAGGAAGCCCCACAGCGGAAGATTGAAGCCTTGTGCAAAAAATTGCTTGATCCCGCAACCACACCGAACCGTCAGCGCTATCTGCTGGAGTGTCTGAAAACCATTGGCAACCCGGAAGCGATTGAGGTAGTGAATACGTATGAGTCGGAAGCGATTAAAGTAGTGAACAAGTTTATTGAACAACGGCTTTCAAATAATCTGCTGTTGGACAAGCTTGGAGCGCAATATATTTTGATCAAAGGTGGAACGTTTCTTTGTTCATTGACCAAGCAGAGGGAAGAGG
>JBMOIS010000139.1:0-2950 GCA_049317185.1 Chlorobium sp. | reverse complement strand
TAAAGTGATTAAAGCTACTCCACTGCCTGGTGGCTATGTACAGGTTGAATTACAGGATGGCCGATGCGGCGAGTTTGATGTCAATCCATATATGACTTCTGACTTTTTTTTACCGTTGAAAAATGAAGCCTATTTTCAAAAGGTGGCTTTGTTTTTTTCCGGTATCGGTTGGCCAGATGGGCAAGACCTGGGGCCCGACACGGTGGCGGCCCATTTAAGAGTTAGCCAACCATTGGTACATTGACTCATGGTGCATGTTATCGGTACATGGTATGGCAAGAAGTCGTTATGCCTGTTAATTCCACTAACCGGGAATTTGCCATAAAAGCCTCTATTTCCTGAGGTGAGGGTTGGGAGGTTAGCCGGGAAAGCATTCGAGGCTTTTTTCCCGCGCAATCAATCCAGCTCATCTTCAGCCAATACTTCGGCAGTTGCTCAAACCCGGAGATGCTCATCCTAAGGTAGTCGAGCTGAGAGCAATGCGGCCAGTAGGGTGGAGTGAGGATTATTGTACAGGAATCAAGCTATAAAAAATACTGACAAAAAGCATGAATGATAAAAAGGTTGTAAAGGTTCTCGTTGCTTCACCCTCTGACGTTGACGCAGAGCGAAAAATAGCTGACGAGGTCATTCGTACTTGGCATATTCGTCATCCAAATTCAGGCATCATGCTTGAAGCGGTGTTGTGGGAATCACACGGGGCATCTGAATGTGGTGAGAGGGTGCAGGGAATTCTCAATAAACAGATTGTTGATGAGTGCGATTGCGCCATTGGAATTTTTTGGACACGGATTGGTACTGATACTGGTGTCGCTGCGGGGGGAGCTGTTGAAGAGGTACAACGGTTGATGAGCAAAGACAAGCCGGTCATGCTCTATTTTTCCAAAGCCAACTACCCGTTGAATCTCTCGGATTCCGGCAAGGTAATGGAGTTTGCCGGTCAGTTGGCGAGACTTGCTGAATTTAAAGCATCGTTGCAAGGCTATTCGCTGTTGTGGGAATATGATAGTCAGGATATATTTCGTCAAAACCTTCTGACTCATCTCGATATCCAAATCCCCAGGTGGTTTGGGCCGGATGCCGCAGTTCAAGACCGGATTGTTGGCCAGCCTGAGCTTGATGCGGCTTCGGCCCTCATACTCTACCAGTCAACCCTGAAACGACAGTTGGGCAACATCACCTTGACCGGCTCTCCTGCCATTACAAATTTTTCAGTAAAGCTCTCCGATACCTTTGTTTCGTTACGTCTTTCCGGCTCGTCACGTTGCGAAACACGCATTCTTGCCGGTGAAGATCAAAATGTTCCGCAATCAGTGGATAGTACCAGCACTCCTGAAGAGGTGATGAGTTTTGTTTTTCAGCATCACCCCTTGCTGCTGGTGATTGGTGACCCCGGTTCAGGAAAAACAACCTTGCTTAAATACTATGCGCTCTCCTGTCTCGATAACGGTCGGCACAAGGAGTTCGGGTTCAGCGAACCTCTCAATGTTATTTATCTTCCGTTGCGTGAGCTCAAAAAGGGTGATATCGGCTATGCGTCACTGCCTGCAACTCTTTCTGCCTGGAGTGCAAAAAATTACCTTGTTCTGCCGGAGAGACTCTTTTCTGGTTGGCTTGAGGGGAGTACGACCCTTGTGCTTTTCGATGGTCTCGACGAAATCAGTGATGTTCACGACCGGATTGCGGTCTGTAGCTGGGTTGACAAGATGGTTGAAAGGTTTACCTCTGCCCGATTTGTGGTGACCTCCCGGAGTACGGGGTATCGGAAAGGGGATGGCATTGAGCTTGAAGCAAGCCATCTGCGTGCCGACATAATGGACTTCTCCAAAGAGCAGCAGGCACAGTTTTTACAGCGCTGGTTCAAGGCCGCGTTTCTTGGCGAAATTCCTCCCGGCACCGGAGACAAGTCGGAGTGGCGCATCCATCAGGAGCAGAACGCAGCCAAAAAAGCCAATGCAATTATTGACTTTCTCGCTCAGGAGAAAAACCGGAGTTTACAGTCACTGGCAGGGGTTCCGCTTTTGTTGCAGATTATGGCGATGCTTTGGAAAGATCGGGAGTATCTGCCGGGCAGTCGTTTAAAGCTCTACGACGCGGCATTGAACTACATGCTCGATTATCGTGACCGCCGGAGAGGAATTGATCCGTTGCTTCCGGCAGAAGATGCAAGGCGGGTGTTGAGCCCGGTCTCGCTCTGGATGCAGGAAGAGCTGAAAAAAGATGAGGCAGACCGCAAGACCATGCAGGAGAAAATGCAGGAGCTGCTCGATACGCTCTGCAATTCACTGCCTGCCACAGATTTTTGCCGAAACCTTGTTGACCGGGCTGGTCTGCTGGTGGAGTACGGTGAAAAAGAGTACGTGTTTCGTCACAAATCATTCCGTGAGTACCTGGCGGGCGTTCAGCTTGCAAAAACCATGCACAGGGAAGGCTCCCTTGATGAACTGGTTATCCATTTCGGTGACGACTGGTGGCAGGAGCCGCTCCGTTTCTTTATCGGTCATGTTGATGATGCAGGGATTTTTGACTCCTTCATGCAGAAGCTTTTCGATTCACCGGTCACAGAGGCCTTGACCCCAAAGCAGCAGGATTTGTTGATGACCCTTGTCGAGGAGGCACCGCAACGCAAAATGGATGCTTTCAGGAAGAAGCTGCTTGACCCTGATACGACGCCAAACCGGCAGCGATATATCATGGAGTGCCTTCAAACCATTGGCAAGCCGGACGCGCTTGATATTGTAAAGAAGTTTCGTGAAGTTCATGCCACCACAACAGTGTTGCACGACAAGCTTGGGGCGGAATATCTGCTGATTAAAGGTGGCCCCTTTACCTTTTCGCTGACAAAGAGGCAGGAAACGGTGCCCGACCTCTACATGGCCAAATACACGGTGACCAACCAGCTTTACCGCCGCTTTATCAATTATCTGGCGGATCAGGATCTCGAATTTGC
>JBMOIS010000138.1:0-3031 GCA_049317185.1 Chlorobium sp. | reverse complement strand
GATTGTACTTCATGGTACAGCTTCCCAAAGGATACATATTCTTGTCAACGTGGTGATTCAAATTAGAGAGCCGAACAAAGTGACGCACCACCTCGCTCTCCGGTACCTCTGGCAGATCCGCTGGAGCCTTGCGCAGAAACTTGGAGGGAAGGATGCTCTCGAGGGGGAGTTCAGGACAATCGTTTCCGGAGAGGCTGTATCCCTTGCGTCCCTGGCGGGATAGATCAAAAATAAGTTTTTCTCTCATGGTGTTGGTGCGGCTTGTTGTTATATAACTCTGCGTTCAATATAGAAGATGAGAAAGAGAAGCTCAAGACAATCAGAAATTATTTTCTGGGGTTATCTATCCTGGGAACGCCGAGCTCCAGCTCGGCACAAAAAAAGAGATGCCGAGCTGGAGCTTGGCGCTTCCGGGGTTCCCGGAGTCCCCGGCGCTTCCAGGGGTCAAGGCTCAGGCATTGTCCTTTGAAACACTTTGCTCGTCAATCTTCTCCATAGCCTCCCTGGCCGCAAGTTGTTCGGCATCCTTTTTTCGACGGGCGGTGCCTCTTCCAAGAAGCTGTTCATTGCAGGTTACCGTCACCGTAAAGGTTTTTGCATGTTCTGCTCCGGCTTCTTCAAGAACAGCATAGAGTGGCGGCGCAAAATGCTGAGACTGGGTGTACTCAATGAGGCGGCTTTTGTAGTTGTACTCAGCGGCTACAATGGAGTTGAAGTTGGCATGTTCAATGATGTGCCGGATAACAAAATCATAAGCCTTTTGGAGACCCTTGTCGAGATAAATGGCACCAATAAGCGACTCGAAGGCATCAGCAAGTGCCGATTCGCTACCCCTGATGTTTTGGTGATCAGGCAATTCGCCAAGGATGATGTGGTCGCCAAGGGCAAGAGTGCGGGCAAACGCGGCAAGAGAGCGGCTGTTGACAATTTTTGCACGGGTACTCGAAAGCTCACCTTCAGCGCTCGCCGGAAAGTTTCTGAAAAGATAGTCGGAGATCAGGAGCCCAAGCACCGAGTCGCCAAGAAACTCAAGCCGCTGGTTTGATTCCAATGGCACTTGTGTGGCAGGGTTATGCACATAAGAGCGGTGGGTCAACGCTGTCTGGTAGAGCTGCATGTTGTTGCAGGCCTCTCCCAGAAGATTGGTCACATAGGCAATAGTTTCGGCTGAAAGGGTATAATTGATACTATCAGTGCTCTCGGAACTTCCCCCAAAACTAACAGAACTTCCAAAAGCTGCCAGCTTTTGCCACAACTGATCCAAAACCGGCAATGGTGTTCCTCAGAGCGAAGAGCCGTTCCTGAAAATGATGGAGCCATTATGTCCGCCAAAACCGAAACCATTGTTGAGCGCATACTCTATAGTCCGTTTTTTCGGGGTGTTCGGCGTCACATCCAGGTCAACCATCGGGTCAAGATTATCAAGGTTGATGGTAGGTGGAACCGTCTGGTGCTGCAAGGCAAGAAGGCAGGCAATTGACTCAACAACTCCGGCAGCGCCCAAAAGGTGCCCCGTCATTGACTTGGTTGCGCTGATACTAAGCTTGTAGGCATGCTCGCCAAAAAGCGTTTTGATGGCAGCAATTTCGGCAAGGTCACCGAGTGGTGTTGATGTGCCGTGGGTATTGATATAGTCGATCTGTTCGGGCACAATGCCAGCCATCGTTATAGCGGTTCTCATGGCATTAACGGCACCGAGTCCTTCAGGATGCGGGGCAGTCAGGTGATAAGCATCGGCGGTTGCGCCAACTCCAACGATTTCGGCATAGATTTTAGCCCCACGATCTTTTGCCGATTCAAGCGATTCAAGAATCAGCGATCCCCCACCTTCGCCCATCACAAAGCCGTCGCGATCGCGGTCGTAAGGGCGGGAAGCCTGCTGCGGTCGGTCGTTGGCCGTAGAGAGGGCTCTGGCTGAGTTAAAGCCTCCAACACTCATCTGCGTGATCGGTGCCTCTGAACCGCCGCACACCATATAATCAGCCATACCTGCCTGAATCAGCAAGTAGGCATCCATAATGGCATGAAGTGATGTTGCGCACGCTGAAGAGGTTGCATAGTTTGGCCCCATGAGTCCATGCCGTATAGAGATCTGTCCGGCGGCGATGTCGGGGATAAGCATTGGAATAAAGAAGGGGCTGATGCGTCTTGGTCCTTTTTCCAGGAAAGTCTTGAACTGCTGTTCGTAGGTGGTCATTCCGCCTATGCCCGATCCATGGACCACTCCAATTCTCAGCGGATCAATCTCTTTGAGGTCAAGCCCTGAATCTTGCAGCGCCTGATTTGCGGCGATAACGGCATATTGACAGTAGGGATCCATACGGTCGGCGGATTTTCTGTCGATATGGTCTGCCGCCAAAAATCCTTTCAGCTCGCAGGCAAAGGTTGTGGCAAAATCAGTCGCATCGAAATAGGTTATTGGCGCAGCGCCACTTTTTCCATGAGAGAGCGAGTCCCAGAACTCCTCTTTTGAAAGACCTACGGGAGTCAAGACCCCTATTCCGGTAATGACAATTCTTTTGCGCTCCTGAGCCATTTGTTTTGATTTAACTTGTTGCCGTTTGCCTGCTTACAGTGATGCTGGTTATTTTTTGCTGACGATGTAATCGATTGCCTGCTGTACGGTGCCAATTTTCTCTGCATCTTCATCAGGAATCTGTACATCGAACTCGCTTTCAAGCTCCATGATCAGCTCAACGGTATCGAGCGAATCTGCGCCAAGATCATCTGAAAACTTTGATTCCATCTTGATCTGATCCTTGTTGACACCCATCTTGCTGACGATAATATCGTATACTTTATCTTTGATTTCTGCCTGAGTCATTGTGTTGTTCTCCAGATTAAGCGTTGGTTGTTAAGGATGAAAATTTTAAAAAAAGTAGGTCAATATACAAAGAAAATAAGCTTACCCAAATCACATAACCATACCGCCATTGACGCTGATGACCTGGCCGGTGATGTAGGAGGATTGGTCGCTGGCCAGGAATGCCACGGCATTGGCGACATCCTCCGGACTGCCAAAGCTGGCGAG
>JBMOIS010000137.1:0-3033 GCA_049317185.1 Chlorobium sp. | reverse complement strand
CTGAAGCTGCTCAATGAGCCGAATGATATTCTGGTGGTCAATATGGGCGAGAACGGCTTTTCACGATATCAGCCTGATTTGCAGGTTCCTGCTATCGAGGCATTACGTGATGCAGTAAATCAGGTGGCTGAACTGCTGAAATCGCGGGAGATTATTGTGGATTACCAGATATGAGAAGTCCAATTTCTTCGGGATATATGAACCATCCTGTCGTTCAGTGAACTCCAGTAGCTGTCTGAACTTGCAGCTAAGTCTATGGGAAATGCCCTTGCTTGACGCAGCTTGCGAGTCAGATGGAGTGCAACGCAAAACGATTCCATGCCAGTGTTGTATCAGAAATATTCAACGAATATCCACCAGCATCAGGTGCTTGTCCTTTGACTTGGCTTGGCGTATTATTGTGCTTGCTCTGTTTTTCCTGACTGTAGGCCAGGCATTTAGCGTTCCAGTCTTTATTCAGACTTGAAATATTCACTTTTGGCAGCATCGGCTCACTTACAGGTCGCTTTTCATAAGCATCAATTGAGATAACATCAGCAGCAGTTTTGTCTTTTTTCATGCTTTTTGTTGATTAATTTGATATTTCCCTCGTAAAATACTGAGGTAATTGTAAACTTGATCAGCAAATGAGGCCAGCAACTGAACATGAGAGTCTTCGTTAAGGCGATAAGTCTCTTTTGTGTCTACTGATATAAACCCTACATCGTCCGTGACAGGGTGCTCACTCCCCTTGACTGAAACAACAAATCTCACAGGAACTACAATAACACGTTTATAGAATTTTATAAAATCCTTTCGGTCGTTAAAGTAATCTTTTTCTTCTGTTAAATCAGCAGACCAGAAATGAGAAGGCTCACTTCCCCGAAACACAAGAGCGGTTTCAAATGCCGTATTTCTAAGGTTTTTAACGACATATTTGAGCGGATTCGGTTCGTCCCTTTCATGATCATACCCTGATAACTTCCATCTTATATTTACGGTGTAAAAACTTACTTACGATCATAAACACAAGCAGGAGCAAGATAAAGGCAAAGAACAACCATGAAATACTCGAGATCTCTGTTTTTCTGAAAATGTCAATGATGAGATAGACGAATCCAAAAATAGTCGCAAAATTTACAAGCGCCGCAAAAAGAGGGGCTTCTATGATGAGGCGAGTTTTATGTGTGATGTTTCCAGGCATTGACGATGTGCATATAAAATTCAAGTAAAGTCGCACTTTTTTTGTCATGCAGGCACAGTGCTAATGTGATAATATAAGACAAATGCCGTAATTGTGCCATATAAATTTTCCGCAAAGGCAATTTTTTTGTTAGGAGAGAGCTTGTTTTGAATTCGGCAGTAAGAACAAGAAAAAAAATCGATAGCGGGGATTGTTCGTGCATTTGTGGCTGCCGATAGCTTTGATTATCCGTATAAAAACACGATTCCAATCTGGATGTTTGGGTTTTTATAGTAAATTATGATTTATTGTTGTTGACTGAAGAGGTAGTTCTACATGTAATTTTTTATTGATATACCCACTCTACAGTATGCCTTGGACTGACAATATTTTTGTGATCGCAATTTCCTTGGCGATGGATGCTTCGCTCCTTTCAGGAGTCACGATTTTTCTATTTGTTTTTTCTCTCCACAATCATCACTCACTTTTGACTTGCCGCAGCAGGATTTCTACCTCGCTGTTGTGCACAAGGCAAAACAGTAATGGTTTAACTTATTGAAATTATGGCAACTTACTCTGACAGTCTCTCAAACGATGCGCTAAGTTTTGATTTTGGTGTCCAGTCACCGGTGCTTGCAGCCTTAGGTCAGCTTACTGTTATGGTCGCAAATTCATACGGTAATTTGACAACGGTTACTCTTGACATCGGTCGGATTGCAGTGATTGATTCGCATTTGATTATTCCGATGTCTGGAACGGATGCAGGCGGACAATCCTATCAGTTGAGTTCCTTTTCTGGTGGCAAGCTGTTTGTTGAGATACCGGCAAATTTTGTTGTTGGCCAGGATGCCCAGGCTCGTGCATGGGAAGTTGGAAATATCAGTAACGCCAGCTATTTGCTTACCCCGATGACTGTTGTGACGGATGGATCCGGGACGAGTGGTGCTGACTGGATGACCGGAACCATTGGGAACGACAGCATCAATGCCGGGGCAGGCGACGACTTTATCGAGTGGAAAGGCGGTAACGATTTGGTAGATGCCGGTGCTGGCTATGATATGGTGCACCTCTCGACTGACGGCGGCATGTATTATTCTTACCAAGTGGATGCTGCGGAGGTACTGCATCTTTGGTCATACTCGTATTCATCATTTTCGATGGTTGATGCTTATCGGGTCACGAAACTGACGGATGTGTCATTTCGTATTGACAAGATGCAGGCTGATGGTGAGACAGTTGACTCAACCATGACTCTCAGCAATGCCGAGAAGTTAACGACGGATCGCTGGGTATCCATCAACCTTACGCCTTACACCTTCATTGATGAGAGTGTTGCCGGTAATAATTATATAAATGGTACGCCATGGAATGACGAAATATATCTGACTGCGGCAAATGTCGGAAATCTGATGGATGTGTGGGGAGATGATGGCAGGGATACCCTTGTGATGGATTTTGGTGTGGGTTACGGCAAACTGGAGCTTGTGAAGAGTGGGTCGGTTTATGTACTACAAGGGACAGTCGGTGTTGATGGCACTGTTGCCGTGCTTGGAGAACTCAAGTTCTATTCCTACGGTAGAGCAGATATGACCATAGGGTCAGGGGAGAGTGCCAAGACATTCTCTATTGATATCGAAGTTTTCCATTTTGTTTCTGGTACGACGCTCTATGAAATCGATCCAGTCAAGTTTACCGAAGTATCTTTCTGGAGTGGTTTATATCAAAATTCGATTTATGGTACAGCTAAAGATGACACGATTAATGCCGATGCACTCGGCTTGGCAAGTGATGCCTCTACTGCCAGTGACTATATCTTTGGCAATGGAGGTAACGACACTATCAATGGCGGATTGGGCAACGATTATATCTAT
>JBMOIS010000136.1:0-3066 GCA_049317185.1 Chlorobium sp. | reverse complement strand
GGTTATACCCCATGGCTCTTTTTGATAACAAAAGTGAGGAGGCTATTCAGGAGCTGTCGCTTTGTGATGTTGTCGTTCTGCTTGATGCCAATTTACGTGACAGGATGGGCTCTCTCTGGCCTCATGTAAGCTTTTCTCGAGAAATTGGCCGTTTGAAACTTGTCAGTGTCGATCATCATCTTGACCCTGATGATTTCTGTGATGTTATGGTTTGCGAAAATTACGCATCATCGACCGGTGAACTTGTCTACGGTCTTATTTATGCGCTTCAGGAAAGGCTGGGTCGTGAGCTGTTTACTCCTGATGTTGCCGAAGCGCTTTATGCAGCCGTTATGACGGATACTGGTTCGTTCAGATTTCCAAAATCAACTCCCTATGTTTATCAGCTTGCCGGAGATCTCGTGAGCAAGGGAGCTGATGCGTCAGAGATTTACGACAGGATATATAACTCTCTGACACCCAATGCACTCAAACTTCTTGGCGCAGCCCTGAGCGCTATTACCATTCTTGATAATGGAAATATTTCATGGCTTTTTATATCGCAGGATATGCTCAAGGCGACCGGCAGTAAACTGTTTGATACCGATCTTATCATCCGTTACCTTTTAAGTGTCCCCTCGGTGCGTATTGCTGTTTTGATGGTTGAGATGCAGGATGGCAGAACCAAAGCGAGTTTCAGGTCGCGTGGGAACATTTATGTCAATCAGTTGGCCAAAAAGTATGGAGGTGGTGGCCACATGAATGCCGCTGGATGTCTTTTTCCGTTTTCTTCCGATAAAGCCCAGAAAGTGTTGCTGGAAGATCTCAGGCAGTTCCTTAAAAATCAGGACAAGTAAGTGTCAATACATTAACATGGATTATTGAAACTATGAAAGTAATAGTAACAAAAAGTGAACTTCAAAGTGTTTCTGCCGATCTTCTTGTGCTGCCATTCAGCAGTATTGAGCTGAAAAGAGAGGCCGAAAAGTCGCTTGCTGAAGTTGGGTTTGATGTTCAGGTACTGAATGATTTTAAGGCTGAGGCTGGCGAGATTGTTGTGTTGTATGGCGGTAAAACGGAGTATTCGGCGGCAAGGATTGCGCTGCTGGGAATTGGAGAAGGAAAAACAATTGATGATTGGCGCAAGGCGGCAGTTTCTTTTGCCTCTAAAGCTGTGGATTTAAAAATCGAAAATGTTGCTGTTGACTGTTCTGCTATTGAGGCGATCGCTGCTGCCACAGGGCAGTCTGTCGCGACGCTTGTTGCTGCCCTTGTCGAGGGCTGTTTTACAGGCTCATACCGGTTTGATCGCCTGAAAAGCGGCAAGCTGGATAAAGATAAAAAGAGTGAGAAGGCGAAAGGTATTGCGGAACTGCGGCTGAGGGTTGATTCCGGGGTATATGACGAGGCAGAAAAAGGAGCTGCCGACGGAAAAATTATCGCTTCATGCCAGAAGATGGCCAGGGATATGGTTAATCTTCCAGGAAATCATCTGCATGCGGGAGATATTGCAAAAGCTGCTGTGGATTCCGGGAAAAAATATGGTTATGAGGTGACGGTTTTTCATAAAAAAGAGATCGAGTCACTTGGTATGGGCGGTCTGATTGCGGTGAACAAGGGCAGCCATCATCCTCCAACCTTCACCGTGCTTGATTATAAGCCAAAAGGAAAAGTCAAGGCAGTTATTGCCCTTGTTGGTAAAGGAGTTACCTTCGATTCCGGCGGGATTTCGCTCAAGCCTTCCGAAAATATGGGGGAGATGAAGTCGGATATGTCTGGCGCTGCCAGTGTGTTGGGCGCTGTTGAGGCTGCTGCCCGTCTTGGGCTTCCTCTTCATGTCATAGGGTTGATTCCGGCTACAGACAATATGCCCGGAAGTACGGCGCAGCAGCCGGGCGATGTTATTACCACCTATTCTGGAATTACCGTTGAGGTTGGCAATACTGACGCGGAGGGACGTCTTATTCTGGCGGATGCACTGAGTTATGCGACAGATAAATATAAAACTGATGTTATTGTAGATGTTGCGACGCTGACAGGAGCCTGCATTGTTTCACTTGGTTATGCTGTAGCCGGTCTTTTCTGCAACAATGACAAGCTGGCTGAAGAGATTTATCAAGCTGGCCAGCAGTCGGGTGAAAAAGTGTGGCGGATGCCGCTTTGGGATCTTTATAGCGAACAGATAAAGTCTGATATTGCCGATGTCAACAATACAGGAGGGCGTGGTGCTGGTTCGGTGACTGCTGCCAAATTCCTTGAAAAATTTATCGACGGCCATAAAAACTGGGCTCATATCGATATTGCGGGTCCATCGTTTATTCCAAAAGGTTCAGGAAAAGTGAATGGAGGGACTGGTTTTGGTGTTGCTCTTCTAGTTGAATTGCTTAAAAAATGGTCTTGATAGAACAAACGTTGCAAGAGTAGATCATCAACCCGAATGACTATGATCACGGTACCTCACAATCCTGTAGTAATCATTCCAGGCGTGCTCTTTTGGGATACACTGTATGATGCGATGAAAGAGGCGATTGCAGTGTATATTCCTCAGGAAAGAATAGCTATTGCGCCACTCTCTCTTGTTGACTGGATTGGATTTCCCCCGTCACCAGAAAGATCCACAAACCGGGTCATGAAAGTAGTTGACCGCACCGTCAGGGCGATGGAGAGGAAATTTCCTGGTGAGCCGATAACCCTTGTTGCGCACAGTGGGGGAGGCACCGTTGCGATGGTTTACCTCCTTGAAAAACCTTTTCAGGGAGATGTTTACCATCCAGGGAGGCGTGTTGGAAAGCTGATTACCCTTGGTACTCCGTTTCATACTCATGAACATTATGCAAAGATAAAGACAGATTTTATCTTCAGCCATCTGACGGCTGATTTTTTTGAGCGATGTCATGTTGTTTCTGTCGTCAGCGATAAGTATTATGGCAATCCTGAAGGGAGCCTGGTCGAAAAAATGTGCTTCAGGTTTTATAAAAGCGTTCTTGAAGAGGGCAAGGTGAGAGGTGACGGTATTGTTCCCGCACAAAGCTGTTTTCTTGAGGGCGCTGAAAATGTTACTATTCCGGATGCGGAACATCTGCCAAC
>JBMOIS010000135.1:0-3110 GCA_049317185.1 Chlorobium sp. | reverse complement strand
CGAACGCCTCCACTTTTACCCCGACCCCGAAGGGTATAACGCAATTTACGAATACTTTTTTTCCGGTTGAAGGATGAAGTCATGATTATTTTCTTTGAGATCGAATATATATGGGCACTTCGATACAGGCTTCGCCCTACTCAGTGACCGGGGAGGGTGCCTTCGACCAATTCGACAAGTATGGCGTATGCGATACGCCCCTACGGGGGATTTGCTAAAGTTTCTCCCACTCAAACTTGCTGACGTTTCTTGCCTTGGCATCAAAAACAATGCCAACCAGGTAGCGTTCTCCGGTATATTTCTCGTAATATTTCATCTTCCTGATCTGCTCAAGTGGCTCCCCGTCGCTTACCTTGAATTCAAAGAGAAAGGTTCTCCCGCCGACCTTTATGGTCAGGTCAATTCTGCCCTTGTTACTCACATCCTCGGCGATGATGTCCACTCCGATACTGGCAAAACAGGCATAGAGCACGCTGGCGTAAAAGCCCTCGTAACGCTCAATATCATTGTTGGTGAAATTATTGTAGGCGATGCTTGCAAAAAGGCACTTGATAACGGGTTCCAGACTTCCAGGATCTCCGGCTTCAAGAAGATCAAGCAGCTCATCGCCGATCAGCTCTTTTTCCGAAACGCTGGTCATCGATTCCAGAATATAATCGTTAAAACTCATTTGCACCTCTTTGTTGGGAAATCCCAACTCATATCGAACACCCTTGCCCGACAACATTAAGCGCTTGATGGTCAAGTAGCCTGTCTGAAACAAAATAGTCTCCAGATTAAGAGCCTCGAGGTTAAAGCTGTTCACCAAAGACTCATTAACCCGGAAACTCTGTAACCTGGGAACAAAATAGTTGTTCTTTTTGATGAGATCAATGAGAAATTTTGGCGTTCCTGTTTCGAACCAATAGTTCTTGAACATCCGCTGGTTCCTGATAAAGAGCAGGATATCGTAGGGGTTATAAACACTATCCCCTAAAAAGTTATACCCATTGTACCAGCGTTTGATCTGCTCCATGTCCATCCCTTCGAGATAAGGGGCAAAAGTGATATCAACATCAAACTGGGTGTACCCGCAGACGTTGCCATAGTCAGGGTTCAGGCTGATGTCTTCGAGATTGTTCAAACCGCTGAAGAGCGACACTTTGGAAAATTTACTCACGCCGGTGAGAAACACAAAGCGCAGATACTCGTCGTTCTCCTTGATTTTAGTGTAAAAATCGCGTATCCCATCCCGAATAACCAGAGCCTCAGGGATATTCTCAATATTATCCAGAATCGGCTTGTCGTACTCATCAATCAGGATGACAACCTTTTGATGATACTTTTGAGAGGCTTTTTTTATCAACTCAGCAAAATAGTATTTTGCTTTAAATTTGTTTGCACACTCAAGCCCGAGTCGCTCCTCATTGGAGTTCAGTATTTGTACCAAATCCTCCTCCAGATCAGCTTTCGAGTGAATCCCGCCACTGAAACTAATTTTGATGACCGGATATTTCACCTCCCAGTTCCACTGCTCCTCAATCAGCAGCCCCCGGAACAGCTCCCGATTTCCTTCAAAAATATTCTTCAGCGTGTCAAGAAACAGGCTCTTCCCGAATCGCCGGGGTCGCGACAGAAAAACGTATTTAAACCTGTCGATCAGGCTATAGGCTATCCCCGTTTTGTCGATATAGAGGTAACCCTCGTTTATGATCTCGCTGAAGGTCTGTATCCCGACTGGCAGCTTTTTCATCGTCAACCTCAATTTAATAAAATGATCCCATCACGGGCATAAACACTCCAACACAACTCCACGCTTTTTTACTACACGCCCGAATATAAAACTTTTTAACAGGAAAACAGAGAGCCACATCAAGTAGAGCGAACGGATCTCTCACTGCGCAAGGAACACACCAGCCATTGACCCGGTTCGTAGAAGGGCTCATGACAAGTAATATTGAGATCGCAACACGGCTAACAACTCACTTAACTCTGGCATGAGGGGGTTGGGTATTTTAGAGCCTGCCGTCAACCTGGTCTGCGGGTAGCACGTTTTTAATATCATAGATACACGAAGCTATAGTTCTGAGGGGAATGGTGTTAAAGAGGGTGTGAGCGACGGCGATGATGGCTGCGTCGTAGTGGTGGGTGGCCGGGAGCCGGGTGAGGCAGTGGAGGTTATATTCGTGGAGCACCTCTTCGGGGTTGGCCCAGGGGTCGTAGATGTAGACCTCGGTGCCGTATTGCTGGAGTTCGTGGACGATGTCGACCACTCGGGTGTTGCGGATGTCGGGGCAGTTCTCTTTGAAAGTGATGCCGAGGATGAGCACTTTTGCCCCTTTGATTTTGTGGTCGCGGGCAATCATGAGTTTCACCACTTCGGAGGCGACATATTTGCCCATGTTGTCGTTGAGGCGGCGACCTGCGAGGATAATTTCAGGGTGGTAACCGTACTCCTGGGCTTTCTGGGCAAGGTAGTATAGGGGTCAACACCGATGCAGTGGCCGCCGACGAGGCCGGGTTTGAAGGGGAGAAAGTTCCTTATGGTGGCTGCGATCACTTCGTGGGTGTCGAATTCTTTTTTGCTGCCGCGCTGGAGCTCGGCGTTCCCGGGTACAGGCTCAAAGATGTGGATACATCCTCACCAAATAACCGGAAATTCCCGGAACGACAAACACTGCCCCGCTGTCTGACACGAACTCGTTATACTGTAGTCGAGAAATCAGGTGACAGCACCTGACATCAGTCAGCATTGAAAACAGCCTCCAGTGTCGGCGCGGTGAGGATGGCATCAGCCCACGCTTCAAGCTCCTGTTCAGAAGCGCTGCTTAACTGCTCCGACACCCACCCGGGCAACACGCCAAAGCGACGTTGCAGTTGCCTTCTCAATAATCCTGATGCACCTATTACCACACCAATTACCACGCCTTTTTCCACGCCTATTACCACACCTTTTTCAATGCCGATTACCTCGCCTCTGGCCATGCCGATTCTTTCTACGCTGGTGATGTATTGCACTTTATTTCCCTCCTCAATTGTTTCTATTTGATCTAAAATCTGGTGGTTCAACCATGCGGGCAGTTGCATGAGCCAGTCCAAAATAGCAAATAATTTGATCACCCGTTCTTTAT
>JBMOIS010000134.1:0-3113 GCA_049317185.1 Chlorobium sp. | reverse complement strand
CACCCGTTTCGGCAAACTGGGCATGATGGTCTGCTACGACGGCTTCTTCCCCGAAGTCGCCCGGCAACTCAGCATCCACGGCGCTGAGGTCATCGCTTTCCCGGTAGCTGGCTGCAACCCCATGCTCGCCGCCGCGCGCGCCTGCGAGAACCACGTCTTCCTCGTCAGCAGCACCTACACCGACGTCCCCTCCCATTGGATGATCTCGGCCATCTACGATCGCGAAGGCCGGGTGTTGGCCCAGGCCAAAGAGTGGGGCACCGTCGCCGTGGCCGAAGTGGACCTATCCCAGCGCCTCTACTGGTCGAGCCTCGGCGACTTCAAAGCCGAAAACCCCCGCCACCGCCCCGTATGGCCCAGCGAGAAGGAATAACCTCTTCCATGAACCGGTCGCAGACATTGAATGTATGCGATCGGAAACGGGTCTGATTTAGAGCAGTCCGTCTCAGGTAGCGGGCGGGTGAAGCAGCAATTCTCATTATGACGGAGGCAGCCGCGCTGGCACTGGCCGGCGAGCTGTTTTTTCTCCAGCCAGCGCCCTTTGCGAGTTGCCCGGAAAACTATTTTTATTGATTGCTGGACTCAAATTCCCCTTTTCGGTATTTCTCTGTGAGTGGACCGACAACAAGTCACTCAGGGGCGGCTGGTCCGCCCTGAAGATGTCGCGCTGATTCGAGACTGGCTCCGAGACCATCCCGACTCGAATCGCACGCGGCTCTCCCGCGAACTATGTTCCCTCTGGAACTGGCGCAACGGCGTCGGCCAGTTAAAGGACATGGCCGCTCGCAGCCTGCTTTTGAAGCTGGAGGCCCAAGGCCAGATTGAGTTGCCCCCGCGGCAGCGGGCCTCGGTCAATGGTCGGCGCAACCGCCAGACCATCACGATCGACCATGACCAGAGCCTCGTCCAAGGCCGGTTGGACCTCTGGCAACCGGTGCAACTGGAGCCGCTGGACCAAGGCGCTACCGACGCCGCGTTGTTCAGGTTCCTGCTCCAGCGCTATCATTATCTGGGGTATCGCAACTGTGTGGGTGAGAACCTGAAGTACTTGGTTCGCGACCGGGACGGCCGAGTATTGGCCTGTCTGTTGTTTGGTTCGGCGGCCTGGAAAGTGGCCGGGCGGGACGGCTGGATTGGTTGGACTGCCGAAGAGCGCCGTGGCCATCTGTGCCGGCTCACCAACAACACCCGCTTGCTCATCCTGCCCTGGGTGCGGGTGCCTCATCTGGCCAGCCATCTGCTGGGGCGGGTGGCCGCACGCTTATCGGCCGACTGGCAACAGAAATACGGGCATCCGATCTATTTGGTGGAGACCTTTGTGGAACGGGGCCGCTTCCAGGGCACCTGCTATCGGGCCGCCGGATGGCAGCGGGTCGGACTGACCACGGGCCGCAGCCGCAACGATAAAGACTACCAACTCCATGTGCCGGCCAAAGAAATCTATCTCAAGCCGCTGGTGGCCGACTGGCACCGGAGGCTCCTGGCATGAGCCACAAGCGGTGGGATCAACTGGTCGGTTCCTTGCGCCGGACCCTGGCCGCCTTGCCCGACCGACGCACCGGCGACAATACCCGATACTCGATGGAGGACATTGGCCTGAGTGCCTTCGCCGTTTTTTTCACCCAGTCGCCCTCCTTCCTGAGTGCGCAGAATACGCTGAGAAAAAACAAGGGTCGCAGCAACGCCCAAAGCCTCTTTCAGATCGCACAGATTCCTAGTGACAACCACATTCGCCAAAGCCTCGATCCGGTGCCCCCCGACCAGCTCTTCCCGCTCTATGACGAGGTTTACCAGGCACTGCGTCAAACGGGACTCTTGGAGAGCTTCCGGTCCGTCCACCAGACCCACCTCATCGCGCTGGACGGCACCTGGTGCCAATCTTCCCAGAAGATCCATTGTGACCAGTGCAGCTGCCTGGAGCATAAAAGCGGAGACAAAACCTACTACCACAGCGCGCTCACCCCGGTCATCGTGGCCCCCGGCCAACCCGAGGCTATCCCGCTGCGCCCAGAGTTCATCACCCCCCAGGATGGCCACACCAAGCAGGACTGCGAAATCGCCGCCGCCAAACGCTGGCTCCAGAAAAACGGGGCCACTTACTCCCCGCTCAAGGCCACCCTGTTGGGCGATGACCTCTACTCCCATCAGCCCTTTTGCCGATGCACCCTGCTCAACAACTTCCACTTCATCTTTGTCTGCAAGCCAGATTCCCATACCACCCTTTACAACTGGGTCAACCTCCTGCAGGCACCCCACCTGCGCACGTTAAAAACCCACGCCAAAGTGGGAGCCCACTTCCATACCTACACCTATCGCTATGCCAACGCGGTCCCCCTGGCCGAAGGCCAGGATGCCCTCCGGGTCAACTGGTGTGAACTCACCGAGACCGACCCCGAGGGCAAGGTGCTCTACATCAATAGCTGGGTAACCGATTTCCAGATCACCGACCAGAACGTCCCCGCCCTTGCCGCCGCCGGCCGCGCCCGTTGGAAAATCGAAAACGAAAACAATAATACGCTCAAGACCAAGGGCTATCACTTGGAACATAACTTCGGTCATGGCAAAAAGCAGCTCGCCTCGCTCCTGACAGCCCTGAACATCCTGGCCTTTCTCTACCACACCTTCCTCGCCTTCACCGATGAAAACTATCGGCTCATCCGCACCACCTTGCCCACCCGCCAAACCTTCTTCGACGATCTGCGCGCCCTTACCCGCTATATCCTCTTTCCCAACTGGGATGCCTTGCTCGACTTTATGCTCCGAGGCTTGGAAATCGGTCCCTACACCAAGCCCACTTGACGGGCAGCAATTCCCTCACGCTTGAGGTGTGCCCGCAGGGGTAGGCCCGTAGCGCGTGCCCGGGACAGCCCCAGGACGTAAACGACGACCAAAAGTGGGTCAACCCCCTCCTGTCAGCTCCCAAACGGCACAACCCCGACCCACCACGGACTACACTTTAGAATCTTTACCCGCCTCCTCGCCCCCTCCACCAAGCAAATCCCAACCGCACCAGCTATCGAGCACTGCCAAAATGAGAACTGCTGGTCTAATTGGAGCCCTGTGAAGTTTTCCAAGAGCTTTTGGCGGTGGACTTCGGTCCAGTCCTGCACCAG
>JBMOIS010000133.1:0-3167 GCA_049317185.1 Chlorobium sp. | reverse complement strand
TCTTTGAACTCAAGGTGAGCGATGGGGAGCCGCTTGAGCAGATCAAGAGGATGAAGTATTACGAGAAGTATGCAGGTGAACGCTATTTGATTGGCATTGTCTTCGATCCAAAGGCGAGAAACGTCAGCAATTTTGAGTGGGAGAAGTTGTAAGAAAGCCCAGGAGTATGGCTACCATCCCGAAATCATCTTGGCTGGCCGCCGCCTCAACGACAATATGGGGAAATATGTTGCCTCCGAAGTGGTGAAACTCATGATTGCCCGCGACCACAAAATCAAAGGGGCAAAAGTGCTCATCCTCGGCATCACTTTCAAAGAGAACTGCCCCGACATCCGCAACACCCGAGTCGTAGACGTGTTTCACGAACTCAAACAATATGGCATTACCGCAGCGTCATGCCACCTCTACGGCATCGGCGACAACTACCATCCGCAAAACAGCCACGTCATTCCTGCGCTGATCCCTCCTCTTCATCAAGCAAAAATCAATGGGGCATCTGTGGTTTCTATCTGGAGAACCGGTGCTCCGTGCATGTTTTCTGGGAGTGCCGAACACCTGGGAACGCCGAGCTCCAGCTCGGCGCTCCCAGCTCCCACCTCTCAGCTTAAAAAAGTATTTTTTTCGGTCAATAAGTTTTATATTTCAGCGTGTAGTAAACAAGTGTTAAGCGGCCTTGCTGATCTATTGAAGTGTTTATGCCCGCGATGGGCTCATGTATTAAATGGAGGATGACGATGAAAATGCTGCCAGTAGGGATACAAACATTCAGTAAAATAATCGAAGGTGATTATCTCTACATCGATAAAACGGAGATTGCCCGTAATCTGATTGAGAAATATCAATACGTCTTTCTGTCACGGCCCCGGCGATTCGGCAAAAGCCTGTTTCTCGACACGCTGAAAAATATTTTTGAGGGAAATCGGGAGCTGTTCCGTGGGCTGCTGATTGAGGAGCAGTGGAACTGGGAGGTGAAATATCCGGTCATCAAAATAAGTTTTGGTGGAGGGATTGACAGTCGGGAAACTCTTCGCAAAAATCTTTTCTACATTCTGAAGAGCAATCAGAAACGGCTTGCTATTCAGTGCGACGAGAAAGAGGATCCAAACCAGTGTTTCGCAGAATTAATCGAGAAAGCCTGGGAGAAATATCATCAGAAGGTTGTCATCCTGATTGATGAGTACGACAAGCCGATTTTGGACAATATTGAGAACATTCCCGAAGCTCTTATCATTCGGAATGGAATGCGTGACTTTTATACCAAAATCAAGGAGAACGACGAGTATCTGCGCTTTGCCTTCCTCACCGGCGTGAGCAAATTCGCCAAAGTGTCGATCTTCAGCGGCTTGAACAACCTTGAAGATATCAGCCTCAACCCTGACTATGGCAATATCTGCGGGTATACCCAGCTTGACCTCGACACCACGTTTGCCCCATATCTCGAAGGGGTAGATATGGAGAAGGTCAAACGCTGGTACAATGGGTATAATTTTTTGGGTGACAGTGTTTATAACCCTTTTGATATACTGCTGTTTATCAAAAACAATTTTGAGTTTGACAATTACTGGTTCGAGACTGGAACGCCCAGATTTCTGATTGAGCTCATCAAAAAGAACAGCTATTTTATACCCCGGTTTGAGAGACTGTACGTCAATAAGTCTCTGCTCAACAGCTTTGATATTGAAAATCTCAATCTGGAGACCATTCTGTTTCAGAGCGGCTATTTGACCATCAAGCGCTTGATTCCGTCGGGTACGGGAATTCGATATGAGTTGGGGTTTCCTAATAGGGAGGTGCAGATCAGTTTTAATGACTCTATCCTGCAATCAATGATCAATGTTTCGGAAAAAGAGCTTCTCCACGATGAGTTGCTTGATTTTATCGAAACCGGAGATGTAAACAAATTGGAGCCCCTTATCCGGCACCTTTTTGCGAGTATCGCCTATAATAACTACACCAACAATCAAATTGATCGTTACGAGGGCTTTTACTCGAGCGTGCTCTTTGCCTTTTTTGTCGGCTTCGGGGTGAGCATCATTGCCGAAGATGTGAGCAACAGGGGGAGAATAGATTTGACCCTGAAGGCCGGGGGGCAAACCTTTCTCTTTGAACTCAAGGTGACCGACGGGGAGCCACTTGAGCAGATCAAGAGGATGAAGTACTACGAGAAGTATGCTGGCGAACGGTATTTGATTGGCATTGTCTTCGACCCGAAAGCGAGGAACGTCAGCAGGTTTGAGGTTGATAAGCTCTGAAGAAAGTTGTCAGTAATCAGTTGTCAGTGGTTTGTGGATAAGCTGAAAGCGAGCCCGTACACCCCGGTCACTGAGTAGGGCGTAGCCCGTATCGAAGTGACCATGCCGCTAAAATGGGTTTCTGTTAAATCCTCATTGAACTCTCAAAGACGTTTTTCACGAACTCAAACAATATGGCGTTGACGTCGATATTTACGACCCTTGGGCCAATCCTGAAGAGGTGATGCATGAATACAACATCAAGTTCCAGCAGAAGAGGCCACAAGAAGCTCCCTGAAGAGTTTACCATCGAAACACTGTTCAAGTTTGTCCGCAAGCACAAAACGATCTCCATGATTGTGGGTGTGGCAATTACGGTCTATCTTTCGATGTATGTTTTTATGTATTTTGTCGCTCCAGAATAATGGGGATGCATAAGAGACGCTGAGCAGGCCATCGGGGTATGGCAGGGTCAGCGATCCTCTAAAATGGTTGCTATATGGGGAACCGGCGCTCCCAGCTCCCAGCTTAAAAAAGTATGTTTTGCGGTCAAAAAGTTTTATACTTTGACGTGTAGTAAACAAGTGTTAAACGGCCTTTCTGGTCTGTTGGAGTGCCGATGCCTGCGGTGGGCTCATGTTTTTAATGGAGGATGACGATGAAAATGCTGCCAGTGGGGATACAGACGTTCAGTAAAATAATCGAAGGTGATTATCTCTATATCGATAAAACGGAGATTGCCCGTAATCTGATTGAGAAATATCAATACGTCTTTCTGTCACGGCCCCGGCGATTCGGCAAAAGCCTGTTTCTCGACACGCTGAAAAATATTTTTGAGGGAAATCGGGAGCTGTTCCGTGGGCTGCTGATTGAGGAGCAGTGGAACTGGGAGGTGACGTATCCGGTCATAAAAATAAGTTTCGGTGGAGGAATACG
>JBMOIS010000132.1:0-3172 GCA_049317185.1 Chlorobium sp. | reverse complement strand
CCTTCGACCGAAATCACCGAATATATCCAGAAAAACAGTGGTCGCCGCGAGCATCCCATCCGCTCGGCCTGGTCGGCCAACGAAAAAACTGCTTACGAAGCGGCGCTCGGCATGTCCTACGCTGGCAAAAGAAGTCTGGTCTGCATGAAGCATGTGGGGCTGAACGTCGCTGCCGATGCCTTCATCAACTCGGCCATTACCGGTGTCAACGGCGGATTGGTCGTTGCCGTGGCCGATGACCCATCGATGCACTCATCACAGAATGAGCAGGACAGTCGGGTCTATGGCAAATTCGCCATGGTGCCGGTCATTGAACCAGCCTCACAGCAAGAGCTTTATGATGCTGTCCGATATGCGTTCGATCTCTCTGAAACCCTCAAACTGCCGGTGCTGCTACGGCTCACCACAAGGCTTGCGCATTCGCGTGCGGGAGTGGAACAAGCTTCGACACGTCTACAAAACCCCCTCAATGCACCTTATGCACCTGAACGCTTTGTGCTGATGCCTCATAATGCCCGCCGTCAGTACAACAACCTGCTTGGTATGCAGCCTCAACTTGAAGAGCATTCGGAGAGTTCATGGCTGAACCGCCTTATCCCTGGAACAGGATTTACCGGCATGCTGGCTTTTGGCATCGCCTTCAACTATGTGATGGAGGTACGGCAGGCTTTTGCTCTCGATTTTCCCGTTCTGAAAATTGGGCACTATCCCCTTCCTCGAAAAAAGATTGAAGCCTTCTTCAACTCCAGCAATACCATTCTTGTTGCCGAAGAGGGTTATCCGGTTTATGAAGAGCTGCTGAGAGGATACTTCGGTAATAATAATATAAAGGGGCGCCTCGACGGCACACTCCCCCGCGCTGGCGAGCTCAATGCCGACAGCATCGCACTTGCTCTCGACCTGACAAAAAAAGAGATCATGCCGATACCCGGCATTGTGGTGAACCGTCCACCGGAACTCTGCAAGGGGTGCGGACACCGCGACCTCTACGAAGCGCTCAATACAGTGATGAGTGCACACGAGCAGCATCACGTTTTTTCCGATATCGGCTGCTACACGCTTGGAGCACTCGCGCCATACAACGCCATTCATACCTGCGTCGATATGGGTGCCTCCATCACCATGGCCAAAGGTGCTGCAGATGCTGGCCTTCGACCTGCGGTTGCCGTCATCGGCGACTCGACCTTCACCCACTCCGGCATGACCGGCCTGCTGGATGCCATCAATGATCGCTCGCCGCTCACCGTTATTATTGCCGATAACGACACCACCGCCATGACCGGTGGACAGAACTCTTCGGCAAACGGCTCAAGGCTGCTGGATATCTGCCGGGGGCTCGGCGTTGAGGAGGCGCATCTCAGAACCATTATCCCGCTGAAATCGCACCTTGCAGAGAATATTGCGGTACTCAGGGAGGAGATTGCCTGGGAAGGTGTTTCGGTGGTTATTGCTCAACGGGAATGTATTGAAACCGCTGCACGGAAAAAACGGAATCCTGCGGCCAAAGCGTAACGAAACGATAGTATGCAGATCAACATTATTCTTGCCGGTGTCGGAGGACAGGGAATACTCACCATTGCGGCGGTTATCGACCATGCTGCCCTTCAGAGCGGCCTCACCGTGCGCCAGGCAGAGGTACACGGCATGAGTCAGCGAGGTGGGGCCGTGCAGTCGCACCTCCGGATTTCCGATAAAGAGATATTCTCCGACCTTATTGCCGAAGGGACAGCAAACCTGATTCTCTCGGTTGAACCTCTTGAAGCGTTGCGCTATCTTCCTTTTCTTGCTCCGGGGGGGAGAGTAGTCACCGCCACCGACTCCTTCATCAATATGGTGGGCTACCCTTCGATGGAACAGATTCTTGACGAACTGCACCGCACGAACCATCCGGTGCTGGTCAACGCGGCAGAACTTGCCCGTGAGGCTGGCAGCATAAGAACATCAAACATGGTGATGCTCGGAGCTGGTGCACCGTTCATCGGTATTGCGGCTGAAACGCTTGAAGCCTCCATAGAGAAGCTTTTTCAGGCAAAAGGGGCCGATATCACCGCCATGAACATCCGTGCATTCCGAACTGGACAAGCATTATCTCAACTTCAAGCGACAGCAATATGATCTGGAATAAACAGTACGAGTGTATGGAGCGCGAGGAGCTCCTGAAACTTCAGGGAGAACGGGTAGCCGCAATGGTAAAAAGGGTTTATGACTCAGTTCCATTCTACCGCCAAAAGCTCCGGGAGATGGGTATAGAGCCCGGCGATATCACCACCATCGACGACCTGAAAAAGCTCCCCTTCACCACCAAACAGGATCTGCGCGACAACTATCCCTTTGGCCTGTTTACAGTACCGCAAACCGACATTGTAAGGCTTCATGCCTCCAGCGGCACAACGGGAAAATCAACCGTTGTCGGCTATACCTGCAACGATATCCAGATGTGGAGTGAAGTGGTTGCCCGTTCCCTGACCATGGCTGGAGTGGGTACATCCGACATCATCCAGGTTGCCTATGGCTACGGGCTCTTTACCGGTGGCCTCGGTTTGCACTATGGTGCCGAAAAAGTTGGAGCTACGGTTATTCCCATCTCCGGCGGCAACACAAAAAAACAGCTTCAGCTCATGGAGGACTTTGGCTCCACAGTACTGGCCTGCACCCCCTCTTATGCCGCCTATCTCGGCGAAGCGCTTGTTGAAGAGAAGATTGACCGCAGTCACATCAAGCTCAAGGCAGGCATCTTCGGCGCTGAACCCTGGACTGAAGAGATGCGCTCTCAAATTGAGCAGCTCCTCGGCATCAAAGCCTACGACATTTACGGCCTCAGCGAAATCATCGGGCCGGGTGTTTCCATGGAGTGCCACTGCCAGAAGGGGATGCATATTTTTGAAGATCACTTTATCCCCGAAATCATCAACCCGGAGAGCGGCGAAGTGCTGCCTTACGGCGAGCTTGGCGAACTGGTCTTTACTCCCGCAACCAAGGAGGCGATGCCGCTCATCCGCTACCGTACCCGCGACCTTACCCGACTCCACGCTGAGCCGTGCGAGTGCGGCCGCACGCTGGTGCGCATGGAAAAATGCGTGGGCCGCTCCGACGATATGCTCATCATCCGTGGTGTCAACGTCTTCCCGTCACAGGTAGAATCGGTACTGCTTGAGATGAGTGAAACCAAGCC
>JBMOIS010000131.1:0-3181 GCA_049317185.1 Chlorobium sp. | reverse complement strand
AAGATACGTTGTGCAAACTGGGCAAAACGAGCAGGACGGGTTTGAGCGGCAAAACGCATCCAGGCCGGGTTGACCACCGCCAGACCGGCACCATGCGCGATATCGTGATGTGCCGAGAGGACATGCTCAATCATGTGGACTGGATAGGCAGCGGCAGTACCGACCTGAACCCACCCGTTGAGGGCGACCACAGATGCCCATTGTATTTGCGCACGGGCTTCGAGATTATTACCATCGGCTATTGCATTGGGCCCCCACTCCATGGCGGTGAGGATGACCCCTTCGGCAAAGCGATCCTGAAGAGGCGTACCATCAGTGCCATTGAAGTATGACTCGGTTACGTGGGTAATGAGGTCGCAGATGCCGAACGCCGTCTGATCCTGAGGTACGCTCAACGTCAGTTCTGGATCAACAATAGCCACTCGGGGGTAAAGGCATTTTGCGATGACAAACGATTTCACGGTTGTCTTTTCATTCGTGATAACCGCTCCACCGTTCATTTCAGAGCCGGTGGCTGCCAATGTTGGTACGGTGATGATGGGCAGTGCGCTCGTCGGGAGCCTCCGGTTATCCTGACCGTGGGCAATCATCTCCCATGGGTCACCTTCGTAGTTGACGGCAGCCGCCATTACTTTGGCTGCGTCCATGGTGCTACCGCCACCGAGGCCAATGACGATGTCGCAACTTTCTTCGCGGGCGATCCTGGCACCTCTTGCCACCGTCGACAGCCGGGGGTTTGGCTCCACGCCAGAGCACTCTACTACGGTGACTCCAGAGGCATTCAAACTTGAGAGTGCCCGTTCATAAGTTCCGTTCCGTTTGACGCTGCCTCCGCCGGTGACAAGCAATGCCTTTTTTCCATGCATGCGTACGACTTCACCTATTTGGGAGAGTCTCCCTGCTCCAAAAACAAGATGGGTTGGATTTTCAAATTCAAATTTCATGCTGTGCTCCTTGAATAAAATTATTACCCTCTGCAAGATTGATGCCCTTCTCAAGGTACCATTGAAGTCAAAATTCGTCCGTAACACCTGAATTAAACCGAATGCCCGGTGTTCACATACCCCCTCGGTAATACGATCGTTTTCGGAATGATGCTCCAAGTGACAGCGCCAGAGCTTTACATGCCTCCACATCGAGCGAGGGAACAATGACAACACTTGCAATGACTTCCGGGATTTCTGCTGCTGCCAGACGGATGAAGTCGCAGACACCGCTAAAGCCTGCCGTACCGAACGGGCTATGGCACAAGCGCATGTATGTTTCGGCATCAGGCGCATTCAGGCTGACAGAAAAGCAATCCACACTTCCCGCCAGTTCAGGAATAATGTTCCGGCCATGCACCAGGTTCGCCTGTCCGTCGGTATTGATTCGGACGCGAGTGCAATATTTTTGCTTGAGGGCTTCGGCCACCTGCTTGACGATTTCAAGCCGTATCAATGATTCCCCATACCCGCAGAAAACCACCTCCTCGAAATCACTGAATGCCGCAATGGCAGCCATGATCTCATCGAACGATGGCTCTGTGTCGAGAAAAAGGTCGTTTTCATCACCAGTGTTGCTGTTTAATTTAATGCAGAACGAGCAGGCGTTTGAACATCGGTTTGTAATATTCAGGTAGAGCGAGTTTCTGATACTGTAGGCAAGAGTGGGCATTATTCATGAGTAATTACATAAGACGACAGCTCTTTCAGATAATGCTTCCTTTGCAGTAACTGCCGACAATTGCAGGCATGTTCACTGGGGGGAGTGCCATTATCCGTTTTTCCATGAGAGATTTGTCAAGGTCAATCTAAATGATAAAATCATTAATAACCAAACTTGGTGATTACTGTTTCTGCTTGTTTTAAAATACCTGCCTGGAAGTTATGCGACATGACCCACGAAGCAGAGCCATGGAAAAACCATGAAGCAATGGCTGAAGAAATTCCAAAGGAAGAGATGAGGCTTTACTTCAAGACGTGGTTCAACTGATTTCTTGATGGGTAAAAAATTACCAGATTTTTGGTTGTTATCGTTTTTGTTGGAAGTTGCGTGCTGATTAACTTCTGTGATGTTTATCCATAGTTAATATTCGCTCCAATATACATCGAATAGCGGTATCTCTCAAGGTATATCACTGATCCCCCGATACCTCAGTCATCCCTTTTATCCAAAAATCTTCAACCTTTGCTTATGGTTTGTTACTTTGTATCCATAAAACCAAAGTTTTGTATTAACGAACAGGTCAAGATACTGTGAAACCAGCGACGATTGCTCCACGTGAGATTCCTTTTAACTATACCTCTGCCAGCGACAGGCAGGCGATATCGTTCCTGCTTGGGGCGGATATTGTGCGGATGCTTGAAGAGCTTCGCGAGTTGCGGGTTACCGGAAGGTCGTCGCGGCTGCTTATGGGTATTATCGGTGAAATTCTTATTCATCGCCGGAACCCCTATCTTTTTCAGGAGCTGGTGAACTCTTCAGCCCGTCGTCGTCGCCTCTTTGAGAGGGCTTTTAATGAGCTCGACACTATTGCCGATATGGGAAATGGTGAAAGCAGGATTTCGGCGATTGTGGCGGCTGTGCGTGAGCAGCTTGAGCAGTTTCGTTCGGTGGTTGACAAGACACCGGATCTTCGCCGCCGACTGAAACGTGAACTTGGAGCGGTGGTCGGTACCAAAAATGTGCTCTTTGATCCCTTTTCTCTTGCGGCTCATGCCACTGATGCCACTGACTGGAGGCTTCATCTTCCTTCGGCGGTCGTAACGCCTGATAAGGAGTCGCAGGTGGCTCCGCTGATTACCGCCATTGCTGCACTCGGTCTGCATGTTATTCCCCGTGGTGCAGGTACGGGATTGACTGGCGGGGCGGTGCCTCTGAGGTCGAAGTGTGTGATTATCAATATGGAGAAGCTGAACTGCAGTCGTGGTATTTCGGTGCGTGAATTTCAGCTCGACAATGGTCAGATAGCGCAGGCATCAGTGATTGATGTTGAGGCGGGCGTGGTGACGGAGAGTGCGATGGAGGAGGCTGATGAGCACGGCCTTGTTTTTGCTACTGATCCGACCAGTGAGTGGTCCTGCACGGTGGGAGGGAATATCGCTGAAAATGCAGGTGGAAAGATGGCGGTGCGCTGGGGAACCTGTATCGACAACCTGCTTGAGTGGCGCATGGCCATGCCCTCCGGGGAGAACTGGAT
>JBMOIS010000130.1:0-3189 GCA_049317185.1 Chlorobium sp. | reverse complement strand
ACATTATAAACTTTTAGATGGCATTGAATTTTTCAACAACCGGACAGTAGTGATATGCAATGTTTTATGTAATACCAAGCAGGAGTTATTGAAGGCTTGATGTTGCAAGTTCTAACGCAGCTTGCGCTCCATTAAAGACCTCTCTATTATCTTCCAGGGTTAAACTTCCATCTCCTTTTTTCTACCAGGCTTGGAGCATGTTTCATGGCTCCTGTCGGTTCAATTCCAAGAGCAGTAAGGTGCTACAGGAGTTCTTGCAGAACATCATCATTAGGAGGTGACCACGTGTAATCGAAGCAGCGCCTTAGGCCCGCATGCCTGAAACTTCTAAGTGCTGATGCCGATTTTTGCCCCAAGCCCTAACTGAGCATCATCGGCAAATGCTGTCGAGGTGCAAAGTTTACAAAACCCGTACCCATGACAATTACTATATCGATGTACCGTGAATCCACAACTCATGCTCACTGATGTCAATATCCTTCCGCCAAACAACCGCGTAGCCACCCACATCCACTCTCACAGTTCTGAACAGTGCTGCGTTTCTCAACGGAGCAAACATCTCATCCTCAAGCAAGGGGTTAATGTCATAGGTTTTTTTCTGATGATTATCGAATTCAACGAGAAGTGAGTGATCTTCAATTGCTGTTGCGCTTATGATTTTTGGATGATTCATCATGCCATCCCACGCTTAAGGGTTCTATATTGGGTCAGCCTGATTCTCAGGGTTACGGGGAACGGGTTGATAGCTATTAGCGGGGTCGAAACAATTTGTCGCTGTTCCTGCAAATGAACGTATCAGTAGTTGTTTGACAGGAGGATGATGTGCAAAAACGGTGTACCAGACAGAAAAGAATCCTCTTTGAGTAGCAAAATCGACAATCTGTTTTGCCGTTACATTGTCTGCTTCATATTCAGGTAAATACTTCATTGCCCACTCCCATGCTATTCTTCTATGTTTCCATCGGGAGTCATTTTGATTCCGCTTTGGATATTTTGCATTGCCAGGATACTTATCCAAACCAATCAGGTTAAGCATGTTTTCTGCATGTGTACGAGAAATACCACTAAGTGCACGATTTACTGTAATAAGTCCACCTTCTTTGTAGGAAAACGACAGAAAAGTGTTGTTCAGATGGGGGAAATGCGTTGTTGTGAAATCAACGTGTTTGTTTGATTTACCATCTTTCCCATTACATTTACCACAGGCCAGCAAAAAATTATTCCAATCGTGAGCTAATGTTCTGTCTTGATCTTGACAAATAACATGTTCGATCTCAAGATCAGAACTGAAAACCTCGCAGTAACTACAATAAGGTCCAAGATTTTCCTCAAGGTCATTATTAGCCTTGGTATGAGGTTTATACGATTTAGGGCTTCCTTTTTCCTGGGGCCATGCTGATTTGATTACTGGTCTCATAGCCCTTTTGCCTCTTTTTCGATTTTTAATGTTGCAACAAAAGCTGGATCTTCACCAAATAACTCTTCAAGTTCATTCAGCCTGTTTCTGAGTTGTTGTGTTTTATCATCAGTATCACTTGTTTTTCCAGCTTCAATAAGCTTGTAATACTCTTCAGCAACACTCTGCATCTCTAAAAATTCAATACTTCTTGGTATATTTTCAACACCCATTTCATTTGCTGCCACCTCTTCAATACTTTTTCTGAACGGGTCGCCATCTTTCTCGATATCTTCATCAAGAATTATAAGCTCTTCTGATTTAAGGGACTGAACGATGAATGGCGAATGTGTCGTAACAACAAATTGAATTTCAGGAAAAGCTGTTTTTAAATCATGAACTACATGCCGCTGCCAGTTAGGGTGAAGATGAAGGTCTATTTCATCAATCATCACAATACCTTTCGTTTCTGAAATTGCTTTTTCATTCTTGTATCCATTCAGCACCACACAGCGGTATGCAATTTCGGCCACCATTGCGGTGAAATAGTGAATGCCATCACTATGGAGACTCAGTGGAAGTAATCCGGTTTCCTCATTATCAATGTTGATTTTTACCCATAATTCACCATTAATAAACTCAAGGTGTGTTATAAAAGGGTTAGCTGTTTTAACTGCGGCAAAAAATGCCTCTTTTGTCTTTGGATATTCTTTGCCTTGATCAACCAAGTGATCATAAGTCCCAAGCCACTCTTCATAATGAAATTTAACAGCTTTCATCTCTTCCCAATCCTGATAACCTTCCTTGAAAAGCTGCCTCCCTAAACGCTGAATGCGGCTTTTCCTGGTAACACGTCCGGCACCTACAGCACGGGTTATACCGAAAAATGCTATCACTGGCAAATCAACCTTGTCATCAGATTGTTTCTGCACTCGATTATATTTTTTAAGGGCAATACTTCTGATAGCACCTACATCAGCATTAGTTGATGTGGTTGAGCTGCTGCCTTCAAGCCACTGCCGACGCCATGTAATGGTATTATCAAAATCAGGGAAAGAGCCTTCAGTTTCAATTTTTACAGGAAATTGTTGGAGGAGCAACTTGCCTGATTCAATAATCCTTATCTCGTCTTTTTGAATGTGATGTGATTTTACATCAGGAATTGCCAGAAAGTAAGAACCGCTTGCAATTCTCAGAGCGTGAAGAATTGTTGATTTACCTTTTCCATTAACTCCAATGAATGCAGTAAAATCAGGATTCAGATAAAACGTTTTTTCGATACCAATATTTCTGAAATTCTGTATGGTGATACGTTTTATATTCATTGGATAAGGTCTTTGGTTTTTGGTGAATCTGATCCATTTATGCTGGCCTTACTGGTTTCTAACACCCTCATCACACCGGCCTCACTTGCCCGTCCCCTTCAATAATCCATTTATAGGTCGTCAACTCCTTCAACGCCATTGGCCCACGTGCGTGGAGCTTTTGGGTGCTGATGCCGATCTCCGCGCCAAGCCCAAATTGTGCGCCATCAGTAAAAGCGGTTGAGGTGTTGGCATAGACCACGGCGGCGTCGACCCGTTTCAGGAAGGTGGCGGTTGTGGCGGCATCGGTGGCGATGATGGCTTCGCTGTGGCGGGAGCTGTAATGGGCGATGTGTTCCAGCGCCTCCTCAAGCGATGCAACAGTTTTCACCGACATCTTCAGGGAGAGGAACTCTGTGCCGAAGTGCTCTGCATCGGCTAACTGAAGGAGCGCATCAGGGTAGTGGCCATGCAAGGCGGAAAAGGCGG
>JBMOIS010000129.1:0-3250 GCA_049317185.1 Chlorobium sp. | reverse complement strand
CAAAGGATAATAATGATTTTTCCTTTAGCGAGAACATGGCAAATCCAGACATTAAGAGCTTATTCGTAAATAATTTTTATATACGGCAGCAAAGTATTATATTTCTCTCGAAAGCAATTCATTACAATGGGAGAAGTTATGCCAAAAATCAAATCATGGGAAGTATCTGACTCGTTTTGGAATGTGGTTGAGCCAATCATACCTCCGCCCGAGCGGGATCCAAACAAAGAGTATAAACGAAAGTCTGGAGGCGGACGCAAACCGATCCCCTCAAGAACGATCTTTGAAGGCATTATGTTTGTCCTGCGAACAGGTTGTCAGTGGCAAGCCTTGCCAAAAGAACGATTTGGCAGTCCCAGTGCCATTTACACGCATTTTGCACGATGGCAACGTAAAGGCTTTTTTCTTGCACTCTGGAGGATGGGACTGGCAGAATATGATGATATGGCTGGAATAGCATGGGAATGGCAAAGCATAGATGGGGCTATGACAAAAGCACCACTTGCGCAGGAAACTGTTGGACGAAATCCAACGGACAGGGGAAAAAAATGGCACAAAGCGCCATGTACTGGTAGACGGGCGTGGCGTCCCGCTCTCGATAGTCGTAACCGGAGCAAACCGACACGATGTCACTCAATTGAAACCAGTGCTTGAAAATATTGTGGTTAAGCGTCCAGAGAGCAGTCCAGAGAGCAAACAACACCTTTGTGCTGATAAAGGATACCAAGGAGAGCCAGCCCTTCAGATTATTATTTCTGAGAACTATATTCCTCATGTAAAACAAATTAACGAAGAGGTAAAGGAGAAAAAAGATAACCCTGATTACAAGCCACGCAGATGGGTTGTAGAGGCGTCTCACTCATGGTTCAATCGGTTCCGAAAGATTCTGGTAAGGTTTGAAAAGCTTAACGAACGATATGAGGCATTGTTGTTCATGGCGGCATCGATAATTGCGCTGAGAAAAGTTGGCTTTATCTACGAATAAGCTCTAAAGCGTCTTTAAGCGAAATACTTCTATTACTACTGCGTTGATCTGTAACCGTCGAAAAGAAGTCTCGCATAGTAGCAAATAAACTATTTGCGTTTAATTCATTCTTGATAATCATTAAAAATACTTTATATATTTTGGAAAGACGATTTCCAAAAATATATAAAAAAAACATGGTTTAATACTAAAAATGTTACGAAAGTTAAATTTTAAACACCAATGAATTCAAGGGGTACAGGCCAAATCTCGAATTGCTGCATAAAAAAGAGCTGCCCAAATTTTTCCAATATTTTCTGTTCGCTTCATTTGCTTAAGATCAAAATCCAGTGTGAACTTAGCCTCATAGATGAGGAGTTCTTCATTTATACAAACCACAAGATCTGGTTTTGCATTAAACATCCCCTGCATTGCTCCAAATACACACTCCTCTTCAGGGGTGAACAAGTTACCAGCTTTTTGTCTAATCTGCTTCGGATGTGTTTTTGAACCATTTGACAGTTCATCGGGAAGTTCGGAGTATAAACGGCATTCCGATACGGATTCTTGTTCCATCAACATTCGAACCATATCATCAAGAAAGTGAGATGCAAGTGATTTCCTGACATAATATGCATCGCGAATCAGTGCTGCTTCAGCATAAATCCTGAAACTGCCTTGATGTACTGGACGTTTTAAAAACTCGCTGAGTGCACGATACGATTGTACCGGCTCATGAAGAAGACGAAATAAATGATAACAAAGATATCTTTCCTCACGATTGTACACATCATAATCCATAGATGTTTCCTTATTTAATTGTTAGTTATCCTATTGTAGAAGTGATGGCTGGAGTCGGCATGGAAATCACTTCTTTGCCATCACGTTGATGCGCCTGAATGTTTCAAAACACCTTCCGTCAGGCTGGCATGTTTTCTGCGTCATGCACTCAATATCATACCGGCTGGATTGCTTTCTGTCAGACTGTTACTTGTGTTGTATGTGCTACTTCTGCATGCAATTTTAAACCCAAGGCACTTATTACTTTAAGAATGGTATCAAACCCTATACTTCTTTCTCCGGAAAGAGCCTTATACAGACTTTCCCTGGACAAACCAGCATCACGTGCCACCTGTGTCATACCTTTCGCCCTTGCGATATCCCCCAAAGCCTTAATAATAAACGCTGTATCTCCATTTGCTTCTTCAATGCACATTTCCAGATAAGCGGCCATTTCTTGAGGGGTACGAAGGTGCTCGGATACTTCATATTTTGTTGTAACGGTTTTTGCCATAGTTATATCAATACCAACAAAACTACCCCTCCCCCACAAGCAACAAAGCGTTGTTGATCAAGCTGTCGCCCAAGAAATATCCAGATTGTGTGAGTTGTTCCAACAAGGGTTTTACTGTGGGTATAAGTCGCTTCTGTTTAGCGAGTACCAACACGCCCACCGTACCGATAGTTGCAATACCAAGATTTTTTGCCATGCGGCGCCCAGCTTTGTCGTCCATGAGAACGTCATAGCCCAACTCAAGAGCAACAGCGATAGCACTGGCCTCACCAACATCAACACAGAGTGCCAATTCAAAATGCAATGTTGGCGTGTCGCATCGCTGTAACTGCCGGTTATTGAATGCGTCATGGATAACTTTAGTCTCGGGAAAATCAGTTCGCATGGTGCACTCCTTGAAGACCTCATCGGTCACCAATACGCCACCAAACACCTGCGTGAACAGGCCCAACTGATTGATGCGTGCAAACGCAATAAGCGGCCCCGCATCAGCGATAACGATCTTACGCAAAGGCAGCGACCTCTTTGGCCAACTCGTCGGCTCCATAGCGGGCAAGCGGGATTTTTAAAGCACCAAGATGGTTCATGAATTCGTTTTGAGAAACGCCAGCAAGTTTAGCGGCCTTGCCCAGGCTGATAACCTCTTCATCAAATAATTTAACGGCCAATGCAACGCAAACACCAGATGTCAGCAGAACCTCGTCAAAAGGCACCGCTACAAAAACAGCCTGTCCATGCTTGGTGATAACGGAGAGTTTACCTGCCTCGGCATCGCGCACCAGTTCTCCGGTGCGTTCTCGTAAATCCCGAATTGTAAAAGTTTCCATAGGGTTTCTCCAGAAAAAATAAAACGGGAACACTGGTGACTATGCCATAAGCACTTGCGACACAAAAGTCGGATTTCATGAATCCCGATGAAGCAGTGCTCTTTTTAATAATACAATCTACGCAACACCAAGCCTCAATGTAAAATGTTTCAGCAAATAACCCAT
>JBMOIS010000128.1:0-3257 GCA_049317185.1 Chlorobium sp. | reverse complement strand
CCATAAGTTATAACAAAAAAAACATAGTCAAGGGCGTTTTTCAGCCTTTTACCATTTTGTCTTCTGGTATTGAAATGGAACGGCCTTTCCTGCGAAGAACGTGCTGCCAGCCAGCAAACGCCAACATCGGAGCAGCACGGGCTTCATTTTTTCCCAGCATAGGACTTACCGGTTCCGCCAGCACCAGCTTGTCGGATCTCTTCGTAACCGGGTCGAGTGGTGTAGGGAGCTTCACCCCACAGGTGACGCTCCCGATCTTTCAGTGTGGCCGGTTGCGCTCTAACCTCAAAATGGCTGAAACCAACCGCGATCAAGCCTTGACCATCACGAAAGCTCGTTACAACCATTGCATCAGCGGGCAGAAGATTTATGAGGGAATGCTGATCAGTTATACGATCTATCTCTTCATGATGTTGCCGGTGCAGTGGGAGACTGAAATCACAAAAGTTGACAAACCATTTATGTTTGAGGATTGCCAGAAATCGGGGCCTTATGAGAGCTGGCATCATCAGCATCAGTTTTGTGAAATTCCGGGTGGTGTTGAAATGACCGACCGGATTGACTATGTCATGCCGATGGCGATGTTCGGCGACCTGGTTGATTTCCTGATTGTCAGCCGCAGGCTTGAGGAGGTTTTTCAGTTCAGAAGAAAAAAAGTAGAAGAGATTTTAGGCACATTGTCGAGTTTGAGCAGGGTGGCTCAGACAGAGCTGAGTATGGTGCCAATTTATTAAAAACAATCGCAGGTCAGTTGAAGCTCAAAGGCTGTTCTGAACGAAGTCTTGCGCTCTGCTGTAAATTCTATCTCACCTATTCAGGAATTTTGCAGGCACTGCCTGCAAAATCTTCTGATAACAGTATTGGATCTAAAGGAGATTCAACAGACGCTGCCTGTTACATCTTTTGATGCCATTGCCATTGCTCCCAAAATGCTCCAGAAACTCTCTGCAACACTGGCAGGCAGCTTCGCTCTCGGGTGGTCGCATTACGTTGCATTGCTGACCATTTCGAATGCTGATGAGCGTCGGTTCTACGAAATTGAAGCTCACGAAAACAGTTGGGGTGTAAGGGAACTGGATCGGCAGATATCGGCCTCGTTGTATGAACGCTTGGCTCTCAGTCGTGACAAGGAGGGAGTCAGGCAGCTCTCAGAGAAGGGGCTGATTATTGAAAAACCGTCGGATGCAATCAAAAACCCCATTGTGCTTGAGTTTCTGGATCTGGAAGAGAAGAGTGCTTATTCAGAACATGCACTTGAAACGGCCATTATCGATCACTTCGAACACTTTTTATTGGAATTGGGCAAGGGGTTTCTCTTTGAGGCACGCCAGAAACGGTTCACCTTCGACAACGACCATTTCTATGTTGATCTGGTCTTTTACAATCGCCTGTTACGCTGCTATGTGCTCATTGATCTCAAGCGCGACAAGTTGACGCATCAGGATCTTGGGCAGATGCAGATGTATGTCAACTATTTTGATCGCTATGTCAAAACCGACGATGAACTGCCGACAATCGGCATTCTGTTGTGCCATCGCAAGCATGACGCACTGGTTGAGCTTACTCTTCCAAAGGATTCAAATATATTCGCTTCGAAGTATCAGCTCTATCTGCCCTCAAAAGAGGAGCTGAAGAGGCAATTGGAGGAGGCCGCAGGCATTGAGCATCACGAAAATCAGGATCAGGAGGGCATAGGCGATGTTCGATAAATGGTTCAATCAAGATATCGGGAAAGTCTTCGATCGGTGAAACCGGGTGGTTGTTGAATTCCGCTAATCAAAGTGCTCGTTTAGTTCCCAAAGCTGTCAACGATTTCCGGGGGTTTCGCTTCGCATTGCCGGTACAGCAGGGCTCATGAGGAGCGGAAATAGGGGAGGCTGTGTAAAAGAATCACAGTGCTTTATTGTTCTTGCCGTTCTTTTGCTGTAATCGTATATTTCCTTTTTGCAAAATGAGTTATTCAACCAAATGGCTCCCATAACCCTACTTTCGAGTGAATATAAAAACTCTTTCCAAGCGGTATGTCGAGGAAAAGAAACACTTCCTTGGCGACGGTATGCAGCAGGTGCTCAAGGCCGAACTGATGGCTTGCATTTTGAGAAGGCATGAGCGGGAGAAAAAAACTGGTAAGGAGGTCTCTATCGTCCGCTCCTCGGCGGCTGAATATCTGACCTTTGTCGCGGCTGTCGGCAAATCGGAAACCAGCGTTGAAATGCGCTATGAGTATGAAAACATCTGGCTGACGCAGAAAAAATGATGGCAACACTGTACGATGTCTCCGTTCCCTGTGTAGCTTGACAGTGATGAAGCCCGCAATCCCTTACTGCCTCTACTCTCAAACGTTGTGGCTAATTGTTGAAAAACAAATTCGTTCAGAAAATTCTTTGAAAAATGTATCTAATTAGATACCTTTGAAGAAAAATTGCCAATGCCAACAATCGACATCTTTAACGGAATCAAAATCTGTGTATACAACGGGGACCATCGACCACCACATATTCACGCACAGTATAACGAATTTGAGGTGTTAATTCAGATTGAAGATGGAGTGATTTATGCAGGTGATTTACCGAACAGACAATTAAAGTTGGTTTTCGATTGGTTGTCAGGTAATTCAGATTGGGCATTGGGAGTGTTTTATGAACTTAATCCGCAATTAAAATGAGACGGAATATCAAAATACCAAGGATTTTAAAAATCAATTGGATTAAAGACTTGGCAATTTCTGTGGTTTTCAACAATGGAGAATCCAGAATAATTGATTTTCGAAAACTTTTCGGCGATATTGGAATCGACAGGAATTCACCAGCATTTATTCTTTACAATCAGACTGAATTTGAAAAGGTCGAACTTGTTGGAAACACCTTGTCGTGGTCAAATGTAGAGCAATCCATTACTCTGAGAAATTGGGAAAAGCAAAATGTTCCATTTGAAATTGGTGCTGACGTATTGTTAAAATACAGTCAGCCAGAAAAATCGGATTTGATGATAAAAATTGGGCGGTTAGTTCGTGAAGGTAGAAAAAAAGCAGGAATGACTCAACAAGAATTGGCATTGATAAGTGGAACATCTAGAACATACATATCGCGAATTGAGAATGACCGTTCAGATATTGAGCTTGCAACATTGAGTAAAATAATCGAGACCGGTTTAGGAAGAAGATTGGAAATTACTGTCAAGTAAAAAACAACTAGCCACAACCAACGCTATAGCAAATGCGGGTATGCGTGTTCGTTGAAACATTTGAAATCTTTACA
>JBMOIS010000127.1:0-3373 GCA_049317185.1 Chlorobium sp. | reverse complement strand
AAGTGAACAGCAAGGTTGCTGAGCTGGAGGCGAAGGTGAATGCGCATCTTCAACGAATGGGGATGGAGGTATGAGTCAAAAAAATCCACAGAGGATGTTCAAAGCACGGCAGACAGTATCGTCCGCAGAGGCAACGATGATTATATTAGCATTGCGGACATCTCGAAAGGCGAAGCTTGGTGCGGTGGTTTTGAAGTGGTGATAAACGTAGTGGCAAATAATTTTTTTTTCCACTACGACAACAACAAAATGAATTATCAACCCAACAAAGGTTTTTTATGACAATTGCCGAATTAAAAGTAAAACCATTTGCAGAAAGATTGCAGCTTATGGAAGAGTTATGGGAAACATTAAGCAATGAAGATAATCATCTGCAATCACCAGCATGGCATCAAGAAATTCTTGAAGAGAGAATGAACTTGATTAATACAGGTCAAGCCGAGTATGTGACCATTGAAGAATTAAAAAGATACTAATATGCTTAGCCCTAAAAAACTATTAGTATTAAAACAAGCAAAACAGGATTTACAAGAAGGGAAACTATTTTATAGTATCAATGGAGAAAAAGTTGGAAACTACTTTTATGATTCTTTAGTTGCTGATATAGAATCATTATGGATTTATTCAGGTGTACACACCGTAGTATTTGGACTCTTTCGAATGCCATCAAAACGTTTTCCTTTTGCTATTTACTACACTGTTAAAGAAGAGATAACTATTGTTGTTGCTGTTTTAGATATGCGAAGGAATCCCTCATGGATTCGCGCTAAACTTGAATCACGGATTGTATAATCTTCTTCAAAGAAGAGCCGATATTCTTGTCTGTTAACATGAAATGAAACAATTGCGGCAAGAATAAACGACCACTGCAGAGCTGGAGGCAAAGGTGAATGCGCATCTTAAACGAATGGGGATGGAGCAGTGAGCTATCCCGTTACAACGCTCACCGAGGAGTTTGTTCTTACCTGAACGATCAGAAAGGTCAGAAGCCTTCTGACGTATTGAGATGCTCAACGTCAGGCAGGCTCTCTCCTTGAATCCAGATACAGGGTGTCGGGACAAATATCCTGTTCATGCGGCCATGCAATCGTCCCATGCTCTGCACGAACCTGTTTGAAATAGTTTTTGTCACGCAGCTCTTTGAAGACCGCATGATCAAGTAAATCATGGCAATCATAAATCGCTTTTTCTCCATTCGTGAAGACAAGGGACAAGGTATAATCATCACCTGGAGTAACCTTTACGACTCGTGGGTTCATTTTTCACCTCAATGGTTCAATCTTGCTGGGTTGCTGCCTGAAGAGTGCATAAAATATTGATAGACATGAGAAATTGCAATGATTATCTTGTCTGAACCTTTGTGGACACAAAACCGGATGAACATGTCAAAGATGGGGAAAAACGGATGGGTACAGCAAAAAAATTCACAGCGGATGTTCAGAGCATGGCAGACAGTATCGTCCGCAGTGGCAACGCAGACTTTATCAGCATGACAAATATTTTCGAAACGAAGGCCGGAGATTTTTTCATATCAGATTGGCTCTGCCACAGTACCACTTGTGAGTCTCCTGCTATTCAGGGATCTGTGTTCAATTATGGCGAATTTGCCATAAATAAACGCAAGGCGGGCATCAGCAGCCAAGATTTTCATCCTGACATTTTCTTCAAGTTTGAAATGTGGTTCATGCAGAAGTTTAAACCTGTCGATTTCGAGAGGTTTAGAACTGGAACGGAGGGGCAGGCATGAGCGCAGAGGTGAAACCCGGCTACAAGCTGACTGAGGTTGGGGTTATTCCTGATGATTGGGAGGTGAAGACTATTGATGAAGTTGGATTCGTTACGAGTGGAAAACGGCTACCGCTTGGCAGTTCACTAACGGAACGTGAAACATCTCATCCCTATGTCCGAGTGACGGATATGAGATTTGGCAATGTTTCGCTTTCAGATATCAAGTTTGTTCCAGATCTTGTATATCCTGCTATCAGTCGGTATAGGATTTTTCGGGATGATATTTTCATTTCGGTTGCGGGTACCTTGGGGATTGTCGGAAAAGTTCCAGATGAACTTGATGGAGCGAACTTAACCGAGAATGCTGATCGTATCACAAAGATTACGTGTTGCCAAGAATATCTTCTTCATGTTCTGATGTCACCACTTATTCAGAACACGATTCAATCACTTCAGACGGTTGGTGCTCAGCCGAAGCTGGCTCTAACGAGAATTCGTAAATTTGCTATTTCTTTTCCCCCCACCAAAGCCGAACAAGAATCCATCGCCGAAGCCTTGAGCGATGCGGATGCCCTCATTGAATCCCTTGAGCAACTCATCGCCAAAAAACGGCAGATCAAACAAGGTGCGATGCAGAAACTGCTCAATCCTAAAGATGGCTGGGAAAAGGTCAAACTGGGAAGCTTGGGTGTTTTTTTGAAAGGCAGTGGAATTAAGAGGGACGAATCCCTGAGCGGGAATATACCGTGCATCCGCTATGGTGAGATTTACACCAAACACAAAGATTACATCAAAGCCTTTGACTCGTGGATTTCGCCAGAAGTCGCAGCTACAGCAACGCGGATTAAATGCGGTGATATACTCTTTGCTGGCTCTGGGGAGACCAAGGAGGAGATTGGAAAATGTGTTGCATTTGTGGACTATATTGATGCTTATGCGGGTGGCGATATCGTGATTCTCAGACCGAACAATGCAAATTCGCTGTTTCTTGGCTGCTACTTGAACACTGAGTCAGTCAATCGCCAAAAAGCAAGCAAGGGACAGGGAGATGCTGTTGTTCATATTGGATCGAATGCATTGGCAGATATTGATTTGATTATTCCGCCTGTTGAAGAACAAGCTGTTGTTGCCTCTGTGCTATTCGACATGGACGCAGAAATTGGTGCGCTTGAAGCAAAACTTGAGAAAATCCGACAGCTCAAGCAGTGTATTATGAATAACTTGCTAACCGGAAAAATCAGGTTGGTGTGATTTATCCTGAATTATTCATGATGGCTCGCCATACTGGCTATTTGCAGTAAAAAATAGAGGCATCAGAGCAGCTCAAAGGTGTGCAGATCAATAGAACGAGGCTGCAGTGGTGATGGCAAGCAAAAAGTGGATGATCGGCCACTAAATTCTGTCAAAACGATTACCAGACTGAAGTAATAAGGTGCTATAAATATTGATGGCACGCACAATCTTTTGCTGCCATTGCGTGTAGCAAGCAGCTAACCTTTTTTATACCCTGTTCCCATTTATTTCTCGACAACATCAGTTCACAAGCGGTGGAGGCCATGGATGCGCACGCAGGTGCGCAAAGATTGCCAGGCATTTGGAGAGGATTCCCTGATACGGGCATGCCGTTGGTAAATGGACACTGATC
>JBMOIS010000126.1:0-3390 GCA_049317185.1 Chlorobium sp. | reverse complement strand
ACATTAAAGACCCTGCCGCCTGGCAACGAGAAATTCGTAAAGATCGCCCGCTACCTGGAAGGGAGTAGCTATGTTACTCGACAGCAATATCATGATATATTCTTTTCAAAGTAGTTATAACTACTTGCAAATCTTTGTTCAGAAAAATAATACTTGTTGCTCGGCAATCAGCCAAGTAGAAGTATTAGGTTGATTTCATATTCAACTTTATAATTGAATTTCTTGCCTTTTTTTATCATTAATAGCATATTATCGTCATACGTCGTCCATTGGTACAAGTAAGCCCTGAATGTCAGCAACAAACGCAGAGATCGCGGCATTTCTCCGGGATTTCAAGGGGAAATTGAAGATATGGGACATCCTTTTTCGTGATGATCGCGGAAAAAATTCCCAAACCTTGCTGGCTCTTGAATTGCGGCCTGATGAGCGCAAGAAAATTATTGCAGGCCTTAAAGCTGACAACTATAGCGAGGGGCCCCTGAAGGATATCCTGAACAAAGGGCCGGATATGTGGATATTTGGCAGGCAGGTAAAACAACAGGAGATCTTTATCAAAATAACGATGGGTGCTCCGGGTACAAGTGTCATCTGTATTTCCTTTCATATCGCTGAACATACAATGCGTTATCCATTTAAAACCGAGTAAGATGAAAAGCCCTGTCACAGGTGGGGAGATGATCCTGAAACTAGAAAAAAGGGTCATGCTCTTTCGTAAAAAAGAGTACACTGTGCACTACCACTTCTATCTTTGTACTGAGAGTGGAGAGCAGTTTACGTCATCTGAACTTGACGACATGAATTTGGTTCAGGTGCACAATCAATATCGGGATGAGCATAATTTGCCGTTTCCTGAAGAGATACAGTCGATACGGCATAAGTACGGGCTCTCGGCAGCCAAAATGGCAGAAGTTCTTGGCTTTGGAGCAAATACCTACAGAAATTATGAGCAGGGCGAGGTGCCCAGTGAGTCGAATGCCCGCCTTATCCAGCTTGCTCAACGTCCGGAGGAGTTTAAGCAAATCATCCACCTCAGTGGTGTTTTGGAGGGAAAACCACAGAAAAAACTGATCGAAAAAATTGAGCTGTTGATCGAGCGTAAAAAAAATGCGGCGCAGTTCACTCTTGAAGAGTATCTCCTTGGTTCAAAACAGCCCGATGAATATACCGGCTACACAACACCAAATCTTGCAAAGCTTAACGCAATGGTTCATTTTTTTGCCGGGGAACTCAAGCCATGGAAAACTGCTCTGAATAAACTGCTTTTCTATGCGGACTTTCTGCACTACAAAATGACGGGATTTTCAATCAGTGGCACCCGCTACCGTGCAATTCAGTTTGGCCCTGTCCCAGAGAATTATAACAGTATTTATGACTGGATTGAGAAAAACGGCGACATACTCGTTGAACGCAAAGAGTTCAGTAACGGGGGAGTTGGAGAGATATTTATGCCTGCACCGTCGCGAACCTGCAAAGCAGGGATTCTGGCACCCGACGAGATGCATTCATTAATAAAAACGGCAGAGAGATTTTCCACTGTCAGCACACAGCAGATTATTGCCATCAGCCATCAGGAACCAGCGTGGAGTGAAAATGTCAAGGCTCAAAATCCGATGATCAGCTACCTCAAGTATGGATTTGAGTTGAAAGCGATGTAAGTTATGCGCTATCCATAAGTCGTATGTGATGTTGTGGAGCATGCAGCCGCCAGCAGATTGATTCCGAACAATATGGTTGTATACATGAGCTTCTGAAGCTGGAACTTATTTTATCATAACATGATAGCAAAAAAAGAAAAGAGAGCTGGATCTTCTTGTTGAGTTGCTAAAAGCAGCCAGGCCAGAGATGCTGATCCAGATGATTGTAGCGATTGCCGAGCATCGACCCGATGTTCGTGGTGCATATCTGGACTACCTGAAGAAACACCTACGGGGTATGCTGGCGGGCGCCAGGTAGTTCACGTATAAGGGTATACTTCGATCCAAGGGTCTTATACCCCGCTTTAAATTTTTTATTCCCCCTGAAAATTTTTATCACTCAATATCATCTATAATTTCCGTCTTTTTTCATCTTGATTTGTTGATGAACGTGGCTATCCATACATTTGCTTTAGTTGGGTGTCGTGACGTTTTTGTGTTTGACGCTTCGGGTGCTAACCTTTCGGTGTTGACTTTGGCATTATTGAGTAACGCATATTGAGCAGATCTCTTTTAAAAGGAGCTATAGCCATGAACACAATAACCGAACAATTACTACAACATGTCGAAGAGCTTCCTGTTATACTACAAGAAGAGGTGCTTCACTATGTCCAGCGATGGTCAATGAGTCATCCATTCGATCTTATCCACAGTCAAATGCAGAGTTGCGCAAGAGTGTCCGCTCTTTTTCTGTTGATGTTGACCGGCGTGTCAGTGCTGTCGGTTATCCTGGTGGCAACTCACTGTCGGTTGTTGCCAAAAAACTTACAGCAGAGTTGCCCAGTGATCTTGCGCGGCTCTATGCCATTTACAGGTGGATCACGACGTATATCGAGTATGATGTTGATGCCTATTTTTCCGGTGATTTGCGCAATGCCGTTGGGGCAGTCAATACCTTTCGTCGAGGCAAGGCTGTTTGTGACGGGTACTCTGCGTTGCTTCAGGAGATGGGTGCTGTTGCCGGGTTACGGATTGAGAAAGTTGACGGCTATGCCAAAGGATACGGCTATGCTGTCGGTGTTATGACAGGGGGATCCAACCATTCATGGAATGCGGTGAACCTTGATGGCCGCTGGTATCTGCTTGATTCGACATGGGATGCCGGTTCGATCGATGATTCCGGCCACTTTTCAAGAAAGAGCGGCAAGTGGAATTATTTCCTTGTTGATCCCGCGTTTTTTATTAACAGCCATTTTCCTGAAAATCCGGCGTGGCAGCTTTTGCCGAAACATGTTACTCACAATACATTTCTTGCCATGGCTCCATTGGTACAAGTAAGCCCTGAATGTCAGCAACAAACGCAGAGATCGCGGCATTTCTCCGGGATTTCAAGGGGAAATTGAAGATATGGGACATCCTTTTTCGTGATGATCGCGGAAAAAATTCCCAAACCTTGCTGGCTCTTGAATTGCGGCCTGATGAGCGCAAGAAAATTATTGCAGGCCTTAAAGCTGACAACTATAGCGAGGGGCCCCTGAAGGATTCCAAAATTGTATTATATTGTCGAGTAACCTTGCTTTATGATGTCATTATAGATTTAGAAATAGAATAAAACGAAACACTATGGGACAATTTTTAGCTATCGGGCTTGTTACGCAAATTAGTGTCGATAAAAAAAAACTTGCTCGTGTTCAACTTACTCCTGAACAACTGCAGGAACGGATGAAAGCTAAGTTGCATTATGATCCTGCACTTT
>JBMOIS010000125.1:0-3434 GCA_049317185.1 Chlorobium sp. | reverse complement strand
GGTGGTGTGGGAGGGGAACGGACAGGATTTCTGGCCGTCCCCTATCCCGATTATTGAGCAAAGGTAAAGCCTTGCGACTAAAATTTGCTTTTATCATGGAAGAAGACAATGTTTAAAGTCATGACCATTGTTGGTACCCGTCCAGAGCTCATCAAAATGAGCCGGGTGATTGCCGAATTTGATCTGCACACCCAACATATTCTAGTACATACTGGTCAGAATTACGATTACGAGCTGAATCAACTTTTTTTTGAAGATTTGGGTATTCGTAAACCTGATTATTTTTTGGAAGCTGTTGGCGACAACGCAGCACAGACTATTGCTCGTGTGATTGAAAAATCTGATTCGGTCCTGGAAAAAGAAAACCCTAATGCGGTCATGCTCTATGGCGATACCAATTCTTGCCTAGCCGTTATTGCGGCCAAGCGGCGCAAAATACCGGTTTTTCACATGGAAGCAGGTAATCGCTGTTTTGATCAGCGAGTACCTGAGGAATTGAATCGCAAGGTTCTGGATCACTTAAGTGACATCAATTGCGTTCTGTCGGAGCACGCCCGTCGCTATCTTATTGCCGAAGGGATTCGGCCAGAGACCATCATCAAAACCGGCTCGCACATGCGTGAGGTGCTGGACTATTATATGCCCAAGATTGAAAAGTCGGATGTAATCCAGCGTATGGGACTGGAGCCAAATAAGTTTTTTATTGTTAGTGCGCACCGCGAAGAAAATATCGACAGCCCGGAAAATATGTCGAATATGTTAGAGACGCTTAATGCACTGGCCGAGACTTATAACTACTCGGTGATTGTGTCAACCCATCCCCGCACAAAAAAGCGTTTGGACACGATGGAGCTGGGTAAGCTTAATCAGCTTATTCAATTTCTGAAGCCTTTTGGCTTTTGTGATTACATCAAGTTGCAGATGGGGTCATTATGCGTGGTATCTGATAGTGGTACGATTTCAGAAGAGGGCTCCCTGCTGAACCTGCCTGCAGTCACTATTCGTAACGCTCACGAGCGCCCTGAAGGCATGGACGTGGGCACGTTGATCATGTGCGGACTTAAAAAAGATCGAGTGTTGGATGCGGTGCGTGTCATCATTGCTCAACATGATAAAACTAAACAAGTGATGGATCAAGTTGAGGACTACGAAGGTGGGCCAGTATCCAAACAAATGCTACGGGTGGTGATGAGTTATGTGGATTATGTGAATCGTACGGTCTGGTCAAAGTGCTAAAATCATGAAAAAAATATGCAAAAAACTCTTGCTGCTAACCAACTGTCAGAATTTTATCATAACGAGTTTGTTGAAGACCAAGTTCGCGATTTTAGAACCTGTTTTTATGATATAAATAACTCGATTACCGGAGTCATTATCGACATTGGGGGGGGGGTAGGTTACTTTGCGAGTGCAGTGAAGAATGATCTGGGTAATACGGTCCGAGTTATTGATATGGATTCTCTCAGCGTAGAACGTTGTAAAAATTTAGGCTTGGAAGCCGAAATTGGTGATTGCACGAAGATAAAACCAAAGGGCGATGAAACCATTGCTTGTTTTAATTTGATATTGCACCATTTAGTGGCCAATACTGAGAAGGATACTAAAAAGCTGCAAGCAAGTGCGGTACGTACTTGGCAGGGCAATGCACGAAGGATATTTGTCAATGAATATATTTATGAGTCATACGTACCAAACTTTTCTGGCTGGTTAATTTATCAAATAACCAGTAGTCATGTGTTATCTGCTATTGGGGTCGCGGTATCGAAATTGATTCCCTCATTTCGTGCGAATACGTTTGGCACAGGGGTTCGCTTTAGATCGCACCAAGAGTGGAAACAAATATTTGCCAATGAGGGCTTTTCTGTGACCAAAGCAATCATAGGAAGAGACGAGCAAGTTGCACTGCCGCTGCGTATGCTCCTTATAAAAAATATCAGGCGGGATAGTTTTTTGCTGGAATCGACCTGCTAAATGCGTATTGCATTGATTACCGATGCTTACCCCCCAATGCGCTCCTCAGGGGCGGTGCAATTGCGGGATTTGTCTCAAGAGCTGCTCAGGCAGGGCTTTTTGACGACGGTGCTGATTCCTTCTGCAGAATTGGATGCGCCATGGCGGCTTGAAGAAATGAATGGAGTGCAGGTTTTGCGGTTGAAAGCGCCACGAACAAAAGATATTGGTTATGTACGGAGGACAGCCGGCGAGTTTTTGATGCCGTTCATGATGTTACATAACCTTCGTAAAAGCCCCTTGGCGAACGTAAGCTGGGATGGGGTCGTCTGGTATTCGCCAACCATTTTTCTCGGCCCGATAGTGAAAGTCTTGAAAAAGGCGAGTGGGTGTCGGAGCTATTTGATCATTCGGGATATTTTTCCAGAGTGGGCGGTTGATATGGGGTTGCTCAGACGGGGGTTTGCCTACGGCTTTTTTAAAGTTGTCGAGAGCTACCAGTACTCCGTGGCGGATGTTATTGGAGTGCAGACGATGGCAAATCTCTCCTACTTTGATCATTTGATGCAGCGGGATAAACAACGGGTTGAGGTGTTGCAGAACTGGCTTGCTGATGAACCAGATACAGGGTGCAGTATCGTTGTTGCCGAAGGGCCTTTGGCTGGACGAAAAATATTTGTCTACGCAGGGAACATGGGTGTGGCACAAGGCATGGATGTTCTTCTTGACTTGGCCGAGAAATTGCGGGTTAGAAAAGATATCGGTTTTTTGTTTGTCGGGCGAGGTCATGATGCTGAGCGCCTGCAGAGTAACGCTAAAACCTCAGGGCTCAATAATGTGGCATTTTATGACGAGATTGAGCCGACGGAAATCCCCGGGCTTTATGCTCAGTGCCACATAGGTTTGGTCGCTCTTGATCCAAGGCATAAAACACACAATATACCCGGCAAGTTCCTTTCATACATGCAATGTGGTTTGCCTGTTCTGGCAACAATAAACCCCGGTAATGATCTGGAAACTCTGATTAATACTGAAAGAGTAGGACGAGTGTGTAGTGATTCATCAGTTGTGACCCTTCAGCGACAAGCCGAGGAGTTGATTGATGCTCTTGTTGTCGATCCAGAAATAAGTTCTCGGTGCAAGTCGCTCTCGGCATGGCTTTTTTCTCCCGAAGTCGCCGTCAATCAGATCATCTCTGCACTGCGACTGTAATCCTGAAAATTCGCGCTCATTGGTCGATTTCATTCTACGGATGCGAGATTTACAGACAACTTTGAAAGACGCCTCAACTGACAATATGGGTAAATATGTTGCCTCCGAAGTGGTCAAGCTCATGATTTCCAGAGATCACAAAATCAAAGGGGCAAAAGTGCTCATCCTTGGCATTACTTTCAAGGAGAACTGCCCCGACATCCGCAACACTCGAGTTGTAGATGTTTTTCACGAACTCAAACAATATGGGGTTGAAGTCGATATTTACGACC
>JBMOIS010000124.1:0-3470 GCA_049317185.1 Chlorobium sp. | reverse complement strand
TTGAGGAGAGCACCTGCCGGGCGGCTACGGGCGCAATGGTACCCGAGAGCTTGACCAGTGAACGTCCGGCACCAACTGCGCCTGATGAGACGAGAATAACCTGGATTCCCTGTTTTTGCAGTGTAGCAATCTGGGCCGTGAGGCTGCTGAGGATCTCAAGGTCGAGTTCCCCGTTTTTTCCTGTAATGACGTTGGTGCCGACCTTGACGACAATTTTTTTATAAATGAGTTGCTGTTTCATCTTTTAGTGAAGCTGTTCCTGACCATAGTGAAGCCCTGCAACGCCGATAATAATCAGCAGCAGGGAGATAATTTTGATGGCATTGATACCCTCTCCAAACCAGAGAACGCCGATAACGGTAATTGCCGCTGTTCCGACACCCGACCAGATAGCATAGGTCAATGCGATGGGCAGTACCTTGAGTGCCAGCGAGAGAAAGGTAAAGCTCAGCCCGTAGAAAATAAAGATAAAAAGCGTTGGCACAAGTTTACTGAACCCGTCAGAAAATTTCATGCAGGTTGTGCCTGAGACCTCAAGCAGGATAGCGATAATGAGATAGAGCCAGTGCATGGAGGAATTGGTAAAAGGGTTATTGGGATTGCGAGAATATGGAGTTCTCAAGCTGCCGGTGTTTCTCTTGAAACAAACGGTTTACAGCAACAGTTGCGTGAACAGATCCGAAAGTGAGACAATGGTAATCCCCGGTTTGAGAGCATAGCTTTGTAAAATCGGCGCTACAACAAAAGTATGAGCTGGTGCAACATCTTCAATTGCCGAGTAAAAGCCTCGCGACAGTGTTGGTGCCTTTGATGACTTGCACTCAATGGCAAACAGTTTTCCGGAGAGTTGCATCAGAATGTCGATCTCTGTTCCATTGGATGTTCTGTAAAAGGAGAGCTCTGCATGCGGAAACATCCCTTTGAGATTGGCAATCACAAGGCTCTCCCATAAAGAGCCGAAAGCAGGGTGGCCTGAAAGCTGGTTGAAATCACTCAATCCAAGGAGTGCGGCAATAATGCCAGTATCGGAGATATAGACTTTTGGCGTTTTGATCATCCGCTTGCCGGTATTGGAGAGATGTGGCGGCACGATGTGCACCATAAAGGTCTCTTGCAGCAGGTCAAGATAGTTCCTGACGCTGGTGTGGCTGATTCCCAGAGAGCCTCCGAAGGATGAGAGGTTGAGCGTTTGGCCGTTGTTGTGGGCAAGCATCTGCCAAAGCCGTCTCATGGTCTGTGGTGAAAAACCGCTCCACTGCAGCAGGTCGCGCTCAAGAAAGGTTGCAATAAAATCCTCTCTCCACTGCAAGGAGAGTTTTGGCTCTTTTTGCAGCAGGCTTCGGGGAAAACCACCAGCCGCGAGATAGCGCTCATAAGGAAGATGCTCCTTGACCTCCTCCCATAAAAAGGGGGTCAACTGTTTATAGGTGATTCTCCCCGCGAGCGACTCCGAACTTTGCTTGAGGAGGTCGCGCGATGCTGAGCCGAGCACAAGAAAGTGGCCGTTTTCACCCCACTCATCAACCATGCTGCGGATCAGCGGGAAGAGGTCAGGTTTTCGCTGTATCTCATCAATGCAGATCAGCTTCTCTTTCTGTGAGCTAAAAAACCATTCAGGATCTTCGAGTTTTCGCAAGTCGGAAGGCTTTTCGAGGTCGAGATAGAGAAGAGGGCGGGGAGAGGTGAGGAGGTGCTTTGCCAATGTTGATTTTCCGCATTGACGGGGCCCGAGCAGAGCGGCGACCGGTGAGTGCATCAACCCCTCCTCTACCTCTTTTATGATCACTCTTGTGAGATATCTCATCGAAATAAGTATGCAGATTGAAAATATCGGTTTCAATATACATACTTATTCTGACGATTCAAGGGTTTTAAAATCCAACGGATGAACATTGTTCGTGTAAAACAAGGCAGCGTCGAACGGTGGTGCAAGAGTTGTCGTTCTGAGCATGTATCCCTATTCTTGATCCTTTTCCCTGGAAAGATGGATATAATGACTCCTTTTTTATGGCAAAATCACGTATAAATATCTTGCTTTTCAAGCTGTAAAATTTAAATAGGCACTTTTTACTTTGATTCTTATATTCTCAAAGATTTCTTTTGTTTTGGAAGAGCCGTGTAATTTCAGACAGCCCCTCAGGAGATTGTTATGTTGAAGAGTTATGAAGCCATCTATGAACATGGAGCCATGAAATGGCTCGGCGATAAGCCGCCGATCAAGCAGGCATACGTCATTGTAACAATCATTGCCGAAAAAGAGGCAACTGCGATTTCAGTACAGACAAAACGCCACCCATCACCTCTCATTGCAGGTAAAGGCAAAATACTGGGCGACATCATCACGCCGGTGTTACCAGCAGAAGAGTGGAGCTGCCTCGAATGATCGTTCTTGATACGCATGTCTGGGTTACATGGATTATCAACGGTAATTCGGCTCTGTCAGAAACAATTGTCAATGCAATGACGAATGATCTTCGTTGGACTGTTTCAGCTATATCCTGCTTTGAGATCTCTTTGTTGGTCAAACGAGGAAAGCTCCATTTACCGCTACCCGTTGAAGACTGGATAAAGGAAGCTCTTGAAAATTCAGGTATTGATTCACTTCCTGTTACCTGTGATATTATGCATAAAGCCGCTATGCTTTCCGAAATTCACAGGGATCCAGCAGACCGGATAATTATCGCGACGGCTCTTGTCTATGATGCGAAACTGGCAAGTATAGATTCTGTATTTCCAGATTACAAGGAACTGCGGGGCAGATTGTTTGGTAAATGAAACCTTGGCCTCAATATCATGCACTTTTGGCGGTGGTCGTTTTTCAAATCGCACAATAGAGGTTTTCAGCAAGGTGGCCTTTTGAGGTTCGCCATAGTAAAGAACAAAATATTCTGATAAAGTTCTCCGCAGGTCGCTATCAAACAAGTGAATGGTAATGATTTTCTCCCAAGGTTCTTCAGGTTGAAAATGAGCCTGTTGATGGATATATTCTGACTATAATAGCCAGAATTATAACAACGCAATTATTGGATCAATAAATATGAAAACATGGCAGCTTCAACATGCCAAAAACCACTTGAGCGAGGTTGTCAGGAACGCGCTGCATGAGGGGCCGCAGACGATTACCCTGCATGGCGCTCCCACTGCTGTTGTTATCTCTTTTGAGGCATACACTAAAACCATGAATGTTCGCAAGCCGGACGAGGCACTCTCAAGTTTTTTTCAGAATTCACCACTCAGAAATGCTGGCATCGACCTTAAACGATCACATGATACTGGCCGGAACGAGGTGATCGGGAGGAATACTCGGGGATTCGGAGAAAAAAGGAAAGATGCTCCCTGTTGTTGATGCGCTTATTGCCGCAATTGCGATAACGAATGGGTTAACCTTGGTCACCCGAAACACCACTGATATGAAAGCATCTGGTGCACATCTTTTTGATCCATGGTTCAGTTGAAAATAGAGCAAGATT
>JBMOIS010000123.1:0-3480 GCA_049317185.1 Chlorobium sp. | reverse complement strand
GTTGGAACTCCAAGCATACGCACCCCTCCAGATTTCTTCGGAATGCCCACACCTCTTACCGGCGGCGGAAAATAACTGCCGGAACTGAGCCTGTTCCATACTTTGTACAGGTTGTCTTTCAGCTTTGCTTCAAATGCCTGTAACGATTCACGGTCGACTCCGCCTGCACCTCCATTGGCTTTCACTTGTTGATACGCTTTCCAGACAAGCTGTTTGGAAATTTGATATGGCTTTGTCATACCAAAACACTCCTTCTGTTTGCACAGTTGATATAACGGTATGACCAGATGACACGACCCCTTTGCTCCAGCCTCATTACAAGACCTTCTCTGCTCATACGAGTCGTTCCGCCCCTTGATGGCGCCTTGGTACTATCGGCCTCGCTTTTTACACTTGCGCCTTTCCCTTTGCATCGCCAACGAAGGTTCCTGTAGTTCAATGCAAGAGCCCGAACCAGAATCACGCTACCTTTATGCCGGACACCGCTTGGCCAGTAAACAGGTTTCCGCCAAACTTTTCCTGAATCAACAACTCTACTCAGTTTTGATGTCATCTGTTTCTTTCGACACGTTCACGGCAGTTCACTTGTATTCGTCTTCCTTGGTTCACACCTGACACCTTTACGATGCCTTTTCCGTAACGCTCACGACGAGAGCTTTTGACAAACGCCGCTTACGGTGGTTTGCACCCTGCTCCTGCAAGCCGAGTGCGAGGGACCTACCCTCATCTCTTGCACTGCTGACCTACAGCGCACATCGCTCAGTTTAGGTATAACTATCCGTATAAGCCAGCGTTTTTTCAGCAAAGGCGATCATATCGTTTCACATAGAAAAACCATGCTCTCTTATGCGTTTTAGACATGCAACAACTCCGGCTCAATGAATGGGCGGAGTTCTTGACGTAACGCTTTTTCAGTGACCAAATCAACGCTGCAACCCAGGAGATCTTCAAGGGAAAAAAGTACGCCAAAATAACGGGTTGAGGTTGCTGCTCCGTCAAAAGCCACAAGAATGTCAATATCGCTTGTAGATGTTGGCGTATTACGTGCGTATGAGCCAAAAAGCGATAAATGTGTTACCCCGAAACGAGCTTGCAATTCTGGTTTGCTTTGGGTCAAGAGCGTTATTATTTCGTTTTTTGAGAGCATAGTAACCTCGTAATAAAAAAGAATTTCTGAATAGCCGGGAAGGGGCGTGTTGCTTTTCGTGCCCTGCATATTATCGGTGGAATATAGTAAAGTGTAATGGATAGATATATAAAAGTCACTGAATTGCACAGTCAAGCGCGGGGGTAACAGCCCTCTCCTGATCCTGAAAGAGGATATTGCGTTGCTGCATCTGTGGCTTTGCCATGTTCCATTGGAGGCTCATTGTTGCGGATGAGGTGTTTGAGACGATGAAGGATTCGAGGCTCACCTCCGGGTCGCCGAAGGGGTGCTCTATCTCCTTGATGGTTTGGTGAAACTGGAGCCTGGGGTCGTTTGCTGCAAGGTTGCGGATACCTTTGGGGTCGATAATAATAATGCGCTGCTTGCCATCCTCGATGAGCCAGAAAATGATGTCGGGGTGGAAGTTGCCTGCCACAAAAAAGCCACCATTGCTGGAGGCTGAAGCCGATTAACCTTCCCCGCATCCGATGCGGTTAACACGCTCTTACTTTGCCCGTGCACTGGCTGGGTGATGGCGTTTGAGGATCAGCCGGTTGATAATACCGCAGTATACGAAATGTACGGCAGGTTCTGGCGGGGCGGAAAATCGGCACCACACAAAATATCCTTGAAATATCGCCGCTATTCTGCTACATTGTAGCCACACTAACGAAGTGTGAAAGTTAAAACAAGGAAAAGAGATGATTGCAAACACTGTTGTGAGGGCGCGAATCGACGAAAAAACCAAAGCTGAAGCTACCGCTGTGCTGGCTGCTATAGGGCTCACGCTGTCCGACGCTGTGCGGCTTATGCTGATGCGGGTTGCCGCTGAAAAAGCATTGCCATTTGAGCCGCTTATCCCGAATGCCGAGACGATAGAAGCTATTATGGAGTCGCAACGAGGAGATCTCATTGCCGTCGGTTCCAGAGAAGAATTATTCAGGGTGCTTAATGAGGAGGATTGAATTATCCCGAAAATTCAAGCGTGACTATCGAAGAGAAAAATCAGGAATGTACGGAAAATCCCTTGATACTCTATTAAACGGGATTCTTGATCTCCTTGAGGTCGATGAGATTTTACCGCCCAACGCCGTCGATCATGCGCTTGTTGGGAAGTTTGCAGGATACCGTGATTGCCATATCAAACCTGATCTTATTTTGATCTACCGCAAAACAGGCGACGACGTTCTTGAGTTACTTCGGCCTGGATCACACAGCGAACTCGGTTTATAACGCTGAAGCTCCTGTGGCGGGACCGCCCAACCGCTTGAGACAGTCAAGCTATATAACGCACCTGTTCGCCACATGATGTTAGCTCGCCTTCCACCCGACTGACTGCATTGCTCTCAGCTCGACAACCTTCGGATGAGCATCTCTTGGTTTGAGCAACTGCCGGAGTTTTTGCTGAAGATGAGTCGGATTGATTGCGCGGGGAAAAAGCCTTGAATGCTTTCCCGGCGAAGCACCTCCTTGCCCGTTATTTCAGTAACAATCCCTTGCTCCAACTCAGCCAGGCGACGCTCAGCCTCCTCAGCCCACAAAGCATCAATTTCAGCTCCAGACAGTTCGTCGAGACTCTCGACTATCCACTTTGCGAGCGTAGCACGCTCCGTCAATGCCAGCTTCCGGATCTCGACTTCGATCTCTTTGATACCCATATTCTCCCCATTAATGGCTAATGATCAAAAGAAGTCATGCCCAAAAACTGTCCGGTCTTCCTTGAAAGAGCGGCATCAGGATGGGCTTTAAACTCATAACCTTTTTTATCCATCCGCCGAGCATTTTTCCCAATTCGGCGATCTGCTGGCTCCCAAATTCGTAGGAGGCAAGATTGATGAGCTTCATCTCGAAACTCATGCGAAAGAGGATCCGCAACCGGGTCAACACCCCATCAGCCTCATGCAATGCCGGAAGCTTGTTGCTGCGCATGTTGGCCACAGCAACAAGCTCGGTGAATTCGAGTACGGCATTTTCGAGCCGCACCGCAATGCTGAAGCGAAAGCTCTTCGGGAACTTTCCTGTATGGTTCAGCAGCCATTTCGAAAAATCGAAGGCCTTTTTGACAATCAGCATTTCGTGACTTGGCATAGCGGGAGAGTGGTTAGTGGCTAGTTCAAAAAAAATTTTCTAGCCTCCCCATGTTGGTTCTTACTTATCGTGTGAGCTTTCTTTTTCAGGGTTCCAGATATCAGGGGATCAGATTTTCAGGAAGAAAAAGACTGGAACGAATCACTCGATAACCCACATCGTCGTTGAAGCCCCACGGAACGCTGATGACCCGGGAGGAGCAGCGCAGAGCATCAGCGTTACTGTCATTATACATTCCCCCCCGT
>JBMOIS010000122.1:0-3538 GCA_049317185.1 Chlorobium sp. | reverse complement strand
GGAAAGTCAAGCGCCAGAACAGTCAGATTATGCTGATCAATCTGGCGAGCAAGGTTTCCCAGTTTGATGCGATATTTCTGCAGAACTACGCCAAAATCAATATTGTTGATGATTTGTCGAGGGTTCCGGGCGTTGGCCAGGTATCGGTCTATGGCAACCTTGACTATTCCATGCGAATTTGGCTGAGGCCGAAGCAGATGGCAGCTTACAAGGTAACGCCGCAAGAGGTTGCTGCTGCTATCCAGAGCCAGAATCTGGAGGCTGCTCCCGGCTCATTTGGTGAGAACGGCGATCAAGCCATGCAATACGTTATGAAGTACAAGGGCAAAAATCGCTATCCGGGCGATTATGAAACCATGGTGATTCGCGCCAATCCCGATGGTTCACTGCTTCGCCTTGGCGATATTGCCCGCGTTGAGTTTGGCGCTTATCGCTACACCGTCAATACCAAAGCCAATGGCAATCCTGCCGTGGTACTTGCCGTCTATCAAGCTCCGGGTTCAAATGCCAATAAGGTTGAAATTGGATTGCGCAAAGTGCTTGAAAAGGTCTCCGCATCCTTCCCCGACGGAATCACTTATGGAATTCCCTTCAGCTCAAAAAAAGTGGTTGACGAGTCAATCGAGCAGGTCATTCACACGCTGATTGAGGCGTTTCTGCTGGTCTTTCTGGTGGTTTTCATCTTTTTGCAGGATTTGCGTTCAACCCTTATTCCAGCCATTGCGGTTCCGGTTGCCATTATCGGCACCTTTTTCTTCATGAATCTTTTCGGCTTTTCCATCAACGTGCTTACGCTGTTCGGTCTCGTTTTGGCGATTGGTATTGTGGTGGATGATGCCATTGTGGTGGTTGAGGCGGTTCATGCCAAAATGGAGCAGAAGCGCTATCCCGCCAAAGTTGCCACGGTTTCGGCCATGTGTGAAATCACAAAAGCCATTGTCACCATTACGCTGGTGATGTCCTCCGTTTTTCTGCCAGTCGGTTTTCTTGAAGGTTCAACGGGCGTTTTTTATCGGCAGTTTGCTTTTACGTTAGCCATTGCAATTCTTATTTCTGTCGTCAACGCCTTAACGCTGAGCCCGGCACTGTGCGCCCTCTTTTTGACCAATCTGCACGATCCTGATGGTGCAGCTCATCACCACAAATTCAAACGATTTGGTGGTTTTGGAGAGCGCTTTTTCACCAGCGTTAATGCGAGCTTTGAGGCACTGAAACGTAAATATCTTGGTTCGCTGGTCTTTCTTATTCGTCACAAACGGCTCACGTTCGGGGCACTTGGCTTGGTGATTGCCATCTCCTTCTGGATGTTCAAAACCATGCCGACCGGCTTTATTCCCGATGAAGATAACGGCGTGGTGATTGTGTCGGTCACGCTGCCGCCGGGCGCGTCGCTGATGCGCACACAAGTGGCAATGGACAACGCTGCAGCAACAATGCGCACGCTGCCTGAAGTAAAAAAAGTACTCTCAATTGCCGGCATCAACATTCTCACCCGAAGCTCATCGCCCTCGTCAGGGCTTCTCTTTATTCAGTTGAAAGATCACAAAGAGCGCGGTTCTGATGGTCATATCAAAAAAGTGCAGGCAACGATTTCTAAAAAGTTGAGCAATCGCGAAGGATCGTTTTTTGCCCTTGCGCAGCCAACGGTACCGGGCTTCAGCACAGTCGGTGGACTTGAGTTTGTGCTGCAAGATCGCAGCGGTGGTGATCTCGAAAAGTTTGGTACAATCTCCAAAGAGTTTCTTGAGGCGTTGATGCAGCGCCCGGAAATCGGGTTTGCCTTCACCAACTTTAAAGCGACCTATCCGCAGTACGAGCTTGAGGTTGATAATGCTAAAGCGGGTCAGCTTGGCGTCAATGTTAAAGAGTTGATGAGCGTTTTGCAAGCCTATTACGGCAGTATGCAGGCATCGGATTTCAACTGTTTCGGTAAATATTACCGTGTGGTCATGCAAGCCGAACCAACCGAGCGCACCGAGCCATCATCACTCAACGGCGTTTTTGTGAAAAACTCCCGAGGCGATATGGTGCCGGTTGCCTCCGTTATCTCCCTCAAACGGGTCTATGGCACGGAGTCAGTTGACCACTTCAATCTTTTCAACGCCATCTCCATCAACGCTGTGGTGAAGCCGGGCTTCAGTACCGGTCAGGCAATCAAGGCGGTTGAGGAGGTTTCGCAGAGCACACTGCCAGCAGGCTACACCTACGACTGGAAAGGGCAGAGTCGCGAAGAGATTGAATCCACCGGTGGGCTGCTCTTTATTTTTCTGCTCTCGATTATTTTTGTCTATTTCCTGCTGGCGGCGCTTTACGAAAGCTATCTGCTCCCTTTTGCGGTGATGCTCTCCATCCCGACGGGATTGCTTGGGGTTTTTCTCGGCATCAAACTTGCCGGTATTGAGAACAATATTTACGTGCAGGTTGCCGTTATCATGCTAATTGGCTTGTTGGCAAAGAATGCCATTCTGATTGTTGAATTTGCCCTTCAGCGGAGAGTTGCCGGAAGTACGCTCTCTGCAGCAGCGATTGACGGGGCAAAGGCGCGACTTCGGCCTATTCTGATGACCTCTCTCGCCTTTATTGCCGGTCTCTTGCCGCTGCTCTTTGTCAGTGGGCCTACCGCACAAGGCAACCACTCCATTGGCGCAGCGGCTATCGGTGGCATGTTGGTTGGTATGGTGCTCGGTATTTTTGTGGTACCAGTGCTTTTTGTCACCTTCCAGTATCTGCAAGAGCGCATTACCGGCAAGGCAACACCCATTGTTGAAGCGGGAGAGCTGCTTGATGAGGTGCTCCGTAAAGAGAATGAGCAGTCACGGCAACTATCTTGATGATGTAAATACAGTTATGAAAAATAAAGAACAACTCATTATTCGTTCAAGCACTATCAGTGCCCTCTGCATCATCCTTGCAGCGTGCGGTACTCCACGCGAATCGTTGCAACCTGAACGTGTATTTCCTGCCAATTATCGTGGTGCATCATCAGTCGCCTCGGCACCTGCGGATAGCGTAATTGCGCAACTGCCGTACCGGACTTTTTTTGCCGATGAAACACTTTGTGCGCTGATTGATTCGGCGGTAGCAAATAACAACACAACCAAAAGCAGTCATCCTTCTCAGTGGCGGCATGGACAGCCTTGTCACCACAGCAATTGCCCATGCCGAAGCTGCAGACCTTGGGTGCTGATGCGGATCCCTCTGACAGCCAAACAGAAGAAAAAGATATTTGTCTTTGTTTTTGTTTGTCTTTGCGTTAGATTTAATCAACACGCCTCCCCCGCTTCCCGTTAGAACAGCGCGCTCAGGGGGGGCTTTTTCTTTTTATACGGCTGCTTATGCCCTCACAGTATATAAAACCTTCACTCTCCTGCATTGATCAGCTTTCCCTTTTAAAACAGAGGGGTTTGATTATTGATGACGACAAGAAAGCTCTCCATCTTCTGGAACATATTGGATATTATCGCCTTAGCGGATACTGGTACACCCTGCTGGATACCCCAAAAGCTGACCATCAGTTTAAACCACAATCAACTTTTAA
>JBMOIS010000121.1:0-3682 GCA_049317185.1 Chlorobium sp. | reverse complement strand
AGAGTTGAATTTCCTCCAGAAATAACCATCACACTCGCCAGCGAGTGGCTGCTTCGTGATTAAATCTGAATGACATCCACTGTCCGCTTTGCCTCTTTGCGAGCATCAGCAATCAGAGCGCGCAACTGAGCAAGCAACACATCGATATTCACCGAGAGACTCCGATCATTTTCATTCATAGCCATCTCCATCGTTGCATGTTGAAAAGTCCCACAGCCTGTGGGACAAATTGCGGTTGCGGCATAATACCATGACCTATTTTCTTTATTTTAACAAATAATACGCATAATCCATGTATAGCTTGATAACTGCATGGTGAAAAAAATCATGATAACGAACAGAATAAGCGCAACAGCGGTAATTCCAGTAACGGCATTGGGAGGAAAACCAGTTACCGGCACACCAGTATCTCCCGCCAAGACCCATGAAGTGGCCGAATACGACAATTGGTTCCTTCAGGAAGTTGAAAAAGGGTTGACCGAAGCCAACGATCCAGAGTCCCTGTGGGTATCGGATGACGAAGCTAACCGCAGTTGGGAAAAAAAGCGGACTGAACTGGTCAAATCTACTCTCTCAGCAAAAGAGCTTTTGCCAAAAAAAAGTTAGATTATCTTCATTGAGTCGTACTTTCTCTCTCACAAACACCCGGAACGATGACACAAGTCCGCGTCAGAAATAAACACCAGATCACCATACCCGCACGCATCGCTGAATCGGCTAACATCAAGCCAGACGACTTGCTTGAGGCTGCGTATCATAATGGGATTGTGACACTGATACCGATATCACGCAAAAAGCGGAAAGAATCTGCGATGAATTATGCTGGAATCGCACAAGGTACTTGGGGAAAAACCACTCTCGACATTGATACAGAATTACATAAAAGCCGTGATTCATGGGAACAATAGAGGGAACACTCAAGCGGTTACAGGGGCACAATGAGTATTCCGGGGAAAGTGTACCACAAGGTCTATCTGGACACCAATGTTTTCATCTACTTTCTGGATCGTAATCCTGACTATTTTCGACTTGTAGCCCCAGTCATTGAAGCTGTCGAGGCAGGATTAATCAATGCTTTGGGAAAACGTACATGACTTGCGAATCTCTGCTTCCCGTTTATCGGCAAGGATGATTACCTCTGCGGTAAGGTGTGCCGCTTTCGCTTTTATGGAATCGATCCCGCAATAATCAAGCTCATCCCTGATCGCACTCTCAAGTTGTCGTTGCTCATGCGGTCTCTGCCAGCAATTTGGAAGCATAATATACTCCTTGATACGGGCATAGATCAGCTCTGAAATTTGGCCGATGTTGCCCGTTACTTCGTGGTTTGTTTTGTCGATACCACCATGCAGCAGCAGCAGTTCAAAAAACGGAATGACATTCGGCGGAACAATACCTCTCTCCTCTTTTCGCCCCTCCCCGATATCATGGCGTAACGTGGCAAGTTCTGATACCATAACATCCCAATGCTCTTTGTGGGCATCAAGTATTCGTTGCAGCCGTTCATTGAACATGGTATAGAGCGCAGGGTCTTTGTCTCTGTTGACTTTGATATGCCAGCGGATAGCGTGCTCCATCTCTGATGCCTTGGCTTTGCCGGATCTATTGTGTACATCAAGGGCCTTGGGGAAATCAACAGACAAGAGCATCACCGGCGGAATCCTGGGGTTTATTCCTTGTGATTCCAGATATTTGTCAATCAGTTTCCTCACCTTCGCACCGGCCCACTTCAAATCAAGGGTTTCATCCTTGTACCGGTCGCGCATACGCATCAACAGGTACCCCATCCGTTTGGCGGGCACATAGTACTCTTTTGCCATTGAAGCATTGAAGAGCAGGTCAAGGCTGTCAAAAAATGCCTTGATGTACGTGTCGAACTGCGCACGAAACTTTACCTCGGCACCCAGTGCCACGCAGTTCAAATCCTTTCTACACTTTTGTGGCACAAACCAACCCCGATTGGCCACCCTCCGATCGTTGGAAAAGATAAAGAGTTTAGCGAACTTAACCCACAGTAAAATTTTGCACTGGCTCTGCCCATTGATTGATAAATGTCATCAATCACTTGTTAAGTGTCGACTGAGTAAATTCAGATTCTGTACTTTAAACGTTGCTGATGCTATATTCCATGAGATTCAGTCTTTATTGTTTTCAAGTTACAAAAGGCAATACCATCTCTTGAACACCGTAACAGTAACCATTGTAACCATGCCTGAACTCTCAAGATTTTTCGGAATTCTGATCAGGATGTATGCCGAACTGGATGCGCCACATCATAAACCTCATTTCCACGCCTATTATCAAGATTCCCAAGCAGTTTTTTCCATTGATCCTGTTGAAATAATTGAAGGCGCACTACCCGACAGACAACGCCGACTGGTTTTGGCTTGGGCCGAAATTCATCAATTTGAACTTTTGACAGATTGGGATTTACTGCAGGAAGGCAAAGTTCCAGTAAAAATCGAGCCACTCCATTAACTCAAGAGGATGACCTGTGATGAAACATCAATTCATAAAGATATCGGCCGTAGATGTTCTCGAAGGCTGTTCACTGCGAGTCCATTTTCATGATGGCGCAGTCAGAGAAATCAATCTTGGGCCCGTTTTGTATGGCGAACTCTATGAACCGTTACGTGAGCATGATTTTTTCAGCCAGGTGACTGTTGATGATGAAGCTGGCACCGTTGTGTGGCCAAATGGAGCTGACTTTGACCCTGACCTGCTCTATGCCTGGGATGAACATGTTGATGCCTTTGCAAAGCAAATGCAGAGAATTGGGCAACTCAGCACATAACCGTCCGCCAGCCCCCCCCCCGTCACACCTCAAGCGCCGCGCCATAAATTTTCAGCCAGGCGACCTGCTTTTGATACTCGGGATAATACCTGTCGACCTCATTCCAGAACTCCGCATTGTGCCTTTTGTGTTTGAAGTGACACAACTCATGGACAATCAGGTAGTCGATGACGCTTGCGGGTGCCATCATGACTTTCCAGTGGAAATTGACTTTCCGCTTTTTATCTGAACAGGAGGCCCATCTGCTCTTCAATTCCAGCACTGAAATCTCCTCAATGCTCAATCCCATCAAACCGGGTATGCAATTTTTGATTCGGGATTGTGGTCTGCGTAGTGGTACAGTTTGCTCTTTTCCAGAATATTCTGGTTTATATTCCGTAATTTATGTTTATCGATTCCAGAATTTATGCTCATAGATTCCATATTTTACATTGCCAAGTGCTTATGAATAAAGGATCTCTTTACCCGCGCCTGATTGAAATGCGCATTGCTGAAGCGCTGGCCGACACGCCCGTTGTTTTGGTTGTGGGACCACGCCAGGCAGGCAAAACAACCTTGGTGCGGCTGATGGCAATCGACGGGTTGCGCTATCTCACCCTTGATGATGAGTTAACGTTGTTGTCGGCCAAAAATGATCCTGTAGGGATGATTCGCAGCCTTGATGGTGCGGTCATTGATGAAATTCAGCGTGCCCCTCAACTGCTGCTGGCTATCAAAAAGAGTGTTGATGAGGATCGGCGCCCCGGACGGTTCTTGCTGACCGGATCGGCGAACTTGATGGTACTGCCTGCGGTAGCGGATTCTCTGGCTGGTCGTATGGAGACACTCACGTTGCTGCCGCTGTCGCAAAGCGAGTTGCATGGAAGTCGTGCGAATTGGATCGATGCG
>JBMOIS010000120.1:0-3866 GCA_049317185.1 Chlorobium sp. | reverse complement strand
ACTGCACAAAATTTCTGAAATTAAATGTTGTCATTTGGAAGATATTACTGAATAAATCGTCCCGCTGCAAGCCGTTTTGAATTCAATCTTTAGCGGTTAAACCTGCACTTTGGGTTGGCAATCCGGTTGCATTTTGTGAAAAGGAGGAATTACTATGAGCTTGACAAAAATGATGCCAGATAAGGAGGTTATCAAAAAAGTCACCGAAATTCTTTTTAAAGAGCTGGGTTATACCGATGCGATCCGGTTTTTATCTTTGCCAAAAGAGCAAAAAATGGAGAGTGTTGAACGACATCGCAACTGGCAGAACACCCTTGATAAAGATAAATTTTACGACGACATTTTTGTGCCTGACAACAAGCCGGGATAATAGTACGTTGATACAATAGTCAAGGCAACAGCGCAACCTCTCCCAAATAAAGGGAATACTCAATTCAAATTATTGTCATCGAAAATCAATTTCACCCGGATGTAAGCATTGACCAATGCTGTCCGCCACCATAAGCCCGACCAGCACATAGAGCACTCTTCTTTCTCCAGATAGTCACCACAAACCCATCCGTCAGACTGAACTGCGGTCCACGCAAACCGGCATTACTGCATAAGATGATCATGTCACCTGTTCCCGTACTTTTTTACTTTTGTGCAACTGCACGTTCAATGGCCTGCCGAATAAACCGTTGATACGGCACACCTTCCCTTGTTGCCTTTTTTTGTACAGCAAAAAGCAGTTCTTCAGAAAGTCGAATACTGATGGATTTGCCTTTCGGTTTAAATTCAAATTGAACCAACTGACCGCCGGATAAATCATAGTTGCTTAAATCTTCATGAGCAACAAATGCCTCGGCTTCCTCATCACTCCTGAATATCGGGATTTTCTTTTTCATAAGCCGTTATCTCCTTTTGGTGTATATATCTGGCGCTGATTGGTCTAATCAACAGGTTTTCATCATCCCTGCGTAAAGTGAACACAACAAAAACATGGCGATTGTCCTTTGCTTTACCAATGGCCTTGAAACGTGTCTCAGCATCTGAATGGTCATCAGGAAAAGTCATAACAAGACGATTAAAAATATCCTCTATGACATCAAGCGGAACCCCATGCTTTCGGCATTTTTCCTTATTGCCTTCCTCCCATTGAAATCCAGATACCTGTGCATTTCTCATAGATCAATGATATACATTTGCATATACATTCACAACAAAAAAAACAGGTTGCCGCATCAAATTTACGTTCCGTTGGAGAGAGGCCATCAGCATCTTCATGCCCATACTCCCCCGGTGTAATCGCTTCTTCCCCGGATGGAGAAAGCACCTGCAGCACCAAGCAAAGAATCTTGAAAAAATGCCCATTTTCGGGTCATTGACCACCATGCAATATCAAGCAAAAAACTTTTCCCAAGTCCATTATCGCCGGTAATCAGGTTCAAACGATCGCCAAACTCCAGCTCCATGGCTGATGAAGGACCGACGTTTTCCAATTTCAGATGCTTCAGCATGTATTTTCTCCAATCTCTTTATTTTTCTTGGCTGCGTCCTGCCGCATTATGCTCATTTTTTCTTTCTGACCAGCAAAGTCATCCCCTTTTTCGTGAGGCGATATTTTCATCTCTCCATGCAAGACCGAGAGGAGCCACCTGACTTCCCCGGTATTAAAGTCGCCAGTACAGTTTGCTCAAATCTCTCCGCCTGAGTGCAAATCTGCTTGACCTGCTGCCATTGAGCGGTGATGACGGGAGCATATTTTCGATATTCCAGAACTGATTTTTTGATGCGCTCTTTCTTCGGAAGCTGTGCAAGCCCCTTCTCCACCCTGATATCGCATTCAACACTTACCAAAAGCGTATGTCCAGAGGGTAAAACAGCAGCGGCAAGCCAGGTTCCCGAAGATTGGGCGGGCAGGCAATACAGGGTTCTGTGCATTGGCATATCCCCCCCGAGCCAGCTCTTGAGTACCGCCTCAATCTGGTCGCGGGTTGCGCTGATCGGAGGACAGGGTTGCTGACAAGGCAGAGCAATCCAGTTCCAGTCACGTGCCATAGATTCAACCTCAGTGCCGCAGTCGGCGTATGACAGAGCTGCCACATCAAGATCCAGATGAATGACGAGCAAATCAAAGCCCATCAGTGTTATATCGGCACCTTTCATGGAGGTACTACGCAGATGGGTATCATGGCACCATTTTCGTACACCGCACCAACCACCGCCCATTTCGGGGCGTGTTGCTTCAGGCTGAAGGGGCGTCATAACAAAGGGGCGAGGCAGGATCGCCCGCAGAGCAGCGTGGATGATTTCGTAGTCAGTTACTCCTTCTGCCACCAGGGCAATGCGCAGTAAATCAGACATTGGGCACCGCCCCCAAATGCCCCATCACCCACAGGCGAGACAAGGGGTATTGCTGATTCAAAGAAGCCAGTTCCGGGGTCAACTCAATACGTTGGACACAGCTCTCCCCTTCGCTGTTGCGCTCCACCGCAAACAGACGCACCTCGGGGTCATTCAAATCCAGGCCATCCAATACAGCGGGGTTGTGCGCCGTAAATAATAATTGCCGATCAGGGCCATTGTGACGCAGCCAACCCGACAAGCGGGCAGTAAGCCGAGTCAACAATCGGGGATTGAGTGCCTGATCCAGATTGTCAATAGCCAACAATCGAGGAGCTTGCGGGAGCAGACAGAGCAACGCGCAAAAGATCACGTAAAGAGCGCCTTCACTGGCATCGTAGGCCGTCAGCTCGTTGCGGCTCTTGTTCATAAAGCGGTCAGTGAATTTCAGCATCAACCTGGTACGGGGCACTTTAGACGACAGCAAAGCGGCACCGTGGCTGGTGGCCTGGATGTCGGAAACCCAGTCAATGAGTTCCAGTACCTGATCGAGCACCTCCGTTGCATCGCCATCGGTATCGCTCAGATTTCTGCGCAAAGCATCGAACCCTTCAGCCAATTGCCCACCGTTCAGCCCGACAGGAGCACGCGACTGCACATCCGGCACGACACCTCGCAACGTCGGGGTATTGGGGCAATAAATGGCAAACTCCTGTAAGCGCTGCATCAACTGAGCTGCCGGATTGGCCGGTTCCAGGTCAACCAGCTTCAATGCGGCCAACCCTGCTTGTGGATTGAGGTTTTTTCTGTTGCGCACACCATCGGAAACAATTTCCTGTTCACCGTCAGTTAAAAATTCACTCTTGTACGACCAGGCTGGCTCGGGTGCATCAAGCGGATTCAACAGGGAAACCCGATAGTTTACCCCCGCTTCTCCCGCAGCAGAAATGAAAATTTGAGGAGGTGTAGATTTGGAAGCAAACGAGCTTTTGTAGAGTCGAGGCAAGCCAGCCCTGACTCCACGGCGGAGCAAGCTTTCATCATCAACCACCCCGTTGGAGGCTGCACCAAGCACACCAAGAGCTTCGAGAATGTTGCTCTTGCCTGCCCCATTGGCACCAACGAAGCAATTAACCCTGCCCAGTGAAATACTCTCTGAGTAGATGGACTTGAAGCCCTGAATATGCAACGTGCGAATCATCATTTCAGTCTTGTTTTTCCGGTTAAAAGTTCCTGCCTCACGGCCTGCTTCAGGATGCATGTTTTGTGGCAACCGAACAAGCCAATAGAGATGTCAGACTGCTCAACTTCATCAGGATAGAGTTCATCCGCCCTGCGATCAGCAGCAGGTCATACTCAAACAAAAACTCCAGCTCCATGGCTGATGAAGGGCCAACATTTTCCAATTTCAGATGCTTCAGCATGTATTTTCTCCGATCTTTTGTTTACTTGGCTGCGTCCTGCCGCATTATGCTCATTTTTTCTGTCTGACCAGCAAAGTCATCCCCTTTTTGGTGAGGCGATATTTCTGAAACCGACTG
>JBMOIS010000119.1:0-3916 GCA_049317185.1 Chlorobium sp. | reverse complement strand
ATTTATTGGAAATCAATAGGTTATAGGGTTTTTGGTCAAGGAACTTCGGGTTAATACTACACAGGGCTTAGCAACGGGTGGCGCTTTCCTGAATTTCTTTGAAAAGATCCGACAGTGTCACAACGGTAATTCCGGGTTTGAGAGGGTAGCTCTGCGATACCGGAGCAACAATAAACGTATGTACGGGAGTAATATTCTCTATTGCAGAATAACTCCCTCTCGAAAGCGCAGGCGCCATCGATGCCTTGCACTCAATGGCAATCAGCTTTCCTGAATGTTGGAGCAGGATGTCGATCTCCGCTCCATTGGAGGTTCTGTAAAATGAGAGCTCTGCACGCGGAAACATCCCTTTGAGATTGCTAATCACCAGGCTCTCCCATAATGAACCGAAAACTGGATGGCCGGCAAGTTGATTGAAATCGCTCAATCCCAGAAGAGCAGCAATGATACCGGTGTCAGCAATATAAACTTTGGGCGTTTTGACCAGACGCTTGCCGGTATTGGAGATGAATGGCGGCAGGATGTGCACCATAAAGGTCTCCTTTAGCAGATCAAGGTAGTTCCGCACGGTGGTGTGGCTGATTCCGAGAGATCCGCCGATCGTTGAGAGGTTCACCGTCTGACCGTTATTATGGGCCAGCATCAGCCACAATCGCCTCATGGTTTGTGGTGAAAAACCGCTCCATTGAAGCAGATCGCGCTCAAGGAAGGTTGCAATAAAATCCTCCCGCCACTGATATGAGACTTGCGGTATCTTTTGCAGCAGGCTTCGCGGGAAACCTCCGGCCGTGAGATAGTGTTCATACGAGACATGCTCTTTAACCTCCTCCCATAAAAAAGGGGTCAACTGCTTGTAGGTAATGCGTCCGGCAAGTGATTCTGAACTTTGCCTGAGAAGATCGCGGGAGGCTGAACCGAGAACAAGAAAATGGCCGTTCTCACCCCACTCATCCACCATGCTGCGGATAAGGGGAAAGAGATCGGGTTTTCGCTGCACTTCATCAATGCAGATCAGCTTTTCCTTCTGTGAGATAAAAAACCATTCTGGATCTTCGAGTTTTCGCAGGTCGGAGGGCTTTTCAAGATCGAGGTAGAGAAAAGGACGATCGAAGGTGAGAAGATGGCGTGTCAGGGTTGATTTTCCGCATTGCCTTGGCCCGATGACTGCGGTGACAGGGGAGTGTTTCAGCCCTTCCTCGACCTCGGTTGTTATCAATCGCTTGAGATATTTCATTGTTGTAAATATGCAGATTGAATATTTTAGTTTCAATTTACATACTTAGTTCTTGAAAAAACAAATTTTTTTGCACCTTGCATGCGATTCGTATGCAAGTCAGAAGAAGGATGTCAGTATGGTGCAAAAAATAACCGGGGCAGAAAATGGTTTATGCTGCCAAATTCCACCTGTGGCTCATGGATGAATGTTTCACGTGATTCAAAGTCACAAACACCTTGTTACCTTTTGCAGGTTTGAGGTTGAAGTAGAAATCGCCGGGTATTTTTCTGTGAAGCATCTGCGGTATGTTTTTTTCTTGTCAATAACACCTTTTTTCTTAATATTCAAAGTGTAAAACATGTATACTTTGAGGGTATTGTTATTGCGTGAAAAGGTAAGTTCTAAAGGTTTTTTTATACTGATTATAACCTCCACAGTATGCACAATCATTTCGGTCTCTTGACTTGTTGCTGTAGAGCTTAGGCTCCGCTGTTGTGTGCAAAGCGAAACCGTAATGATTTCAATAACTTTTAACTTATTGAAATATGTCTACCTACACAAAGACAGATACAAACGAGAGTAATAATCTGATAATTTATTCCAATGACTTTGATGGGAATGAAATATTTGGTATAGGGATAAATGGAGGTTTATCTGGCCTCATATCTCTTGAAAATGTTCAAGGCTTTACTGAAAATGGCTTTGCTGGAAATTTTCTGCGTAATAGCAGTACGGGTAATCCTGCCAGCAAAACAACATTGACATTAACCAACTTGCCTGTTCACAATGTTGTTGATGTGAATTTTCTTCTTGCTCTTATTGACTCATGGGACAGTACTAATGGCTTGGGAGGTTATTGTCCTGACTATTTTAATGTTTCCGTAGATGGCGTATCTGTTCTGCAACTTACTTCAGCCAACGGCTCTGGCAATATAACTTATAGTGGCAATCAACTAGGAAGTCTTTTCAATCGGGGCTTTTCTGCATTTACAGGGGGGGGGTATTCATGTGCTGACAGGGCATTCGATATGTCATCGGAACCTTTTCTTACTATACCACATACAGCAACAACTCTTACTATCCAGTTTTTTGCCAGTGGTTCTGGCTGGGAAGGTGGCGGCAATGAATCATGGGCTATAGAAAATCTTCAAGTTACCTTAGATGCAGTGCTGGATACCACCGTTCCCACAATCATCTCCGCCACTCCTGCCGATGATACAATGAGCGTCTCGGTTGGCAGTGACATCGTACTCACCTTCAGCGATGCCGTGCAAGCTGGTAGTGGCAACATTGTCATCACGGATGGTGCCGATGTTCGCACCATTTCCGTTATCGACAGCACACAAGTAACCTTCGATGGTAGCACGATTACTATCAATCCAACGGACGATTTGCATGCAGGTAGTAGCTATCATGTTGAAATTGATAACGGCGCTATCAAGGATTTAGCTGACAATTCCTTTGCAGGCATTAATGATGCAACAACGTTGGATTTTGCAACAACCAATGCCACTCCACGTATATCAATTCCTGCAATATTTTCTCTATCTCCGGTTGCGGATCATTACACTATTTCAGGATACCCCACTTACTTTACTACTACTGATGTCAATAGTGACAATAAAACGGATCTGGTTACTTTAGACGACTGGAATCATACTATATCGTTGTGGTTCAATAATGGTGATGGTATGTTTGCCTTAAATGCGATTTACCCTACAAACGATATATATCGATTGATCAGTGCTGACCTTAATGGTGATGATAAGGATGATTTGATTCTTTCCAGTGCTAATACTATATCAGTATGGATGAATAATGGTGAAGGTACTTTTACCACTAAAGATTACATAATAAATGAAGCACGTTGGAGTTATGATGTTAATTGCATAGATGTCAATAATGATGGTAAACTTGATTTGGTCATTCCTTTCACAGATAGGGGTTTTAGTTATAAAATAGCTGTATTCCTAAATAATAATGATGGGACGTTTGATTTTGGTAGTCCAAATAGTCAGATACTATATACCATTGATAGTATCAATGATTTCCGAAGTGAGATCAATACTGATATCAATGGTGATGGTAAAGCTGATCTTATTGTTGCGTGCTCCCTTTACACCAGGTTTCAGGACAATTCTTTGCATGAGTCCGCTATTGTTTCAGTACTAATAAACAATGGAAATGGATCATTTTCTCAAGTTAATATCTGGGACTTGGACTCTGCCTCTGGTTGGGTTATGAGCCTTAAGAGTGGTGATGTAGATGGCGATGGAAAAACTGATCTGATTGGGAGCACTATGTATGGGTTGTTAGGATCATCATTGATTGTTTGGTTAAACAATGGTGATGGTACTTTTACCACAACAACAGTTGAGAACATGCCAGTAATCGATGATATTGTGGATTTGAACGGCGATGGCAAAAGCGATCTGCTATCTGGGAGTATGGTGTACATAAACAATGGAGATGGTACATTTTCCTTACCAATTGATTTGGGTGATTTTCTATCTATTGGTCATCTATATTTTAGTTATGTTAGTCAGGTTGCTGCCGTGGATGTGAATAGTGATAGCAGGTATGATATAGTCGCAACAAATTATGAATTGTTCCCGGGTGTATCGGTTTATTTTAACTCCTCACCCTCAGTTCTCACCCATTTCACCGAACAAACTCCCGTTGTAATCTGCAGCGATATTA
>JBMOIS010000118.1:0-3934 GCA_049317185.1 Chlorobium sp. | reverse complement strand
TTCTGGAAAAGTGACATGGGGCCGGACAAGATTGCGGCCTATCAGACACTCTATCAAGCTCTTGAGACACTGGCAAAGCTGCTTGCTCCTTTTATTCCGTTTCTTGCAGAGCGGATCTACCTGAATCTGAACGGAATCAGCCAGCTTGAGTCTTGCAAGTCAGTTCACCTTGCCGATTTTCCGAAGCCTGACCTGTCGGCGATTGACCGCCCGCTGGAGCAACGTATGAAAAAGGCACAGATTATTACTTCGCTTGTGCGTACCATGCGCGAAAAAGCTTCGATCAAGGTTCGTCAGCCGCTCAACCGTATTTTGCTCGCCGTGTCTGATGCTGAGGCAAGGGACGAATATCGGCTGGTCAGCGAGATCATCATGGAAGAGGTCAATGTCCACAAGATAGAGTACATTGAAGATGAGGGCTCGGTCATCAGCAAAAAGGTAAAACCAAATTTCAAAACCCTCGGTCCCCGTTTTGGCAAAGAGATGAAGGCACTGGCTGAAGCTATCAGGATCATGAGCCATAAACAGATTGCGGTTCTGGAAAAAGAGGGTCAACTTGCACTGGAACTTGACGGCAGGGTGTTTGAACTTGTGCGTGAAGATGTCGAAATCATGCACGAAGATATTGAGGGTTGGCTTGTGGCCTCCGATGAAGCACATGGTATTATGGTCGCGCTTGATACGGAGATGACCGAAGAACTTGAGATGCAGGGTCTTGCTCGTGAACTGGTGAGTCGAATCCAGGCGCTTCGCAAAGAGAGTGGTCTGGATATTACTGACCGGATTTCACTTTCTCTACAGGGATCGGAAAAATTGCTGGATGCGGTGAGGCGTAATGAGGATTATATAAAATCAGAAACACTTGCGACTACTCTTGTTCTTGAAACAGTTGACTCTCTTTCTGCAACGAGGGGGAAGGAGGAGACACTCAATGGTGAAATTTGCAGGTTATTTCTTGAAAAGTATGATCGTTAATAGTATTATGGAACGCTCTTTTTTTGCGGAATTCAGTTAGAATAAAAAACAAGGTTTATTATGGTGAAAAAAAATGAGAGTGCCTCCAAAAAAGAAACTGAGGTGACGGAAGAACCTGTTCTGACGAAGACGTATTTAACCGACGAAGAACTTGACCATTTCAGGCATTTATTGCTGAAAAGACGCGAGGAGGTGCTTCGTGATCTGGACATTTTGCGTTCTTCACTGTCAGACGAGAACGTGGAAGATTCCGTCAATTCGAACTACTCCATGCACATGGCCGATCATGGCACTGATACCATGGATCGCGAGCAGCGTTTCATGTTTATCGCCCGTGACGAAAAATATATCACCTATATTGATCAGGCTCTTGACAGAATAAGAAACAAGACTTATGGTATTTGTATCAAGTCAGGAAAACCTATTCCGAAAAAAAGGCTTGAGGCGGTGCCACATACTGCAGTGCGAATTGAGTTCAAGCAGGGTAAAAAGTAGAAATGCATCAGCGGTGATTCATTGGTATATCAGTCGTTTTCCTCTTTGTCGGTTGTTGCATCGTTGACCTGAATTGGGTAGTCACCACTGAAACAAGCGGTGCAATAACTGCATTCCTCACCATCAAATGAAGGCACACTGTTCATCAGACCCTGCATGGTGAGGTATTTCAAGGAATCAACGCCGATATATTCCCTTATTTTTTCGATCTCTTCACCGGCATTGTCAAGATTGTCGAACATGTGGGTGAGCAACTGCCGCTTGGTCGGAAAATCCATACCATAAAAGCAGGGATTGGTGATAGGTGGAGAGCTGATATGCAGGTGAATTGATTTTGGATCAGCCTCGCGGATCAGTTTAATCAGCATTTTTGCGGTTGTGCCGCGGACAATGGAGTCGTCAACAAGAATGATCGGCCTGTCCAGAAGCACGCCGCGCACAATATTGTATTTGGAGCGAACCTTGATGTCGCGGCTGTGAATGCCCGGCTGGATGAATGTTCTTCCGACATAGTGATTACGGATGAGTCCGTGCTCAAACCTTGCAGGTCGCTCCATTTTGAGGCTTTCGCGAACAAAACCAAGCGCAGCAGTATTGGAGGAGTCGGGCACGCTGACAACCGTCAACTCCTTTTCACCCGGCTGGTGTTCAATTGTTGATTCTCGAGCAAGGTTTTTACCAAGATTTCGCCTGATTTTGTCAACAGAATGGCCAAAAATAAAACTGTCGGGACGGGAGAAATAGACGTATTCAAAAATACATCGCGCCTTACGTTCGGAATGAGGCAAAAAAAGCGATGTCGGTTTTTCGTTTGCCACAGCAAGGTGGTCAATCAAAAGAATTTCACCCGGTTCGATATCCCTGATATATTCTGCCTGGATGATGTCGAAGGCGCAGGTTTCGCTGGCAACAATATAGGCGATCTCTCCGGTGAGCGGATCAACCTTTTTGCCAAGAGCGAGTGGCCGGAAGCCGTAGGGGTCTCTGGCGGCGATCATCTGGTTGTTGGCCAAAAGCACCATCGAGTAAGCGCCCTTTACCTGCAATAACGCTTCGTAGAGCTGGTGTATGGGCTCTTTTTCACGGCTTCTTGCTGCCAGATGAGGGATTATTTCTGTGTCAGAAGAGGCCTGAAAGATAACACCAAGTTCAGTCAGTTCGCGTCGCAAGGCACGTGAGTTGGTCAGGTTGCCGTTATGGGCAATTGCCAGACTTCCAGAACGGTAGGTCAGTGAAAAAGGCTGAATATTACTGATGGACGAAGAGGATCCTGTCGTCGAATAACGGTTGTGACCAATCGCGGCATAACCTCCAAGAGTTTCAAAAACAGTTTCATCCCTGAATACCTCAGCGACAAGACCCATGCCTTTATGCTGTTTGAAGAGAGTTCTCTTTTTGACCTTGTTATATTCTGCTACAACGATACCGGCGGCTTCCTGTCCTCTGTGCTGAAGTGAGTACAGTCCATAGAAGGTATCTTCCGCGGGAGTTTTAGAATTAAAAACGCCGAAAACCCCACACATAAGCAATGGTATGTTTAAAGTTCAGTTTACGAGCAAACAACCTCTTTAATGGCCAGTGAACATAACGAATTCAAATGGTAAATCGAAATAATCCTTGCGTTCCTTTTGTTCACTGATAATACTCCGCCACCCAGGCAATTCGGTTGAGTGCTTCTCATTCATCATTCGATCCGCCGGTCACATGGCTCAATGATTACAAGAGAAAAAACAGACTTTTTGTTACATTGGCTCTATCTTTTAGATGCAGATTACCGACAGGGACTCAGCTCAATCAACTTATTACAGGATACATGATAGCAACGACAAAAAAAACTCCGACTCCTCCGGGAGTTGCGATATGGGTATCGGTAACGCTGCTCTGGGGAACGCTGTTTTACTGGACATCGATTTTTATGCTGCAACTTGCCTCGCTCAGGCTTGGCGAAGGTTCTTTTCACCCATCAAAAAGTGATCAGTGGAGGGTGTATGGCATTCAGGTTGTGGTGTTGATAATCTTCGCGCTTGTTGCCATGCTTGTAAGAGGGATGCTTGATCCGGGCAGCACAAAACAGGTAAAGCGGTGGCAAAATATTTCTGAAGGGAAGGGGGAGAAGATCTTTGTCTCTTTTGCCGGAAGTCTTGCAACCAGTTTTTTCTTTACAGCTCTTACCGCTTTGACCTTTCTTGCAAGTTCAGGGTTTACTGGTTATATGGCTGTCTTTACTTTGCCGGTTGTTTTGCTGGCTGGAGTGTTCAATGTTGCAGCAGGTATAGCGGCCTCACTGACTGTCGGCCTGATATTTTTGATTGCAAAGGTTGGCAAAAAGTCATGAAGAGAGTGGGCCGATGCGGGGGAACAGAAACAAAAAAAGCCCGGTCGATGACTGAGCTTTTTTGTGATTATTTCTGTGGAGCTAAGGAGACTCGAACTCCTGACCCTTTGCATGCCATGCAAATGCTCT
>JBMOIS010000117.1:0-3994 GCA_049317185.1 Chlorobium sp. | reverse complement strand
GAGGGCATCCTGATTGTCGGCAGTGGCAATATTGTTCACAACCTTCGGGCCTATGTTTGGGGCGATGAAGCGGTGCCGCCCTTCGACTGGGCGCTGCGTTTCGAGGCAGGAGTGAGGCGGCTCATTCTTGAAGGGCGGGAAGGGGAGCTTGCAGAGTTCAGCAGGGTGGGCAATGATGCCCGGCTTAGCGTCCCTTCGCCCGACCATTTCCTCCCGCTGCTCTATGTGATGGGTTTGCGGCGGGAAGGTGAGGAGGTGAGGTTTCCGGTTGAGGGGATTGAGGGCGGCTCGCTCTCCATGCTCTCGGTTCAAATCGGTTGACGGTGAGCATCTATCTGGGAGCGCCGAGCTCCAGCTCGGTAGAAAAGAAGGATAATAACGGGTAGCGGTTCGGTTATTTGTCCATGGAGCTGTGCAACGCATGAGTGCAGGCAGGTCAGCCGTAAGAAACCAGAGTTCTATCGGAGTTCAGCATGGTTGATTGACGCATTGGTTCGTTCATAGAAAACTATGCCAACGCGCTGAATGTGATCAATGACATCGTGGTCGCTGATATCGGCAAAAATGGAGAGGTCAATAGTGTAAGGCAAAAGCAGCTCATCAAGCTCATCAGTAATATGGCTCAACGTGCTGAACGTCAGTGATTCACCGTAGAGCGTCAGGTCAATATCAGAGCCGTTCTTGTAGTTGCCTGCGGCACGGGAGCCATAGAGCGTGGCTTGCTCCACTTGCGGGTAATGGGCCAGAACGGTATTGATTTTCCTGATTGTTATCTCTGGAATGCCGTATTTCATGCCTGCTCTTCCTGTTTCAGTGCATCAAGTTTTACTTTCAGAGCCCCAAACTCCGCAACATAATCGGTATGGATAGCAGAAACAATGTTGTCAGCCGTTGCATCATCATACGTATGTGACGTTGCATTGCGACTGACGATCATCTCCATCCATGTCTCACCGTTTGCAATCAATCCAGCTTTGAAGGCTGCACGGGTTGTGTCTTTGGAACCAAATAAATTCTGAACTCCCCGATTTTCGAGAAAATCTTTCAATGTTTTCCAGGCCAGTTCATGGGTATATTCAAATGCCTGAATCACCCCTTGCTCTTCAAGCTTCGACAATGGTCTCAGTTTGGCCAGCTCTTCAGCCTCTTCCATTTGTGCAAAAGCTTTCAGGAAATGGTTAAACCGTTGTATCCACCGGATATCTGAATTCATAGGATCTCTCCAAAAGTATGTGGCGGGTATTGCACTACTCAATGAGCAATGTACAAAACAAGCCGGGCCTTTTTCAACAAGAGGCAGGTCAAAATCAGAAGGGTGGTTAAGGGCGATTGATGATCAATAAGGGAGGCTGGGAGCGCCGAGCTCCAGCTCGGCAGAAAAAGAGGGATAATAACGGGTAGCGGTTTCGTTGCCCCTCCGGGGATATGCTGAGGGCCTGAATGCAGGCAGGGACGCATAATAAAGCCGGAAGCCCGCGTGGGGCGGGCTTGATAATGCTGGTCATGTGGCGGAGAGGGTGGGATTCAAATAATGGCTTTAACTGCTTTTATAAAAGTAGATTATGCTTGGCCTTAATCCGAAGTTCGCCGGGTAAAAATCGCATAACCTATTGATTCGTGGTAAGATATCGGGTTTTTTTGTGTTTTTGTACCCATGTAAATTACATTTAATCATTTGTTTTATATGGAATTAATCGATATATTTATTCCATGCACGTTGATATTATCCCAAATAGAAATTCTCGTCCAGCCATCTTACTCCGTGAGTCTTGGCGTGAGAACGACAAAGTCAAGAAACGCACCTTGGCTAACATCTCGGACTGGCCTCCGGAAAAGGTAGCTGCGTTACGACGGGTTTTGAAGAATGAGCCGCTGGTCTCCCCAAGTGAGGTCTTCACCATTGAGCGCTCATTGCCTCATGGCCACGTCGAAGCTATTCTCAAGGTGATTCGTCATATCGGTCTTGACAAAATAATCGCTGCCCGACGCACTCGCGAGCGTGATCTTGTTTTGGCAATGGTCGTCGAACGTCTGATTGCACCGGCTTCGAAATTGGCCACGACGAGGTTATGGCATAGCACAACTCTTGCGCAGTTACTCAATGTTGAGGATGCTGATGAGGATGAATTGTATGCGGCCATGGACTGGTTGCTGGAGCGGCAACCTGTTATAGAAAAAAGTTTTGCGAGCCGTCATCTGGGTGAAGGTCAACATGTATTTTATGATGTGAGCAACAGCTCTTATGAAGGTCATTGTTGTCCTCTGGCACGCTTGGGCCACGATAAAGCAGGTCGGCGAGGCAAGCCAATCATTACCTACGGAGTAATGACCGATGTCAAGGGACGTCCCATAGCTGTTGAGGTTTATCCTGGTAACACTGGTGATCCCAGTACGGTAGCAGACCAGGTGGAGAAGCTGAAAAAGCATTTTGCATTACAGCGAGTAGTTCTTGTTGGAGATCGTGGCACGTTAACTCAAACACAGATTGATGTCCTGAAAACTCATCCCGGGATTGGGTGGATTTCAGCATTGCGGAGCGAGAACATTCGCAAACTGGCAGGAGATAACCATTTGCAGTTTTCGTTGTTTGATGAAAAAAATCTTGCTGAAATAGCTTCGCCAGATTTCCCTGGTGAACGACTTATCGCCTGCTTCAATCCACTGCTCTGTGATGAACGGAGGCGCAAACGACAAGAGTTATTGGATGCTACAGAAAATAAACTACGGAAGATTTGTGCTGAGGTTAAGCGCCGCACAAAAAAGCCGCTAAGTGCATCGGAGATAGGCCGAAAGGTTGGCAAGACTATCAATGGATATAAAATGGCCAAACACTTTGAGATATCGATTACTGATGCAGAGTTTTCCTTCAAGAGGAAAGCTGAATCGATCGCACAAGAAGCGGAGCTGGATGGCATCTATGTTATTCGCACCAGCGAAAGCCGACAAAACCTTTCGGCAGAGGATACGGTAAGAAGCTATAAGAATTTAGCGAGAGTCGAACAGGTTTTCCGCACCTTCAAAAGTATTGACCTGCAGGTACGACCCATATACCATCACTATGCCGAACGTGTTCGTGCCCATATCTTTCTTTGCCTGTTGGCTTATTATGTTGAGTGGCACATGCGTCAAGCTCTTGCTCCCTTACTCTTCGACGATGAAGAACTTTCTCAAGGCAGGAAAGAGCGCGATCCGATCAAACCTGCGGTCTCATCCAAATCGGCAAAAAGGAAAAAAAGTACAAAAACAAACAAAGAGGGATTACCAGTTCACAGTTTCCGTTCTCTTATCATGGAGCTGGGCACTCGCAGTCGGAACCGGTGCAGACTAAAATCCGCATCAGAAAGTCCTGTTATTTTTCAAGATACTGAACCAACACTACTTCAGATCCGAGCAATGGAATTGATTCGTTTGTACCCAGTAGATGGAAGTTGATTTTCCCGCCTTTTGCTTTTTCTATAAAGAGTTATCGTTTTTTTATACAGGGAACTTCGGCTTAATGATAAAACACCCCCAAAAATACCACCAAAACAGTTCTGTTGCTCAGTTCGAGTCCTTAAAATAATTGCACGACCTGCATTATTTTTGGGCTGATTGCCCGGCGAATTTCGGGTCAGCCAGAATTGGATTGGCGGTTCCAGTTTAACCGATGCCACGTTCATTCCTCCACATCAAGAGAGTGTAGCCGAATTGATGGGGGATCTTGAGAAGTTCTGGCATAATCAGGAAATCATGGTTCCTCACCTGGTGCGTCTTGCCATTAGTCACTACCAGTTCGAGACCATACACCCCTTTTTGGACGGTAATGGTCGTATTGGCCGCCTGATGATTCCGCTTTACCTGGTCAGTATGGGCTTGCTGGCCAAACCATCCCTCTACCTGTCGGATTTCTTTGAGCGCAACCGTTCCAGCTACTATGATGCCCTCACGCAGGTTCGAGTAAGTAATAACCTGATCCATTGGGTGCGGTTTTTTCTCAATGGAGTAGCTCAGACCG
>JBMOIS010000116.1:0-4005 GCA_049317185.1 Chlorobium sp. | reverse complement strand
GCAAGAGGTTTTGGTAATTGACCTTCGCCAGAACCTTGAATTTGCTTGATGACTTCACCCAAGGTTTTTGCTTTGACGTGAGGGAAAAGATTTCGCGCAGCCGCTTCAACCGCGCAAACGGCTTCTTTCGCCGTATTTTCATAATCAGGTCTGGTACGATTGCTAAAATACTGCATTGCTTTTGTGAAGTGCTCACGTGCGTTATCCAGACGTGGGTCACCAAGCGTTGGCTCTGCTTTTGCGATCTGCTGTAACGTATGCCCTCTTCCTCTGCGCTGGATTTCACCTTGCTCCTGATCGAAAGAAAATGCCAGGTTTTCTTCGAGAAAGATTCGTTGCAGTTCATCACCAATGTATAACTGCGCATAAACACGGTCAATTTCTACATGTCCATTCCAATCGTCGATTGAGGATGCCAGATGAGATTGCAGACGTTCACAAAAGTAAAAAATCTTTTGCCACTCTGATGTTCTCAAAAGTTGTTCTACAGAATGGCAGGCATCCAAATAAGACTCATCGCCTTGCCGATCATATATCTGCAGTTCTACCCTATTAATGCGTCGCATCTCTCTATCAATTTCAATCCATCCCTTGACATACCTTCGGTCAACCAGATCATCCAGAAGGTGTAAAAGTGCTGTGCGTGCAGAATCCGGAAAATCATCCTGTACCCATGGGAAAGTAACAATTCTTCGGCTGAATGGAGGTTTAACTGTCATATTCCTGCTCTATACCTTGAAAAAAATGCTTATAATAAGAGCACAGCATCACCAGAGATAGTACCTCCGGTCTGACGCTCTTGACTTTGGGAGCGTTTCTTTTTTATTCCCTGCCTCTATCGACTGCCGTCTGCAATGGTTGAACAATCACTGTTCGCTTTGCATCGAGCTTTACTTCGTGTATGGAAACCTCAGACAAAGATAACCGAGTGTCAATATACTCAAGAGCTGTGATTTACAGCGGTTTTGGGGGGGCGTTTTTTTATGATATGCTGCTCGGCGAGGCGTGACAAGAATGGGGTGAGGCAAAAAAAAGCCCAGTACGAATACTGGGCCTTAAAAAGACACCATACTTAATTGATATTCTCATGTATGGCGGCCACCGAGGTGGACTTACGCCCGATCCTGACAAGTCAAGAGAGCGGGTACGGGAGCAATATACTCTTTTGGGTAGTCATCGTCAAGCCTTTATTCCTAATCCAGCCAAAATACATTGCTGGATGTTAACAAGGTCATCATTGCTTATAACCCTCTTATCGTAACCATGTTTACCCTGATTTTTTCCAAAGAACGGTAGAAAAAGCCTGTCTCATGAAACAGTATAGATCATATCGGCTTTTACCCAGTGAAATTCAGCGTCATAGGGTTTTGGAAGAACTGGGTTAATGTACAACTTGTAGTGGTAAGCCTCACTATCATTCGGTGGCGTAGTACTTAAGGGGACAATGGTACAAAGCCCCTCTCTTTGACGCATACGCGGAGAAACGATCACCACAGGCCGTCGCTTCACCATCTCAGGAGCGACGAAACCTTTGAAATCACAAATAACAATAGTGCCTTGTTTTGGATGATAAGAAAGGTTCATCGGTGCTGATTTGAGTTTGCTTGATGCAATGTGCGCTTGGCAATATAATAATTTGTTTTATCCGGGAATTAAAAGAGTGATAATAATGTGAAATTATTTCAATGAGAGCGGCTTATTGGGCGGGTATTGGTAAAATAGGAGAGATAGGACTGATAGGAGGAATAGGAGGAATAGGACTGATGGTGTGGTTTGTTGCTTGGGGGGTGCGCTTTCGCGGGAGTTTGCTGTTGGGCAATACTGCTCAGCGCAAGTATGGAGTTGAGCTGTTCATGATTTTTTTGAAATCTCTGCATTCTTGGTAAGGCGAGTAGCCATTTTACTCAGCGGCGAGCGAAGATGCTGGCTGGCATGCACTGAAGCTTTGCGCAGGTATGGATGCTGAAGCAGCGAAGGCGGGATGCCGGTGAAAGGGTGCATTTTGGTTGATAGTGGTACAAAATAATACAACGCATCACTGACCCTTTTTGCGCATGAGAGGAGTGAAACCCGCTTGCTCGAAATGATGATCGGTGGTCAGTGCGTCAGTCAGGTTTTTCTCTTTCATGACGATAAAGGAGATACAATCAGTGAGCCCCCACTCTTTATCCAATCAAGAGGCATAAAACTCCATTGCTTTTGAAAACAGTTTCGGCGTTATTGAGACTTTCTTTTTCAGGGTTCCAGATATCAGAGGATCAGATGTTCAGGAAGAAAAAAGACTGGAACGAATCACTCGAAAACCCACATAGTCGTTGACGTACCTCGGAAGGTCGTTGTTCCGGGAGGAGCAGCGCAGAGCATCAGCATTACTGCTATAATACGACCCGCCCCGAACCGAACGCCAACCTTTATCTTTATCATACCAGTCGTCCGTCCACTCCCAAACATTACCCGCCATATCATGTAACCCTTCAGGTGTAGCGCCTTCTGGGTAACGACCTGTCGGTGTTGTGGTTCCCTCATTGTTGTTATAATTGGCAAGTGTTGGCGAGGGTTCCTTATCGCCCCAAGGGTATTTTCTGCTCTCTTTTCCACCTGCAGCATATTCCCACTCTTTTTCAGTTGGCAGGCGATACAGATTGGTCTCTCCGCTTTCGCTCTCCAGCAATGAAAGCCACAGGCAATATGCCCGGGCGGCATACCAGCTTGGATCCAGCACCGGCTGATCATCCTTGTTGAACTGTTTATCGTCATCAAAACGAGAACGAAATCGTGTTGCCAGCGATTTTTCTCCCCTTATATAGGCGCTGAAATCCTTGATGCTCTCAGCCAGGGCAATCAGGCTTTTTGTGTAGCTTTCAACAGACAGAATAGCGGCGTAACCGGCCTCTTTTGAATCCAGATAGTTGATAAACTGACGGTAGTGCTTGTTGGTCACGGTGTATTTTGCAACGTAGATATCATCCACTGTCTCCTGCTTTTTCGTCAGTGAGGAGGTAAAGGCGCCTCCCTTGATCAAAATATAGTGAGCGCCAGCCTTGTCCATTATCAGAGAGTCTTTTGCCCCACAACTCTCACGGTTGCCAGCTCCACCCGGCAGCTCAGTAACGCTCACAATTTCACAGGCAACATCCAGCGCTTCTGCTTTTTTCTCAAAGGGAGCATCAAGAAACTTCCGAACAGCATCGAGGGCCTCCGCAGTGCCGATGGCTTTGAGGCATTGCATGATGTAGCGCTGCCGGTTTGTTGTGGTTGCCGAATCAAGCAACCTCTTCTGCAAGCCGTCCGTCTTTGTCTGCCGCGCCTCCTTGATGAGCATGACCAGTAAATCCTGCTGCTTTTGGTTCAATGTGGTGCTGACCTCTGCATCGAAAAGCTTGGCCATAAAAGCATCAAAGGCATCGGCATCCACCTCGGCGATATAAAAACGGAGCGGCTCTTCCCACCAGTCCTTCCCAAAATTACTCACCAGCTTGTCGAGAAGGCCAGGGGTGCTGTGCATTTTTTTCTCAAGCTGCAGGCCCGCCATGTACTCCCGGAAAGATTTATGACGGAACCGATACTCCTGATCGCCATAAGCCACCAGCAATCCTGCACGATCAATCAGGTTATCACAGAACTTCTCGACTGAAGGGGGCTGATGAAGCGTTTTCAGATGTTTTTGCATCTCGGCCTGCATCAACGCCTGGTCGGCCTCATCCTTTTCGAGATCTTCCTGCATCCAGAGCGACACCGGTGTCAGAACTCGCCGGGCATCTTCAGCGCTCAGCAGGGGATAAATCTTTTTTTGGCGGTCGCGATAGTCAAGGATATAATTCACGGCGGCATTATACAAATCTGAGCGGGTTTTCGGCAGATAGTGACGATCTTTCCAGAGTATCGCCATAATCTGCAACAGCATGGGAACCGCTGCCAAGAGTCGCAAGCTCTGGTTCTCTTCCCTCTCGAGAAACGCAATAATGGTGGCGGCTTTCTCTGCTGCTTTTTTTGCTTGCTCCTCTC
>JBMOIS010000115.1:0-4035 GCA_049317185.1 Chlorobium sp. | reverse complement strand
ATTCCTGGGGTTTTGCATTTGCAGGCAGCAAACATACATTAGAATTTTCAATTGTTAAGCTGATTGATTATGAGCCAAAAATAGATGAGCTTCTCACGTTGGATAATGCGTTCGGATTGATAACTGCGGCGCATTTACTGACACAGCAAACTCGCCAAAATAATAATGAGCGTTTTAACGCAAAACTACGGTTGATACGGTTATTGTACGAACGCCAGTGGGAGCGAACGCGCATCGTGGAACTTTTGAGGGTTATTGACTGGTTTTTAGAATTACCAAAAGAGTTACGGCAAAAATTAAAAGCTGAAATCAACAGAATGGAGGAGCAACAAAAAATGACATACATTACCAGTTTTGAGCGCGATGCCAAGGAAGAGGGCTTTGTGCAAGGCAAAGAGATTGGGGTTGTTGAGGGCAGGGTTGAGGTTGCTCGCAAGCTCATGGCAAGTGGGTTTAGTGCGGAACAGGCCGCAAGTATCGCTGATGTGCCGGTTACATTGCTGCAATCGTCTTGAACCTTGATTTTCTCGATTGTTCTCAATCCTGAATCATGCTCATCATGCCAATCCCAGGAATCATGGTTCAGACAATCCTGATTGAGACAGATGGTGGATTGCGTAACAATCTGGAGGCTCAGAGCTTGTTCAATCCAACTCTATGAGGAAAAAAGGCTTGCGGCGGATGTCAACCACGACGGTCAGGTCAAGGCTGCTGATGCTCTCAATATCCTGAAGATGGCAGTCAAGCTCAGCTCTGCGCCAGAAATGGAGTGGCTGTTTGTGCCCGAGAGCGTGGGCAGTGAGAGTATGTCACGAACCCACGTCGTATGGCTGGATAATCCGATACCGGTTACACTTGACATGGTGGCTGAGCGGCGGTCACTGAGCGAAGTCGAAGTGAGTCGAAGCCACGATTTGCAGGCTTTTTGTCGCCGTTAGGACTGATAAATCGTTTGCACAATAATGTTTTTCCTTATATACTACGGTAATAACTCAAATGATCGAATTATTCAGGGAGGTAAATGATGGCTGCGACTGTTATTGGACACCAATTGATTACTGATGTTAAGGGTAATCCTGTTGGCGTGATTTTACCATTGCCTGAATTTGCATTAGTAGAAGAGACTCTCAGGCAATTATCGTCAGTTCGTGGGACAGAGGAAAAGCTTGCACAAATGGAACAAGCGGCGAATGACGTCCTTTTTATGGATGATTTACGTCACGCCATAAGTGATTTTGCCGACACAGATGCAACGTGGTGGGAGCCTGCGGAATGAAGTACCAGTGGCATGTGTTTCTCGTTTCCCTTGATCCGGCAAAAGGTTCCGAACAGGCAGGCAAACGCCCTGTGCTTGTTGTGAGCAGGGAGCGTATAAATCAGATCTTGCCAGTGGTTAATGTCATCCCGTTGACTTCACGCAAGTCTGTTATGCGTGTTATTTACCCCAACGAAGTTTTGTTACCTGCTCGTGTCGCTGGTTTATCGATGGACTCAATTGCGCTATGCTACCAAATTCGTACACTGGATAAAGTCAGGCTCGAACAAACTTTTGGTGAACTCGTTGATGTACATTTGCGTCGCGAGATTCTTGATGCACTTCGTTTCCAATTGGAGCTGTAAGGTTCTCATTGCACCAGAATATGCTGCTCCGCTGGCGGATGTCTGATGGCCAGCTCAAGGCTGCTGATGCACTCAATATCCTGAAGATGACAGTCAAGCTCAGCACTGCGCCAGAAATGGAGTGGCTGTTTCTGCCCGGGATCGTAAACATTGAGAGTATGTCGCGAACCCACGTCGTATGGCGGGATGATCTCCCGAGAGGTAATTTCGGCAGTCTGTACCAGAGTAATAAACGGCTACGGGGCAAGTAGCTACCCTGCAACTGGGCATTGCCCTTCCAAAAACACCCCAAGCAATAGCCTTATGACCACACACAAACCTGTTACTATTCAAACCCCTGCTTCCCCTGTTATCGAACCAGGAAAGAGATTTTCACAGATGCTTTTCCATTATTTGATAATCAGGATATTATTACTATATTCAAGACCTTTATCACTAAAATATATCTGTAATGCAGGCGCTGATCAAGATTTCCGACAAACAATATCTGGTACGACAGGGGGATACGCTTTTCGTCCCCAAACAAAAGACGGCAATTGGCGAAACCATGGAAATCCAGTCCATGGCAGCGATTGACGGCGAAAATACCGTTCTGGCTGCTGGCAGCATTCAGGCAAAAGTCCTTGCTCATGTCAAGGATACGAAGGTAATCGTGTTCAAGAAAAAACGGAGGAAACGTTATCAGGTACGAAACGGACACCGTCAGCAGATGACCCAGATCGAAGTTGTTTCGCTTTAAAAGTATTCAGGATTTTTAACGTTAATTTTTTGCTATGGCTCATAAAAAAGGTGGCGGATCGACAAAAAACGGTCGCGACAGTAACCCGAAATATCTCGGAGTAAAAGCCGCAGGTGGCTCTACGGTAGCCGCAGGAACAATCATTCTTCGCCAGAGAGGCACCGTTATCAAACCGGGCATCAATGCCGGATTGGGACGTGATCATACTATTTTTGCTCTTGTTGACGGCGTGGTGACTTTCCGCAACGGACGCAATAATAAAAAGCAGGTTAACATTCTCCCCTGCTGAACCATGTATGCTGCACAATAAGTTTTTAATAAAAAAAGCCGTCTTGTTTGAAGTCGGCTTTTTTTATTATATGTCACTGAACATTATCGAAAAAGAATCTCTGTTAAAAATCCACTCTTTACACTTTTAAAAAATTATCGAATTATGAAAATCACCGTTATTGGAGCGGGAAATGTTGGAGCTACAGCAGCTCTGCGCATTGCTGAAAAACAACTCGCAAAAGAGGTTGTTCTGATTGACATCGTTGAAGGTGTTCCCCAGGGTAAGGCTCTTGACATTTACGAATCAGGGCCTGTTGGTCTGTTCGATACCAGTGTCTTCGGATCCAATGACTATAAAGATTCAGCGAATTCGGATATTGTTCTGATTACTGCTGGTCTGGCAAGAAAACCTGGTATGTCAAGAGAGGATCTCTTGATGAAAAATGCCACGATTATCAGAGACGTGACGAAAGAGGTGATGAAATATTCTTCCAACCCGATTATTGTCATGGTCTCCAACCCGCTTGATGTCATGACCTTTGTTGCCCAGAAGGCAAGCGGCCTTCCAAAAGAGAGGGTTATCGGCATGGCCGGAGTTCTTGATACTGCGCGTTTCAAAAGCTTTATTGCTGAGGCGCTCAATATTTCCATGCAGGACATTAGCGCACTGGTCCTTGGCGGACATGGTGATTCAATGGTGCCGGTGGTCAATTATACCAACGTTGCAGGTATCCCTCTGACAGAGCTGCTGCCACAGGAAAAAATTGATGAGCTGGTCACTCGCACCAGAAATGGCGGTATTGAAATTGTCAACTATCTGAAAACCGGTTCCGCATTCTATGCTCCAGCGGCTTCAGCAGTTGAGATGATTGAAGCTATCGTGAAAGACCGCAAACGTATTATCCCTTGCACAACCCTGCTTGAAGGTCAGTATGGTATTGACAATGTCTTCTGCGGTGTACCAATCAAACTTGGCAAAGATGGGGTTGAGCAGATTCTTGAAATCAACCTCTCCGGCGCTGAGCTTGAAGCTCTTCAGCAGTCCGCAGCGATTGTTGACGAAAACTGCAAGGCTCTTGCAGCACTGCTTGCCTGAATGTCATGAATTTGAGGAGACAAAAAGCGGTCGATTGGCCGCTTTTTGTGTTTCTACACATCGACTTCTTCATGCGTTAAACAATGAAGAGCACCAAGACCCAAAACAATATCGGTGCAATCGATACCGACGACCCTCCTCTCCGGAAAAAATTCCTGTAATATCTGAATAGCGTTCTGGTCTTGTGAACAACGGTAGGTTGGCACAAGAACTATCGTGTTGGCGATATAGAAGTTTGCGTAACTGGCTGGCAGACGACACCCGTCATGAACAACCGGCACAGGCATAGGCAGTCTCACCACGTTGAGCG
>JBMOIS010000114.1:0-4064 GCA_049317185.1 Chlorobium sp. | reverse complement strand
CCGGATTTTCATGTGGCAATGGCGACTGCTGGATATTACCGGATGGATAGTGCGCATGCTGGACGAATTGTCAATGATGTGTTTGATGTTGTGAAAAAGTGGGAAGTACGTGCCAGACGACTTGGATTAAGCGGACAGGAGTGCTCGGATGCTGATCATTTGTTTTGTTGCGAGAACTGACAGCACCACAAACTCAGGAATGCCAATGCTACCTGCGCTGGTGGATACTCAAATTTTAGTAACTTCATGCAGTAGGGTAACATTATCGCGGAATACGTCATTTGTTGACGACTCCCTTTTGTACCATGTTTTGTAATCCTTTTAGAAATTTTGCAGGTCAGGATTATGCAGATCGGTATAACCAATGTCAGATATAACCGCAACAAATGAAAGGAGAAAGACAAATGGGTTTGATTAACGCAAAAGTGGAATTAAGAAATCCACGAAAACCGGAGCTTGAGCCTTTTCTGGTTGATGCCATGGTAGACTCTGGTTCAGTGCATCTCTGTATTCCAGAACATATCAGGATTCAGATGAAATTGGATGAGATCGACAAAAAGGAGGTGACGTTAGCGGATGGAAGCCAAAAACTTGTTCCCTATGTTGGGCCCATCGAACTTCGTTTCAAGAATCGCATTGGGTTCGCTGGCGCACTGGTTATGGGTGATCAGGCTTTACTTGGCGCCATTCCAATGGAAGATATGGACTTGGTCATTATTCCAAAAACTCGAACTTTGGGGGTCAATCCAGGCAGTCCGAATATTGCGACATCGATAGCAAAGTAAACACTTGCGAACGCCAGCAAACGGAAGCATATTTGCGTTGTCAACGCTCATTACCAGAAATAAGAACTGTCAATCCAATAGATTTCGCAATCCTGATGGAGAAGAGCAGAGGAGAAGTGATACTTTAATTCGTCATGAAGGGATACAGGCCCTGCGGGAGCGTTTGGATCCTTTTGAAGCAGAAAGAGTTATTGTTTTAATAAACCGTGACTCGTTTGATTATACCGAATGGCAGCAAACGCTTTGGCAAAAAAAAGTATTGACGAGGTATTTGCAATGGCAAAAAAGCATAGTGAACAAATAGGAGCATAGGATGCAGTGAGGAATGCAACGCATCAATCTCGTAACTCTATGCCTGACATTCCATTCCATTCCATTCCAGCACACGGTATTTCTGGTAACGAATTATTCAAAAGAGCGATAAGCGAGTTGTCGTGAACTTCGAATTCTTCCCGGAAGCGGATGAAGAGTTTTGGGAGGCTTGCCGCTACTACGAAAATCAGCAGGTCAGGATTACGTCAAATAACTTATATTGGGAAGAAAAGGAGGTAATACTTATGCCAATGTCACTCGAAGAGATATTCTCAGAAGCGAAAATACTGCCTAACGATTCCAGGGCTATTCTTGCCGAAAAGCTTGTTGCAAGTATTGAAGATGATATAGACCCACTAGTAACTAAAAGCCATTTGGATGAAGTTAAAAAAAGAAGGGATGAAATTCGCTCCGGGAAAATCGTGCCAATAAATGGTGAGGAAGGATTAGCCCAAGTAAGGGCCATGATTGAAAAATGAACTATCATTTTCATCCTGAAGCTTTTCAAGAGTACGCTGAAGCAACTCAATATTATGCTGGTATTTCAACGTCCCTTGCCATTGGCTTTGTCTCCCAGGTTGAAGAGGGCATAAACCTGATTCTTCTCTATCCTCGAGCCTGGCAACCAATTGAAGAAGACATCCGACGACACCTTGTAAAAGGCTTTCCGTTCGGAATCTACTATACAATCGAAAATAACGAAACCCTTATAATTCAAGCCGTTATGCATTTGAGCCGTAAACCTGGGTATTGGAAAGCTCGAATACTAAAATAAAATTGCATATCAAGTCTATCCTGGCACCGAGAAGAAGCTCGGCGGTGCTGACGCGACAAGGTTGTTGGCCCGCTACTGATTTCCTGTCGTTATCCACAAAAATAGCAAGCCAGCAAAGCCAAAGCACCAGATGCAGTCAGAAGAAGACTGATTGAGTTGCCGCATCATGACCCTGCTGACAGGTTTATTGCCGCGACTGCATGGGAAATACAATATGATGCTGATAACAACCTGAAAGTAGGATAAAGCGAACACATTAACGAAAAACATCACCGAACAGGCCCGATTTTCAAGCAAAATCAAGCTTTTTTCTTGCTTTTTAACGTGCATGTATGTACCATAAGATACACACGATAAAAAGGAGTTTACCCCATGTCTAAACCAGTAACTGGAAAAACTCACGTTGGTGAACGGCGTGAACGGCGTCCGAACGGTGATATTTACCTCTATGAGCGGGTTACGGCCTATAATGAACAGGCAAGTGCTTGATGGAGCACGGCCGCGCACATGGTACCCCGACAATCTGCGGGGAAGGCAGTTCGTGCAGTTTGTCTCACTGGGTTATCACTGCTTTCTGACAAAGAAAATCAAGGAAATGCGAGAAGGGCTTGGAAAGAACAAAAGCGAAAAGACCGCCGCGCTTGTCAAGCTCGAAAATCAACTGGACAAGTGGCTTGAGCAACGATCACTCGCCCAGATTCTGGACTGGTTCGACTGCATTGAAACGACCAACGTGCGAACACCCATGGGCAACTACCGTTGGTCTACCGAATCAGTAGCCAGAGACAGGTTGTTCCTGGAATATCTGGGAGTGCCCTGCAAATAGTGTGCGCTTTATCCTACTTTCAGGATAACAATGGACGAGAAACTGAAGTTATCTCCGTGACCGCGACTTCGGTTACGCCCACCAACACTCCTCTCTTCGCCAACACTGGATTGCGACAACCCAATTTGCTGGCGGTGGTGTCGGCATGAGAGTGAGAATTATCCGATCGAACCCCATCTCTTGTCAGAACACTCTGCTCATAAAAGCATCAGGCATAATTTGTGTTACTCGAATCTGTCAGTTTTCCGATGACATATTTATGTAAAATACTTGTAACGAGTGTCTGGTATGGAATTCCTTCTTCCAGTGCCTTCGTTCTTAAGGCTTCTGCATCTCGTTTAGAAACACGGAAATTGATTCGGTGATCTTTTAATGCGGTTTCGGTAGCCGCCTTCATTAATTGACTTTTGATAGCATTAAAATCTTTAACGGATGTCCACTCACCTGATTCAATTGAATCAATAAGTTCTTGTTCATCAGTATCACTCATAAAACCCCTCCTAAATTGTAAGACTTTGTATATTTTCTGCTTCGATACAATGTTTTCAAAAAAAAGTCACCACCTTTTTCAGGAACACATGGAACACATATCGCATAGCCATCAATTTCAATAATCAATATGAGTTGGTTTTCATGTTTTGCTGTATTTGGATGTTCAACCACATCAATCAAATGCCCTTCTTCAATTGCCACAACGATTCTTTCGAAAGAAATGCCACGTTCCTCTTTCAATGACCTGTTTTTTTCTTTATTCCAGAAAAAGCTCATAACGATATTTTACTTCACTCTGACCATAAAAAAAATTTTACTCCCCGCGATTAGCCTCTCTCATCCTCATTTTTCGATTAACATTTCACGGAATAATGGGTTGATGAATTGCGTCACGATGATAGTAGAGAACCCCGCCCTCTTCTCTATCAAACATCATGCCAGCCTCCTCTGCAATTCGGATTGAAGCAACATTGCCACTCTTGATTTCTGCACGTATGGGTTCGGATATGCCCTTCGCAAGCTGAGAAACCATTTCCTTTCCAATACCAGAACCACGCCTCATCGGGGATACAGTCCAGGAAAGTTCAAATCCATATTTTTCTGAGTCTACTCGTACCGTCCCAGCAGGAGCACCATCAATTTCGGCAACGTACAACTTTCGATTTTCATTCTCCAAAATACTTCTCAGCCACTGTATATGTTCGTCTTCGCTAATAAGCGCAGTGTTATGGCTGGCTTGACGAGTTAAGGAATTGTTTCTCCATTCTAAAAGCACTTTCGCGTCATCAAGCCTTGCCAACCGAAGCTGTAACCTGTTGCTGTGCTGTGCTGTGCTGTGCTGTGCTGTGCTGTGCTGTGCTGTGCTGTGCTGTGC
>JBMOIS010000113.1:0-4099 GCA_049317185.1 Chlorobium sp. | reverse complement strand
AAATTTTAAACACCAATGAATTCAAGGGGTACAGGCCAAATCTCGAATTGCTGGGCTGGTATAAAGCTACCTATGTTCGCATCTTCTCTTGAAACCACCATAGGATTTATCGTTAATCCTTTTGAGCTTGACACAGCCCTTTTTCATATCCCGTTCATCAACCCGGGCCTAGCCCTTGGTACAACCGGATGGTTTTTAACTGCTATTGAAGGAGGTGTTTCTAATCTGGCAAGTAGCAATAAGGAACCATTACTATTTAAAGGCGGAGTAGAGCTACAGCTTCCGGAAGTTATGGTTTTGAGTGTGAACGGTGAGCTGGATAGCAAACATATTGCAGGATTCGTAGAAGGAACAATAATAGATAAAGATGCAATAGATTTTCAAGGGCAGGTTACCCTTAATTGGAACAAAGATTATGTGCGAGTGAACGGTTCGGCATCCTTTGCACAAAGAACTATTGTCGGTAGTTTTGATTTTACAAGTAGCTTTAATCTTGATTTTACAGCTTATGGGCAAGCCAGTATAACATTCGATTCTATTGACAAGACACTTTCAGGCAATTATTATATCAATTTCATCAACGATCATATTACCAGTAACGATTATATCGCAGCATGGGCAGAAACGAAAGTACATCTTCCATTTTCCGGAGAAGAAATCACGGTAGATATAGGTGTTAAATATAGCTTCAATGGAAAATGGGACATCATTACTAATGATGAAGTTCCGCTCTACAGCAGTTGGATTGTTGATGAAACCATCAATGATTTAATCGTTACAGTGAATTGGGATAATCCTGTAAACGACGTTGAAACACGAGTAGTAGTTTATGATGATTTGGAGAAAACCAAAATCCGCCAAATTATTAACGAGGCGGAATATGGAGAACATGATATTGCCATCATCAACGAATGGAGTGGTAATACTGCTAAAGTGATTTATATCCACACTCCTGAAGCTGGCTTGTGGGATGTGGAGGTTATCAACTCTGATGGGCTGGGTGAAGTAGTTTACAGCGCGACAACAAGTCTTAAACCGCTTGTTCTTACCGTAGGTGAACTTAATCAGAATAACGATCAGATCAGGTTGGACTATACTGCAAGTACCCCTGAAACCGACGGCACTATTTCTTTTTATATAGACACGGATAACATCGGCTACGATGGACCGTTGATTGAGAGTATGGCTGATCCTGATGGAAACGGGCAATGGTTGTGGAATACCGCTGGATTTCGTGGTGGTGAATACTGGGTTTATGCAATGCTGGCAGATGGGAAAAGTGTGCCTGCAATGTCATATACATCTCAAGCGATTTTTATTAATAACAATCCTGTTGCACATAATGATGTGGCAATTACAGACGAAGATACTCCAGTTATTATTGATGTGCTGCTCAACGATAGCGATTTTGATGACGACAAATTGACTATAAGTGGCTTGACCAATCCTCAGTATGGCACGATCAGTGTTACCGATGACAATCAAATCCTGTTTATCCCTAATGCCAATAAGCACGGCAACGATACATTTACTTACACTATCAGTGATGGACACGGAGGAGAAAGTACTGCACTGGTAACCGTTTCCGTCAACAGTATGCCTGATGCTCCAACAGGATTTGTAAGCATTGCAGGACATCTCAAACAAGGGGAGACATTGATTGCTGACACAAGCGCACTTGCTGATACTGATGGCATCGGTGAATTCAACTACCAATGGTATGTTGAAGGTATCGAGATTAGCGGGGCGACAATGTCCACGTACACCTTGACAGAAGGAGAGGTGGGCAAGGTGATCACGGTAAAAGTGAGCTACATTGACGGGATTGGCACTGAAGAGAGCATGATGAGTACGGCAGCAGAAGTTCACAACCTCACCGGCAACATCACGTTCTGGAAAACCGGTGAAGCCATTACCAACATCAACAGCACACTTGCCTCACCGACTGCAGAAGCTGGCACCCAACCCATCGAATTCCGCAACATTCAGACCGCAGCAGATGGCACTCAAACTCTTGAAATCTGGGAAACCTCTCCAACGTCTGCGATCAACAGTGTCCAGTTGGAACTTGCCCTGCCGACCGGCTCAACCCCCACATGGCAGGATGCAACAGCTTTGCCATCGGGCTGGAATTCGTCACCCAATACAGATAAACCCGGCCAGTTTATTCTTGGCGGGATAGGCACAACAGCATTATCTGCTGGCTCTGTCAAGCTGGGCACCCTGACGCTCACTGCGCCGACAAACCCGCAGCATTTTGAACTCTCATTGACGACGGGTCAGTTGGGCAATGATACCATTCCTGCATTTGGTCTATCGTCGGACAGCATGACCACCGGCACCGATGGTCTCTACCAGCACCTTGCCATGGCTGATGGCACATACACCCTGACCAGTGCCAAAGTTTCCGGCACTGCCGAAAGCAACGCGGTCAAAGCCAATGACGCGCTGGCTGCCTTGAAGATAGCTGTGGGCATGAACCCCAATGCTGATGGAAGCGCGGTGTCGCCATACCAGTACCTTGCGGCGGATGTCAACCACGACGGTCAGGTCAAGGCTGCCGATGCTCTCAATATCCTGAAGATGGCAGTCAAGCTCAGCTCTGCGCCAGAGATGGAGTGGCTGTTTGTGCCCGAAAGCGTCGGCAATGAGAGTATGTCACGAACCCATGTCGTATGGCCGGATAATCCGATACCGGTTACTCTTGATATTGATCAGGATGTGCATCTTATTGGCATTGTCACGGGAGATGTTGATGGGAGCTGGGCGGCGTAACAATCTCGCGGGATGGTTACCATTTTCCTGACCTCAAGAAAATGATATATCGCGGATGATGCACAAGAAAGAAACCTCAGATTCTTGGGGTCGAGTTACTCTAAGTTCGCCCGGGCACTCCAGCAGGACTGTATTATGATAACCCCACGCTGTGTGACCCCAGACGCACCAGCTCAAGAACGTCGTCGTTTGTTTTTCGATAGATCAGAATAAGATCAGGCTTAATGTGGCAATCGCGGTATCCAGCCAGCTTCCCGACAAGCGCATGATCGACGGCGTTGGATGGCAAATCCTTGTCTGCTGCAAGAAGATTTACGATGACAGTAACAAGCGCATCAAGTTTTTTCCCGTGTACCCCTGATTTCTCTCTGCGATAGTCACGTTTAAAATTGCTCGTTCCTTTAATCTTCCTCATTCAATTCCTGTATTAAATCCTTGATAGAGTCGTACTGTTTTAACCCTCCACGACGGCACTCTTCTATCGCCTCTATCGTTTCGGTGTTCGGGATAAGCGGCTCAAACGGCAGCGCTTTTTCGGTAGCAACCCGCATCAGCATAAGCCTTACTGCATCGGACAGGGTAAGCCCTATGGAAGCCAACACAGCAGAGGCTTCTGTCTTGGTTTTCTCGTCAATTCGCGCCCTTACCACAGTGTTTGCAATCATCTCGTTCCCTTTTTTTAACTTTCTTGCTTCGTTAGTGTAGCTACAATCTATCGAAATGGTAGCGTTATTTAAGTATATTTTTTCAATTTGCGGCTTATCGTATATTTTCTTTGTCCCGCTCTACTTTGACTGTGGAATGAAACTCCCCGCCGCAAGCAGCGGGGTATCAGTTTTTAGAAATACTAACTTTCGCCACAAGTGGCGGGGAATTTAACCCTGAGAGATTAAAAACTGAGTTCCATCAGATAGAGCGACGAACGATGAAATACGTTACCAGTTGTGAGCGAGATGCTCCGGAGGAGGGCGTTGTGCAGGGTAAAGAGCTTGGCGTTGTGAGGGCACAATGAAGGGAGTATTACAAGGCAGGCTTGAGGTTGCTCGCAACCTTGTGGCAAGTGGGTTTAGTACGGCAAACCCTTCAAAAGGCGCGTTCCAGGCTCAAATTGCAGTTGACATCTTAACCGGGCTATGTTGTTGCGAAATATCAGTTTTCAGCATTTCTGGTATTCGGCGTGAAGGGCGGTTTATGACCGGACGCGAAGAGCTTTTTTCCCGCTCTACCAAATCGGCAAAAATGGCTGCCAGGTCATAATTGAATCGGGCAGCATGAGCTTGCCGATGCGCTCTTATTTCTTCCACAACGGGATCATCAATCATTG
>JBMOIS010000112.1:0-4213 GCA_049317185.1 Chlorobium sp. | reverse complement strand
ATGCTTCTTGGCCCTTCGGGAATTGGTATTCCTGATATGGATTCGCCTTCGGGCAGCGCCATTCTCTCGCTTCGGTTCAGTCGTCTCCTGATGGGGATGATGACCGGTGCGGCGCTTTCTGCGTCCGGGGTGGTTTTTCAGGCGCTGCTGCGTAATCCTCTGGCTGAACCTTATGTGCTTGGAGTGAGTGGCGGGGCCGGTCTTGGCGCTACCCTGACGATCCTTGCCGGGACGGGAGTGCTTGCCTCGTTTAGCCTGCCGATTGTGGCTTTTCTTTCGGCGGTGGTGACGCTGATGGTGGTGTATGGCATCGCAAGCCAGGGGTCAAGTGGTCAGCCATCGGTCTATAGCCTTATTCTCAGCGGTGTTATTGTCAGCTCAATCTGCTCAAGCATTATTATGTTTCTGGTCTCGACCGCCAGTGTTGAGGGGATGCACAATGTGATCTGGTGGATGCTTGGCAGTCTTCAGCCAGTCTCCGCAGGCCAGCAGTTTCTCTCCGCGGTGCTGCTCTTCGGGGCGCTCGCTGGAATATGGATCCTCTCCCCACGCCTCAATGCCCTTGCGCTTGGCCGCGAGATGGCCCATTATCAGGGGCTTCATGCCGATCTGGTGATTGTTATCGGTCTGCTATTTGCGACGCTGCTGGCCGCCATCGCGGTCTCTCTTTCCGGGATGATCGGCTTTGTCGGGCTCATTGTGCCTCACGTCATGCGTGCCATCTTCGGGCCTGACCACCGCAAGCTTGTCCCTCTTGCCGCGTTTGGGGGAGGTGTTTTTCTTGTTGTCTGTGATGCCGTGGCTCGAACCCTGCTTGCGCCGGTTGAGATACCGGTCGGTGTGGTGACCGCCCTTGCTGGCGGGCCATTTTTTCTCATTATTCTTCAGCGGAGAATGAAACAGGCATGGATAGCATGATGCAGCACGATGCAATGACCTTCAGGAACGTCTCTGCCGGGTACAAGCAGCGAAAGGTGCTCGACAACGTCAGCTTTACCGTCAGGGAGGGGGAGTTTGTCTCTCTTATTGGCCCGAACGGCTGCGGTAAAAGCACCCTGCTGAAGACTGCCGCAGCTCTTCTCAAGCCACTCTCAGGTAAGGTTGAACTCTTTGGTCAGGATGTGCAGCATATCAAACCGGCTTTGCGCGCATCCCTGCTGGGCGTGGTGCCGCAGAAAATCGAGTCGCCGATGGCTTTTACCGTCGATCAGATTGTGATGAACGGCCGAATCAGCTCCATGGGGCGTTGGGGAACTCCCTCTTCGATTGATCACGATCTTGTCGAACGCTCCATGATCTACACCGATGTGCTCGATTTGCGGGAGCGATTTTTTACGGAGTTAAGCGGCGGCGAGCAGCAGCGGGTTGCCCTTGCGATGGTGCTCGCACAGGATCCGAAAATCATCATGCTCGACGAATCGATTTCCCATCTTGATATCAACCACCGCCAGGAGGTGCTTCAGATTCTGATGAACCTCAACCGCGAAAAACAGATGACCATCCTGCTGGTGAGCCACGACCTCACCCTCTCTGCAGGTATCTCCGACCGTTTTCTGCTGATGGAGGCGGGTACGCTGGTAAAGGCCGGAACGCCGGTTGAGGTGCTGGAGCCAGAGGTGCTGAGCCGCGTTTACAACTGCGATCTTCATGTGCAGCAGGATCCCTATACCGGTTATCTACAGGTGACAGGAGCGATTGACAGCCTGCGTCGTCGCCAGAAGCTGAACCGGAGTGTGCACGTCATTGCCGGAGGGGGAAGCGGCATTGAACTCTATCGCAGACTGCTGATTGAGGGGTACGAAGTGACTACCGGAGTCCTCAACCGTCTCGACTCCGATGCTGAAGCGGCAAGGGCGCTCAACATTCCGGCGGTGCTGGCGCAGCCCTTTTCGCCGGTTGGTTCTGACGCTATTGCACAGGCCCTGAAGATGGTGGCTGATGCCGATGCTGTTATTCTCAGCCAGGTGCCGTTTGGCTCAGGCAACCTTGTCAACCTGACGCTTGCCGAAGCGGCGATCAACAGTGGCAAACCGGTTTTTCTGGCCGATGGTATTGCCACTCGTGACTACACCGAAGGCAAAGCCGCGCAGAAACACGCTATGCAACTTGCCGCGCAAGGTGCCCGCTTTTGGCGCACTATTCCTGAATTGTTGGCGATGATGATGCAAATTGTTTATTATGAAAATAAAGAACATTGAATTTTTTTCACTCTTTATTGGTTGATTTTTCCAAGCTTTACTTTGAGAAGAGTAGAAATCACTAATAAATTAATATTTCATAGCTTTGCTGTGTGGATTCTTTATTAATAAACGTTTTATTTACCATGAATTTAGGGGACCTCCATGTATTATTGAATGATATATCTTTAGCTTTTAGCTATGGAAACAAACCAGCAAAGTCGGGGTTTTCGTCTTTATATACTTTTATATGGCGTGCTAAGGTAAGATTTGTACTGTCAATTTTTCTCTATGTATCCTATCGAATAAATAGAAGTTCCCTTTTGTTGATTGCTATACATAATGAAATATCTTTTATGGGATAATTTTCGTATTTAATGTTATGATAATTGAAAAGCTTGAATTTTGGAACTATAGGTGTTTTGAACACCTTGAAATTGATTTTGATCCAAAATTAACCGTTATTGTTGCTCCAAACGGAGCAGGTAAAACAACAATTCTTGACGGAATTACCGTTGTGTTTGGGACATATCTTGGCGCTTTCGATGAATCAAAAGGGAGTGGTTTTATAGGTACAGATATTCGATTGGTACGCAATTCTCTTACAGGGTGGTATGAAGCTGCTCCTCCAGTCAAAACAGTAGCTAAAATTTGTACAAGTGATAAAAAAGATATTTCAATATCTCGTCAGAATAATAGTACAGCGCCTAATTCAAAAACATCAATTAAAGATGCAAAGCCTTTAACGCAGTTAGCAAAAATGCTTCAAGAGGGTGTTAGAAAACAAGAGCCTATAAACCTTCAAATTTTAACATACTATGGTACAGGTCGTATATGGAAAGAGACAAAACTAATAGATTTAAGCAAATCAACATTATCTCAAAGTAGAACAATTGGATATCGTGATTGCATGAATCCAAGTTCAAGTTTTAAACTATTTGCCTACTGGTTTAAGCAACTTACTCTATCAATTCTTCAAGCTAAGGAATCCGAAAAATATGCAACAGAATCAACAACAAAATTATTAATTGATTTACATGACGCAGTAAAAAGCGCAGTAGATAAAGCGATATCATTTTCAGGCTGGTCTGATATACGGTATGATGGTCGTTTTGATGAAATTACGGTTTCCAGTCAAGATAAAATAGTGATTCCTGTATCAATGGTAAGTGATGGCATTAAAAGTATTGTATCAATGGCGGCTGATATTGCCTTCCGCTGTGTTAAATTAAATCCACATTTATTAGATAAAGCAGTAGAAAAAACAAAAGGAATTGTGCTTATTGATGAAATTGATATGCACTTGCATCCGCAATGGCAACAAATTGTAGTGCCTGCGTTTATTGAAGCTTTCCCCAATATTCAATTTATTGTAACCACACATAGTCCACAAGTCTTGACTACTGTTCCTCCAGAATCGATACGTATTTTACGAGAAAACCATGTAGAGCATGTTACGTTTTCACTTGGAGCGCAGAGTAACGACCTCTTATATATGATTCAACATGTGGATCCACGACCACAGAATATTGAAATTGTACAAAAACTAAATAAGTATGCAAAATTAGTCAATCACAATGAATGGGGTACACAAGATGCTCTCAAATTATGGAGTGAGCTTTGTGATTGGGGGGGAGAATATGAAAAAGAGCTGCGTCGGTTAGAAATCGATGTGCGAATAAGAGAATATGAAAGGAGTATCAATGAAAAAAATTCTTAAAGCTCAAGAACCCACAGAACTTCAACATTATAAACACATGAATCCTCAAGCTACTTGGAGCCAATTCAGGAAAAATAAAACACGATATAACGCAGTAAAAAATCAAATAAAAAAAGATCAAGGCGCTCTATGTGCTTATTGTGAAATTGATCTTAAAGAATCTGTCATAAGTAATGATGATTTCAGAGTAAAGCATTTTCATCCCAAGAATGATAACTCCGGTCAAATAAATTGGGCACTTGAATGGAGCAATGTGCTTGGTTGTTGTCATGGAGGAAGTGAAAGAAATGTTGTTGATGCTAAACAGCGTTTCACC
>JBMOIS010000111.1:0-4256 GCA_049317185.1 Chlorobium sp. | reverse complement strand
CCAGTCCGGATCTGTCCGGGGGGCGAGGGGAAACCCTCGTCCCTACCGGGATACATTTGCCGTAGTTAAAAGCTGCTTTGCCAACAACGTATAAATTGACATCAGCATACTATAGGGATAGTGTCCGGAAAACTTTTTGGTGATGAGCTCGAAGAAGGCTAAAAAGGCTCAACTTGGAACGATCAGGCTATAAAAATGGAGTGGTAATCATGAAAAATTGGCTTATCCCACGTGCATTTTGGATTGCCTTTGTACTTATGGCTTTTGCTCAGTTCAGTAAAGTTCTAAAAACGGGAGGTGACATTAGTGACGTGCTATTTGCTTTTATTACCTGCATTTTCGGTGGAGTGTTTTGGGGAACAATCGGTACCTATATCTATCGTAGGTTCTATACAAAATTGTGACATAAATCCCTCCCATGGCACTTAACCTCTACACCAGCAACCGGATGGAAGTGCTGGTTGGTATTCTCGCCGCCACCCTCTGCAAGCCGCTTGCCTCGGCGTTCACAAAGGCCAGTGAATTGGCAAGAGTTTCTGCCTCGGTTTCGCAGTGTACGCTATGGGTTATTTACTGAAACGTTTTACATTGAGGCTCGGTGTTGCGTAGATTGCATTATTAAAAAGTCCTCGAAGCTGTGCTTCGTGAAGCAATTCCCAAACATGAACTCATACCCCGTAGCTCTGGTGCTGTGTAGCTGATTATAAAGAAGTGGTCTCCAAATATGAAAAATTTTTTATTACTCATTGTTTTTATAGGGGCTATCCCAGTCGGGGGATATATTGCCGGGACATATGTCGAGTTAGATTTGCAGAACCAATGGGCTGAATTCATTATAAAAGAATTTGGAAGTAACGGGCTTGAAGCAATAAAGACAGGACAGCTTTCTATAGAGCGCTTCTGCGCGGAACCAGATGCTGCTGGCACCTCACTATGTCAGACGTATAGTTATGTTCGGTTGCTCAAAAGTACAAGTGTCGTTGTGTTAATGGCTGGACTTGGTCTTTTGTTTACAATCTTCTTGGGGGTACGTATTGCCTCTTCGAGTCGTTCGCTATTGTTCAACCTCTTTTCACCTGGTATAAAGATTGTCTTGCTTGGGTTGTTCGCCTTAACATTGGCGCAAGGTGCCATTGCGACTTACGGGGCTTACATCTTGGAGGCAAGCATAGTTCATCGCGTTCATTTCTATCTAATAGGTGGTATTGGCTTGGGCGCACCTTTTGGAGCTTTTACCATGATTAAAGCTGGATTTTCAGTGTCTCGGCGTGCGTCTACTACTGTTCTCGGAAAAGTAATTTCGGAATCCTCTGCGCCGGAGTTATGGAAGTTTGTAAGAGAAATTGCTGCCCGTCTCGGAGCAACGCCACCGAATAACATTGTCATGGGTTTGGAACCTAATTTTTATGTAACATCGGCGGATGTGGTTGTATACCCTGGGGCACACAAGCAGCCGAACGAAACGCTATACTTGTCGCTGCCACTTATGCGAATTCTGTCCCGTAACGAACTGTCAGCAATTATCGGCCATGAACTCGGCCATTTCATGGGTGAGGATACGAAGTTTAGTCTTAGGTTTTATCCCATTTATGCAGGAACGCGTCAGGCACTCGTTGCATTGTCGAGCCAGGGCAAAGATGGTCCGGGTAAATTGGCATTGCTGCCAGCACTCGCTATCCTGTCATTCTTCATGGAGCAATTTGCAAAAGCTGAAAGAACCATCGGTCGTAATCGGGAATTAGAGGCAGATAAGGTAGGTGCCTCGGTGTCGTCTGCTAAATCGTTATCTACCTCCTTGTTAAAAATAGGTGCCTTTGCTCCATTTTGGAATTCGATTGTATGCTTAATGGTGGAGGCACTAAACACAGGGAAGTCCTATACAAACGTCTGTTCGCTCTATGCTGAAGTTGCAGCCTCATCAAACAAACAAGATCTTCTCAATGGAGTTGCTACAATGGCAATGGTTCACCCGACGGATACCCACCCACCAACTGGCGCACGCATACAAGCTTTGGGTCTGACAGTCGAAGAGATACGAGAAGAATCTCTTAACATTGATCTCGATGCCTCTTCTGCAAACTTGTTGGCAAACCCAACGGAGATTGAAGAAGAACTTACTGAAATAGAACAGCGGATGTTGCTGGAGATTGGTGCCGCAAGTTTGCCTGAAACTCCGCAGCAATAGTAACATATATCTCCTGTCGGCTAGACCAGGCACTGTGCAATAAAGTGGCGTTAAAGCGTAATAGTCGGGTATTTTTTATAATGTATTAGTGGTTATTACGAAATGTCTTAACCGCTTTGTTAACATACCACCCTCCAATGATTCCAAAACTTGTCTACTCCATTTTATGCGCTGTTTTATTTTACGGTACTATTATTGCCGAGACACCTACCAATCAAACTCCAGAGCAAAAATATGATTTTGCCAAAGACGAGTATACAAAATTAACGTCTCATTCTGCTGTGATATCGAGCGATGCTGGTATAGGTCGTGAACTAAAAGATGAAATATCCACAGTTCCCAAACTCATCAAGCTTCGCCAGTTTTCTGAAGCGGAATTGATTCTTGATCAGGTCATCTCAAAATTTTCTGAATTGATGTCGGATAAACGGAAATTTTACGTTGCTGTTCGTCTCGATTCAGAGTATAAAGAGCACCTGCATTTTATTAGAAAACAGCAAAAAAAGGAGGTCATCAGGGTACATATCTCTTTCGCTGATGCCCTTCAGCTAAAGGGATATATCGCCATTGAGGAGAAACAGTGGGAAAAAGCAATAAAATTTTTTGAAACAGAAACATTTTATGCTCCATATGAAGTAGGTGCTCTCAGTGAAAAAGGGCATGTCATGATTAAACTCGGGAAACTTGAGGAAGCAATAACATTGTATGAGAAAGCCTACGCTATAGCTTTAGTTCGTAAAAATGATATCTATGAATCAGCTCTTGCACTTCGCGGAATTGGTTGTGCTCTTATAGACATGGGGAGACTTGATGAAGCTATTGTAGTGTATGAAAAGTCGCTTAAAATAGAGCCCGGCAATCCATTAGCATTACATGAACTTCAATATATCAGGGATAAGAAAGAAGAAGGGTTCAAATGAAAGTATTCTGGTCGGGATTGTGAGATTTGCAGCAACCCTGCTGAATACTTGAAACTGTCCGTTTCCGAGCGTATTCAGTTCGTCGGAGACATTTGGGACGAGGCATCACATACGATTGAGTTGTCACAAGCCAAAATGGCTGAGTTACATCGTCGTGTTGACGAACACAGTGCAGACCCATCCACATCCGTTTTGTGGGAAAAGGTTCGGAGCTTGCGGGTGTTTGGAAGGGTGGAGAGTGAGTAAGTCAATGGTGGAGATGGTTATAAATTTTTGTACGCACAAATCGCTCTATTTTTTATCAAATAGCCGAATCAGCTTGATTAACTGTTAAGTTTTACAAAATGTTTCAACTTCTATCCGCTGCCGAAACTGCGCAAGCTGAGGCACCGAAAGCAGTGCGGGTTGCACCACACGTACCAATCTTATATTTTGGTCGGCTTTCCGAGTACCAAAAATCAGACTTACGAATTGTCACTGTTGGGCTTAATCCTTCTGTTAACGAGTTTCCCGCAACTTCTCCACTTTTTCGATTTCCTGCTTTGACGACATACAATGCGGAGCAGTCAAATGTCGCGCGTTATGGTGCTTTACAAGCTGCGTATGAAGCTTACTTTGATAATGATCCCTACATGAGATGGTTCGGAAATCTTGAACGCGTACTTGAAGGATTCTCAGCAAGTTTCTGTAAGCGGATGGGGCGAACAGCGCTACACACAGATATTTTGTCTCCTATTGCCACGAGTCCAACTTGGTCACGGTTGAAAAAGTCGGATCAATCACAACTCCTGACTTTTGGCGTTCCTTTGTGGCATAAACTCATTGATCATCTTCAGCCTCATCTGTTGTTGTTTTCAGTAGCAAGGGATCACTTTAATAAAATATGTTTCCCCCGTTATGGGACGAAGCTATGTCGCGTTGTGCTCGGAGGGAAGAGTCGATATCCTATAGTAGCGCAAACAATTCAGCTTGTATCAGGGCAGTTGACAGACGTTATCTATATGACCCCGGCGCAAGTTCCTTTCGGGTTTTTATCGCATATCGAGAAGGTACAAATCGCTCAGACGTTACGTGGTCAACTTATCAATTGGTGATATCTGATGTCTCAACTCCACCGTCGTTCCCACAACTATCACCATTGACATAAATCC
>JBMOIS010000110.1:0-4293 GCA_049317185.1 Chlorobium sp. | reverse complement strand
ATGGTGTTGCTGTGCCGAGCACGCAGATTGCCTTGCTGAACATTGCTCTCATGACGGCAGTGTCGCGGGCATGATAGCGGGGGTTTCGGTCTTGTTTGTAGGCAGCGTCGTGTTCTTCGTCGACAATGATCGCGCCGAGGTTGTCGAGAGGGGCAAAAATGGTTGAACGGGCGCCAAGGGCGATTTTAGTTTTTCCGAGCCGGAGGCTGTGCCAGGCATCATATTTTTCCTGGTTGCTCATGGCGCTGTGGAGAATGGTTATGTCGTCATGAAAATGCTCACGGAACCGGCCTGCTGTTTGCGGAGTCAGGGCGATTTCAGGCACCAGAACAATTGCGGTTTTTCCTGCGGCAAGGACTGTTTTTAGCAATTCGATATAGACCAGGGTTTTGCCGCTGCCGGTGACACCGTGCAGGAGAAAGGTGTGGTATTCCTGCGTTTCAAAAGCGGATCGAAGTTGGTCAAGAACCTTGTTTTGTGAAGTTGTGAGCGTTCTTTGTGCTTGCGGTTTTTCAGAAAAGCCTGTCGAAAAGTTGCTCGTTACCTCTTTCTGAACTTTTTCTGCAAACCCTTTTTTGACCAGTATGTCAAGAGTCTCTTTTGAGATGCCGATGGTTTCGGGAAAAACGCATTCGGGATAGAGAGATGCAAGTATCTTCAGGGCCTCAAGCTGCTTTGGAGAGTTCGCAAGGCACGGCTCGGCTTCTTCTGACAATGGGTTGCAAAGACGGTAAGCAGTTTTCTGTTTTGGTTTAGTAGACAAAAATTTCTTGGTCAGCAACAAATGTCCACCCCGTTCAAGTTCAGCGAGGGTGCGGTAAAGCTGTTTTTTGCCAAGCCGACGCTGAAGCTGGGGAATGGTTAGCCGCTTCTCTGTGGTCATGATTTTCAGGATGGAACGCCTGAGAGCGGTGTTGATGATTTTCGGGACTTCAGCTTTCAGTGTAAAGCCGTTCATTTCAACAACATCATGAACGGTGGTTCGAACTGCTGCCGGGAGGGCGCAGGTGATTGTGTCGATTCTTCGGGTAAGATAATAGTCGGCCATCCACTCTGTCAGTTGCAGGAGTGAGTGGTTCAGAACGGGGCGACCGCCGTAGAGTACGTCAGATATCTCAATATTGCTGGCACTCTCTCCATCAGATTCTGCTTTCAGGCTCAGAATATAGCCGATCGAAACAGTTCCATTTCCTTTGGCAAGAGAAAACAGCGCCATGCATCCTGCCTGAATATCCTGTTTCAGAGTATCAGGTATGCCAACAAGAAACGGTTCTCCCCTGAAAAATTTTTCCGAAACGCTCAGAGCATACATGGTGGTGAATGAAAAAAGCCAGCACCGGAGCACTGACTTTTTTAATGGAAGAATTTATTATGGATTTTCAGGATACAAGGGCTTCAAGAATCCTGTCGCGGATCTCCTCAACTTTACCAGTTCCCAGAATCTTGTGAAAACGGGGAGCATCAGGGGCACCACTCTGTGACAAGCTCATATAGTACTCAATCAGAGGGGCAGTTTGTGCATGATAAACTTGAAGCCTTTTCTTGACGGTCACCTCGTTATCGTCCTCCCTTTGGACAAGAAGATCTCCGGTTTCATCATCAATATTCTCCTTTTTTGGGGGATTAAAGCGTACATGGTAGGTTCTGCCAGAATCGAGGTGTACACGGCGACCGCTCATGCGCAGAATAATGTCATCATCGTCAACACTGATTTCAACGATATGGTCGATAAGGATTCCATCATTTCTTAATGCTTCGGCTTGGGCAAGTGTCCGGGGAAAGCCGTCAAACAGGCATCCATTGGCGCAGTCCGCTTCGGTCAGGCGCTCTTTGACAAGACCGATAATGATCTCGTCTGACACAAGGTGGCCAGCATCCATAACTTTTTTTGCTGCAATGCCGAGGGGGGTTCCTGCGCTGACGGCAGAGCGCAGCATATCACCCGTCGATATCTGCGGTATATCAAGGTTTTTTGATATGTAGTTCGATTGTGTGCCTTTTCCGGCTCCAGGTGCTCCCAGTAAAATAATTCTCATCAAACTGTTTTTATTGGTTTGTTTTTGTAGTTACAATTATGATTTTTGGTTTCGATGGTCTTGTTGCATCTGCGGCTATATCGGTAACAGTGGTGGCCTCCAAAGAATGAGAACTATCCAGGGTTGGTGGCACATCACTTGAAGGAGTGTGTTTAAGCTGGATGGTCTGAGCAACAGGTTTTTTTTTGAACTCAATGGTTGTAGATTTTGGGCTGCCTTCGGGTTTTGGTTGATGCTGCAACCTGACTTCATTAAACATCTGTTGCGAAGCTGCCGCAGCTCCGAGGGTATCCAATGAACGGTATTGGTACTCCTCTTCCTTGATCTGCTCTTCCCTGAATTCGAAATCCATTGCTCCCAGCATCATTCTGATAGCCCTGCGGCTTTCCCCGAGGTCTCCCCGGGATTCAATACGGGTTTCTGCTTTGGCGTTGACCGTCGTCATGGGGCGGTCATTGATATCTTTTTCCTCAAGAAGTCCGAAGGTGACATTGATTTTTAAACCGAAAAGGATAAATGAACTTATCTCGGCGCGAATGGTGCTCATACCGCCTACTGCTGTTTTTTCACTTATCAGACTCCACCCTATCCAGTGATCAATTTTGTTGAGAATAAACTGTGAGATGTCGGAGACCGGCTTGTCGTACCGGCGTACCTTAAGCTCCTCAAAAACAGGATTTTCCGAGGTGTGCGTCGCATTGACAGTAAGGCCAAGGCAAGCTTTCTGAAATTCAATTTTAAACGGAATAAAATCGATCAACTCCATAATTTGAGACTGTTAAGAAGATTATTGCGGTTTCCCATACCTGGTTGTTGCCAGTTGCCCGCATGCTGCATTAATGGTTGTTCCATAACTCTTTCTGACGGTGACATGAAGTCCTGAATTAAAGAGGTATTGCTGGAACAGCTCCCTGGTAGCATCACAAACAGGATTGAACCCCATATTAATGATTGAATTGTAATCAATCAAATTAATTTTGCATAAAAAGCTTCTGGAGAATCGTACAAGCTGTTTTGCGTCTTCAAGAGAGTCATTGATTCCTTTGAGAAGCATATAGACAATGGTAACCGGCATTCCTGTTGAGGCCGTATAATCAGCAAGCGATTTGCTCAGCTCATTCAGCGGGTATTGCCGGGCTGCAATGGGCATAAGAGATTCGCGTTTTTGCTGATCAGCGGTATGAAGTGAGACGGCAAGTTTTGTTTTCATGCCTGACTTTCCGAGTCGCTGAATTTCGGGAATAACTCCAACCGTTGAAATGGTTATTTTTTTTTGCGAAAGACAAAAGTGGTAATTTCTTGAACTCAAGGTTTGAATGGCTTCGATAACGTTGTCGGAGTTCAGCAGAGGCTCTCCCATTCCCATAAAAACAATATTGGTAATGGCAGCACCAGGTTCTTTGGCGGCAACCATCTCATTAAGGGTATATATTTGCCCGGTCATCTCTCCTGCGCTGAGATTGCGCCGGAATCCCATTGTCCCTGTTGCACAAAAATGGCATTGAAACGGGCACCCGACCTGTGATGAGACACACGCGGTTCTTCTCCCGGCAGATGCAATAAGCACACTTTCCACCATTTCGTTATCGGGGAGTTTCAGCAGGATTTTTTTTGTTGGATTATCGCTGTTTTCTTCAAGACTTTCATGCTGATCAATAAGTTCCGGATGATTGATTGAGTATGTCTCGGAAAGCTTTTTGCGTAATGCAAGGCTCAGGGTGGTCATGTCATCAAAACTTGAAGCATAGTGGCTGAAAAGCCATTGGTGAATTTGAGTTGCCCTGAATGAGGGTTCTCCCATCAAGGTCATTGCTTGCTGAAGTTCCTTGAGGGTCAGATCGGTGATGTTGGGCTGGTATGCAGTCATTGAATCATGTGCCGGGTTTTTGAAAAAAAAAGTAGTATACTCAGCAAATTATATAAAATGGTGAAAAAAGCATAGATTGGTTTTTTTGCTTTATTAAAGTTATCACCAACTAATGATAGTTCCTGAGTATGGTCGGACGCTAAAAGCCGAGGAATGGTCTCCGGTCATCGATATGCTGCTTGACGGTCAGTATTTTGTTCTCACAACCCATGAAAATTCTGATGGTGATGGCCTCGGAAGTGAGGTAGCACTTGCCATAGTGCTCAAGGCTCTCGGCAAAGAGGTTTCTATCGTCAATCCAACTGAAGTTCCCCCGAACTACCTGTTTCTCAAGCGGTTATACCCCATGGCTCTTTTTGATAACAAAAGTGAGGAGGCTATTCAGGAGCT
>JBMOIS010000109.1:0-4348 GCA_049317185.1 Chlorobium sp. | reverse complement strand
TTCTACAATCGTAATATTCATCACACAATATAATCCATTGGATGATTTTTAAAGGAAATATCTGCCAGTAGCATAAATTTTTGGTCTCAATAAACTTTTCCTGCCAGGTACCGCTATGTTGCCTGCCAACCTCTTAAAATCCAGATAGCAGCTTCTCACTGTGATGCTCAGGTAATTCTACCGCTATATCAGTCTCCAATATCAATCGCTCTGCATACATAACTTCCACTCCTTTCTCCACTTTAGCACTACAAACCAACCCTGCCCAGCCAGCCTCCGGTATTCGGAAAAGATAAAGAGTTTAGCGAACTTAACACAGTAAAATTTTGCAATGGCCCCACTTGTCGATTGTATAAATGAGGAACCATCTGCCCCCCCCCTTATTCACACCTCAAGCGCCGCGCCATAGACTTTCAGCCAGGCGACCTGCTTTTGATACTCAGGATAATACCTGTCAACCTCATTCCAGAACTCCGCATTGTGCCTTTTGTGTTTGAAGTGACACAACTCATGGACAATCAGGTAGTCGATGACGCTTGCGGGTGCCATCATGACTTTCCAGTGGAAATTGACTTTCCGCTTTTTATCTGAACAGGAGGCCCATCTGCTCTTCAATTCCAGCACTGAAATCTCTTCAATGGTGAGCCCCATCATGTCGGCGTACTTATGAACACGAGGTACAATAAACTTGTAGCCACGTTTCCGGTAAAACTCTTTGAAGAGGCCATTCAGCTTCTCCTTTGATCCTTCTGGGGCATAAAAATAGCGCCCTTTGAATTCAATCTCTTTGGCCTCTCCATGGTATTGCAGGTAATAATTCCTGCCCAGATAGAGAAACGATTGCCCGTTTATCGGTTCACGCTTGGTGGCCTTCTCGTTCAGCAGCTCCCGCCGGGCCTGGTATTTGTGGATTTTATACTCATTGGCCTTAAGGATATCGTTGATCTCCTCTTGGGTGGTCTGTTCAGGCACAAGCAGAGAGAGTGAGCCGTCGCGCTCCAGGTAAATGCTGGCGGTCTTCCTCCTGCTGTGCTTGACCGCTATCTTGTATGCAACGGTCATGACTTGCGAATCTCTGCTTCCCGTTTATCGGCGAGGATAATTACTTCTGCGGTAAGGTGTGCCGCTTTCGCTTTTATGGAATCAATCCCGCCATAATCAAGCTCGTCTCTGATCGCGCTCTCAAGTTGTCGTTGCTCATGAGGTCTCTGCCAGCAATTTGGAAGCATGATAAACTCTTTGATGCGGGCATAGATCAGCTCTGAAATTTGGCCGATGTTGCCCGTTACTTCGCGGTTTGTTTTGTCGATACCACCATGCAGCAGCAGCAGTTCAAAAAACGGAATGACATTCGGCGGAACAATACCTCTCTCCTCTTTTCGCCCCTCCCCGATATCATGGCGTAACGTGGCAAGTTCTGATACCATAACATCCCAATGCTCTTTGTGGGCATCAAGTATTCGTTGCAGCCGTTCATTGAACATGGTATAGAGCGCAGGGTCTTTGTCTCTGTTGACTTTGATATGCCAGCGGATAGCGTGCTCCATCTCTGATGCCTTGGCTTTGCCGGATCTATTGTGTACATCAAGGGCCTTGGGGAAATCAACAGACAAGAGCATCACCGGCGGAATCCTGGGGTTTATTCCTTGTGATTCCAGATATTTGTCAATCAGTTTCCTCACCTTCGCACCGGCCCACTTCAAATCAAGGGTTTCATCCTTGTACCGGTCGCGCATACGCATCAACAGGTACCCCATCCGTTTGGCGGGCACATAGTACTCTTTTGCCATTGAAGCATTGAAGAGCAGGTCAAGGCTGTCAAAAAATGCCTTGATGTACGTGTCGAACTGCGCACGAAACTTTACCTCGGCACCCAGTGCCACGCAGTTCTCCACAAGCTCCCACTCCTCCTGTTCATCAACCATTTTCTGGTGTACAAATAGCTCAATCTGCTTGATGCCATAGTCCTGAAACAACTGGAGCAGGCGGCGGAACCGTGACTCAAGAACCGGGATCTCTTTGTCCAGGCCTCTGAAATAGAGGCTCAAATCTGCCAGCTCTTTTTCATCGCTTTTGGTGTAAATGGCCAGCGCCGTTTTTAGATGGGATGCAACGCCGAAATAATCAACAACAATGCCATGCTCCTTCACATAGCCGCTTTTCATCACCTTGGTTCGATTGACACGCGCAATTGCCTGCATCAGGTCATGTTCGCGCAGGTTTTTATCGAGATACATCACCTGCTCAACCGGAGCATCAAAACCGGTCAGCAGGCGGTCGCAGACACAGAGAATAGCAACGCCGGATTCCGGTTTATCGTCATTGAAATCCTTTTTGAAACTCTCGATTGCATCCATTTCAGCGGCTTCTCTGCGTGCCCTGGTGATGTAGCCAAGTTCATTGTTGTCCGACATGCTTACCACGGCGCACACTTTCAGGAACTGCATCTGCTTGAGCAGCTCTTCGTCGCGCTCGCTTGCCGGTTTTGAGAGCTCTTTTTCAATCCGCACCCTGATTACCTCCTCAAGCTCATATTTGTAGCGACATGCCGCCACAATTGAGGTGGCCACAACCTGCGCTTTCAAACCATTGGGAAGCACCTCCTCGGTATAGTGCTCAATAATATCTTCGGCAATTTTCTTGATGCGATCTTTCGATTCAAGATAGGCGGTCATGGTGCCAAAGCGCTTTTGAATCTCCTGCCGCTCCTCCTCTGACCGTTCACGGAACATATCCTCGAACTCCTGCTTGAAGAGCTCTTTGTTGAGAATCTGATCTTTACTGGTGCGACCAATGTAGAGAATATCGACGGTAGCCCGGTCGGCAACCGACTCATGCATCTTGTAGGTGTCGATGGGAGTACCAAACCGCTCGTAGGTGGTCTGCTTGTGCCGTTCGGTCAACAGAGGCGTGCCGGTAAAGGCAATTTTGACCGCATTGGGAAAGCCGATAAAGAGGTTGTCGCCCATATCGCCGCCTTGCGTACGGTGCGCCTCGTCAATCAACAAGAGGATGCGTTCGCTGGCATTGATGGTCTTGAACACTTCAAATTTGGGTACAATGCCGCTGGCAATCAGCGACTGGGCTGAAACGCCATTCTGGGCCAGAAACTTGTGCAGCATCAGCAAAGAAGGTACTCTGCTTTTTTGGAATTATTCCCCAAAAGCAATATCATGTACTGGGTTGTAATCTCTTGGTTGTAAACCACACCCCTTACGGAGGAGCGCTTCATTTGCTCAAGGGCGATCTTGGAGAAAAAGCCCAGTTGATATGTTTCTTGTTGGTATAGACTGATCTGTATAAACCTGCATGGCAAATAGATTTTATTATGTGTATAATTTTATTACAGAATGAGCTATTTGCGTTATCGGACGACTTATGAGTTGTGTTATGCAGAAAGATGCTTCTGCTTTTTCCGAATTATAAGCGTTTCGCAAGAAATGATACCGACCTGGGGCGGTGCAATACGTTAAGGAATCAAGCTAACCTGAACCGACGGAACGATTTTTTCATGATCGCTTAACACAAATTGCAAAAATCAAAACTCCAGCAATACTTATCTATCTAAATATAAATACCGAAAGTACACTTGAGATTATAAATAAATTTGATTATGAAATCAACTATAAGTTTAATAAGAGAAATAATCGCTTTAATAATTGTAATTATTGGCTTAACACAAGTCACTTTTAAGACAAATAATAATACGATATTAAAACTTATTTTTATAATTATAATTATAGCTCTTTTTATAATTATAGGATATTTGATATATAAGTATATAAAAATAAAAAAATCACCTATTAGAGGTGTAATTATTTTAATTAACTTTCATGAGATTTTTCAAAAAGGAAACGATGAAAGAGATAAAGCAACAAAATATATTAAAGAACAAATAAATGAATTCAGGAGTAAAAATAAATATAGTATTAATAATTGGAATGGATTCTGTGGGGATATTTTTTTTCATCACACCGACAATACTGATTCTGCTAAAGAAACTGAAAATATAGTTGCAGAATATGTTCAGTTATCAATTAATCTTCAAAAAGAATATAGAAATTTAGGTATTTATATTACATCAGGGTTTGAAAATAAGAAATTTACTTATAACAAGAGAAATGCATACATAGGTGAATGCTTCGAAAAAGCAATTAACATAACTCAAATGCCTATAAGTAAGCATATTTTGTTAGATTCAAAGCATATATCACAAATTGAGAAAATAATTAATAAAATTAATACTGACGATGAAAAAGTGAAAATAAAATGTCAAGAAATTGAATTCTTTGATATCACTACTGTCCGGTTATAAGTCGAATAAATTCAATTGGTTACAGGTATAGGT
>JBMOIS010000108.1:0-4351 GCA_049317185.1 Chlorobium sp. | reverse complement strand
ATCCCTTCGATTGCCATCCGCCGCACCAGGGTTGTTTTGCCTGCCTGGCGTGGCCACGCAACCAAAACAACAGACGTGTCGGCCACCGCTTCAGCTATGCGCATTGCAATCAGTCGTTGGTAGAGAGAGCCTTTATTAATGATCGGAGTCTCTCGGTGAATATCGATGTGTTGCTTGCTCAGTTGCGTACTCTGATTGCTGATGCTCGCCAAGAGGCAAAGCGGACAGTGGATGTTATTCAGGTGCGTACCTGTTGGGAAATTGGTCGCCATATCGTGGAGTTTGAGCAAGGTGGGCAGGCACGCGCTGCTTATGGCAAAAAGCTGCTGTCGCGACTGGCTGAATCATTGACTGGTGAATTTGGCAAGGGGTTCGATGCCAATAATTTGCGGCACATGCGCCGCTTTTATCTTGCTTTTCCAATTTACGACACAGTGCGTCGCGAATTGAGCTGGTCGCATTATCAGGCACTGCTGCGAGTGAGCAACATGGAAGCCCGAATATGGTACGTGAATAAGGCTGCTGAACAGAACTGGAGTGCCCGCGCACTCGATCGGCAGATTGGTACATTGTACTATGAGCGCATGCTCCTCAGCAGCGACAAGGCCAGCGTTGAGGCGGAGGCTGAAGCCAATATTGCGGCACTGCCTCGTAGCCCTCGGGAGTTCGTGCGCGATCCCGTCATGCTTGAATTCCTGGGGCTGCCCGGCACAGTTTTGCCTGCCTGGCGTGGTCCCACAACCAAAACAACGGGCGTGTCGGCCAGCGCTTCAGCAATGCGCATTTCAATCAGGCGCGGGTAAAGAGATCCTTTATTCATAAGCACTTGGCAATGTAAAATATGGAATCTATGAGCATAAATTCTGGAATCGATAAACATAAATTACGGAATATAAACCAGAATATTCTGGAAAAGAGCAAACTGTAATCCTCTATGTGACGTTCGACCACCCGCTCCTCAGAGTAACAGCCATTGATGGATTGCTCCGGTTATGGAATGAAATTGAACCGGCAAGGGAAGGTGTTGAATATCTTTTTTTTGATGAAATCCAGTCGGTTAAAGGGTGGCAGGTCTGGCTGAAACATCAAGTCGATTTCGTGAAAAAGCGAAGAATCGCCATAACTGGTTCAGCAACACCGCTGGCCATGGAGGGGCTTGAATCCGGTGTTGGGCGGTGGCATACCATCAGGCTCTCGACACTGTCGTTTTATGAGTATCTCCAAATCAGAAACGATCCTGTTCCCGACATCCCTGAAGTGACATCGCTCCCTGCACTTTTTGGAATGAGCGAGGCATGGTTTGCCCGTATTGGCGAAGAGGCAAGATCGCTTGCGGGATTTTTCCACGAGTATCTGCTGCGCGGGGGATTTCCGCAGACAGCAATGGTAAAGAATATTTCGCTGGCCCAGCAACTCTTGCGTGAAGATATTATCGACAAGGTGCTCAAGAGAGACATGACCGCGCTTTTTGGCGTGCGACGAGTTCTTGAACTTGAGCAAACATTCCTTTACCTCTGCATGCATGACGGTGGAATGCTCGATATACAGGCACTGTGTCGAAGTCTTGAAGTTAAAAAACCTACCGCTATCAATTTTATAACTCTTCTTGAAGCAACACACCTTATTTATCGCTTGTTGCCTTTTGGATACGGCAAGGAGATACTCCGTGCCCGGCCAAAAATATATCTGGCTGATGCTGCAATTGCCCCGGGGGTTTTACTCAAAGGGAAAAGCATTCTGGAAAATCCGGCACTTCTTGGCCAAGCGGTTGAAACTGCTTTTTTCAAACATGTTTTCACCCGACATTATGGCCAGAGCATTGCGTTTTCCTACTGGAGAGGCGGTAATAAAGAGTGCGAGGTGGACATTATTGCTGATATTGGGGTCGATATGTGCCTTTTGAAATCAAGTATCGCAGCAGCAGTGTTGAGGCCTCCGATCTCAAAGGATTGACCGCATTCTGCAAAGAACGACAGGTTAACAAGGCTTATGTGATTACAAAAGATGCGTCAGACTTCGGCATTATCGAGCTGGGCATGGATATACATGCTCTGAAAATTCCAGCACCACTGGCCTGTTACTGGCTCGGTCGCTCTGAAGCTTCATCGGCAGAAAACTATTTTACAGAATAACCTGCTGAAAATTAATCCCCAATAACGCTGATTGATGCTTAAAAAGATTATTTAAGCAAAGTATACCTTACTAAAACCTCAAAATGAGAGTAAAGGCGTTGCCGGGGTACTGACGGTTTTCCAGAACGCTCATTTCGACTGGCCCAGGCATGAAGAGAAAAAATCCTTTTGAGCCTTCCGTATCCGACCGTTTACAGCACACGGACCTTGAACTTGTTCGTGGAAGAAGCCTTCGCAGGTTAGCCAAAGAGCTTGGTCAAACGGTTTCGCCTATATCTGTAACAGTTTGAAATAAAAGGAATTACTATACTTGTTCATGGAAAGATCCATTCGCCAAAGCTGCCCGATCAAGATTAGAGCAGGCAGCCATCCTTGTCGGGAGACTGCGGTTGATCAGACATGCTCAAGAGAGGTGTGACCGGAAATTTCGGAATTGGTGGTACATATATCAGCCAGCGAGAGATGGTGAACATTATCATTGCCGGTCAGACGTGCAAAGTCACGGAGCTCTTCGGTGACAGCGTTAAAAAAGTTTGCGACGCGGAGGGCGGATTTATCGACATCCAGACGAGAACGAAGGGCCGGATCCTGGGTAGCGATGCCTACGGGGCATTTGCCGGTATTGCAGATACGGTACTGCTGACAACCAGCCGCCATCATGGCCGCAGTGCCGACAGCTATGGCATCGGCCCCCATCGCCAGCGCCTTGGCGAAGTCTGCCGAGGTGCGCAGGCCGCCGGTAATAATCAGGGAAACAGTATCGGCTCCTCTCGAATCAAGTATTTTTCTTGCTCTTGCCAAAGCGAAAATGGTTGGCACTGACGTTGCATTTTTGACAACCTTGGGAGAGGCGCCAGTTCCCCCAGCCCTGCCGTCGATAGTGATGAAATCGACACCTGCGTAGAGAGCGATATCGATATCTTCTTCAATATGGCCAGCCGCAAGCTTGATGCCAATCGGTTTACCGCCGGTTTTTAGTCGCAAATGATTGACCGTGGCTTTCAGATCCTCTTTTGAGCGGATGTCGGGGAAGTGTGCCGGGCTGATGATATCCTCTCCTTCCCGACAACCCCGGATTGCAGCGATTTCACGGGTGACCTTGTTTCCTGGAAGATGTCCCCCCATTCCAGGTTTTGCAGACTGTCCGATTTTGATCTCCACGGCATCGACCAGCTTCAGGTTCTCGTCGGTGACACTGTATTTGTTGGGGACATATTCAAAAATATAACGGTAGGAGGCCGCAAGTGATTCGGGCAGCATCCCCCCTTCACCCGAGCACATAGCTGTTTTAGCCAGCGCACTGCCTTTGGCAAGAGCGAGCTTTGCCTCTCTCGACAAGGCACCAAAGGAGATATGAGAGACAAAAACCGGGGTTTCGAGCATAAGTGGAAAGGCTGCGGCGCGGCCGATCAGCGTTTGTGTGACAACAGGCTCTGTTTTGTTGAGCGGCATTTTTGCAAGCTGGGCGCCTTTAATGAGAATATCATCCCAGGAGAAGGTGGGAATGCGGCTTCGCATCGGTTCGATAATCGACTTTCCCGTCATGGCAAGGTGGTGAATATCGGCCATGTTGACCTCGAAATCGTCAGCCGGTCGTCGCCATTCCGCCAGGTACTCTTCTCCGGAATCGGTTTCAGCGCCAATCACGGAGGCTGCAGGGCGGTCGGAGGCTGCAAGGCTGAAGCTCTCTTTGCCTGAACCGCAGACAGGGCATATCCACTCATTCGGGAGTGCCTCCCATGCGACGGGTTCGTTATGTTCACCGTAAATATACAAGCATAGCCGACATTGCCATTTTTCCATTAGAAATGGTAGATTTATAATTTCTGCAAAATACGATTGATCATCATAATACGATTTTTTCCGGATTGAGATCAGGAGACGAGCTTTTTTTTATCTCCAACGTGCGCGAACACTCCGTTACAGCGCCGAACGGAGAACCGCGATAATATCCGCCTTGCTCATGGGTGGACGGCCAGGGAGACGACCTTCTCCGTCATGAATAATTTTTACTGTATCCTCGGCATATCGCTCAAGCAGTGCCTCTCCGATCTCCAGTTGTGACAGGTGAGTGGGGCAGCCGATTGCATGTAAAAATGCCTCAAACCTGTCGATTCCTTCCATTGCAGCATCCCGGTCTTCAGGATGTTTCAATGAGAGTCCAAAGATACGTTGTGCAAACTGGGCAAAACGAGCAGGACGGGTTTGAGCGGCAAAAC
>JBMOIS010000107.1:0-4367 GCA_049317185.1 Chlorobium sp. | reverse complement strand
GGCAGAGGCAAAATGTGGCAGCTTTTTGGGGAGCGGATGGGGGCGATTATTGATGAGTTGAATGAGGTGCTGACGGGATAAAAAGATAGGTGGAATAAGATTATAAGTTATTTCACCCATAACGGCATATTTCCAAGCTACGTCCTCTTTTTTATGCAACAAGAAGAATAAAAGTTGTATTTTTTTCATCATTTCATGCCTTCACAAAAGAGACAAAGACTACGACGCATAAGCCATGAAGCTGCGAGACGCATATTATGAACAAAAATTTGAGAATCTGTTTCTCCGGGCGAAAGGCGACGAGTTTCAAACATTCTTTGAGCGGTTGATGGGTTTAGCCTACAAGGCAGATTTTATGGCCTGCCGTCCATGGGGCAATATTGGTGACCGTAAAAATGATGGTTTTCTCAAATCGGATCGCCGTCTCTTTCAGGTTTATGCTCCCAACGAGATGAACGCAGCTAAAGCTGTTACCAAGATTAATGAGGATTTTGAAGGTGCAAAAAAGCATTGGGGCAAGTACTTCGACAAATGGGCTTTTGTCCATAACGCTATAGATGGGCTTCCTCCTCATGTTCAAGAGCTGTTGCTGAAGTTTGAGGATGTCAATGCAGGCATTATTCTGGAGCCTTGGGGTTTTGAGGAATTGCGACAGATTTTTCATGGACTTTCTCTTGATGACCGCATCTCCTGGTTTGGTCATGCTCCTGACGAAGAAACAATGGCGCAACTTGGGTTCAAAGAGATTCAAATTGTGCTGGAGTCGCTGGAATGCAAGGCACTACCATCCAGTTCTGCCGTGAAAGTCATTCCACCTGGCAAAATTGAGGCTAACGATCTGTCCGAAAGCATCAGCACCTTAATGAAAAGTGGCTTGACAAAGTCTCCATTGGTTTCCACATTTCTTGACACATGGCATGATGAAACCCTGGGGGAACGTCTGGCGGTTTCCTTTCGTAAAAAATACGAGGAGTTACGAGGAACAATGCACCCGAACAAGATATTCACTGAACTACAAACGTGGACTGGCGGAAACCAAGTCGGGACACCGGAGCATCAGATGGCGGTGTTGACTGTGCTGGCATACTATTTTGAGCGTTGCGATATTTTTGAAGAACCAGGAGAGGTTATCCAATGATTTTGCCTACAAAACACTTGTCGCAAGAACGAGCACTGCTCACCGTCGGAGCACGCTTGCTCACTCATTTGGCACAGCCAAGGACAGTATCTTCACTCTGGGAAGAGATCACCCGTTCAGTCATTCCCGCAGAGAGCAAGAAACCTTCCCTGCGTTACGATGCCTACGTCCTTACTCTTGACCTCCTGTTTCTCATGGGAGCGATTGAACTTCAGGATGGCCTTATAAGCCGGAAACAGCCATGATTTACCGCATGTACAGCAGTCTGGCCAGCTTCAAGGAGCTTGAGTTTCATGACAGTCTGAATGTTCTCATCGCCAAAAAGGAAGCTGGAGCCACAAACAAGCAAACCCGAAATGGGGCTGGCAAAAGCAGCTTAATTGAAATTATCGATTTCCTTTCCGGCGCAAAGGCAGGACGAGACTCCCTTTTTCGTTCTGAAGCTCTTATCAATGAAAACTTCGGAATCACTCTTGATCTCGGCAATGAAAAAATCACTACTGAACGGACCGGAAAAAAATGGTTACAAATTTACCTTGAAGGCGAAAATGTTCTGAACAATAAGAGCGCCCTGAGCAACACTGAGTGGACGACATTGCTTGGTGAAAAAATGTTTGAGTTGCATAAGCTTCCAGATATTGATGGGCGCAAACCAACCTTTCGTTCACTTGTTACCTATTTCATTCGTCGGCAACGAAGCGGTGCCTTCACAACTCCGGAAAAACAAGCTACTGATCAGCAAGAGGGAGACATGCAGGTTGCATTACTCTATCTTCTCGGTCTCGATTGGCAAATTGCCAGCGAATGGCAGAGGATTCGTGACCGCGAAAAAACATTAAGGGAACTCAAAAAGGCCACCGGAAGCGGTGCATTTGGCCGCATCATCGGAAAAAGCTCCGACCTGCGCACTCAAGTGACCATTGCCGAGGCTCGTCTCAAAGAGATGCAGTCCCAATTGGCGGGCTTTCGTGTTCTGCCTCAATACTCCGAACTTGAAGTGGAAGCTGACCAACTCACCCATCAGATCAGCGATCTGTCAAACGCCAATGTCATCGACACAGGCGCTATCCGTGATTTGGAAACTGCTATGCGCTCAGAAGCTCCGCCACCAATCGCTGAACTGGAGAGCATCTATGCCGAGGCAGGCATCTCACTACCCGGAGTTGCTGTCAAACGCTACGATGAAGTGCGGCTCTTCCACGAATCCGTCATTCGCAACCGTCGCGACTACCTCTCAGGTGAACTCGCCTCCGCCAAGCTACGCATTCTTGCACGGGAGCAGGAAAAACAACAGCTCGACGAACGCCGTTCCGTGGTTATGAATCTCCTGAAAAGTCATGGAGCCCTCGACCAGTTTGCCAAGCTTCAGGCGGAAACTGGCCGAAAAGAGGTTGACGTTGAATCCCTGCGCCATCGCTTCTCGGCTGCCGAGCAACTGGAAGGCACCAAAAACGAGCTTGATATTGAGCGCAATCGCCTAGCCCTCCGTCTCCGCAGGGACTTTTCAGAACAAAAAGAACGTCTCTCCAATGCCATTCTTGCCTTCGAGGAGACCTCTAAACGCCTTTACGAATCAGCAGGGAGTATGACTGTGGATGAAACATCCAACGGCCCTCAATTTCAGTTCCCTATGCAAGGCTCTCGCAGCAAGGGAATAAAAAATATGCAGATCTTCTGTTTCGACATGATGCTTATGCGCCTTTGCGCCAAGCGAGGCATAGGCCCCGGCTTTCTTGTTCACGACAGCCACCTTTTTGATGGTGTCGATGGTCGCCAGATTGCGAGTGCGCTCAAAGTTGGAGCAGAAACGGCTGAAGAGCTTGGATTCCAATACATTGTTACCATGAACGAAGACGACGCATTCAAGGAGACAACGCCTGGGTTCAATGTTCATGACTATACCCTTCCGGTCGTGCTCACTGACGCGCAGGAAGAGGGTGGACTGTTTGGCTTTCGGTTTTGAGGAAAAAAGCGCATGGCCACCAGCATCCATATTGAGCAAGAGGATCTCGACCTCACCCCCTTCGACGCGCATGGCGGCAGAGGCAAAATGTGGCAGCTTTTTGGGGAGCGGATGGGGGCGATTATTGATGAGTTGAATGAGGTGCTGACGGGATGAAATCAGAACATATTTAACCTTTTGTATGGAGCGATTCGAAAAACAACAACCAATCCAGAGTGTGGTCAAAGAATTACATAAATACTATCTTTGAAAAGGAGTAATCAAAATATGACTAACAAAACCAGAATAACTCTTGCAGCAGCTCTCATTATATTTGCCATACTAATCGGTTGGAATGAAATGTTTTCTTGTACTACATGGCTATCACCAAAAGGCTCTACTCAATTTGATTGGAAGAACGGAATTCCTCAAATTATGTATGATAATCTCAATAGATGGGAGCTTATCGCAAATAGTCTTCGAATCCTTCAGGTGACACTAGGAGTTATCGGCACCGCAGCCGCTCTCATCGTGACAACGTTTACCACTGAACTTGAGCCTCGAAAGACCAAAGCGTGTACTTTAATCGCAGCTTTTTGTATTGGAACAATTACAGCTTTTGATATTGGAGGTAAGGCGAATCAGTCTCGAAATGCGTGGCGAGAGCTTACCGTTGCTATTTTAAAGCATAAAAATACTGAACAAACTAAAGAATCGCGTGATATCCTCATCATGGCATACAAGCGTGCAGAGGAGATTGTTGGGGATGTTGGATTTCAAGTTCAACCCGGGGAAACTCCTAATCCTACTCAGACAATTAAAGACAAGAATGCCGAAGATACCAAAAGCGGGGCCGGTCAGTACTTCCCCCCGCGCCCTGATTGAGGTGATGGTGGAGTGCATCCGCCCGGAGCCCATGAAAACCATTGCTGACCCGGCATGTGGCACCGGTGGTTTTTTCCTGAAGGCGTACGATTTTATCACCAACCGCTACAGCCTTGACCGGAGCGACAAGGAGTTTCTGAAACATCGCACCTTCGGCGGCAACGAAATTGTGCCGGGCACGCGCCAGCTCTGCCTGATGAGCATGTTTCTGCACAACATTGGCGAACTTGACGGCATTGCTGCAGTCTCATCCGCTGATGCCCTGCTTTCGGATGGTGGCATCCGGTACGATTACGTGCTCACCAATCCCCCTTTCGGCAAAAAGAGCAGCATGACCTTCACCAACGATGACGAGGAGCAGGAGAAAGAGAGCCTTGTCTATAACCGGCAGGATTTCTGGGC
>JBMOIS010000106.1:0-4624 GCA_049317185.1 Chlorobium sp. | reverse complement strand
TAATCTTATTAATTTTACAATGTAAATATACAACGTAAGATTAATAGATGCAAGATGTCTGAACCATGATTCACAGGATTATGGGATTGGCGTGATTTTTTTTCTTGAACCGTGATTTACTTGATGAGGTGATAGGTTTGAAGGTGGCGGGACGGAAAAATTATGTTCATCAGGTTAATCCTGTGAATGATGGTTCAGACACTTCCCCGCTTCTCCAACGTTTCGATGTGGAAAAGAATCTCGGCTGCCATGTCGTAGGTCAAATCCGGTGAATCAGCAAGGGCCCGGTTGCGGCTGCCTGCGACGATTGACAGAAGTGAATTTAACTACCAAACTGTTTTTCCATGTTTCTCGATATTCAGCGAGCAAACGTTCAGCCTGATTTCGGTCTCTTACCCTAACAGCCTGAGTTACAGCAAAAAATAATCGCCCGGCAGGTGAGTGGTTCTCACCTCCGTCGCGATGGTAAGCAAGATATACCCCGCCTACCCCCTTGCAAAACCAGTAACATTTACATAAACTGCTGCAACAACTTCAACTGATTGTTCACCTGATCCGCCTTATTATTTTTTTTAAGTCGCACATAAGTTTTAAGCGATTCAATGTAATAAACCTCAGCTATTTTGGGTTGATTCGAACGCCAGCACAACTCCCCGATTCGAGTGTAGTAATCGGCAACTGTTTCCGGCTCACCCAACTTTTCAAATTGTTTAGCTGCAGCTTGGAGGAATTTCAGCGCATCGGAAGGACGGTTCAGCTCCATGAATACAATGCCAAGCGAGCCTTTAGCAATGGCAACACCCCGTTCATCATGGTCTTTTTCAGTATATTGAAGACGCTTGTTAAAAGCTGTCGCCGCATCTTCAAACCTTCCGAGGTTTAGAAAACAGGCGCCTTGTTCCGAAACGCAGACCGACATCATCCTTTCTGCACCTTTTCCGGGTGCCCGCTTTTCAACAGTCTCGAAAAGCTGCTGAGCCTCGTCCAACAACTTCAAAGCTTCTTCAGAACCGTCAGCATCCCTCAACACACGAGCAAGCCAGTGACAACACCTTGCCAGATCGTAATCAGCATCAAGGTAGGCATCCACACCTGCCAATCGGGCACGATTGAGCAATTGCTTCGCACCAATCAATGCCTCCGACAGCGGCCCATTTTCAAACTGTTGTTGGGTGCTCGAGAGCGCAGCCTCAAACAATTCGTAACTCCAATCCTCACCTACCAGTTCTCTCGCTGCATCGTCACGCACCATTCCTACCCATTCCAGAAGGCGAATTTTGCCAGTCTTTGATAGTAAGCTGTAGAGTATCGTGGCCAAATGAATCGTCAACTTAGCTTCTCCCTCCTGGCGAACAAAGTCAAGCAACTCAAAGAGATTCGATACATCCAGCAGGGTCAGTTTTGCCGCAACTTCTGCATTTTGGCTCTCCTGCCGTTGGAGAAAATCGACATACATTGACATTGATACATACCAGCGGGCTGTCAACTCTTCTTGCTCTGATGCCTCCATCCGACCGAAAAGGTATGGTGAGAGTGCAGGATTGTGCATGAGATAATTATAGCTGTTCACTGTTGCAAGCCCCGTCTTGACAAGTTCAGCCGCCAGCGAGGCCACATCTTCCTCTTCCCTCTGCATCATCATTTTCAGCACGCCCAAGTAGACTCCTCCATGAAACACTCCAAGCACTTTCACCCGTTCACGGTTAACTGCCGACATGCGGCGCAGGGAGAGCTCAACACTGGCAAAAACCGATTGTTCGCGGCTGCCGGGGAACTTTCGCTCCATCTCCACCATCAGTTCAACCAACGACAGACGTGTGGTTTCAACGCCGTTTTTCTGCAATGCGGGAGCCAGCAGCGCCAGCGTTCGGGCGTGGCAATGGACGGCATCCACGAGCTGCTCAATCTCCTCACGCGCCGCATCGCTTGAAGCGCCCGCCGCTCCGCCAGCCGCGTTCAGGGCGCGTTCAACCAGTTTCACCGCATCGTCGCGGTCGAGCTGGTGCAGTGGCCGCTGGTTCCGTGCAGCATCAAAGGGGGCAGGCAGTAACTCACGGCTGGTAAAGATAAGGCGTGTCTCGCCCACTGCATTGAGCCGCTCGCCAAGCTTCAGGATTGCATCTAATTCACGGCTTGCATCTTCGGTGAGTGCTTCAGGTGCATCTTCAGCAAGAAATGGAGGGAGCAGAATGCTCTCCATGTTATCCACCACCAGCAGCGTGGATTGCTCACGCAGAGCGCGTTCGACAGGCTGTATGGCTTTTTCAAGGTTTTCAAAAGTAGCCACTGAATAATCCTTCCCGACCAGTTGGCGACCAAGAGCATCAAGCACCGCCGCAACGTGGATGTCAGTCTCAACGGAGACAAAAGCTATGCGGTGCAGTTGGTGGGAGCGCACCATCCAACGGGCAAACTCGGCAGCAAGTGCGGTTTTACCTTCGCCACCCTGACCACGCACCACGGCATAACGCTCTTTTTCGCCCGAACGCAGCAGCCGCTGAAACGCAAGCAGTTCACTGCTGCGGCCAATAAAGCCGGTTTCCGGTTCTTTGGGCAGTTTGCCAAGCCGGGCAGCAAGCGCGGTTTTGAAATCCTCCTGCGTCTGCTTTGCAGGCATGGCTTTGAAGAGCTGCGGATCATCCTTCTCCTGAAAAAGCACCGGCACAAACCAGTCCTCAAGCCTCAGCTCACCCGCGCCAAAAATGCGGCCACGGAAGGTATCATCCTTGAGGCAGCGCTGACCGGCAAGCATGGCATCACCCACCCGTTTGCCACCCGCCAATGCTTTGTAGAAAGCCTCAACAAAACGGCGGGCGCTCTCAACCAGCACGCTGTGGCTCATGGCTACCACGGAGGCCACACCCACCTTTAGCAGCTCGGAGGCAACCGATTCGGAAGCCTTGTCCGCCAGCGCCGTCTGGCACGCTTCAAGAAAGACCAGCGGAATACGATGATCGCGGAGCAGCGGACCAAGCTCACTGGTATAAACCGTAACATGCCCGCGCTTCTCCAGCTTGCTTGCATCCTCCGGTTTTTCAAAGCAGAGGCCACCAAGACCAACGGTTTTATCGTAAACTCCGTGGCCATCAAAGTGAACAACGTGATAGGGCTTTTTTTCGTCACGGGCACGATCAAGTTCGGCGCGCAACGCCGGAAGCGTCGGCGGATTGAGAACGTGGAGCTTGACCAGCCCGGGCAGCGACTCCATTGCCTCAACCAGCGGCAACGCACTCACCCGATGGTCAATATAGCCACACAATTCATCCTCCGGCCTTGCGCTAACAAGCAGAATGCGGATAGGTGTCTCAACAACCTGCACGTCAAGTGACTTGGTATTTGGTAGACGGCGGCGGACTCGCGTCGGCTTTGCGCCCTGAAAAAGGTAGCTATCACCATCGTGAAGCAGCTCCCACGGCAACCCAAGCAGGAGCGTGGCTACCTCTTTGGCACTCTTGAGATCGGCTTCCACTACTCCGGCTTCAAGCGAACTATCCACATGCACAGAGAAGCGTCGTCCAGCATGGTCGTTGATTTTCTCCCATGTCCTCATAACATTCGACGTATGCGCTATTGGCAAAGCTGCCTCATGCAGCAGCTTGCCCCACGTTACTATGTTCTCCTCCACCTTTCGCGCACGATCCCGAAAGTAGTGGCTCGGCCAAATGGCATATTTTTCAAGATACCAGCGCAGCTCTTCTGCCTCAATCGGGCCGATGGGAACAACAAAACGCCAGCTCTGCACACTGTGGACATCCGGCTGCCCCGGTGTTGCTGGTTCATACACCAGCCGCGCACGGGCGGAAGCTCGGCGAACACCATCCTGCTCGTGGAATTTCAAATCAGTCAGCTCAAGCACCAGATCCTCCAACAGTTCCGCCTTTGGCTGTGGCGTGGAGGCAACATCCGCCGGAAGCCGCATTCGCATAACGACAAGGAGGGGGTTTATCGCCGCATCAACACCTCCCGCTTCACTGCTTACAGGAATGGTAATCGGTTCCTGAGCGAGGCCTCTATTGAAAACTCCAAACTTGGAAAAAACACCTGTAAATATATTTCCTTTAATGAAGTACTTGTTGAACACACCAAGTTTAGCGCCATTCAGCAAAAGTGGAATAACCGGAAACTTCTCCTTGCCGCGCGTCTTCTGCAATTCGATAGCGTAAGCAAGTTCATCACCAACCCATTTCGATTGAAATGATGCAGGGCTGACCAGAACAGCGAAAGCATCCGAAACATCAATAGCCTTCTGTATCTCTGGCCAAAGCGGATCACCTCCGCATAACTCTCGTGAATCAATCCAGCTATCCAGACCATGATTGGCAAGCGCAACACGAAGTTCGCGCACAAAGTTATCATCCTTTGAACTGTGAGAGATGAAGAGTTTTGTCATGGCTAATGCTGCTGAATGATTTTTGACTTATAACCCACTGAAGATACAACTTTTTAATCAAGTGAGTTAACCTGAATTATTCATCAAAACAATAAAAAAAGGGCGCAAAAATATCGCAATTGCTTATATTACTGTAGCTTAACTCAATAAATAGGACGCGATATTTATGCAACCCTTTCAGCCGAATATAGTCACATCAGAGAGTACGCAACAAACATTATTTTCATTCAATTC
>JBMOIS010000105.1:0-4658 GCA_049317185.1 Chlorobium sp. | reverse complement strand
GAGTGCGAGGGGCCTTCCCTCATCTCTTGCACTGCTTATCTACAGCGCACAATTGCCGAGCTTTTTTCTCGAACTGCTCTTTATCGGTTTGGGCGAGCAATTCATAAACAGCAAGTTGCAGGGTAGATGTCTCAAAATCAGCTTCTCCCTGGAGTGGACGGTTCTGGCTGAGCTGATCGTAGAGGAATTGATAGACTCGGGCACGCTCTTTAAAAGTCAGCCACTGCTGCTGTAGTTCCCGACGAAAATCGTCAGGAATACTCCCTTTTATAAACCAGTTGAGTCGCAGCAACTGGCTGATACTCTTGTATGAAGGCAAAACACTCTTTTCAGTCGAAAACATCTTGCCCAATGCAAGGGTCAGATTCCATTCAAGCTCCGGGTAGATCGCACAGGCTGCAATCCAGCGTTTGAGTTGAACGTCAAAAAACAACCCGATATAGTCGAGCTTTTTGCCTTTGGTTTGCACCGGTACCAATGAATAATCGGCATTATCGGGCCAGTAACGAAGCCAATCGCAATCGGTGCCGGATGTCTGTGAAAGATCGGCAGCCATAACCTGCACTCCCTCAACTGAAAGAGGCAAAACAAAGGGGAAAAGCTCCTGAAGCAGTCGCTCACGCTGACCCCACAGGGCGGGAGGCTCAGAACTGAAAAAATAGCGGCGCTGCCAATGTTTGAAGATATCGGTCCATGGAAACACCCTGCTTCGACGGGTATCAACACATTGCAACCCGTCGGTAAACATCAGCAGCACAGCATGTTCGTGGATGTTCAGAATCTCCTTCAGGGCAATACCGCCAGGATGCCGATGATTGCTGCAAAGTAAAGGCGAATAACCAAAATAGAAGCGCTCGACGAAGATGTTGTTTGCTTTCAGGGTCTCGTAGAGGTTGTTGTGAAGGCTGGCCTGATGGTCACGCGAATTGTGGCGGTCAATCAACATCAGGTATTCAACATGGCGACGGGCAGGGATGAAAACAGGCTTGGCCATGCCTCCTTCATGGATGGTTTTGTCAATCGTTTTTTCGATGTTGAAGGAGTAGCGACCTGAATGTTCCGTGTAGCGGAGCTGGCGCACAACCCTGAGCAGCACAGGATCGCTCTCAATCTCCGTCGGTTGCACAAATCGCTCAAGCATATATGAACCGCTGCTTCGGGCTTTCAGCGAGGCCACTATTTTTTCGTTCTCTTCCTCTGCCTCTTTCTGTAGTTGCCGGGCTGGCTCCATTGTTGTTGCAACATCGCTCTCGGCCTCTGGCATCGGGAGTTTTTCTTCCTTGCCAACAACTTCAGGCCGCTGCTGGAGGAAGGGAATAAAGAGGCGTTTATAGAGTTCAAAAAATGTTGCCTGCTGTTCGGCTGAATGAGCCAACGCAGGGCATAACCACATATCGAGCCGTTCAAGGTTACCCGACTCAATGGCCTTCATGATGAGGTAATGCGCTGTTTCAAAGGTATCAACACCAAAGCTGAAACCCTGGCCTTGCAAGAGTTCAAAAAGCTCATCGAATGGATAGTGCCGATTGGCTGCAATAGAGGTTGCCAGCGTCTCCATCGTTATTCCTTGAGAGTATTCGATGTTATAGCCTTGGTAACATTCGTCAGGTCAACATCCTCCTTTGCCAAAACGGAGATTCCGCTGAGCAGAATTTTGGCCGTTGCAGCATGTTCATCATAGTGGTAGATGTCGGCGGGTGTGAACCCGTGCTTTCGCATCCACCATATCCATAAAATCAGTTCGTGTGTGGCTGGTTTTTTGCCTTTAACCAGATCACGAATCGTAAAAAAGAGTTTGATAAACTCACCACCCTCTTGCTTAATATCGGGTAAAATCGACTTCTTGAGCAAGAGAATATCCATCAGCTCCTTTTGCTCAGGCATTTCAATATGGAAAAAGACACAACGGCGAAGAAAGGCTTCAGGCAGGGTCTTTTCAGAATTACTGGTGAGGATGACCACCGGCTTCAGCTCGTCGTTGCCTGTTTTTTTATAAATGGGTTTTTCTTTGCCATTGCCTGTTTTCAGTTGCGGCACTTCAAAGCGCATCTCCTCAAGAATCGTCAGGATATCGTTAGGCAGATCACGGGGTGCCTTGTCTATTTCGTCAATAAGCACAACCCGGCGTCTCGAAACTTTTTCAACATTGTCACCGCTTGAATCACAGATCGCCCGGCCCAGCGCCACATAGCTGATGAACATCTTCTCAATTTCGGCAGCAGTCAATTCACTGCTACACTCTTTTTGAATATTCACCTTGTGAAAATGGGCAAGGGTGTCGTAGCGATAGAGCAAATCAGTTGCCACTGAGTCGGTTCGTGTCACAAAATGTTCAACCTCTCCCCAGCCAAAATGCCAGGCAAGGTGGTAAGCAAGATCTGACTTTCCTGTTCCGGGTTCACCGGTCAGCAACAGGGGTTTGTGAAGCATCAGGGCCACATTAACCGCATGTTGCAGCGGCTCCGAAGGTTTATATTCTTTGCCCCGTATGATAGTACCCCTGGATTGGCAATCTTCAGCCCGTTTAAGCATGGGAAACTGCTCATCTGGACTCAGCTTAAAGGGCGAGGTTTTTTGTTCGTCCGGCTCAAAGCTTTTGTTCTCTTCAGCCCTGTTTTTGTAAAAGTTATAGTGTTCCATTGCTCAATTTCAGGGTTAACGATAGCGCAGTTTTGTTACTGCATCACTAAAAGACATTGGATCGCAAGTGTAAAGAGATCTATTCTCCTGATAACATTTATACTCTTTGAAAAAACAGCTAAAATGAAAGGGCCCAACCATTTCGTATTCATTGCAATAACAGAGTATCCAGTGAGGTAATGGATTGATATCCCTCGGCAATGCATGCTCTGGAGGAAGAAAAAGGCAAAGAAAAACAGGGTGTTCAGGGCACAATGCCGCCCAAAAGTTATAATAAAGCTGAAAATTATCCCGGAACGTGCTGTCAAGTTTGCCAACAGAGTGAACAATAATATGTGACTTTGCGTAAAAATCAGTTTTCAAGCGTAACTCCTTGCGAATTTTTTCATGGTTTGGTGAAATGCGGAAATTTTTGCGCATAAAATCAGCCCAGGAGGCTCCCAGTTTTTCACTGTTGTCAAACTTGATAACATGACTCATCTTCCCTTCAGTGGGGCCCAAGCTCTTATGAATCTCTTCATGATCTTCCTTGATAAATGATCTCAGGATTTCATCCATCTGATCTGAAAACGCATCAACGTTATGCTCAATAAAAATAACTTTGACAGGATTATTTTCGTCGCCGCAAATCTCGCCAACTCTTTCTCTGAAATGCTCTTTGTCGAGATAATGCCACTGATTCTCCCTGTCAAGTGTATAGCTTCTAAAGCTTTCTCCATCGGTTGCACCAACACTGCAGCCGTCATACTTTGACAAAAGCCCTTTCATTTGACCAACCCAGTTAGGTAATTTGTGATCACTCAATCCATCAATGTATTGATCCCTTTTTTCATTAAACCGTACCTTGTCGGTTCCCTCAAATGGCAACTTTGCTGCTTCAAGCAATGCATCGCCAATGATCGCCGGATTATCGAGCATTTTGAGAATCTCTTCAACAGTCATAGAGCCTGAATTTTCAGTGTGTTACAAAGTATTTTCACATGTACTGTACAAGAAAGTTTTTCATTTCGCCAACCCAGCATGGTCTCTCATTATCACTCAATCCATCAATGTATCTCTGCCGTTTTTGTTGAAACCGAACCTTGTCGTCGCCCCTGAATGGCAGTTTTGCGGCTTCAAGCAATGCGTCGCCAATGGTTGCCGGATTATCGAGCAGATGCATGATATCCTTGCCCGAGTTACTGGCGGGCGAATTGATAATTGTTTCTGTGGCTCCCTCTGCCGGTTTCACCTGGCTTTCGCTCTGCGTCGAATGCTCGTATACTTCAGGGTGTGCGGCCATGCGCATCATCTCCATCTTGATCTCTGCGAGTTGACTGAACATTCTGTCGCGCTCGCTTTTGTCCCTGATATTGGCAATGGTCTGGCAGAGATCGTACTGCTGCAAATCCATCAGCATAAGCTTCTCGGATACTTTCACAAATTCGGGAGAGAGCTTGAACTGCCCAAGCTTGAAATCAAAATCGGCCAGCTCTGAGGAAGAGAGCCCGGCAGAGAGACCGCTGAAGTCGAGCGTTTTTGTTGCGTAGGTGAAAAATTTACGGCACGTTGGTTTTGGAGAGAAGAATGGCATCATTTGGTTCCTTATCTTGAGATAATGAAGCGTAAAATGGTCATTGTATCCTGCACCAGCCTCTTCTTCCGAACAAGCACAACGTCAACGCCTGCCATAAAAGATGCAATGGAACACTGGCTGAAGAAAAACGCCTGGCATGATTGCAACAAACCCTGCACCGGCTGGACACTGCGCAATTTACTTATTATGCAAGCTTTATCAAGGTGGTTCACCCCATAAATCCATGTCAGAAGAACCCGACAAATTGTAACCCCTTCGAATTCGACGGGAATAAAACACTCTGAAGCAACACCATTGTAACTGTTGGCTCTACAGTATTTCCAGGGCTTTCTGACTCTTATTGCTCACCTCTTTCCTGCAAAAAGGCAGCAATATCAGGCATACTCAACCCGGTGAACTCGGCTATGGTGTTCGTATCAATACCTTTGCCAGCCATGTTCAG
>JBMOIS010000104.1:0-4694 GCA_049317185.1 Chlorobium sp. | reverse complement strand
GGTCAATACCTGTAACCAGTTGAATTTATTTGAGTTATAACCGGACAGTAGTGATCTTAACCATTTTTTAACATACATCAATCCATATAGTGGATAGAGTTTGCATACCCGAACGCCAATATCAAAAAACTTTTTTATTTAAAATCTTACACGGTCAAAAATACGAAAGGGTCGTAAAAGAACCAAATAATAACTACAAAAAAATCGCATCGACGCACACAGCTCCATGATTTTTTTCTCGGAAACGCCTCCAAATTACTCCCCCTTCCACCATCAACAACGCCACAACAAACGCACCAAGCGATACCCATCGCCCGGCCTCGAACCCACTTGCTGTACTGCGAAATAACAGGTAATGTCGTCGGGCTTGAACGCGGGCTCGACAATCCAGCTGTCGGCATAGAGTGGTGGCCCTTATCACTGCCAGGACATCGTCCTTAACATTTTTTCAAAATCGCAGCCCACTTATTCTCAAACCCATTCATTCCGCATTCAGATTAATTTACGGAAAAGAGAGAGTCTCCAATCAGTTGGGACGCATTTCTGCCACCTCTTTTTGGGAGTTTTGAGGGCAAACAGTCATTTTACAAGCAAATCAATCGATACTGCCGGATCGCCAGCTTCCATTTTTACAACGGGGGACTGGCTTGAATGGATCATTCTTGCAAAATCTTTCTGAGTCAACTGGAGGGACTGACGGCATTCTTTAAGGTTCTGGCTCAAGGAGAGTTGTCAAGACGTTTTACCTGATCAGATAAAACCGCGCCTTTGACGCTTAAGCCTTCAGGGAGCATCACTTCAAAGGGATACCCTTTAATCTGGCTGGTAATAGGGCAAAGCAGCGCCAGACCAACTTTGGTGTTGTAGGCTTTTGGAGACAAGACCAATGCAGGGCGACGTTCAGCCTGCTCACGACCCCTCCTGGGGATTAAAGGCAATCCACACCACATCACCACGATCAGGAGTATAGGCCATTGAATTACCAGTTTTCTTTTCCTGTGGCGTCACCGGTATCGCATTCGTTATGCAGATTATCTTCCGTAACACCAGAAAGCTGGTGAGCAAGCTCTTGTTTTGTAGTGACCACTGGAGTGATAACGTGTTTTCCCTCAACCAGAGAGATCTCTACCTCCGAATTGTTTTCGAGCCTGGCCTCAAGTGCCCAGTTTTTCGGTATTCTCAAGGCGAGGCTGTTGCCCCACTTCTGAACCTTTGTGAGCATCTCTCTCTATTTTTTTATACAATGCAGATATTGCTTTTTTCCGGATAAAGCAAAAAAATTGACAGGCTACGGCTCACTCGTGCAGCTCTTCTGCCGGGAGGCATACAACAGATCATATCGGGTCAATTCCTCTGTACCTGTTACGGTATTGTAGCCTGTAGCCATCAGAAACATCAAAACAATCCTGTGCTGTACCAGGAAGAATGTCCGGGTTCAGAAGAGCTTGCATAACTTCTGGTTCATTCCGGAATTTTTCAAACCAAAGGCCAAAGAATCCGATTCCTTTTGCCCATTGAGCCATTGACAAAGAAGCCAAATGAGCATGACCAACCGCCTTGGCATCTTGATAGAGAGTGAATGCTGACTCAACAGCAACAAAAGCTTCCCTTCGCTTTAGCCAACGTATGTCAACAATATTTTCTCTTCTGTCGATATTTGCCAAACCGAGCAATGCAATGGTGTCTTCTGCTTTGGTCTGCTGAAATGATTCAAGACCCTCGGCTTGTTGGACAACAGCAGCATCTGCGTGCTCTGGATGAATACAGATTTGAAATGGCAGCAACGTGTTATTATTTTCCGGAAAGTAGTAATCGTTAACATCGACAGGCGTATTGCCCTTTGCATTGTTGCAGGGGCCGCAGGCAAGCAGCATGTTCTCCCAGCCCAATGGATTGCCAGAAGTGTACCCTGCTGGCGGGTTTTTGGGAACCACATGTTCCACTTGCAGACTGTGACTCAAGGGCATATTGCAATAGACGCAATAATATCCGATACGATCAATCAATCTCTTGCGCCACAGCGTATATTGATGAACAAAAATCGGATCACCGGTCTCATCAGTCGGGCAAGGGCCCTTGTCTAATGGCCGCATCATCCTACTTTTGTACTGCCAGTTTATTCAATTCTAAAAAGGCTCTTAACCCCGGATCTGAAACATTGTCTATTTCTGCCTGTATCTCTGCTTCCGACACTCCCGTTTTCAGTTTACCCAATATCGATTGAGCAATATCATGTTTGCCTGTATTTTCATCAGAAAATGCACTTTCGACACCCATGACACTTGTTGCCACATCATCAATCTTCAAGCTATTCAAGGGAACATCAGTCAACCGATCAAGATTGAGCAGTTCATCAGAAGCAAGCGACTGAACAATAAATGCGGAATGTGTTGTCACGACAAACTGAATATTCGGAAACGCACTCTTTAAATCTTTGACAATATGCCGTTGCCACTTTGGATGGAGGTGCATATCCAGTTCATCAATCAAAGCAATACCTCTCGACTCCTTTACAGCATCTCTCCCCAGAAAGCCATTAAGCACAACACACCTGAACGCCAATTCTGCTACCAGATTGAGCATGGCTTTCAAACCATCACTCATGTTGGAGTGTGTCTTTTTTCCTGGATCTTGTTCATCAATGTTAACAACAGCTTCAAGCTCCTGGTAATGATGATTATATCCTACATCTTCCAGATAGGGAATTGCCGTTGAAATAGCTTCAAAGACCGCTTCCCGGGTACCTTCAAACTCTTTTTTGTACTTCAGCTCATTATCGTAATTATGAAGCCACTCAATCACACCATCAAAATCTACCTTGTCAGAGAGTGCTGCCAAATAGCCCTTCTCCATTCTGCTTCTGTTTTGTTGGGCCTTTTTACCCTTGCGTAACTGTGCCACAGTTCTTTCAGTGCCGAAACTGGCCAGAACAGGCAAAATCGCTTTATTATGAAGCCCCCTACCTAATTCCACCAAATCCCTGACGGCATCAATCAAATCTCCTGCATATTTCCTGTTATGGCTTGTTGTGCCATTAGCCAGCATTACTCTGCTCCATTCTATTGGCCGTTCCTGAAAAACAAAACAGCCTTTACCAATATTGAAAGGTTCATCCTTGCCAATAAATTTGAATGTATAGCTTAACAGGCTGCCTGTAACTCTGATGAGTGTCTCATCCTTGCTTGAAACATAATCCCTCTCCTCAGCAGCCCATTTAACAAATTTCTCCTGCCTTTTAAATTGTCTCCGATAAAGAGGTGATGCAGGAAGGGGCAAACATTGTAAACAAGCACCCAAGCTGACCTGTAACGCATGAAGCAGTGATGATTTACCCATACCATTATCACCAATGGCAACAGTAAAGCTTGAGTTCAAAAAAATCTCTTTTTTCTCAAACCCCCTGAAATTCTGGATATATAATCTGCTGATATGCATCTCTTGTTATAATGAGATATTTTTTTGCGGCAAGAACAGGCTTTGGATAATCACCCAATACAGCCATTTTCTTCAAAGCTTTTTACAAGTTGAATGTTTTCCAAAAAAACAGTCGGCTCACAGGAACAATCAAGAGAAAATTATACCAATAAAAAGAATAAAAAAGATAAAAAAAGAATAAAAATGAATAAGACTGGAGGATGCTTTCAGGGGTTTTGCCTCACTCACGCAAACAGCTCCAAAGGTTCCAGTTCAAGAAACTCCTGCCATGGAATCCCCGAGTTTCCAACCAGAAGCACCTTGTACGGCTTGCACTGTTGCTCAAATGCAGCCATGCCGGAAGCGTGCTCGGTGCGGCCGCTTTTGATTTCAAGACCGATCACTTTTCCTTTGTGTTCCAGAACAAAATCCACCTCATGATTCCCCTGACGCCAGTAAAAGAGGTTAATGGCATCGGTGCGGGTATGATTGAGGAGATGGGCACCAATTGCTGACTCAACCCATCGACCCCATTGCGAGGGGTTTGCGACAATCTCCTGAAAAGAGTACTGCTGCTGTGCACTGATCAAAGCGGTGTTATGCACCTGAAATTTCGGAAGGGATGCTCTACGCCTCACCATTTCAGGGCTATACTTTTCCAGTCCACCGAGTAACCCGGCAGTATCGAGCAGGCGCAGATAGTGAGCAAGTGTTGTTGTGTTACCTGCGTCCTGCAGTTGGCCAAGGATTTTTGTATAGGAGAGAATCTGGCCAGAATAACCGCAGCCAAGTTCAAAGAGCCGCTTCATCAGGGCTGGCTTGTCAACACGGGTCAGCATCAGAATAATAATAAAACGGTGGCGTAGAGAGCTCGGGATTCAGCAATGAGTTGCCTGTTGAACATTAACAACCCCGGCTCATTTTCACAAGCTATAACCGCAATGATAATTCACAAATTCTTGTTATAATGCAAACAAAGGTTATCATTATGACAAGCAGAGCCACACCACTATACCCCGCTTCGGCAAAAGAGATGGAGGCTCTGGGGCAGCGCCTCAGGGATGCGAGACTTCGTCGTCGTTTTTCCATGGAGACCGTCTGTGCCAGGGCAAACCTCTCTCGTCCAACGCTCTATAAAATTGAGAATGGTGACCCGTCGGTGGCTGTCGGCTTCTACGTTCAGGTGCTTCGCGTTCTCGGGTTGCTTGGAGAGTTGTCGTTGATCGCCAAAGAGGACGCTTTGGGCCGTCGCCTGCAGGATGAATCGCTTCCCCAACGAA
>JBMOIS010000103.1:0-4785 GCA_049317185.1 Chlorobium sp. | reverse complement strand
CCGTAAAGCAAAATGTCGCCCGATGGCGACAACGATGAACCAATCTGCGAAAGCTGCACAGCATAATCATTCACGTTGGCAAGCGAGAACAAAGTACTGCCAAGCATCAGCGAACCCACTCCACCATGCGAAAAAATCTGAATGGAATCATATCCACTTCTGCCCGCAAGCGCATCCGTAATTTGCACAATGCCATCACGCTCACGGTCGAGCACCACATATTCAGTATCGGCTGCAAGATTTGCAAGAAGCGAGGTGTAGCCATTAATGCGGCTGTCGAGAATGACGAATGATGTAGGCATAGGGGTAAAGGTTAAATAATCGTAAATAAACGGGGTATGGAAATTACTGCGACACAGTAAAGCCTTGAGAATTTATGTACTTGTAAGGTAGGAAAATTTTTGTCTGGAAAATGCACAAGATGGGGGATTCGAGGGGGTTGTGCTTTTCGTAGGGGCAGAATCAACTTCTACCCTATCTCGAAATTGTTTCGTTTGATCATGGGGCAGACAATAGAATCTGCCCTTACGATGCATCATCTGTAATGTAGAGACGCGATTAATCGCGTCTCTACAACGTTTGGTGCGGCAACACCAACATGTCAATCAAAAATTCAAAATCACAAATCATCCACCGAAATTCCCGCAATCTCTGCAGCTTCAGCAAAGCTCATACCTTTTGCCATTAGCTTGCGTGCAATTTCACGTTTTGTCTGTTGAGCACCTTTCTCTATGCCTCTCTCCTCACCAATGGTAATTCCCTCTTGCTTCCCAATCTCCACACCTTCAGCTAATCCTTCATCGTAAGCGCAATCAATCACATTCTTTAAATCACGATACACTTTTAAGCTCTCTTCATATTCTGCAACTTCTTTGGGTGTGTATTTTGCTATTTCCGCAAGCTCAAAAACCTTTAAGAATACTTTTTCGTGCAACTTTGCTGGGCGGTCGGTTAAATCAGGTAAATGGCTTAGCAAATAACACCATTTATCGAAGTTGCTTTCTAACTCATCAATTGTTTTCGTGAACTTCGGTAGTTCGAGGTAAATAAAGGTAAGTTTATTATAAAAAACTTTTCTTGTTGAATGGTCAAATAACTGCACTTCGTGGTGGACAATCTTGTCATCAGCTCGGTCTTCATCAAAAATAAAATCAAGAATGCCTACCATATATACCGGCTTTAAGTAATAATTCCATTTACCTTTTATAGCTTGCTGCTGAATAGGAAACGAAGCATAATAAACTGCGCGATCTTTAAAGTAGTCTTGTTTTGCTTGCTGCATTTCTACTATGAAATATTCATTTCGTTCATTTTTGCAATGGAGGTCAAATATTGCACGACGATCCAGGATACTGCGTCCAACCTGCTCGTTGGGTAAAAAGGTGAGGTCAGCAATGGAACCAGCTTCCTTTGGCAGAAGCGTGTTAAGAAAGGCTATCAATAAATCTTTGTTCATTTCTGAACCAAAAAGCTTTTTAAAACCAAAATCCGTGAATGGATTTATGTAGCGATCGGTAGTGGTTTGCGGCATAGCTTTAATGAAATAATAAGTGATCGATGATTCATTGTCTTGAACTGTGTAATCCGAGTTCAAGACAGAGAATCCACAGTTCAGACAACAGTCGGCTTTATAAGAATTATTGGCGTAATAATTTCAGCGTTTCATGCTCCGATTTTTGGGCATTGTAAAGATCATACCGTTGCTGAAGATTCATCCAGAAATCAGGAGAGTTCCCCAAAAATAGTGCTAATCGCAATGCCGTAGCGGGAGTTACACCTCGCTTACCGTTTACTGTTTCATTAATTCGCTGATATGGCACATGAATGGCATCAGCCAACTGCCGCAGGGTTATCACCATTGGTAATAGAAATTCTTTCAGCAACATTTCGCCGGGATGCGTTGGTGCTCTATGGGTTGGTATGCGTATCATGGTAATTGTAACTTATTTAAATATAATCAACTATCTCCACATTATCTGGTCCGTTTTCTGTCCAAAAGAAACATATCCTCTATTGAAGATTGATGCGAATGTTGCATTGCCCGTTGCGATCGCCTGCCAATGCTTCCAGATGGTTTCCCGGAGGAATCCGCATTTCTTCAAGATTTACGACTGAGTCAAGTTGATCAAGTCTTCTGTAAGCCGATTTCCATAATGAAGTGGGACTCTACTTCACTGTCACTGAGTGCGCATTATAATTATTTCTGATCGTTACTGTTTGCGGATGATCTTTGCCCAGAACTTTTTCGTCGATGGCCAGCGCACGCCGATAGAGCGGTGCGGCTGCAGCAGACTTGCCCTGCGCTTGCAATAATCCCGCCAGATTGTTCAGGCTCATGGCCACAGAGGGGTGATTGGCACCCAACGCTTTTTTGTTGATTATCAGCGAATGGCGATATAGAGGCTCGGCTTCGGCATACTTGCCCTGCGCTTGCAGCAATCCCGCCAGATTGTTCAGGCTCGTAGCCACCAGCGGATGATCAGTACCCAATATCTTTTCTCTGCTCGCAAGAGAACGCCGATAGAGCGGCTCGGCATCAGCATACTTGCCCTGCGCTTGCAGCAACTCAGCCTGATTGTTCACACTTATTGCCACCAGGGGATGCTCATTGCCAAACCGCTTTTCCCGGATCGCCAGCGAACGACGATAGAGCGGTTCAGCTTCGGCATAGTTGCCTTGAGTTTTCAGCAAAGAGGCCAGATTGTTCAAGCCCGGTGCCACATCAGGATGTTCATTGCCAAACAGCTTTTCCCGAATCGCAAGAGAACGACGATAGAGTGGTTCTGCTTCGGTATATTTGCCCTTGTCTTGCAGTAATGCCGCCAGATTGTTCAGACTCTGCGCTACATCAGCATGATCACGGCCCAACTGCTTTTCGCGGATCGCAAGCGAACGACGATAGAGTGGCTCAGCCTCAGCATACTTGCCCTGCGCCTGCAACAATGCCGCCAGATTGTTCAAGTCGGTTGCCACATCAAGATGCCCGGTACCAAGTGCTTTTTCATCAATGAGCAACGCACGACGGCTGAGCGGCTCTGCGGCGGCATACCTCCCCTGCGCATCAAGCAGCAATGCCAGATTGTTCAGACTTGTGGCCACCAGCGGATGTTCAGTGCCCAACTGCTTTTTTCGAATCGCCAGAGAACGACGATAAAGCGGTTCTGCTTCTGCATATTTTCCCTTACCATACAGCAATAACGCCTGATTGTTCAAGTTCTGGGCATCCTCTGAAGGCGGCGCTATGCTCACTTCACGGATTTTCTGTTTGCCATGTTGTTTAACCACACGCGAGTGAGGGCGACTCGACGACTTGGCTTTACGTACGCTACTATTTTTTTTAGCCTTACGGTGCGATGAAGCACACAAGCCAGGTTCAGGATTAAAAATCAACATGGTCATAAAGGCAAACAGACCGATACGTATGATGGAGAGTGCTCTTTTCATGATTTGCCTTGTTTGTGTGGTGGAGAACAAAAAAACAGTGTCTCTGCTTTACTCTGGATCTGATGGCGGTCTTGAAACTGTCCTGGCTCACTCTTCCCTTTTGCGCATAAGCTCGACAAGCTCTGCGGTTCGTGAAGCCTGCTTTTCAACGGCCACTGCAAGACGTTCCATGTCGGTTTGGCGTCCGCGTTCCGTTTGGGTATCGAAGAGAATCGGTTTCTGAAACCCTTCCGAAAGCTGAAAAATATGGATACAAATTTTAATCAGAATAACATAGAAAACCGGCGTCAGATACTCACCGAAAACGACAGGCATCTCCTGGTAGTGTTGCCTGAGTCCCTCCCAGCTCCCGCTGACAAGCACATCCCATTTCGTAAAAAAGTAGAGGTAAATGAGCGGATGAAAGACGAGAAAAAAACGCATGATTTTTGAGTGGCGCCGGTTTGGTGCCTCACTTTCATACTTTGAGAGCAACCATGGAAAATGGCCTACAAGCATGGCAGACCTTCGATCGTTAAGATAGCGCGCCCCTTGCAGTGCAGAATCAATAAATGAGGAGACCTGGCTCAGAAGCACAGTGGAAAGAATCATGGCCAGAAAGGAGTAGCTGATATCATCGAACTTGAACGATCCGGCAAGATAAGGCAGCGTAATGGTTTTTGGTTTGATGACAATAAAGAGCATGGCAATCCCTGCAAGAAGAAGGGAAAACGTGTGGAGCTTTCGGGCATGGCGCAGGCTTTCGATAACCGCATCGGCGTTGGCTCCCTGCATGGAGTTCCCTGGAGGGTCAATCCTCAACAGTGCGGCTGAGTCGGTGAGAGGCGAATAAAGTCCATTAACACCAATATCACACCCTTGAACACCCCGGTAGAGCGTGAAAATATCGATGGTGCTTTTACTGAAATTGACTCCGCTGAGGTTGGCTCTGCTGAGATCAGTTCCCCGCAGATCAGCACCACGCAAATCCGCTTCAGCAAGATTGGCCGCCACAAGATTAGCTTTTGCCAGATTCGCACCACCAAGGTCCGCCCCGGTGAGGTTTGCTCCTCGCAAATCGCAAGCCGCAAGAAGAGCATCGTGCAGATCCGGACGGATATCTGGATACTCCTTGCGCCACAGGTTCCAGGTCGGCACTCCCTCTTGAATGAGCTTCAAATGTTGAGCGTCAGCCATTCGGTTATCCCGGAGACATTTCGAGCATTCGCCTGATAGAGCCCAGGGCTGCAAGACGAAGCGCGTCGTCAACAACAATCTCGGGCTTTCGGGCCATCATACACTGATAGAGCTTTTCAAGAGTATTCTGCTTCATCTGTGTGCAGACACTCCGGGGATTATCGG
>JBMOIS010000102.1:0-5007 GCA_049317185.1 Chlorobium sp. | reverse complement strand
AACTCCTGACCCTTTGCATGCCATGCAAATGCTCTACCAACTGAGCTATAGCCCCTTGTGTTGTTCTAAGTAAAAGAAAAAAAACTTGTTTTTGCAACTTGTTTTGTTGTTTCTTTTGAGTGGAAGCAGTTATTAATGATAAATAAGCTGATATGTCACTGTTGTTTGTTGTCAAGGAAGGTTTTTCAAGTATTGGAAGGGCGAAATTACCGGCAGCCATTACCGTTATGACCAGTTTTTTTGCTCTTGTGTTGCTGGGCCTTTTCAGTACCGTTTCGCTGAGTTTTTTTGATGTCATTCAGGAGCTTCGGAGCAGGGTGGAGCTTGAGGTTTTTCTCGGTGAATCGGTTGCTGAACCTCAGGCTATGGATGCCGTGCAGCAGATAAAGATGCTCAAAGGAGTGCAGGAAGCCACTTATGTTTCAAAGGATGCGGCCGCACAAATTTTTGCACACGACTTTGGCGAAAATATTGTCACGATTCTCGGCTCCAACCCCCTGCCGAGGTCAATAAAACTGAAGTTTCTCCCTGATTATGCTCACGCCGAAAGCATGGCGCGGATAGTTCCGAAAATTCGTGACATTATTCCAGACGTTGATATCCGCTATAATCAGGCATTTCTCGGTCAGATCGAGCAGAATGCAAGGTTGTTTACCATACTGACTGGAGGTATTGGTGTGTTGATTTCAGCAGGTACGGTTGTACTGATAGGCTATACCATCCGTCTTGCCATGTACTCGAGGCAGGAGAAGATCAGAACCATGCGGCTGGTTGGCGCAACGGGCTGGTATATTGGAGCACCCTATATTATCGAAGGGGCGCTTCAGGGGCTGCTTTCCGGCCTGCTCGCTGCAGGGGCAGTCTATCTCATGTTTGATCAACTGCTTTTCACGTATGAGCCGGAAGTGTACAAGGTCATGCAACCCTCTGCGCTCATGATTTACCCGTCAATTGTTGTTCTTGGTCTGCTGCTGGGTATTTTTGGCAGTGCCTTGTCCGTGAGCAAATATCTTCGGGTTGTTTCCAAACGATAGCCGTTCTTATTGTTCAAGAGAGTAGAGGATGCTGATCTCTGAACTCCAGGCATCGGAGTCAGGTGTTTCAAGGATCAGCGGAATCTCTTCAAAGGCAGGGGTATTCATGATGTACGAGAAGACATCCAGCCCGATTGTTCCTTTTCCGATGCTGGCGTGGCGGTCAACCCTGCTGCCGAGGGGCTGCATGGCATCATTGAGGTGCATGCCCCGCAGGTAGTTGAGTCCCACAATCCGGTCAAACTCGCTGAAGGTGAACGCTGCAGCTTCGGTGGTCCGCAAGTCGTAACCGCTGGCAAAAAGGTGGCAGGTGTCGAGGCATATCCCCACCCTTGTTTTATCGGCAACCTGATCAACCAGCGAGGCAAGCTGTTCAAACCTGTGGCCAAGATTGGTGCCTTGACCGGCGGTGTTTTCAATGACAGCAGCCACCCCTTTTGTTGCATCCAGCGCCATATTGATAGATTCAGCAATAAGCTTCAGACATTGTTCCTCATCAATCTCCTTCAGATGGCTTCCCGGATGAAAGTTCAGCATCACCAGTCCCAGCTCTTCGGCTCGCTGCATCTCTTCGATAAATGCCTCTCGCGCACGCTTGAGCTTGTCGGGGTCGGGACTGCCAAGATTGATGAGATAACTGTCGTGAGGCAGAATGTGTTCAGGTTTAAAGCCGCCGTCACTGCAATTTTTTTTGAATGCGTCAATTGAGGATGCCGAGAGTTTCGGTGCTTTCCATTGGCGCTGATTTTTGGTAAAAAGCGCGAATGCTCTTGCTCCTATAAAAGTTGCCTGCAGCGGTGCATTTTCTACTCCGCCGGAAGCGCTGACATGTGCTCCAACCCGTTTCATAAAATATTTAAAATTAATCGGTTGTGTTAAAATTCCTTGCCTGTTCAGCCGTGAGATTCAGTGTTTTTCGAACGGTATACGCGCTCCCTTTTGCTGATGATGTTGAAAGCATTTCACCAAGCAGCCCGGTCGAAAAGAGCTGCAAGCCAAGAATAAGCAGCAGAATGCCAAGAAAAAGAATCGGGCGGTTGCTCACCGGTTTATGGAGCAGGATTTTATCAAGCGTGATATAAAGGCTGATGAGAAAGCCAAAAAGAAAACTTGTGAGGCCGGCCATGCCAAAAAAGTGCATCGGGCGGCGAAGATAGCGCGTGATGAAGAGCACCGAAAAAAAATCAAATAGCCCTGAAAAAAACCTTGATGAACCATATTTGGTGCTGCCGAATTTTCGTGGATGGTGTGTAACCGGCAGCTCGGCAATCCTGAACCCCATCCAGTGAGCGAGCACCGGAATATAGCGGTGCATATCTCCATTCAGTTCCAGCCGTCGGGTCACCTGTTTGCGATACACCTTCAGGCCGCAGTTGAAATCGTGAATTGTGATGCCGGTAAAAAGACGGGTCACTCCATTGAACAGCCTGGAAGGAATGGTTTTGGAGAGCGGATCCTTGCGTTGCTGCTTCCATCCGCTGACCAGATCATACCCCTCTTGCAGCTTTTTTATCATCTCCTTTATGGCAAAGGGGTCGTCCTGGAGGTCGGCATCAATGGTGCAAACGTAGTCGCCCGAGGCCGCCATGAAGCCTGCAGAGAGCGCTGCGGTTTTTCCAAAGTTTCTCTGAAAGGAGATGAGGCGAAGCTCCGGCCTTGAGGGAATCATGCTGCTGATCAGGGTAGACGAATCGTCGGAGGAGCCATCGTCAACCATGATAATTTCGTACTCAAACGGTTCCTGAAAGAGGGCGTGCAACTCCTTTTCACCCATGGCGGCAGAGAGTTGCATGAGCAGCTCTTGAAGTGACTCCCGTTCATTGAAGAGGGGGACGACGATGGATAAGTGATGAGTGATGAATGATGAATGATAAGTGATGAATGACAACCGACAGCTCAAAGGTAAGGAGTAAAGCCGGGAACGCCAAACTATACCCCTTTTCGTGTCGGTTCCCAGATATATTTGTGGATCTGTAGTTGCAGCCTTGCCCGAATTCGGTCGCGGAGAATCCATTCAGCGAGTTCTGCTGGTTCAAGTTTGCCGAATGCAACTCCCATCATGATGGTGAAGGAGTCGGTCAAGCGATGTTCTTGCAGAAGCGATTTCGCCCACTCATAATCCTCTTTTCCTGCAATCACAATTTTGAATTCAAAGGTGTGGCGGTGAGGTGGCTCTGCTGCAAGCGCCAGCAGAATATTGTCGGGATGGTTGTGCTGTGCCACTCCTGATGAGGGCGGCTTTAGGTCGATGATTTTATGGACCCGGTTGTCAACCTTTTCGACAGAGATAAATCCTCCTGTTTCAAGCAGTACCTTGTGATGGAGATCGCAGAGTTGAGTCATCAGCGGGTAGACTGCTGGCTGAAGCAGTGGTTCGCCGCCCGTTATTTCGATAACAGGGGCCTGAAGGGTGAGCGCTCTCAGCAGAACCTCTTCTCTCTCAAGCTCGACACCCTTCTCTTCGGCATAGCCAGTGTCGCACCCCGCACAGCCGTGGCCGCAGCCCGCAAGCCGTACGAAGGCGCAGGGCCAGCCGGCAAAGGAGCCCTCCCCCTGAATAGAGTGAAAAATTTCGCTGATCGTGAGAGTGTTGGCGCTCATGATCTCCGTAACGTCAGCAGTTTCTCGAGGGCATCAGGATAAAGCCTGTGTTCACAAGCAAGCACCCTTGCGGCAAGCGTCTCCGGGGTATCATCTGGCAAGACCGGCACGGTTCGCTGAAGCAGAATCTCTCCCTTGTCATACTCCTCATTGACAAAATGCACCGTTGCTCCAGTTTCAGTTTCACCCGCCTCAAGTACAGCGGTATGAACATGTATGCCATACATCCCCTCACCACCAAATTTCGGCAGAAGAGCAGGATGGATGTTGAGCATTTTGTCCGGAAATGCCGCGACAACCGCGTCCGGTACTTTGCGCATATAGCCTGCCAGAAGGATGATATCGATATTATGCTCTTTTAGTTGTTCAACCATGGCTTTGGCAAACTTCTCGAAAGAGGCGAACTGTTTTTCGGTGATATGGAGCGTTGTTATGCCGTTCTGCTCTGCAAACTCCATGGCCCCGCACCGGGCGCGGTTCGAGAGGCAGAGAACGATTTCTGCCGTGAGTTGCTTGTTCCTGATCGCCTGAAAAAGTGCCCTTAAATTGCTGCCGTTGCCGGAGCAGAAAACGGCGATACGGGTTTTGTTGGTTGTCATTGTGGTAGTGGTTTTATTCACGCTGATAGTGTACCGGGAACGTGTAACCATTCAAAGTTTTGATTAGATTTTATCATTACTTCCATCAATTTCCAATTTTTTCTGTTTTTTCGGGGGCTCCGCTCTTGATTCTTCCCGCCAGGTATCAATCTTTCTTATTATTGGTGGAATTATCAGTACCTTGGCTGTAAGTTTATTTTGTGTGGATATGGGTATCAGAGAGATCGAAGTCGAGATACAGAAGCTGGCATTGGGAGCGTGCAATGCTTGCAAAGTGGATCGAGAGTCTTGACGACATGTCTGGTTCTGTAGTTCATTGCTTCGCTGATGTTGGCGGGATAAGGCGTGAATTTTATCACGAAAGCCATTGTTTTCTGTAACTTTATTAGTCTCATTAATACAGTTTCGCCTGTCTATTTGGTAACTTTTGCAAACTCTACCCTCATGCCCATAAATGAAGTAGAAAACTGAGCGTTATGAATCTCCATTATTTTGACCATGCCACTGGGAACAATAGTCAAAGCGTGCGCAATTTTTTGCGGGGGCAACCCTGTTTAACTTTCAAAATAAAACGTATATTAGGTGTATAAAATAAACATAAATATACACCTGTATGTCCACCACCCAACCCCCTGCCACCCCGACTGACAAATACGACAGCCCATGGAAAGAGGCCATTGAACACTACTTCCCCGAATTCATGGCATTTTACTTTCCTGACGCTTATATTGCCATTGATTGGTCAAAAAAGTACACCTTCCTCGACAACGAAT
>JBMOIS010000101.1:0-5054 GCA_049317185.1 Chlorobium sp. | reverse complement strand
GAAAAAGAGCAGCCGAATGAACTTATGGCTGATGAATCACAGGCCGGTTCGTAAGTTGGCTCCCGAATTTAGTTGATCCGCAATACAATTACCCCCCCCCACCCCCCCCCTTTTTTTTTACGCAAAAAAGGGGGCTGTGTCTGATATGAGATTTTAGTGCTAATCTGTTATTGTCACGACCATGAAAAATCCTTTTATTATTGAGCAACTTGAGCCCCGGATTCTGCTCTCCGGCGATATTCTCTCTCAGCTCGTTCCGCTGCTGACCTCCGAGGAGGCAACAATGATGCAGGTGGAATATCTGCAAGAGCATCCCGATATGCGTCGTGCTATTATTCCAGCGAGCGTTTCCAGCGTTGTGGAGCGTGAGCCGCTTTGCATTGTTGTTATGGACAATAAGGATGTTTCAATTACCGAAGAGGGGTTGATGCAGCCGTTCGACAACTCCGCTGCTTTTGTTGGGGGTGCCGTTGAGCAGCCGATGTTGTTTGCCGATTTTTCATCGGACTACCATTTCAGTGATACTGAGTGGGATGCGCTTGAGGATGGATGGCGGAACCTCTCATCCATGCTTGGCGAGACGCTTACGGCTGAGGGTTTTGTTCCGGTCATGCCGTTTCTTGACGGAGGCAGTAAGTTCTATGGTACCGGCGACGAATTGACCGATCTGTTGCAGCAACCGCTTGCTGATTACGGCTCATCGTTTGGTGAGAGTGTTGGTGGATTGCTCGATGTTTTTTCGAAGCAATGGAGTGATGGTGATTTGGTTGTGCTGGGCAAGATTCTTGGCGGGTATGATGCTGCGAAAAATGAGGCACGTTTTGACCTTACCGTTCAGATAGAAAAAAGTGGCAAGAGCGCGCTTGATTTCAGTTCGATGAAGGATAATAATGGACTGAATCTGACGGTGCAGGATCAGGCGGATTACAAAGCTTCTCTCACCCTTGACCTTCAATTCGGGCTTGATGTTGCAACCGATACTTTTTTTGCTGTTGCCGGGGATGGTTTGCTCTCGATCAAGGTTGACGATGCTGATGTTGCTGTTGAGGCGCTCTTTCAGTCACCTGCCGGGGTTGTAAGCAGCACAGCATCTGGCGATATTGAGCTTGATGCTGCGTTCCATATTTCGTCGGTTCACCGTAATCTTTTTGTTACGGCTGAGCAGCCATTACGCATGAAGGCATCTTCAGCCGATTCGGGTATGCAGCTTGCACTCTCTTTTGCTGGTGACAATATCTATCGGGGTATTGAATCTGTTTCGGTCAGCTCCTCTGATCTGTTTGACTCCTCTTCACCGCAAATTGCTCTTGAGGGTGGTAATCTTCACCTTTGGAATTCGACGCTTGATGCCAATCTGTATGTTGGTTCAGGAGAAAAACTGTCAGGGAGTGGCACTCTGTCAGGCATTCTGGTGAATGCTGGTCTTGTATCCCCAGGCAATTCGCCGGGTATCCAGTCGGTGGTTACGTATACCCAGAATGATGGAGCGACTCTCCAGATTGAGATTGGTGGTCTCACTCCTGGTCCTGGTGCTCCCAACGTTAATGTTGGCTATGATCAATTAAATGTTACCGGCGCAGTAAATTTTGGTGGCGCGTTGCAGGTGGTTCTGCTGGATGGCTTCAAGCCGACGGTTGGCGACACCTTCGATATCATCACCTTTGGAGGCACTGCTTCGGGTATCTTCACCAACCTGACAGGCTTGTACGGATTCGATTCTGACCACTATTTTGAGGTGGTTCAGACTCCGGCCATTGCAGGAACTGCCGGTAAAATCCAGTTGGTGACGCGAGAAATTATTACGGGAGATGACTTCTCGTTTGTGACCGATGCTCCTGGCTCAGCGTATAATGACAGTCTGGGCATGATGCTCAATACCTCTTACCTCACCAGCGCAGCTCCCGTCTCTGTGACGTTGTCCGGCACTATTGAGCTTGGCAACTCGTTCAAAGTGGGTGGTTCATTCACCTTTGCCGAGCAGCTAACTCCCACGACACTGACACTGAGCGATTCAGGAGCTTCGCAGGTGAGCACCACCAGCATGACTGTAGGTGGTCGTGATCTAACTCTTCTGTTTGGTAGTCCGGCAGATGGTTCCGGCCTCAGTATCAGCGATGTTGATTTCGGTTTGGCACAGTTCAAACCGGTCGATCAAAATGATTCAAGAAGCTGGCTGATGACGAAAGGCTCCATTGGCGCTTCCGGGTCGGCCTCTTTTGTCAATCTTGGCCCGCTTTCAGTCAGTTCCGGCTTGATCAGCTTCGACATCAGCCAGGGGCTTGGTGCAGGCAATACGACGGTTGCCAACCTCTCTTCTTCGCCTGTTGTCATCTCGGATGGGGCTGGTATGCTGGTCACGTTCGACAGTACAGGCAGCAGAGGCGAATATTTCGACATTGCGGCGACCGCACTGAAATTCTCTCTTGCCGATACCGTTTCAGTTGAAGGCGATTTCATGTTTTCCTCTGATGGCACTCGCCTGGCAGCCATTGGTTCCAGTGTGAACGCCCTGTTTGGTGCTGCAGATATGAACATCGGGGTCACCAATGCCACGATTGCTCTTCTTGCCAGCAAGAGTGTTGGTATGGCGCTTCAGGCATCGGGAGAATTTTCCGCCAATCTTGGGAGTGATATTTCCCTGTCGGCGACCGGCAGCTCTCTTCTCTGGAAAGATGACGGGGCCACAATCCTGACTGATGCCAACAAGACGCTTACGATCGGCAGCAGCGCCTTTACGTTCAGTGATGAGCTGGTGGCCTCAACCGGCATTCAGGAGGTGCGGGTCAGCGGAGCCGTTTTGCAGGTTGGTGATTTTTTTACGGTCAGTGGCAATCTTGCATTTCAGAAGAGCGCCTCTGATTTTGTTGATTCAAAAGGTGTTACGGTTCATGCTGATGTTCTGACTCTTGGCTCGACTGGTCTCAATGTTTTTGTTGGTGCCAATGGCGAGGTTGTTGCTGACCGGATGGGTTTGAGCTTGAGCAGCGTTGATTTTGCACTTGCCGTCGTGCGTGAGCAGGGGAGCACCCGCCAATGGACCGCCCTGAAAGGCAGTGCACAGTCAGCGAGTGCTCTGGGTATTCCTGATGTTACACTTTCCAGTAGTAATTTATCTGTGGTGCTCAACCTGAAAGCCAGTGATGGGACGGTTATCGATTTCAGCCAGACAGCGTTTCAGGTTGCGACCGGTGTTGATACCTCGGTGACTCTTGATTTCTCAGGATCACTTGTCAAGGCTGCCGGTACGTTTGACGTTGGCGTTGCCGATTTTCTGAGTCTTACCGGCTCGATTGCCATCGAAAAGAAGAGCGAAAACCTGGCCGTTCAGGCATCTGATGGCACTACCTCGCTGTTGTGGATGGATATCCTGACACTTGGTGGAACCGGAATTGATGCTTTTGTAGGGATAAATGGAGGAAGCGCTCAAAAATTGGGTCTGGTTCTTGCTGGCACCAAAGTTGCGATTCTGATGGTGCAGGAACAGGCCAACAAGAAACGGAAGTGGAGTGCCATTAAAGCTGGTGCCGACAGTGCAGCTTTGGTTGGTGTCGACGGTATGACTCTTGCCAGCAGTGATCTCTCTGTCGAGATCAACCGTGCTTCAACTGAAGACGCTTCATTGCTTGATTTTGCTGCTGGTTCGTATCAGTTGTTGGTAGGCCCTGCCGAATCGGTAGCCATTGATTTTAATGCTGATAAGGGAGCACTGCTGCAGGCGAGCGGGAATCTGACGATAGACCTGTTTGGATTTGTGCAGGTGAGCGGTGAGATAGCGCTGGAAAAGAGCAGCGGGAAGGTGAAGCTTTCGGACGAAGCGTCAACAGAGGTGAGTGTTGATCTGCTGACGCTTGGCGGTTCGGGTATGCGCGCCTTTGCGGGGTTGAATGGAGGAGAGAGCGGTGCGATGGGTCTTGAGTTGAGCGCCGTAAACTTTGCCCTTGCTACGATGACAAGCACCGCAGACAAAACGCGGAGTTGGACGAGCATGCAGGCGAGCGCCGCGAGCGCAGGTTTTATTGGAGTTGACGGACTGACGATAGGCGCTGATACCTTGAGTGTGGCAATCAATCAGGCAGGCAAGGCGAATGACTCGGTTGTCGATTACGGGACAGGGAAAACGACACTGGAGATAGCGACAGGCACGTCCAGCACGCTGAAGCTGAGTATGGATGGCAGCAAAGGCGAGATGCTGGAGGCGAGCGGGAACCTGATGCTTGACGTGTTCGGGTTCTTCCAGGTGAGCGGCGGCTTTGCGTTTGAGAAGAAGAGCGAGACGGTGATGGTTCGGACGGGCGCAGAAGTTGTCGAGACGGAAGTGAATGTATTGACGATAGGTGCCAGTAACGTGAATGCGTTTGCGGGACTGAACGGCGGCACTGCAGAAGAGCTTGGTCTGAAGCTGACGGGCACCGAGTTTGCGCTGGTGCTGGCGAGTGAGAAGGCTGTGGTTGGCAGCACTACTCCGGTGAAGAAATGGACATCCTTGCAGGCCGGAGTCGAGAGTGTCTCGTTTGTTGGAGTTGAGGGTCTCACCATAGCAGCGAACACCTTGACGGTCGAGGTGAATAAAGGGTTTATCAATACCGATGGTACGACAAGCATCATCGATTATGCTGCTCAGAGTCTTGAAGTAGCGACCGGTCCGACGAACAACATAGAGCTGACGATGGACGGCTCCAAAGGCGATCTGATCAGCGCAAAAGGAAATCTTGAGGTTGATGTTTTCGGGTTCTTCCAGGTGAGCGGCGGCTTTGCGTTTGAGAAGAAGAGCGAGACGGTGATGGTTCGGACGGGCGCAGAAGTTGTCGAGACGGAGGTGAATGTATTGACGATAGGTGCCAGTAACGTGAATGCGTTTGCGGGACTGAACGGCGGCACTGCAGAAGAGCTTGGTCTGAAGCTGACGGGCACCGAGTTTGCGCTGGTGCTGGCGAGTGAGAAGGCTGTGGTTGGCAGCACTACTCCGGTGAAGAAATGGACATCCTTGCAGGCCGGAGTCGAGAGTGTCTCGTTTGTTGGAGTTGAGGGTCTCACCATAGCAGCGAACACGTTGA
>JBMOIS010000100.1:0-5179 GCA_049317185.1 Chlorobium sp. | reverse complement strand
CTGTAAGGGACTTTCACCTCTTGACCTCCTGCCGGTCTCCCGGCGCACCAAAAAAAGGTAAATATCTTTTGCGAGGAGCTGGAAGCATAATGAATCTTTCTGGAAAGCGGTTTGGCTCTCTATCGTTTGGCGACCAGTCAACAGATGCCAAAGCCTTGCAAGCAGACAGGCTTGCCGTCGGGAGCGATATACGAAAAGCGTTCAAGACTTTTACCGGCAAGGAAATGACTGAAAATAATCCAGATAATGATTCAAGAATCCTCAGCACAAAATAACTCTGGCCTTCCAGAGAATGACGATAGTTCAGCCTCCAGGGAGGTCAGACAGGAATCGTTATCAGTCGGATATAGTGGACCGCTTCCGCTTCCATGGATGATGGCTGATTATGATAAGGCTGTCCCAAATGGATCTGAACAAATCATGGCAATGGCTGAGGAACAGCAAAAAAGCAGGATAAGCAACGAGACACTTCCATTAAAAGAAGGCATCAAGATAGAAAAACGCGGACAGGTCTTAGTCTTCTTGATCTGCTTGTTCGCCCTTTCAGTATCGGCATTTCTCGCATGTAATGGCCACGAAGTAACCACTTCGATTGATTTGGTTACGCTTGCCTTTGTGTTTAACAAGACATCACACGGGTCTTTGCGAAAGGCAATTTACTGGAACGCGTGCTCTCAATAATTTGTCCGCTGCATTGCGAGAGTTGCGAAGCTATAGACTATCAACAGTGCAAAGAAAGATTATTTGTATAACACCTGCATAAAAGGTAAATTCCCGAAGAATAGCCTGATTTTACAGTAATCAACAAGCGGGGTGAAATGATGAAAGCCGTGGTTACGCTCAAGAGTGGGGTTGCCCCTTTACGCAGGAGAACTGCGCTACCGCAGATTAACCCTCTGTCCGAATTGCGGAAAATCAATGAGATGAAAATCCGTGATTTTGCCAAGCTCTTGCCTGGATGGGATGGTTATGGCGCGTTGCCGATACCTGGCGTTGTGATTACAAGAGCACTCGCTGTCATCAGTAAACTGAAAGAGCAACCTTTATACGTTTTTCCATCAGCAAGAGAGACAATTCAGTTTGAGTATGATATTGCTGATGCATCATTGGAAATAGAGATCGGCGAGAAGAGCGTGGAATTTTTGTCTGTTGAAGGAAATTTTACGGATGAGTGGGTCAGTTCTGACATCAATGATCTTTTTCGTGTCATTGACGAGTTCCACGCCAAAGCCAAGATTTTATGAATCCTGAACGTATTGAAAGCGGAGAAGTTTTGTTCAGAGCTGTTCAGCAGCATCCTGATCTTTGGAGAGGCGACAGGCCGTCCTCTTTGCTCTTCAGAAATACTGCCGGGGTGTCGGTGGACAGAGATGGAGAGCGTTCGGAAGCGGATATTTGTGAATTTATACGGTACAATCTGTCGGTATACAGATTGAATGCTGTGGTGTCCGTAACAGCCGCAGGATGTCAGGATATTGGTGTTCTTGCCATTCCAAAACCAATAACAAGCAACCAGTTTCATGCCGAAATACATGAGTCAGAGTCTCAGGTTTTGATCAGCAAAGCCAAGGCACGTGAACTTGCTTTGCATTGCAGGATCGTGAAGAGTCTTTGCGACTGATTCGGTGGGTCGTTGCCAAGAGCTGATCTGGCAAGGCTGTCGAATGTGGGTGGTGAAATGATAGCCTCACTCAATGCCGAAAGCGATTTCCAAAGAAAAATCATGAAAAAGGTTCAGCGGAACTGATACAAAAACGCGATCATTTGCACCGCAGTATTGTTCCGTAGGGAAGATTGCTATATTCAATTCATTCAAATCAGAGGAAATTTTATGCCATTACCCATCAACACCCCAGGCGTTAAAGCAGTAACGCGCCGTGCCATAAAGAGGGTCGTCAAGCAAAAGACGGGCAAGGAACCACTGTCGTCACTTGCGGTTGGCTGCTTGACGGGCGACCTTTATGATTTGCTCTACAGCGTTACTCTGCTGATAACGATAAGACAAGCGAGTCAGCAGACATTTGAAGATGACCTCAAGCGTTTGGCGGACCTTTTGCATTGCATGAAACCTCCGATAACGCTGATATTTCCTGCAGGAGGAACATTGCTCTTGCCGGATGGGTTTCAACGGTCATGCACTGCACTTGGTGTTGCTGTTACCATTGTGGAAAGTGAGGATCAACTTTTTGGCGTGCTACGGCATTTGAACGAGAGACCGCCTGTTACGATAGCGCGCCAAGAAGAATAAAGAGGCAGAGCAAAATCGCCTCCGGTTGTTGGCGGGTGGGTGGCAAACGTGCTTTTGCGGAGGAATCGCACGCTTGTCAGGGTTATTGTACGGCTGTGCTCTTCCAGAGATGCAGGAACAGTTCGCCACTCCTCTGCTAAACAAAGGCGTTGCGCGTAATAAAAAAGCAAAAAACGACAGGATTCGTGCGTTCGGGCGGAGCAGGCAAGTGAATCAGTAGCATCATAACGCTGCTACCAGGGCGCAAACCTGGATCCGAATCAAATACCTGTGATGCGCTCATAAAACAAGCCTTACCGCAACCAAAAAAAGAAAAAGTTATGCGGGAGGAAAATATTTATAAAAATCTTCACGGTGTCCAACCCGCAAAAGTTCCACGGTGTTATCAGCAACATAAGCGCCAATGCGATAACGATAATCAAAGGAAATACGATAATAACCAGCATATCCTGATAACCCGGAGGCTTCAGTAATATCTTCAAGTGAACCACAAACCTCAAGAGCAGCAATTATTTTACGTAATTTCAATAAAATACGATCATCTCGAATTTTCTGGGTATCCTTTACAAAACGCTTACTGATTACTAACTTCATTGTGGTAAGCTGGCAAGAAAGGCGTTTTTTTCATCGTCGGTTAAAAAATCATCCTCATCTTTGGCTTCACGACACGCCTCATACAATGCCAATGTTTCAAGCCTGTTAGCCTCGTTATGCAGTAATTTTTGTAAAAAGCGTTGCTGTTCATCATGCAACAACGCGTTATACATTCCATACAACCCTTCGGCTGAGGTAATGGGTACAGTTATCATGTTCTATCGTGTTTTCTTACTACTGCAAAATCGAACAATTATCTATAGTGTACATGTTTGAGGGAAAAAATGCAATACTTTCGATGATCACACCAATAAACCGGAGATCCGCCATTTTACAGATCGCACCATTTTCTGGAACCCTGGTGACGCTTTTGCGAAAGGCAATTTACTGGAGCCAGGGCCGAAAGAGGTTCGTAACCCAAATATTGCTATTGCCTTCCGTCGGATAGGGTTATGCAAAAATGCCGGATGGGGCTTGAGCGATGTCATTTTCAAATGTGATGTTGTGCTTCATGCGCTCCTTTTTTCTGAAAGTAAATTTTTTGAATAGTTCCCATAAATGCTAACTTCGACGGTGTGGGTCATGAACTATGAACTTGAATATTTCAATCTTCGAATTAAAGAGGAGATTAACCGTTGGCCGAAAAGTACACTGGCGGATTATAAACGGTTGGCGGGGCTGTTGATCGAGTTTGGGCCAAACATGAGAATGCCACACTCAAAAGCTATTGGGCGCGGGCTCTTTGAACTGAGAGCCAGAGGAAAAGATGGCATTGGGAGAGTTTTTTACTGTTATATGAGGGACAAACGGATTGTGATTCTGCACGCATTTATAAAAAAAACACAAACCACACCTCAACGTGAGCTGGACATTGCATATAAACGAATGAACGAGGTCAAATAATGGATAATCTCAAATACCAGCCAGTGCCGTACAACCACGAGGAAGAGCTTCGTGAATCAATGAAAGACGAGGAGTTTCGGAGGGCATACGAAGCTCTGGAACCAAAGTATGCACTGATCAGGGAGTTACTTTTGGCACGTCGGCAAGCAGGGATGACTCAGGCGGCTATTGCCGAAAAGATTGGGACAACAAAAAGCGCTGTTTCCAGGCTGGAATCGGCCGGTAAACACAGTCCTTCCATTTCCACACTCAGAAAATATGCTGAAGCTGTCGGCTGTGAACTGGAAATTAAGCTGATTCCCAAAAAGCTGACAGAGCAGAGTCAGTAAATAGTCGGTTTGCCACTCCGAGGTAAAGAGTGCTCCTAACCTGTCGGTGTCTGGTTGAGCCCCCCCCGCCCGCAGCGAAACTGGACGTTCAGCAGAGCCCGATCAGGTTGCGCCCAATGAGAGATGGCACGCTCACTCAGTCCAATTGAAATTTGGCTTTCTGTGTGTTGTTACACAATCTCTGAGATAGAGATTTATCAATGACTGATAGGGAAGGCCCATTTCACTGGAAAGTGCCTTGAAGTAGTCAACAACATCTTCGCCAAGTCTGATTGTTACGGGCTTTTTCAATTTTGCCGCGAACGGATTTTTTCTACGCTGCATCTTTGAGAGTTCGTATTCTTCTTTCATTATTTACCCCGGTAGAATTTGGTTTCGCTTTTGGTTGCCTTGCGAGCTGAGATGATTCTGATCACTTCATCAGATTTGCGATAACAGTGGCAGACCATCAAAATTCTGGAGTGATTACTTCTTCCAATGAGAAGGAAGCGATCCTCTTCGTCTGAATTGTCTTGATCAAAAAATTGATCGGCAAACTCGTCATAGAACACGGTTTTTGCTTCTTGAAAAGTTACGCCATGTTTCTCAGAATTGATCCTGGCTTTGTTGTCATCCCATTGAAATTCGATAGCCATAATCGTAAATATAAATTATGTACAAAGGAAAAGCAAAGCGAAAGACCGTCACACCGAAGAAGGCCAGAGGTTGAGTATGTTCACCACTATGGTCAAGGGTGTTTTGTTTCAGTACACCAATCAGGAAAAAAGAAAAAGTTATGCGGGAGGAAAATATTTATAAAATACGATTATCCCGAATTTTCCGGGTATCTTTTACGAAACAAAAAACATTCTATTTCCTGTTTTAACCAGACATCGCACTGAACCGCTATAAACAAGGTGAAGTGTCGGCTTCAGAAATTGTTGCCGCCCAAGTAACCGCACAAGTCGTTACTTTTTGCCAAAAGCCGAAACCGGAAAAAGAGATCATGGTGGAGCCGGGATTGCAACACTGGAAAAACTTTCAACGCAACTATCTGGAGACAATGCCTGTCCTGCTTTTGGGTATTTCTCTCCCTCTTTGTTATGTTTGACAGATATTTCCATGG
>JBMOIS010000099.1:0-5231 GCA_049317185.1 Chlorobium sp. | reverse complement strand
AAACGAATATAACATATTATTATATAATATCATAGGACTTTTCGTTCAAGCACTAACTTACCAACAGCCATTTTCATCGCAGGATCCGTGCGTAAACTGTTGCAGTCATTCCCATCCTCATAGCCACAGGTAATTTGAAAGATTCGCTGAGTCAGCAGGTCGTTGACTGAATGAGTAATCGAAGAAAAACGTCGGGAATCATGAATGCTCTTTGACAGCCTTGAGATGATACTCACCTCAGACTCGATTTCACTCAACAGCAACACGCCAGCATCACTGGTGATACTGCCACCATGGAAATCAATGGCAACTTTTTTACCTTTGACCGGTGCAACGGACGACGTATAATCGTAATGAAATAATGTTTGTTGGGTACTCTTTGGCTTGAGTATATTCTGTTCTAAGGGCTGCATTGATATCGCGTCTTATTTATTGACTTTAACTACCAATAATATAAGCAATTGTGATATCTTTTGCACCCTTTTTTTATGACTTTGATGAATAATTCAGGTTAGTGAGATTTATTTTTCTACATTTAATTTGTTGATGCTTAAATATGAGTCCTGCTGCCATTGCCCTTAATCGATTCAGGTCTAATAAACCGATTATATGAGGAACGTCCTGAACATATTTAGTGAATGGTTCATGAGCCACGGTAGTCTTCGATTCAATTTATTTCGGACGGCTCGTTTAAGGCATGAGAAATATATTAAAACGCATGTTATCATGTTGGATGGCATGACGGATGTTCAACGAAATGAGGCTATCGTTAGCAATGAACTAAAAGAGATAGAGAGTTTGTATCTCGAATCATTAGAGTTAACCACCAAAGATGGCTATGACGGTAATGCTGCGATTGTTCATCAACAACTTGGGTTACTATATTTCATGAGAGGAGAGTTTGATCGCTCACTTTTATTTTATCAAAACTCCTATTCTATTGTGAATAATCAGCCAAATATGAGGTTAACGGATCTCAACTCACTATCAACTTGTCAAATGTTTTTTGCATTGATTGCTTTAGAAAAAGGCAATTACTCGCTGGCCAGAGCGGAGATACTCAAAGCAATTGATATTGATAAATCCCTGAATAACCCTTGGTTTCTCCAAATGGATAAGCGTATATTGGCACGTTGTAAAGACGGTCATGATAGTTAATCACAAAAACTCCAATGATGTCTTGGTGGTCGCATGGAGTAGTGCTGCCATGAAAGAATTTGATGTTAAGCGTCGGCAATATAATTGCTTTGATGGGGTTACAGAGTTTCACAAAACTATTCTATCCACGCAACCTGTTCCTCTTTATCCAAAAAATCTTGTAGCTGTTTTTGTGATCATAGAAGCAATAGCACTTCAGCAAGAAACTTTTCGTGAATTTCTCCGGTGGTGCATTTCCCATGTGAGAGAATATGAAGATTTTCGATTTTTTGTTAGGTTGGATGATTTGGAACTCCACAATTTGCAGCAAAGAGGAGCCGATCCGTTGATCGGAGAGTTATTGGATACTGTGCAAATCACTGAAAATCAGGATTACAGTAGATTTTTTTCTGAGTTGGATAGCTTCATTAAAGCTCTTCCCCTGATTCGTGAAGCCACTGCTTTTCGTCACCTTCAAAATAAGATGGATACGGTGACAGGCAACATTGCTCGTTGGACAGAATGTCTTGCAGCAGCGATTGTTTTGCTTATAGGTGGTTATGTTTTCTTTTTTGAAGAGATTAACTTAGGATGGCCGTCTTGGTCGATGGCAGTGGTGAGTGTCGCATCTGGAATTATTTTTACTACTCTGTCAATAGTCGGGCTCTTTTTTCTTAGACGCATTTCTTCATGGCATCGTCTGATGCATAATTCCAACTTTCGTTTACAGTTTTTCGCTACCTGTTTTTTTCTTCCTTGGACTTTAGGTCTTGCGAGCCGGATGCAAGCATCCAGTTCTTGGCTATGGTGCGGTATGGCACTGGGACTGGTGTTGGATTATGTGAGACGTGAGGGATTGGCCGCTGATAAATTTGGTATTAAGCTTAACCCTGATAATGTCACCACTCCAGGAAATACACTACCAAGTCACTTGGCCAAAATGGCAGATGGTTTTGCTCCAAAAGCATTAAATTGCTTGCTTTTTGAACAGCAACGAGTAAAAGTATTTATTAGCTACACTCGCTCCTCTCCTTGGGCATGCCAAAGTGCTTTGCACTTGAATCAAATCCTCAAGTCATCCGCTGTAGATACTTTTTTGGATCAAGACGTGCTTGTTGATGGTTGCAATTGGCGTGCCCAACTTAACAATTATCTTCTTGGTTGTAATGTAGTTATCGCGCTTGTGGATAATCAAAGCATTTTCAAGCCATGGCCAGCCATAGAACTTGAGACAGCTTTGCAATGTCGTAGTATCAACCATTTTCCAGATATTATTGTGCTTCTAAAACCAGGAACAGTTGCTAGCGATACTGCTTATCCTGTATTCCAAAATGTTTTGGATGGCTCTCATTTTCAAACAAATGAGCAACGCCCTCGCATTATTGAGATGGATAATCAGACGATTCCCTCTTTAGTTCGTGCGTTTGAGAGGCAATCGTATAGTTCAAGCGGAGTTTTACCTATTCTTCTTTTATCATGTTTACATATGATTTTTTTCCCTATAATATTTTTAATGAATTTAATCGGTAATGCTAGCCCAATAATTGGCTATCCTGTTGGGTTGTTTGTCTTAGCTGATTGGGTTTGGAATTTGGATTTGTTTTTTCATTTATCAAATCCCTTGCGATTTACGAGCAGCATCTTGATAGCCTACTCTGTGGGATTTATACTCAGGCTTATTTTCGCTGCGCGTTATGAATACATGGTACAACATGCCCAAGTCCTTCGAATGTACGTGGTTGGATTAATAGGTCTCTTGGCCTTATTCTACAGATTCGCAATCAATATTACGCCAATTCAAATTGCATGGGCATTTATTACTTTTTTCATTGGATGGCTTATGGGTTATAGTATGCTTTACTTTTCGTTTATCGGAGATCCAAGTAGATTTCGCCGTAAACCGGAGTAAACAGGCCCGGCCTTTGGGGCATCAGAAAACTTCAAAGCGCCAAGCGGGAGCGGCGGGGAGGTGAGTGAGCAGTAGGGTATTTGTAAGTAATACTGTAAATTTTCACGGATTAGTTGTTCTTTTTCTGTGCAAAATGGAGATTGACTTAACGGAGAGAGAATGAGTTGGTTTACCAAAATATTTGGCCACAAACAAGATACCCCTAACGTCATAATAATAATAAAAGGTTCAACCGGGACAGAGGCAATCTTTGAGTTTTGCCCGATTCATGCAGGTGCCTTCAAAATTCAATCGAATGTGGTCAAGATCGATCAAAATTTTTATCTGGGCAAGTATCCGGTTACACAGCAGCAGTGGGAGGTAGTCATGGGAAATAATCCAAGTCATTTTAAGGGTGAATGTTTGCCGGTAGAAACCGTTTCCTGGGATGATGCTCAGACCTTCATACAAAAACTCAATACGCTCTCCAGCAAAGAGTTGTACCGCTTGCCGACCGAGATAGAATGGGAATATGCCTGCCGGGCAGGTTCCACTTCGGCATACCGACATACACTCCTCTGAGTGATGACAAGTTGAGTTGCCCAACAATATCAACCACAAAACGGGCTAAATGATCTTTTTGTAGCCACTCCTGAACTGAGGGAGGAAACAAAAACGGTGTATCACGGTCTGCTACGATAAAATCGATACTCATAAGGCAAAATCACTGAAGATTCGGATATAAAATATTATATCTATTCATATTTAATATAACACTTTAAAAGAAAATTTATAAGATTTTTTGAAGTATTTTAAGTCCGACAGGCTGCTAGGAGTATTGCGTAAGGGTATTATACCGCAGCATTTCTGAAGGTTAGCTCTATGCCGAAGCTGTACAGCAGGGATTGCTCTGAAAAGCTTTTTGTCGAAGCTGAAAGATTTTTTTTGTTTGAGGATGTTCCTGCTGCTGACCGCAGGGCTGATGAACTTTATCTTGCTGAAGTTGAACAGTGCGACATCTATCTTGGATTGTTTGGTAACGAGTATGGGTATGAGGATGCTGATGGTCTCTCTCCGACGGAACGTGAATTTGATGCGGCAACCTTGCACCACAAAACAAGGCTGATTTTTGTGAAAGGCGCGGAGGTCGAGAACCGGCATCCTAAAATCCGGAAGCTGATTCAGCGGGCGGGCAGTGAGCTGATACGGAGGCGCTTTGTGACGAGTGCCGAACTGCTTGTTGGTGTTTATGCTGCTCTTGTGCAGACGCTTGAAGATTTGGAGCTGATTCGTACCGGGCCGTTTGATGCGGCGGTATGCCCTGACGCATCATTGGCTGACCTTGATGCAGAGGCGATGGTTCGCTTTATCCGCAGGGCGCGACTGTTGCGCGGTTTTCCGCTTCAGGAAGATGCATCCGCTTTTGAGCTGTTGACCCATCTCAATTTGCTGAACAAGGGCCGCCCTTCTCATGCAGCTGTGCTGTTGTTCGGCTTCTATCCCCAGCGTTTTCTTATCTCTTCGGAGATCAAGTGTGCTCATTTCCATGGCACAAGGGTTGCCAAGCCGATACCATCATATCAGGTATACAAGGGGCGGGCCTTTGAGCTTGTCGATCAGGCGGTTGATTTTGTTCTCTCGAAAATCGACCTTGCTGTTGGTACCCGTGCCGAAAGTGCGGAGGTTCCTGTCACCTACGAAATCCCTCCTGAAGTGGTGCGGGAGGCAATTGTCAATGCTGTTGCGCATCGCGATTATACCAGTACCGGCAGTGTTCAGGTCATGTTGTTTGCTGATCGACTGGAGGTGTGGAACCCCGGTACGCTTTCGCCATCACTGACCCTTGAAAAGCTCAGAAAACCTCACGGTTCGTTCCCTGCTAACCCGCTTATGGCGGAGTCACTCTATCTTGCCAAATACATTGAACGTATGGGCACGGGAACGGGTGACATGATCACCTTTTGCGGCAATGCAGGTCTGCGTGAACCGGAGTTCAGCCTGACGGACGGGTTTGTAGTCACTATCTGGAGAAAGGAGAGTGCTCTCTTTGGTGCAGCAGCAGAGAATATTTCGTTGCCCACCGGGGAAGTCAGCGGGGTAGTCGCCGGGGAAGTCAGCGGGGAAGTCAGACGGCTTCTCTCGGTCTTTGATGGGGAGATGAAGCGCAGTGAAATGCAGCAGTTACTGGGGCTTCGGCATGAGGATT
>JBMOIS010000098.1:0-5398 GCA_049317185.1 Chlorobium sp. | reverse complement strand
GAGCATCTGCTGAAAACCACGCCCGGAGAGCGCAACATCGAGAGGCTCTTTAACCAATTGTTGATTACAAACACGGCGCTTGGCTCTTTTGGATTTGAACTGGAAGAGTATCGAAATGGGCACGCTTGTTCTTCCATTAACGCAACGGTTCCATCTGGCTTGTAATTCTTTTTCAGAAACTGAAACTGAAGTCCTCTTTCGAACCATTTGAACTCGATTTCAGGATACGCTTTCAGTTCATCAGCGATAAGCTTTAAACCATTGCCCCACTGGTCGATGATGCCGAGCTTTTTCAAAACAGGCGCAATAACCTTGTTGCGGATATCGGACTGACGGGCAATCATTATTTTACTCTGTCTGGCATCCAAGACCTTCAGACATCGAGATTATATTTTTCTGTAGAAATAAATAGACTATATTATTTCTACAGAAATCATAAACGAAAGGCAATACCCATGCAGCAATCCATACAGTTTCAGCCGGAAAGCAGGCAGGCTGTGCTTTCGAAAGCAGTGCGGAACACGGCGCTCTATCTTGGTCTTCCGAACACAAAACTTTCACGAATTCTCGGACTGAGCCCGGCAACAATCAGCCGTCTCAACACTGGGACTTTTTTACTTTCTGCCGACAGAAAAGAGTGGGAATTTGCTGTACTGCTGGTCAGGCTCTTCCGATCGCTGGATTCGATTGTGGGTGGATCATCAAAAGCGGCCAGAGTATGGATGAACAGTGAAAACAAGGCTCTTTTTGGCCGGAAGCCAGTTGAACTTATTGAAACAACAGAGGGACTTGTTCATGTCGTCACCTATCTGGATGCCAGCCGCAGTATTGTCTGAAGCCTGGGATCATCAGAGCAAAATATGGAGAATCGTTGAGGCGCAGCACGTGGTCTCGACCATGAAAATTGTAGACTCACTTGCTGAGCAGGCGCTGCTTGAAGAAATTCTTGAACAGGGAAAACCTCCGGTACCAACTGAAACTGCGGGACTGCACTATCTTCTCTCAACGCCATTTCGTTATAACACACTCTTCCCCAAAGGCTCACGTTTTCGGGCTCCGAGTGATCCCGGTGTTTTTTATGGGGCAGAACGGGTAAAAACCGCTGCGGCTGAAATTGGATACCATCGCTGGCAATTTCTTCAGGATTCATTGAATCTCGACAGGCTTCCGCCCGCTCAATTCACCGCGTTTTCTGTGCCAGTAAAGGGAAAAATGGTTGATTTGCGACAGGCTCCTTTCAAAAGAGACGCACTCTTCTGGACTGATCCCGGCAACTATAGCGAAACACAGGCATTTGCAAATGTTGCACGGCAAGCATCACTTGCCGCAATTCTCTATCACTCCGTCCGTGACCCTGAGCCTCATTGCTGCACCGCTTTGCTCACCCCGGGAGCATTTGCCGCAAAAAATCCAGATAAACCCATGCAGACCCTGACGCTCACCATTCTCCAAAAAGAGGCCGTCTGGCAAGGAGAAGGGATTCAACCATTTGCATTCAATACTACATTCTGGGCCAACCCACTCATATAATAATCCTCAAGCTCCCTCCTTGCAAAATTGCCCATCGTATCATTTTGGATTACCTTCGTTTAAGCGCAGGCTCAATATTTTTCCTCTCCTCATGTACCGGGATATCTGTTTTTTATTACCTTATTCATTCATGTAGCCGCTCTCTGACGCAAAATCATACAGAATCATACGGGTAAAATAGCGATGAATAAATAGCCAAACGACTTGCTGCCACCCGGCGTAGAGCTGCTCCGCACGATTGACGCAGACCACTCCATAATCCAAAGTGTAGCGTTTGATCCGAAGGGTCTCACTCTTGCCAGCGGAAGTAGTGACGGAACGGTCAAGCTATGGAATACACAAAGCGGCAAGCTGCTCCGCACGCTTGAAGGGCACACAGACCACGTAGACATCGTCGCCTTCTCACCGGACGGACGTCTTCTCGCATCAAAAAGCAGTGATAACACCATTCGCCTATGGAGCTGCAATACTTGGGAGTGTGTCGCGGTTATTCCGGTACGCAAAAGCCATAGTCGAATTCCTGCACTGGCATTTCATCCTGAGTTGCCACTGCTCGCCACCGTTGGTTCAGTTGACAATACGATGGAGTATGGAGACCAGCTCATTCACCTTTTTGAACTGGACTACAATCTGCTGCTGGACAGGAGCGCCAAGTCGCAAAAAAGCTCGCGTGCAGTGCATCACACCACTGGAAAAATTGTGCTGCTTGGTGATCACAGCGTGGGCAAATCTGCGCTTGGCCATTACCTGATACACAACGCCTTCAAGGAGCAAGCCTCAACGCATGGGCAGCAGTTCTGGATATTTCCCGCTCTGGGTCAGCGCCGCCCGGATGGCACCGAGTGCGAGGCCATTCTCTGGGACTTTGCCGGCCAGCCCGACTACCGGCTGGTTCACGCGCTCTTTGTGGATAACGCCGACCTTGCGCTGGTGCTCTTTGATGCCTCCGACCTGCGCGACCCGCTTCATGGTGTGGAGTTCTGGCTTAACCAGCTCCAGAGCGGGCAAAGCAACTGCCCCATCATTCTGGTGGCAGCTCAGACTGATCGCGGCAGTTGTTCGTTGACGCCGGATGAACTCACGGCGTTTTGCCAGAAGCACGGCATTGCCGGACCAATCTCCACCAGCGCCTTCACCGGCGAAGGGATAGCCGAACTGCTTGAGCAGATGAAAATGCTGATTCCCTGGGATGAAAAGCCTGCAACCGTCACCACCACAACCTTCAAGCGAATCAAGGACTACGTGCTTGGCCTCAAGGAGTCGGATTCGGAGAAGCTGGTCATTGTCACACCCGATGAACTTCGCAGCCGTCTGGAGGCCAACGATAGCAAATGGCGTTTTACCGATGCTGAAATGCTGACTGCTGCGGGTCATCTTGAAAATTACGGCTATGTCAAACGTCTGCGCACCTCAAAGGGAGAACAGCGCATCCTGCTCCAGCCGGAACGACTCAACAATCTTGCCTCATCGTTTGTGCTTGAAGCACGGCGGAATTTAAAAGGGCTGGGTGCACTGGAAGAGAGACGCCTGCTCTCCGGTGGTTACGACTTCCCCGAATTGAGAGAACTGAACGAGAGTGATCGTGATGTGCTGCTCGATGCCGCAGCTTTGTTCTTTCTTGAGCATAACGTCTGTTTCCGCGAAACCGACCCTCTGCGCATGGAGCCCTATCTGGTTTTTCCAGAGCTCATCAACCTGAAAAAACCTTCCGAAAAAGAGGCGCCAACCGAAGATAGCGTAGCTTTCACGGTGAGTGGCCCAATGGAAAACGTCTTTGCATCGCTGGTGGTGCTGCTTGGTTACACACACACCTTCACCCGCACCAACCAGTGGCACAACGCGCAAATTGGCTCGAGTGTTGCCCGCTTCGTTGAGCGAATTGAAAAGAGCGACCGGATCGTCATGGTTGGCACACCCCTTTACCGTCAGAAGTACGAAAACAAGGTGAGCACTTCTGGCTCAGTTGTAGCTGCGGAAGTTGATATGATCGCCAACCGCCTGCTTGGCACAGAAGCACAAAAAGAGAGTGTGCTGCCATTGTTGCTTGATGGTGAAAAACCCGCTTCGCTGCCACCGCTGCTCCACGGTCGTGTCTATGCCGATTTCCGCAATGACTCTGCGTATTTTACTACCGTTTTTGATCTTATCCTGACCATTTACCAACTGCCGCCGAACCACCCGGCAGTGGCCGACCTCCGCGAATCGCTGAACGGGCTGGAGATGCGGTAAAACATAAGAACCATTTTCTCCATTTTGCCACTTTTTCATTACCTTCGCTAAAGTACCGACAAGCCCTCCGGCAAATCGGTCTCCAATTTTTCACCATTTTTTCTCCATCATGAGATTAGCCGTTAATATTGACCATATCGCCACCCTGCGCAACGCCCGGGGTGAACAGGTGCCGGACCCGGTTGCAGCCGCCCTGCTTGCTGAACAGTCCGGAGCGGCAGGCATTGTCTGCCACCTGCGTGAAGATCGCCGACACATCAAGGATAATGATCTGGCAAGGCTCCGCCTGGCTGTCACCACAAAGCTTGACCTTGAGATGGCCATGACCACGGAGTTGCAGCAGATAGCCCTCCAAACCAGGCCGGAGCTTATCACCCTGGTGCCTGAAAAAAGGGAGGAGCTCACCACTGAAGGGGGGTTTGATATTGTTCGTCACTTTCCCGCCCTGGTGGAATTTCTGAAACCATTCAAGCCTGCAGGAATAGAGGTCAGCCTTTTTATTGAACCCAACAAAAAAGCGGTTGACCTGGCGGCAGAGGCTGGTGCTGATCTTGTGGAGCTGCACACCGGGCTCTATGCTCTGAAACAGGGTGATGAACAGAAGCTTGAACTGAATAGAATTCGTGAGACTGCTGCTTATGCAAAAGGCCTCGGTCTGAAAGTTGTTGCAGGTCATGGGCTTGACTACCGCAACGTCGCGCCATTCAGGGAGATCACCGACATTGAGGAGGTAAGCATAGGCCATGCCATTATCGCCCGTGCCGTCATAACCGGCCTTGAGGAGGCTGTCAGGGAGATGCTCCGAATCATCAAGTAACTATTCCAATGACTGATACTGCCAAAAACCAGATTACGATTATCCTTGCAACCGGCAACCGCGACAAGGTAAGGGAGCTCCGTCCGCTGCTTGAAAATATTTCACCTCTTTTCAGGGTCTTTGCGCTGCATGAAATTGGCGTCAATGTCGACATTGAGGAGACAGAGACGACGCTGGAGGGAAATGCTCTGCTGAAGGCAAGGGCTATTTTTAACCTTCTTGCTGAACGGTACTCCTTCATGATCGCGCTGGCAGACGATACTGGTCTGGAGGTAGAGTGCCTGAATGGCGCTCCGGGTGTCTATTCTGCGCGATATGCTCCCATGCCTGCGGGAGAGTCTCCCACGTATAAGGATAATGTCAAGCACCTGCTGCAGAGCATGAACGGCATTGCAAACAGAGCAGCCCGCTTCAGAACTGTTCTTGCCATGAAAGGTTCTCTGCCTTCTCCGCAGGGCTCATTCCTGTTTGAAGATACTGCGGATGGTGTGGTTCACGGCAGCATAACTCCTGAACCAAGAGGCGATGCTGGATTTGGATATGATCCGCTCTTTCTTGTCGATTCAACAGGAAAAACATACGCTGAAATGAGTATGGCAGAAAAAAACGCACTCAGTCACCGCTCTCTTGCTGTCCAGAAAGCCATTGCCTCCCTCAAGGATATTCTTGCAGCACACGGCATTCCGTCAACCGTTACCAATGCACCGCTATGACTCTTCTTGAAGCCGCTCTTCTCGGTATTGTTCAGGGACTGACGGAATTTCTGCCAGTCAGCAGCTCCGCCCATCTCAGAATTATTCCAGCTCTTGCAGGATGGGCAGA
>JBMOIS010000097.1:0-5504 GCA_049317185.1 Chlorobium sp. | reverse complement strand
ACCGTCTCAGGGTTGGTGATTACAGAATTCTGTTTGATGTGTCTGAAAATATGATTGAACCAGGCAGGATATTACATCGGAAAGATAGTTACAAAAAAACCTTGTCGGCGGGGGATTCAGATGACTACAGCGGAGAAATTGTATAAAACAGCAAGAGAGCTTCCTGAACCGGTAGTGGCTGAGATACTTGATTTTGCTGAGTTCCTGCAAAAAAAAATTGCAAGTGAGCGTGCATCAGGTAACGAGATGCTGATCGATATGGCAGGCGGTCTGGTGACTTCCACCACATTTTCCGGTGATCCTTCAGAAATCCAGAAGCGATTACGGGATGAATGGCAGTAACCATCTCCTTGATACCAATTTTATTTTTCAATCTCAGCCATACCCTTTGCTCTTGCAACATCGCCCAAAGCCTCAAGAAATACCTCCGGGTTCGGGTCTTCCGCTGTTGCCTTGAGGTATTCGACAATCACTTCGTCGTTGTCGAGATAGTTGGCCGGGTCAAAATCCCGGATCGTCACTGTGCTCATAGTTCCCCTCCTTAATTTCACGGGCCAGTTCTTTTGGTCGTGTAATGTTTTGCTGTTTTACCCGGCAACTTTATAGGTTTGCCCCACAGGAAGAAAGCCTTCAACATCACCGTTCGCAAGCTGTGACCGGATATGCTCAAACAACGTGATCGCCTCTTTCGAGTATAATCGTTCACCACAATGGGTGCAGACTTCGGCGATTACTTTTACAACAGCGGTATGGTTGCCCCCGGGAATCAATTTTTCCACCTCTTTTGTAATCACTTCACCACCGCATACCGGGCATAGCTCAAACGGGGTCATTGCTTTGTTCTCCTGGTTTTGAATTCAATCCACCTTTTTGGATCCGGACGATAAACGGTTATCACCACAGCCCATGAGTTTTCTCTATTATATGCCCAAACACTGTGCACTGGCTCTTTTCGAAAGTTTTCTCCATAAATCAGACAGCTCGGATAAGGCTTGTCTTTGGGATACGACGTTTGCGGCAAAAAACCGTTTCGGCAGTTTCCGCACTCGATTCCTGCGCCAGTGCCGTAAGTATGGGTTGTTCCTGCCTCTCTTTTACGACAAATCAGCGTTTCTGAAAACAGCTTCCAGAGTCTGGGCTGTGAAAATTGCTGTACCCCAAGCCTCCAGCTCCTTTTCTTTGGCGCTCTTTAACTGCTCGGTTGCCCATTCAGGCAACAGGCCAAATCGATATTCAAGTTGCTTCTCCAGAAGGCTGGATTTGCCCTCAACATGGCCTCTTGCCAGACCAATTCTTTCTACACTTGTAACGTATTGCATTTTTTCTCTCTCCTCAATTGTTTCAAATTCTTGCCAGACCTGGCTGTTCAACCATTCGGGCAACTGCATCAACCAGTCGATGACATTAAATAGATTGATGACGCGTTGTTTCTCCCAATGTCGGTCATACAATATCCGCAATAAACGGAGTTTTGCGTTGTACCGTTCCTGATCCTGCGTTCTGGTTTTTTGGGTCAGGATATGTGCCGCAGTAATCCATCCAAAGGCGTTATCCGATGCCAGCAGCTCATCGAGTTTATCTTCGTAATCGGTCAGCTTGGCAACAGGAAACTCCAGCGTATGGCGGCAACCCAGCACGGAAAAACCATAAGATGTTGGCTTCCACATCTTGTGTTCATCGGTCAGCACCGCCAAACTTGCGACAGGCTTTTTGTACCTGTCAAAAATCCGGTAGTTGTACACAAACATTCGTTCGGCAAACTCAGACTGCTTTGTGCCCTGCACCTCAACGTGGATGTATATCCAGCTTTCAATGCCACCAAGCTCGGTCACCCTGACCAGCTTGTCCACAAAGCGTGTACCCAGCTCAGCATCCTGCACTACGGCTCGCAGCTCCTTATCCAGAAAGATATGCTCTTTCGCCCAATCAATTCCAGCGTATGCATCCGGGAAATAAAAGGCCATAAACTCTGGCAAGTAATTCTCAATAGCCTCTTTCCAGGGACTGTCGTAACGATCGTTCGTGCTCTCCATAGCTTCCTTTTTTTCCAGCAACATTAATTTACCAGACAGGGGATATGCCGCAACGCTTTATGAATGGTGTCAATTACTTTGAATATATCATCGATAACCCTTTAAACAAGGTGCAGACCACCCGAGGCTGCCCCTTCAGTTGCGACTTCTGCAACGTGCATGTCATGAATGGCCACCGTCTGCGCCACCGAACCATTCCCGCCGTTCTCCGGGAGGTTGAAACGTTTCTGAAAGAGGACAAACGCATCTTCTTTTTTCTCGACGACACCATCAATGCCGACGAAGAGTATGCCGAACAGCTTTTTCGCCAACTGGAACCCTTCAAGATCAAATGGGTAGGCCAGGCCACCACCGCGCTTGGCGAAAAGCCCCGACTGCTCGATGCCTTTTCCCGCTCAGGCTGCGGTGCCCTCCTGATTGGCATTGAAAGCCTCACCGATGGCAGCAACCATGCCCACAAGAAGTTCCACAACCCCGCCGCCCGTCAGGTGGAGTGCATCAAGCATATCCGCCAGGCAGGGATATGCGTCTACGGCAGCTTCATCTACGGCCTCGACGAAGATACCCTTGAACTCCCCGCCAAACTCGAAGCCTTCATCGAAGAGACCGGCATCGATGTGCCCGGCATCAACCTTCTGCGCCCCATTCCCGGCACCGGCGTTTTCACTCGGCTTGCCCAGGAGGGACGCTTGCTCCACTCGTCTGATGACCACGATGCTTTCAAGTTTTCATGGGGGCAGGAGATGCTCTACAAGCCCTTGCGCATTCCTTTGCAAGAGTTCATTCCAAGTTATACCGCGCTGACCAGTCGGGTTTTTACCGTGCAAAATGCCGTGAAGCGTGCTATGCGTGCGCCCCGGCTGCGGTCGGCGGTGTTGATGTTTAATTTGCTGTATGTGCATAGGTACGGGATGGCGCGGAAGGATTTGATGCGGCAGTTGCGGGGGATGGGTAAAGTGGAAAAACGTATCGTTTGCCAACGGAGGCTGAGCGGGAGTATGCGTGCCGTGCGGGGACGACAACGCCATTCAATACAGGGAACAACCTGACGACGGATCAGGCAAACTATAACGGTAATTATCCGTATAATGGTAACCCGAAAGGGGTGTCCCGTCAAAACACGGTGCCGGTGAACAGCTTTTCTCCGAATGCGTGGGGTTTGTACACTATGCATGGCAATGTGTTGGAGTGGTGCAGTGACTGGTTCGGAGATCGGTATTATGACGATTGTAAGGCATCAGGCACGGTGACGAACCCTGCCGGGCCTGCAACTGTTTCGTTCCGTGTCCTGCGTGGCGGGTGTTGGTACTGCTTTGCGTGGTACTGTCGGTCGGCTTGGCGCGACTACGACTCCCCCGGCAACCGCAGCCCCATTGTTGGCTTCCGCTTGGTCTTCGTCCCGTAGTCAGTTGGCTGCTCATTCCGGCTTTGCTTTTGAGCTAAAAGCGGAGCAAGAACAAGGTTGAGGAGAGCGGCTGTGAGAGACGAACTGCCGCTCTCCTCAACCGAGCAGGGGGGCTAGAATTGCAGAAAGGCAGCCTTGAGGCGGCCGATTTTTTGAACGAGGTTGGTGATACCGCAGGGATTCCGTAGGGGCGTATCGCAATACGCCCCTACAATCGTCCAATCGAAGCGACCGGGAATGCCGGGTCGTACGCCAAAATCTTGCGTAGCGGACGACGACATAAAGGCCTGCTTGGGCGGTCTGCATGTTATCAGGGTTGCATCGAAGAGTGTCGTTTTTCAGCACGGATTAAGGTCGCCGAGTAGCGCAAAGCGCGTATCGAGGCGACAGACAGGATGTCCACAGGATTTGTTGCTATTGGTGGAGTTATGCTGCTCAACATGGCAAGGTTAGTCGTGTGTTACCCTGCAACTTTACAGAAGACTGCAATGAGAAAGCAAACCAGCAGTGCCTTCTCTCAGCTTTCAGTCAGCACTTTACACACCTGAAGCTGCTCGATTTCCTGAAAGTACGGTCTTCAGTTAAAAACAGATGTTGCGATTCGAGTGAGAGGCAACAGGCTGCTCCATCTCAAATTTCAACTCGATACCGTAGCTATACTCCTTTTTTAGCATAGAATCTTCTGTAAACGCAAAGCTCAAAACTGGTTTTATAAACAGCTAACTGCTTTTATTTAAAAGAGTTGTTTGTGTAAACGCAAAATACCAAAAAGCTGTGCTGCTGTGATCTTGATCAAACGGGGACCTCAGTGAGTACGTTACAACAAGAATTTTCATTTGAATATGCCTTTTATCGGTTCTTCCTGTCGTTGCTCGAAGTATTCGGAATCGTTCATCTGCATAGCGTTACTTATGAATGACGATTTTTAATGTTGAAAACGAAGTGATTTTGTGAATCAACAAGGGTTTTCTGTATTTTCAAGTTATTTTTCCGTAAAAAAGAAACGCTCCTTTCGGAGCGTCGGACCGGAGATGCTATCTCTGGTGATGTTATGGCCTAAATATAAACATATTACTATGAATGAAGCAAGTAGCCAGATAGAAAAAGAGAGAGTGCAAGTATATGTTGATGGCTTTAACCTCTATTTCGGTATGCTTGAAGCAGGTTTCGATAACTGTAAATGGCTGAATTTGAAAAAGTTGTCAATAAACTTGTTGAAACCACACCAAGAACTGGCAGGTGTAAAATATTTTACCAGCAGGGTCAGCAATAACCCGGATAAGCAAAAGCGGCAGGTGACCTATCTCGAAGCCCTTGACTCGGTCGGAGTAACGATTCTTTATGGCCATTACCAGAAAAATACCATCGAATGCCAGCGTTGTGGGAATATCTGGCCATCCTATAATGAGAAAATGACAGATGTCAATATTGCAACCCAAATGCTGATAGGGGCTTATCAGGATCAGTATGATATGGCCATGCTGATTTCCGGCGATAGTGATCTGGTTCCTCCAATACGGCAGATTCATGAATTATTTCCGCGAAAGAGAGTGTTTGTGGCATTTCCACCAAAACGTCATAATCAATCCGTTGCCTTGGTTGCAAAAGGCTCCATGCTGATTGGACGAAAAAAACTGGCAGAGAGTCAGTTTGATGAAGCGGTGATAAAAAAGGATGGTTATACATTGCACAAGCCAGTCGATTGGACATAGTGCTTCAGTGGTGGTTGAGGACTATTAAATGTGCGTTTATTCTTTTCTTATAAGAAGATAACAACAGGAAACCTGTTCTTGTGGTTTGGGGAATCGCCCGCCGAAAAGTATCTCCAGTCGTACCCTTTGCTCTTGCGACATCGCTCAAAGCCTCAAGAAATACCTCGGGGTTCGGGTCTTCCGCTGTTGCCTTGAGGTATTCGACAATCATTTCATCGTTCACGGGCCAGTTCTTTTGCTCGTGTAATGCCTTGATGTTTTACCCGGCAACTTTATAGGTTTGCCCTACAGGAAGGAACCCTGCAACATCACCGTTCGCAAGCTGTGACCGGATATGCTCAAACAACGTGATCG
>JBMOIS010000096.1:0-5674 GCA_049317185.1 Chlorobium sp. | reverse complement strand
AGTCATTGAAACAGATCGCATTGCCGAGTGATTTCGACATTTTTTCTCCACCTGCAGTGCCAACAAGCAGCGGCATGGTAATGCAGACCTGTGGTGTTATTCCATACTCTCGTTGCAGATCCCTTCCGACCAGAAGATTAAATTTTTGGTCGGTTCCGCCAAGTTCAACATCATTTTTCAGGTGTACCGAATCCATACCCTGGGCAAGGGGATAGAGGAACTCATGAATCGAGATAGGCTCTTGCGCACGATATCTCCTCTCAAAGTCGTCACGCTCAAGCATTCGCGCAACGGTGTAATGGCTTGAGAGGCGGACGACATCGGCAAATGTCATGGCCCCAAGCCAGTCCGAGTTGTAGCAGATGGTTGTTTTTTGTGGGTCGAGAATTTTGGATGCCTGATCGAAGTAACTTTTTCCGTTTTCCCGTGCCTCTTCGGCTGAAAGCTGTGGCCTCGTCTTGCTTTTTCCGGAAGGGTCGCCGATCATTGCGGTAAAGTCGCCAATAATCAGAATAGCCTGATGGCCAAGATCCTGAAACTCACGAAGTTTTCGAAGGACGACCGAGTGACCGAGATGCAAGTCAGGCCGCGATGGATCGGCACCGAGCTTTACCTTGAGTGGCTGGCCTGTTTTCAGGCTTTTGAGAAGTTTTTGCTCAAGTTCGTCAACGCTGATAATTTCTACGACATTGCCAACAATAATGTCAAGCTGCTGCTGTACGGCTGGAAAACCCATCGATTCCCTGTTTTTTTGTTTTAGTATTGCTTTTTGATCTGCTCCATCTGTCGCTGGTTCTCCCGCTTCTTGATCGTTTCGCGTTTGTCATAGAGCTTTTTGCCTTTGGCTATGGCAAGGTCAATTTTCAGAAGACCCTTATCATTGAAAAATGCCTTCAATGGCACCAGGGTAAGCCCTTTTTCATTGATCTTCGTCAGAATTTTCTGAATCTCCTTTTTGTGCAGCAGGAGTTTGCGGCTCCGTTTTGCTTCAATCATCTCCATACGGTTATGCTCGTAGGGGGTGATCTGCATGTTTTCCAGCCACACCTCATTATGGTGGATGATGGCAAAGCTGTCGGAGAGGCTGGCTTGTCCGAGGCGTACTGATTTTACCTCGCTGCCAAAGAGCTGGATACCGGTAACGATGGTATCGAGAATTTCAAACTCGTATCTGGCCTTTCTGTTCTGAATGGCCTTGACGTATTCCTGATGATGTTGCTTTTTCGACACGTTGACCTTTACTTGGTTTCAGTTTCCAGATACGCGGCAGGAATAATATTTCCGATATTGAGCACCAGAAGGGGATCCAGACATTTTTTTATCCTTACCATCTCCCGTATGCCGCTTTCATGATACATTTCCACAAGATATTCTGCCTTGAGCTTCCCTATGCCGTGCTCGGCGGAGAGTGTTCCTCCCAACGCAAGAGCCTTGTCGATAAATTCCCGATAGAGACTCTTTGCCTGTAAAAACTCCTCCCTGTTACGGGGCAGAATGTTCAGATGTACATGCCCATTGCCGATATGACCAAAAATAATATAGACAAAGCCCTGTTTCTCGCAAGTGCTCTTGTAAAAATCAAAAAGTTCGCGGAATCTTTCTTCGGGCACAGCCATGTCGGTGCTGATTTTGCTCTCCTGTTGTTTGCTGAGCCAGTCGTTAACCAGAAGCGGCAAGGTGTGGCGAAACTCCCGCAATTTTGCCTGGTCATGACGATCGAGCGCCATCCACGATTGGTCAATCATGGCATTGCAGGCTTCCATCTCTTCAAGGAGTTTTTCAAGGTCATTGTCTTCATTTTCCGCTGTTGTCTCTTGCTCAAAGAAAATTGCGCCGTCACTTCCGGAGGGCACTTCAGGATATTTTTCTGCAAGGAAGGCAAGTGAATTTTTGTCAAAAAACTCTATTGCCCTCGGCGAACAAGCATGTTCCCGATCTTTAAGCAGAAGGTTAAATCTGAACAAATCGTCGAAGTCTCTGAAGTAGACAAGAGAGGAGATAATGGTTTTCGGAAGGGGGAGCAGCATGAGATCAGCTTCAGCGATAATGCCGAGTGTTCCTTCAGAGCCGATAAAGAGGTCAATGAGATCCATTCCTTCCTCAGAAAAGTATCCAGCATTGTGTTTTGATGTTTCAGGCATAGAGTACTGCGGTCTCTGGAAGGCAACTTCACCCGCTAAAGGAAGGCTGATGCGGAATATCCCGTTTTTGTCGGCCATACAGCTTCCTCGCGAAAGGTCAAGCACATCACCCTGTGGAAGGACGATAAGGATTCGTGAGATATGTTTTCTGGTGGCACCGTACTTGAAACTCCTTGCTCCTGAAGAGTTATTGGCAATAGTACCACCGATAAAACAGAGCTTTTCCGTTGGGTCAGGGGGATAAAGCCACCCGCATTGCTCAGCTTTTTTCTGGACGGAATCAAGAAGCGCTCCGGCCTGTACGGTCATGTATGTCTTTTCACCGACGAGCGTTACCGGTTCGCCTATACAGTCAAGCTTCTCCATGGAAATGACATAATCTCCAAGCGGGATTCTGCCTCCAGTCGTTCCGGTTCCGTTTCCGGCGATGGTGAAGCGACGATGCTCCTTCACCGCTCCTTTGAGCAGTTCGGCAATTTCAGTGACGGTTTCCGGGAAAAAAACTCCTGGAGTATTGCCGATCTTTAAATTACTGGTATCCTCCAGAAATCCCTTGATAGAGGCCTGATCATCTTTATAAATCATTCTACAGCTTTTCCTGTGTTGTTCTCAATGGTTGGTTCTGCAGCAGGTTCCGCAGCCTTGACAGGTTTTTCGGGCTGAACATCCTGTAACGTGCTCTCTGTGCTGTCGGGCTGTTCTCCGGCTGCTTCGGCAGGCTTTATTCCTTGTGAGGCAGAAGAGACCGGAATTGTTCCCCCTTTGATATAGTATTTTATAAGTTCACGGGCAATCGGAGCTGAAATTGCACCGCCAAATCCTGCATTTTCGACAAGCACTGCCAATGCAATTTTCGGATTCTCCACCGGTGCAAAAGCAATAAACCAGGCATGATCTTTGCCATGGGGATTTTGTGCCGTTCCGGTTTTTCCGGCAACGGTGACACCAGGGACATTGGCAAGTGTTCCGGTGCCTTGAAGCACGACACCTCTCATGCCTTCATGAATAAGATTGAACGTTGTTTGCGAAATCGGAAGCTGCTGTTTGGCATAATTGAACGGTATATATTTGCCGGTTCCCGTATCGCGGTATCCGTTGACGATATGAGGCTGAAAGAGAATTCCATTGTTTGCCAGAGCGGCAGCATAAACAGCAAGCTGCACTGGTGTTGTGCCAAGCTCTCCCTGTCCAATGGAAAGGCTGACCAGATATCCTTTTGTCCATCTGTTCTCACCATAGCGTTCATTGTAATAATCGGCTGATGGTAATAGTCCTGCGCGCTCGCCAGGCAGATCAATACCGGCTTTTTCTCCAAACCCGAACATGGCACCGTATTTCGTCCAATTCTCAAACCCGACGTTGAAAATAAGGTTATAAAAATAGACATTGGATGAAACCGTAATGGCATTTCTCATATCAACCCATCCATGCCCCTTGCCTTCATTGCTGAGAAATCGTCGGTGCCCGTAAATGAAAACGCCGTTGTCAAGTATTTTTTTTCCCGGATCGATGCTTTTTTCCTCAAGCGCAGCCATAGCCAAAATCATCTTGTAGACGGATCCGGGGGGATAGACTGCCTGAATTGTACGGTTAAAAAGTGGTTTTTGCGGAGAGGTCAGAATATCGTTCCATCCTTTTCGGTCGGTAGAACCGTTGAAAATATCAAGGTCATAATCAGGAGCGCTGGCAAGGGCAAGGACACCGCCGGTAGAAGGGTCAAGAGCGACAACGGCCCCGGATTTTCCGGTTTTTTTCAGCAGATGTTCGGCAAGCTGCTGCAGCCCCCCGTCAATGGAGAGGTAGAGATCATCGCCCTTTATGGAAGAGATGTCGCTTTGTCCCTTATCGAATTTACCGGCATATTTGCCTCGGGGAGTAACCATTTCAAACAGGGCACCTTTCTGTCCTCTCAGCCGATCTTCATAATACTTTTCCAGTCCGCTGAATCCAATTTTATCATCCTGGGCGTAACCCTGATCAGCCAGTTCCTCAAGTTTTTCTTTCGATATGGAACGCAAATAGCCAAAAAGATGGGCCCCTCGGAGCGAATCAGGATACATTCTTTTATTATCAGTATCAATAAGCACCCCTGGAAGTTGCCAGAGATTTTCGCTCAACCTTGCTATGGCAATGGCGTTCAGGTTGCGGCTGACGGTAACTGCCGAAAATCGGTTGAATGCCTCTCCTTTTCTGATTGCTTCAGCCAGTTCACTTTGTGGTTTTTGAATAAGCCAGGCAAGGTAACCTGTTTTGGTTATCCTGAATTCAGAAGGAATGACTTTTACAGTATAGAGTGGCTGATTATCGACAATGACAACGCCTTTTCTGTCGATCATCCGTCCTCTTGGAGGCTGAACCCAAACCCTGCGGATGCTGTTTGTGGTGGAGATTGAGCCAAGTTGCTGAAAGTTAATGATTTGAAGATAAAAAAGTCTGCCGGACAGCAGGGTAAAAACAGCTATGACAAAAAGCGTTACGATAGTTGAACTTTGCTGAGGTTTATCCATCGTTCAGTCGGCAAGTGATTTTTTTAAAAAGAACAAGTGCAGGATAACGGCAAGGATAAAGGTGAAAAGAGCTTCAAGGAGCCCGAGCACAACTATCCGGTAAGCGGGTAAAAGGCCAAGAGGATTATACCCTGTGGCGATAACTGCGTTACCACAAAACCCGGCAATAACGACGGCACTGTAGAACCTTCTGGTTTTTTGTTTTGCCGTAGCATGGCTGTCTTCCGGGATATGGAAATAACCGGCGATAAAACCTTCAAGAGTTCTTGCAAGCATATTCAACCCCATGTTTCCTGACAAGATGCCCGTCAGGATGCCTGCAGCAAACCCAAAACTTGCGCTGCTTCTCTGACCGACTGTTACGGCAAGAAAAGCAAGAAAAATTGTAACAACATCAGGGCTGACGGTAAAGAATGTCAGGCGATTCAAGCCAAACTCCTGTACCAATGCTGATGCAATGCAGAGTAAAATGAGAGAGAGCGAGAAAGCTTTTGTCACAAATCAGTGTTTGAAATTAGGGGAACTGCTCATTTATTGTGCTGTCGGTGGTAATCTTCACTTTTTCCGGTTCTCTTTTCATTGGGGCAATCAGTACCTGGGTCAGGGAGGAAAAATCAACAGCGAGCTGGACATCAACATTATAGAAAAGTTTATCGGGTCTAATGCGCACTACTCTCCCAACCGGGACACCACGCACAGAAAATGTGCTGAAGTCTGACGTGACTATTCGCTCGTTAAGCTTGAGGTGGCTGCTTATAGGAATATGTTCCACCTGGGCGATGAACTCTTGGCCTCCGTTCCAACTGAGGATGCCCATGCAGCTTGAGGAGTCAGATACAACGCTCACCTTGAAATCTGTGCTGATAACAGGCATTACTTTCGCGTAGTGCTCGGAGACGGCAGTCACCCGCCCTACCAGCCCTTCCGGCACCAGAACGGTCATATCTTTTTGGATTCCATTTGTCCATCCTGCATTGATCAGCAGCATATTTTCACGATCGCTGAATTTGCGATCAACAACCCTTG
>JBMOIS010000095.1:0-5769 GCA_049317185.1 Chlorobium sp. | reverse complement strand
TCGGACTGGGGAGCACTCAAGGATTTCTCTGATATCAACATTGGTGGCACCCGTCATGTTTGCGAAGCGGTACTCAGGTATCAAGTAAAAAGGCTCGTTTATATCAGTACGTATGAGTCATTTGACCATTTCAGGCAGAAGCGGGTTAATGAAGAGACACCCTATGCTATGCAAAATCTGCCTTATCCTGACACCAAAATAGGGGCAAATGAAATTGTCTGGAAATATACCGGATTGGGGATCAATGCCTCTCTTGTTTATCCTGTCTGGGTTTATGGTCCGGGAGACCGTACGTTATTCCCCTTGCTTGCTGATGGTATTCGTCGTCGACAACTCTTTTACTGGTCTCATAATGCGTCGATGAGCATGGTCTATATTGACAATCTTGTTGATCTTCTTATGCTTGCTGCAGTGCACCCCGACGCTGTTGGGGAAGGTTTTCTCGCCTATGACGGGGAAGTAATAACCTTTGAAGAGGTGTGTGAACGGATTGCCGCCCGGATTCATGCAAAGCCCCCGTCACTGTACCTTCCGTTTAATCTTGTTTATCGGCTTGCAGGAGTGTTAGAGGCTCTCTATCGGACGATCAAGAGTTCCAAACGGCCACTGTTGACCCGTCATGCAGTTGCTTTACTGGCATCTCGTGCAGTTGTTGATGCTTCTAAAGCCAGAAGGGTTCTTGGCTGGTCCCCCAAGGTTGGTCTGGAAGAGGGTATGCGAAGGTCTCTTGACTGGCTTGTCAGTGTCGATCCATCGGAGTGGAAGGTGAAGTAGGATTGCAAATTTGGTAATCGGTAAGGGTTTGACCTACATGAGGGATGTTTATTGCGAGGGATCATGATTTTGAGACGCAAACCTTTGCTGTAGCGGAGCAGAGCGGAGTTGCCGGGAAAGGCGCAAGCTTGCTGCGAAGGCGGTACACCGCTTTCGCGCTATCTGGAGGCTGAATAATTTTGTTTGAGACAGAAGCAATACCATGAAACATAATCACACTTCACACTGATATTATTTGCATTTTTGCTTTTTTTGTGCAAATGCTACAGCTTACGTTACTAATTCCCTCCACTGCCGCGCTACTCACGCACAGGTTAAACTTTTTTTCGGCATAATTATCATTAACATTCGCTGCTCTTCGGCTTATTTCTTCAATACTTTGGTCTTCCCATAAGGTTATTGTTCAATACGCATACCCGGCTTACTCAAGAAAATCAAGCGGAATATTTTGGAGCGTTTCTACAAGAAACTCCCAGAATTTCGCGACAGAGGGAATGTTCACCTTCTCATCAGGCGAATGGGGATATCGAATAGTCGGGCCAAAAGAGATCATGTCAAGACCGGGATAGGTGCCACCTAAAATCCCGCATTCCAGACCGGCATGAATAGCCGTTATCTCGGGAACACTCCCGAACCGCCTGGTATAGAGCGCCTGCATGGTATTGAGGATCGGGGAAGCCTGATTGGGTTTCCATCCTGGATAAGCTCCATCAAAGACCGAAACCGCCCCTGCAAGGTCAAAGACGCTTTTTATCATTATCTCAAGATCATCACGGGCTGAGTCAACCGAACTTCTCAGCAAACACTCTATGGTAATCACTCCATTTCCTGATTTGACCATCGCAAGATTATTGGATATTTCAACCAGACCATCCATCTCATTGCTCATGCGCATCACCCCATTCGGACAAGCACAGATTGCATTCAGAACCTTTATAAAAATATTCTGATGGATAACGCTCCTGGGGAGATCGGCAGCAATCACGTCGATCCGCAGGGATGGCTCAACTCCCGACAGCTCATTTTTTATCTTGCCGGTCAAGATTGTCAAGCCGTTGATGAACTCCTCCACCCTTGCGACAGGAATGGCTATATGGGCAAATGATTCCCGGGGAATCGCGTTGCGGAGACTTCCCCCGTCAATGGAGGCAAGCTGCAGTCCGTACTGATACCCATGATAGAGTAACCGGTTCATGATTTTGTTGGCGTTGCCACGTCCAAGATGAATATCAACTCCGCTGTGTCCACCCTTCAATCCCGTCACCTTGATTCTGAAACCCCTGCACTCCATGAGGTTACTTTATGATAAGCCAGGTGATGAGTTCAAAGTGGCTGAGTTCTTCAATCTGTTTTTTCCGTGGCTGAATTATCGCACTACGGTCGGTAGTCAGTTTCTGTGCCGTTCGCTTTTTAAATACACGAATAATCTCTTCAACAGCCGTTTATAGAAGTAACGTGTATTGCTCCATGTGCTGGCCGTTATCAGTCTCTGTATTGAAAAAGCCGCAAAGCTGTTCATAGGGCATGGAGTTACCTTGACAGAGTAGCCGTAAAACCTCCAATATCTGCTTGGCATTGACATAGTTATAGCGGACTGTTCCGTCTGTGCGAATGTAAACCAGAAAGTAGGGGTTCAGGGGGTTGACCTGCTCGTTGCCGTCACTCTCGCCTTTTTGGCGAAGACAAAAGATGGTGCCGGGTTTGATGATATCCTGCTCACTTTGAGACAACTGTTATTCAAAGTTCATCAACTCCGGAGTTACTTATGTCTATGAGGCTGTCTCTGCCTATAATAAGGAAATCAAGCAGTCGCGTAACAAGCAGGTGTGTGTCGGCAAGATTGATCCTGCCACTGGGACCTTCATTCCATCTAAACGACTGAACCCACAACAGGCGGCAATTCCGCTTTTGCGCGAGTGGGACTCCCTCTCAGCTTATCGAGCGTGTCAAGCTCTGTTTTATGAAATTGCCAAGCCCAATTGACTTTGAAGCTGGGGGCCTCTTGAACAACATGTTTACAGAGCTTACTGTTTTTCGCGCCGTTAACTTTCTGCAAGCTCAAATTCTGACACTTCAGTCAAGCGCTGAGGCTGTTTTCCTTGAAGTAATTTCCCTTTGACCTTGACATAGGCATTGTGCGCTGCCATGTGGGCTTTGTCAGCTTTTTGATATTGCGTTGCATCAAGATTTACCCGCACCTTTATTTGCTCTCCTTGAGGCAAAAGCAAATGAAGCAAAACTTCACCTGATCGTTCTCCATGAGAGCCAATTTCGCCTGATAATTCTTCAACGGTACCATAAAAGGTGTCCACTACGGGGTCGTCTGAAGGCTTCAGTTCTCGAGCAACCTCTTCAAAGCGAGGAAAATACTCTTGCTGTATCACATTCGGCTTATTGAGCGAAGTGTCGTTAACCGGTTTGAGTAAAGACCACTGGTTTTTTATTTCAAGTGAGTTCCCCAGACCTTCAGAATAAAAGCTGGCAATAGCATTACACAAGTTGTAAGAGATCGACGGTGATTCGCTTTGCTTCTCATTTTCAACCAATGCATCCAGTGTGTCTGCTTCAATTGCAGCAATAACGGAGCGGATCGACTTATTCAGTAAAGCCATTGTCTTTCTGACAAATGGAGCATTATTTTCAAACCCTTTTAACTCAGTCTGATTTTCGGATGCAACATCAAGCGCATACAGTGGGCAAGAGATTTTCAGGATAAAACTTCCAGGTTCAGTATGCCGAAAACGGGAGGCTTCAAGGAACTTTTTTGCCTCGGTGCGATTTAAACGAGGATGAAAAAACTGTGGTTTAAGAACGGTATGAGCGGCTGACAGTAATAAATTTTCAGCCCCCTGAAGCATTGAGTATGCAAAAACCAAAGGAATCGACCCTTCCGACATTGAATTTTTCATGACGCGAAAAGATACAGTATCATCCCTTGACTCTTCAATATGCCTTCCAAGTAACCAAGGCTCAACCGACTCAAGAGCTGCCAGTTTTTCCAAAGCAACTTGAAGCGCCTCTTCAAAACCTGGAACTTCGCGGTGAACCGGAAAATATATTTGCCGTGCGCTATCAGGATGGTTAAACAAAAACTCCCCGTCAGCAAGAGCCTCTTTGACTTGTAGCCAACCACGAAACTTCATGTAATCTCTTAGATCAGTTGGCGTTATATCCGAATAAATACTCATGATGGCTTTAGTATTTTGGAGTTTGACCTTGAGCAATTTTAATCAATAATTGCTCAAGTCCACCGGGATCAAAAAGCTGACTCTTTTTCAAAAATACGGTTTGACCACTTTTGTTTTCAGAATCAGGGGCTCCTAAAAGACTTATCCAATAAGCACACCGTTTCAGGATCAACTGCTCATCGCTGATGTTAAGCCACAACTCTTTTTCTTGTGGCAAAAAAAGCACTACAAGAATCCGGGGAATTTGATAATCGTCACGGAGGTCGTTGTATCGGTGGATACCACTTAGAAAATAGGAGAGCCGACCATCATCATCTTCAACAGGCTCAGCAATTGTTGCTTTGAGCTGAATATTGACGGTTACTTCTTTTTTGTAGGTGCCCGTCGGTAAATTCCAGCCCGTAATCCTTGCATCAATACCCCTATTGTCAGAGTGACGCCCCGTGATACAGCACTCCATACCGGCATGTGCAGCAACGGCATGTATATAAGCATAACTGAGTTCCGACTCGATATCTAACGAAGAAAGCGAATTCATACCGTCTGAGTTTTTTATCGGGGAAAATGTGCCGGATAGATTGATAGTATTGGCCTATCCCTGGATTTGACCAGCCGCAGTCAAATCAACAATATTTCTGAAAATAACGGTTTTTATCTGATTGCCATGCAAAAAGATGAATCACGAATGATTTGATAGGACAGATGGGAGGAATAGGACTTATGGCTTGGTTTGTTGCTTGGGGGGACTTCGGGTTTGGGATTTTCAGGGACTTTTTTTCATGGTGCTTTGGTCTTTTGGCGGGGAGGTTTTGTACACACTGGCTGTTCTTTTCTTTTTTTGCATATTGCTGGTAATGCTGCTTTCGGAAGAGATGCATAATTTCACGATCAAGAGCGATGAGACTTTCCAGAATACATCCAAATTCGGTGCTCGATTTTTACACGACTGATCTGGTGACCTCGCTGGAGCTGCCGCTTTTTGCTGCGGGGGTGTCGGCTGGGTTCCCCTCCCCTGCTGAGGATTATGTGGAGATTGCGCTGGACTTGAACAGGGAGCTGGTGAAGCATCCTGCTGCTACCTTTTATGCGCGGGTGAAGGGTAGCTGATGATAGATGCGGGGATTGAGGATGGCGACTTGCTGGTGATTGACAAGGCGCTTGAGGCGAAGGATGGGGATATTGCGGTCTGTTTTCTGAACGGAGAGTTTACGGTGAAGCGTCTGTCGGTGCGGGATGACGGGGTGTATCTTGTCCCGGCCAATGCGGAGTTCAAGCCGATACGCATTACTGAGGAGAACGATTTTCTGGTGTGGGGAGTTGTCGCCTACATTATCCACAAACCGCGATAAACTGACCGGGGATCTGCGTTATGTTTGCTCTGGTTGACTGCAACAACTTTTATGCTTCGTGTGAGCGGGTGTTTAACCCTGCATTGCGCACTCGTCCGGTGGTGGTGCTGTCGAATAATGATGGCTGCATTATTGCCCGGTCGGAGGAGGCCAAGGCGCTTGGTATTCAGATGGGAACACCGGTGTTTAAGTGCAGGGATCTCTTGAGGCGCAACAAGGTGGCGGTCTTTTCGTCGAACTATCCGTTGTATGGCGATATGTCGTCACGGGTGATGACCACTTTGGCCGATCTTGTTCCTGATATTGAGCTGTATTCTATTGATGAGGCATTTCTTGATATGAGCAGCTTTGGGCGGTATGACCTGACGGAGTATGCACGCCTCATCCGCCGGAGAGTGAAGCGGCATACCGGCATCCCGGTTTGTGTTGGTATAGCGCCAACCAAAACGCTGGCCAAG
>JBMOIS010000094.1:0-6692 GCA_049317185.1 Chlorobium sp. | reverse complement strand
ATGAAATTTCCGTTTCCGTCAATGTTTCAAGAACAGTGCGTTCCACTTTTTGTATGTCGTCATCGTCATGCTCATTGAGCTGCTTCTTGAGCATCCTCGTCACGGTCAGTTTGCCGGACTCAAAGGATGAACATATTCGCTGCAGAAAGATTGAGCGTAACAGTTGAGCGCTCTTTGTCCGCTTGCCAAGCTCGGCGACAAAGCTTTCCGCAGCCTGATAGGCAAGCTCGAAGGGGTGGTTGGTCATGAGGCCAATGCCCTGAAAGACTGCTCCAGTGTAGGTGCCGGGTCGGGCACCGGGAATCGGGTGGACATTGACCGCAATTTTATCGAGCAGACCCGCATTCTCAAGCGCTTCACGTCTTCTTATCACCACGTGCCGAATGAATGGATTATTGTGATGAAAGAAATCGGTGCCAAGAATGAAGTGCAGATCCATTTTTCGAGTCATGAGAGCTAACGATTCCGGTGCTGCATCGGTAAAGAATTTTGTATCCGATATACCAAGATCGGTGCGGATCATTCTCACCAGACGAGCAGCATTCTGATCCATCATGGGAGTTTCGCGTGCAGGAAGCGGTGCGCGAAGGAGGTTCCATGCCGTCATTTCATCCGAAACAACCTCTTCGCCGGTCACCAGTGGCTGTGTCGCTTCCCAGTCTCGCCATGAGGAAACATACTCGCGTCCCATCACAAATTCCGCGCCCTGATTGAGAAGAGCCACAAGATCCCATAATTCACGAACGGCAATCTGAATCGGGGTTGCCGTTCCAAGCAGGAGATGCTTCGAGTTCTTCACAGCTTCCCGCATGAACGCCAGCAGATTGTTTGGCTCCTGCTCTTGCCTCAGCCCACCTCTGACCCGCGCCTTGTGAGCTTCATCCAGAATCAGGGTGCCAAATCTGAGATTTTTTAAAATACCAGCCTCCTCAGAGTCTTGCACTATCAAGCCGGTCGAAACGATGGCAATTTGATACGGGGCGTGGGCAATATCTTCTGCACCTCGTGAAGGGACAGGCCGACCATCCGGTGTCAACCAGTGTTTGGCGTTGGAGACCCAGACCGCACTTGGAATACCCAGCCGGTCATTGATCTCTGTCTGCCATTGCAGGGTAAGCGTTGCAGGGCAAAGAACAAGGACCGGGCCATCACCAAGCAGTGCAGCAACAAGTGCGGCAGTGGCCATCGAGAGGGTTTTGCCCAACCCAACCTCGTCAGCAAGAAGCAGCCTTGTTTTTCCGAACACGTTACGATGTTGAAGAAAGGTGGTGACAAAGGAGCGTTGCCAGGGCTGCAATTGCTCACCGCCACGGTAGATCGGCGATTCAATCATGGCCGCCGCCGGTATCTCCTCCGGCTTCAGATCGGCAAAATTCACCTCAACTCGCTCACTGATGCGTTTCACCTCGGTGATTATCGCATCAGGAAGGTCGTGCCCCAGTTTCCACAGTGCATCGAACTTCTGCTCCACCCAGTCGCACCCTTCCGACGACTGGTCTTCCCATAAAATTTCATGGTTCTTTGAGAAGGCGGCCCGGCTATCGTTGACCGAGCCGAGAAAGCAGGTTCGCTGCCCGTTTGCAAGTGTAATCAGTCCCGCCTTGCCATGAACAAAAACGGTGTTTTTCGGAACAACCTTGATGTGCACCCGCCCCGACAACAACAGTTCGTAGAGCTTTTTGTACTGCTCCCGGTGCATCAGCGCCTCTGTTTCCACCGGCATCTGATTCCACCGCTCTTTCAGCGCCGCATCCCGTGCGGCCTTGGAGACCATGATATCATTGGGGTCAAGTTCGCTGTTACAGATAATGCGAACATCAGGAATATGTTCGATCTCCTCGCCAACCAGCTCAAAGATGGATGAGCGAAAGTACCCGGCAATCCGTTTGTAGGAGCGTGCATCCCGAAGTTTTTCGGCCAAGAAAACGTGATCAAGCCGTTCACGCAATGAAGAAAATCTTCGGATATCGCCCATAGCTCAGCAGGTTCCGTCGTTACGAATCAAGTCACGCAAAATCATGGCACACCGGCTCTCCTCTTCACGGATACCGGCAGTTTTTTTCGAGAGATAATCAGCAAGAGCGATGAGTTTGTCGCGCTTCTGGTAGTACTCCAGAGCAAGCTGACGGAACTGATTCAGAATATCGTCCGATGAGAGCTTGTTTTCCAGAAGCAGATAAATGGCATAGAGAATGCTTCGGGTTGCGGTCAATCCAAAGGCATCCGAACTGCTCATTCCGCGCTTGCCGAAGATCTGCGCCGTTTTAAGGGCGGTCTCGTTCGCTTTGGTGTCGCCAATCAGCTCCGAAAAATCGGCCACCTTGAATGCCTTGGCAAAGTTCTGATAGTTGGAAAGCATGTGTACACCGCGACTCTCCATATCAACCATTTTCAGGTAGAAGCGCTCTGTATTGCTGAGGTCATTCCACACCTCACGGCTTAACCCCTGGGGCACAAGATGCTGGTTGGCCAGATCGACCGCGAACTCAATAAGCTCATCGACCATGGTTTTTTGCCCCTTCACACGGGGACGGAGAGCCTCCTGAGCCATATCCACTCCGTTGATGGAGGCATAACGGGTAAGCACCCGCAAGGCGGCAGCATAGCCCGCCATCTGGATATCGGCATCCTCAAAGAGGTTTTCTTCCCGATAGAGCGCTTTGGCATTTTCGTTCAGCCCGGTAAGAAAGAGCACCTGGCGCTCCACCTCATCAATCAACTCATAAGCAATTTCATCCCGGGCACCGTCAAGGTTATCCGCCCGCTTGCGCAACACCAGCAGAATGGTGCCCTTCACATATTGACCGCCCCTCAAGGCGCTCTCGGTTTCTGTGACGACATACCACGCCGCTGTTACCCTCAAGCCGGAGGCCCAGACAATGTTTGCCATATCTGCCCAGATAGAGCCGCTTTGATGGGTAAACATGATGATCTGCAAAGCCATTGTCCGGCATATATTCGGCCATCCGCTTGTAGGCGTTGATCATATTGATTTTAAAGTCATGATCTTCGCCCTTGATCGCCAGTTTACGACGGCTGTCCCAGATCCAGTCAGAGAATTCAGCCGGGGGATTTTTTCGCAGCCAGGCAATAAAGAACTCAAGGATCTCCTCGTACTTCACTGCATCACCGTAGGGAGGGTCGGTGATGTAAATGTCGTTTATTATTTCAATCTGGTCCGCAGAGAGTGTCTCTATCGTAAAACAAAGCCTATCATCACATGGAATAGATTTTATGTTTTTGCTCAAAACACCAAACATTTGATCTATAGACCGAGTCCCATAGTTGAAAATTGTATTCAATGCCTGATTATAAAAAGCATTTGTAGGGCTATCACTTGCCCCACCTACAAATTTCCCGCTTCCATCTTTAGCAATACGCCGCCCAGATGTAGCCCATCGACACAATTTACTGGTATAATCAAGGGCTCCAGAAAATAAGACAACCAATTCTGGTGAAGGTAAGGCTCTTTTAATCAGAGCCAAATAAAGCAATTGACGACTTGGCCACAGGTGATGCCAATGCGTCCAACCACGTGTTCGAATAGGCTCATCGGTTTTGTCTCCCGTCTCAATCCGCATGTCCGGCACCCAACCCTTTTCCTGCCACTCTGCAAGGTGTTCCTGGACATAAGCGGTTACCTTTGCCTCTCGTTCCAAATCATCCAGAGTAACACTCCTGAATTCTATTTCTGACCGGCTTGTGGCATAGTCCTTAAACCACTGAATTGCATAGAGCCGTTCATTGAAAATATCATCATCACGGAAGACAATGTCTGCAATATCCCATTGCCGAAGCCGGTTCCGATTGATGCGCTTGCCATTGACAATCTCATTGTAATCACCGCGAATACTTGAGATCTTGTTGCGGTGTTCAAAACCATTGACAGTATGCACTAAACTCTGGTTCTGATAGGTGCCGTTTTCTGCATGTATCAACTCTTCAGCAGTAACATCATATTCAAGCACAATATCATAGCGTTTGTTAACCGTATCCGGGAGCAATTTCGCGATGACTCTCTTTCCTTTGCTCACAACCAGCGTTGGTAAAACAGGCACTTTCCAGCCAGAGGTTGGACAAGTGATCTCAAGGCAGTAGAGATAGACCTTCCCCCGCCACCCGTTGCCATCAGTTTCAATTCCAAGAGCATCAATCTCTTCCTTGACTTTAGCCGCAAGAGCAGCCTGATCATCATCAATCTCTTCACGCTCTTCAGCACTGGCGCCAACAATATTGAAGGCGCCCCAGGTCAGCATACAGGCAACCGGGTTAAGGTCAGAGGCATAGACATCACAGCCAAGGCGTGCCGCTTCAAAGGGAATCTGGCCTGAACCGCAAAAGGTATCCGCCACACGAGGACGATGACCGTAACGCATAATGCCAAGCTGTTCGACCAGCTCAGGAAACGATGATGCCGCCGTGCCAAGATGCTGATTGACACGGCTCCAGATATGGGTATGGAGGTTATCAAACATCTCCTCTGCCCGCTTTGCATTGCCGATACGCTCTTTGTATGACTCTTTCGGAAGAAACGGCAGACACAAACGGTGCAACTCGTCAGGGTTCACATCACTGCGCCAGTGTACCTTTGCGTACTTGGCAAAACCATGCTTGTCGTAGTATGGGTAATCTTCAATCCGAAAAGGGGCTGACATCGGGAGCTGACCTTCCGGCGTTACCAGTACATACTCCTCGATATCTTCAATCTCAAGCGTTTCAACGGCAAGTTTCGGGGATGGCAGCCCCCTGCGCTTCGAGACGGAGAGGTCATCCATCCCCATCAGCAACTCAAAAATTTCAAGATCTTCTTTCGGGTTCTCTGTAGCCGGAAGCAATGCCCCTAAAACACAGGCACGGCCAAGCACAAGGGGTTTTCGCCCTTTCCAGTATGAACCAAGTGCCGTGAGCGTTTGCCCTGAACCGGCCATACGCTCCTTATAAATGTCAACGGAGAGGCGCTGCACGGGCAAGAGCGTTTCAATCAAGGCGGGTGCCTCTTTAAGGCTGAAGGGTATAACTGCACTTGGCATATTGCTCAATCGTTGCTCTGTGAATCAAAAAGGCCGATGGAACGGGGATCATTTTCAGGAACTTTTTTCTTTGGTTTTGGCTGGGCATGGCCATCTGAAAGGGCCAGATACAACGCCTTCCGCCACCCCCTGTCAGAATCTTCAGCCAATCCACCTTCTGCGGCAGTCACCGTATAAAGCCACCACCGCTCTTCGGGTCGCAATGCTCTCCATTTTAGGCAGATAACCTCTCTCTCATCTTCAGTTGTGGAGTGTTCAACTGCCCAAACAAGCACACAAAGCTCTTTGCCAAGCATACGATCAAGGTAATTGTCCTGGGGTTTCCATGTGGAGATCGAGACTTTTTTGGAGCGAAGCCGGGCGTTGAAGTCGCGTTTGGCCGTTTCTGCAACGAGCTTCCATTTTGACCGGGGTAGCATGGCACGAATTTCAAGGTCGGGCGTTCCGTTGATACCAGCGAGATAACCGTAATCTTCCTGAACGATAATATTGCCAGCCATACCAGCAGGAACGATAACCCTGAAAACATGAGAGCCATAAGCTGAGGGTGCCCCAAAGCCAAGGTAATTCTTTTTTGCAGGGGGATCGAGGCCAATCAAGTTGCTGTTTGTCATCACGCCTCCTGCCATTCGCTGCTTTTGTAGTGGTGCCCAATTATTTGTGCGAAATCAATCATATCCTGCCCTGTCTGAAAACGGGCATTTCGGAAATGGATCGTCAGAGAAGCGGTCGGCGAGAAGTCATCAATGACCTCGCTCAGAAGATGCAGCAACTTCTCTCCAGAAATGGGTTGCCCCATTCTGTCGAGCCTGCCAGCGGCTTTGCCATGTTGTACACTAATCTGCACTTCGTCAAAAACAACATTCCGCTCACTTGCCTTGTTGAGCGCCGAAAAAACAAGCTCTCTCGAATTCAGTGTCACACCGTTTGAAACCGGAAAAAGTACCGGCAGCGTGAGAGGCGGCTCCTTTGCAACACCACGCCCGCTTCCCGGATCACCATGAGCGATCTGGTAATCTGCTTTTTTTTCAAGGCCGCTCGCTTCAGCAAAAATCAACAGCCTGCGGGGTTGATTATCTACCTCGAAGGGCCCGGTGTACTCTCTGCCATTCCGGGGTTCTGAACCATCAAGAGTGTAGCGAATAGTGTCAGCTCTTGGAAGAACCGGAATACGTACTGTGCGTACTTTTCCAAGTTCAGGGGTTATCTCCCACTGTATTTTCAGCTCATTTTTCCAGATTTTCGGTTGACCTGTCTCAGTTTTTCCCGAATAATCAACCGCCAGAAATGCAACGGTCAAGGCCTTTGTTACCAGCTTTCGGTCATTGAGCCTGGGGCTCTCGGTCGAAACCTCTCCATTTTCAGCATAGTGAACATGGGTTGTTTCAGGATTGGCGTTGAGAACGGTAACCTCCAGCATTATCTCTCCGGCATCATTCATTTGCCCCAGGGGGAGAACCTGAACGCCTGAGACCTTTGGTTTTGGCTTTTTTGATATCCACCCATTTTGGAGGTCTTCCCAAGTTGCTTCGGTGATAGCCCGCTGTTTTATTCTCTCCAGATCACCGGGCACAAGAAAATACATGGAGCAGTTGGATTGCGCCCGTTCCCTGATATCCGACCATGCCACTTCATCCTGATTTTCAAACAGACGCTCAATAC
>JBMOIS010000093.1:0-6812 GCA_049317185.1 Chlorobium sp. | reverse complement strand
CCACCCAGAAAGAGCACTCCCCAATGATGCGGCAGTATCTGGAGGTCAAGGAGCGGTATCCCGACTTTCTGCTGCTCTTCAGGGTTGGCGATTTTTACGAAACCTTTTTTGACGATGCCGTTACGGTCTCCACCGCACTGAACATTGTGCTGACCAAGCGCACCGTCGATATACCCATGGCTGGCTTTCCCCACCATGCCAGCGAAGGATACATTGCCAAACTGGTGAAAAAAGGGTTCAAGGTGGCGGTCTGCGACCAGGTTGAAGACCCGGCTGATGCCAAAGGGATTGTTCGCCGCGAAATCACCGACATCATTACTCCGGGTGTTACCTACAGCGACAAGCTGCTCGACGATCGCCATAATAACTACCTCTCTGCTGTGGCTTATGTCAAAGAGGGGAGAACGCTGCTTGCCGGAGTGGCCTTTATTGATGTCACCACGGCTGAATTCAAAATTGCCTCGTTGCGCCCCGAAGAGCTCAAGGATTTTCTTCTGTCACTTCACCCCTCGGAAATTCTGGTCTCCTCCGCCGAAAGAGAGCGTGCAGAACTTCTGAAAAAAGCGCTGCCGCCGGAGACGCTGGTGACGGAGGTTGAGTCATGGATGTTCAGTGAAGAGCAGGCGCAGGAGGTGCTCGCACGGCAGTTCAAAACCCACTCGCTGAAGGGTTTTGGCATTGAGGGCAACCGTGCCGGCAGGGTGGCGGCGGGTGTGGTGCTCCAGTATCTTGAGGAGACGCGGCAGAATCGCCTGCACTACATTACCCGCATCGGGGAGCTGCATAACGCGGAGTACATGACGCTTGACCAGCAGACCAAGCGCAATCTGGAGATTATCTCCTCCATGCAGGATGGCACGCTGAACGGCAGCCTGCTTCAGGTGATGGATCGCACCCGTAACCCCATGGGTGCCCGCTTGATCCGCCGCTGGCTTCAGCGACCACTGAAAAAGGTTGATGAGATCAGACTGCGCCTCGATGCGGTCGGGGAGTTGACCGAGAACCGGGCGTTGCGGGAGGGGCTCAGCGAGCAGTTGTCGGCCATCAACGATCTTGAGCGGTCGCTTGCCCGTATTGCCACGTTTCGCACCATTCCGCGCGAGGTTCGCCAGCTTGGTCTCTCGCTCTCTGCCATTCCGAAGATTCAGGAGCTGCTGCATCAGGCTGGTTCAGCGCGGCTGGGATCGCTGGCCTTTACGTTGGAGCCGCTGCCGGAGCTTGCAGCGCGAATTGAGGAGGCGATTGATCCCGAATCAGGTGCCTCAATGCGTGATGGCGGCTACATCCGCGCTGGCTACAACGCCGAGCTTGATGATCTCCGCTCCGTTGCCTCGACCGCCAAAGACCGGCTCCTGCAGATTCAGCAGGAGGAGCGGGCCGCCACCACCATCTCATCGCTCAAGGTGAGTTTCAACAAGGTGTTCGGCTACTACATCGAAATCAGCCGTGCCAACAGCGACAAGGTTCCCGCCTATTACGAAAAGAAACAGACCCTTGTCAACGCCGAGCGCTACACCATTCCCGCCTTGAAAGAGTACGAGGAGAAGATTCTCAATGCCGAAGAGAAGAGTCTGGTGCTCGAAGCGCAGCTCTTTCACGACCTCTGCCTCCTTATTGCCGAGCAGGCATCAGGGATACAGGAAAACGCCGCTCTCATTGCTGAAATTGATTCGCTCTGCTCCTTTGCGCTCTCTGCGGTCGAATATGGCTACTGCAAGCCGGAGATTATGGAGCACGAAAAGCTCTTTATTGTCGGTGGTCGTCATCCCGTGCTCGAAAGGATGATGAGCGTTGAGGAGCCTTATGTGCCGAATGACTGCCACTTCGATGAGAAGCAGAAGATGCTGATGATTACCGGTCCTAACATGGCGGGCAAAAGCTCCTTTCTGCGCCAGATCGGGTTGATTGTGCTGCTGGCGCAGGCGGGGAGTTTTGTACCGGCTGAGCGGGCGGAGATCGGGCTGGTTGACCGCATCTTCACCCGGGTCGGCGCTTCCGACAATCTTGCCTCCGGTGAGAGTACCTTTCTCGTTGAGATGAATGAGGCTGCCAGCATTCTCAACAATGCCACCTCCAAAAGTCTGCTGCTGCTCGACGAGATAGGGCGGGGAACCAGCACCTTTGATGGCATGTCCATTGCCTGGTCGATGAGCGAATATATCTGCCGCTCAATCGGAGCAAAGACCCTCTTTGCCACCCATTACCATGAACTTGCCGAACTGGAGAGCCGCCTGCCGGGCGTGGTGAACTACAACGCCACCGTCGTTGAGACTGCCGACAGGGTGATTTTTCTGCGCAAGATTGTCCGGGGCTCTACCGACAACAGCTACGGCATTGAGGTGGCTAAAATGGCGGGAATGCCGGTAGAGGTGATTACCCGCGCCAAAGAGATTCTTGCGGGAATGGAGAAGCGCGATATTGAAATTCCTCCGAACCGGCCACCCAAAATCAAGAGTATGCAGATCAGCCTGTTTGAAGAGGCCGACAATCACCTTCGCAAAGCCGTTGAATCGCTTGATCTCGACCGGCTCACCCCGCTTGATGCCCTGCTGGAGCTGAAAAAATTGCAGGAGCTGGCTCGGAACGGGGGTGGCTATTGATGGCGATGGCAGGAGAAAAAAAGGTGCTGCTAATTTTTATTCAGGCCGACAGTGGTGTTGACGGAGCCGCTTCGCTCGACAGTGCCTCAGCCAAACAAAGTCTCTTCAGCTCATTGAAAGATAGTGCACTGAGCAATATCATCCGGCGGGCACAGTTCGCCATTCCGCCGCTGGCACTGATGATTCTCAGCTCCCAGAAAGTGCCGGGCGTGAGCCAGACCTTCTGCGACCTGCGTTTCGAGAAGCTTCCTCTCGACCAGCACTGGGATATGGCTGGTATCAGCGTGCAGACCGGTGCCGTCAGGCCAGCTTTTGAACTTGCTCGTGCGCTCCGCTCCAGAGGCATCAAGGTGGTGCTCGGTGGCCCCTACGTCTCCATCTTCCCCGACCAGTGCCGCGACCATGCCGACGCGCTCGTCATTGGCGAGGCCGACGATATCTGGCGCGAGGTACAGGAGGATCTGCTTGCCGGTGCCCTCAAGCCGGAGTACCGGGTTGCCACCTTCCCCGACCTCTCGATTGAGCGCGTTGTTGAGAAGAGTGCGCTCGACATCAAGAGCTACTTCACCACCAACGTGGTGCAGACCACCCGAGGCTGCCCCTTCAGTTGCGACTTCTGCAACGTCCACGTCATGAATGGCCACCGACTGCGCCACCGAACCATTCCCGCCGTTCTCCGGGAGGTTGAAACGTTTCTGAAAGAGGACAAACGCATCTTCTTCTTTCTCGACGACACCATCAACGCCGACGAAGAGTATGCCGAACAGCTCTTTCGCCAACTGGAGCCCTTCAACATCAAATGGGTAGGCCAGGCCACCACCGCCCTTGGCGAAAAACCCCGACTGCTCGATGCCTTTGCCCGCTCCGGCTGCGGCGCCCTCCTGATCGGCATTGAAAGCCTCACCGACGGCAGCAACCATGCCCACAAGAAGTTCCACAACCCCGCCGCCCGCCAGGTGGAGTGCATCAAGCATATCCGCCAGGCAGGGATATGCGTCTACGGCAGCTTCATCTACGGCCTCGACGAAGATACCCTCGAACTTCCCGCCCAACTCGAAGCCTTCATCGAAGAGACCGGCGTTGATGTGCCCGGCATCAACCTCCTGCGCCCCATTCCCGGCACCGGCGTTTTTAACCGGCTGGCACTCGAAGGACGACTGCTTCACTCCCCGGATGATCACGATGCCTTCAAGTTTTCATGGGGGCAGGAGATGCTCTACAAGCCTCTGCGTATTCCTTTGCAAGAGTTTATTCCGAGTTATACCACGCTCACCAGCCGGGTTTTTACCGTGCAGAATGCCGTGAAGCGTGCTATGCGTGCGCCCCGGCTGCGGTCGGCGGTGTTGATGTTTAATTTGCTCTATGTGCACATGTACGGGATGGCGCGGAAGGATTTACTGCGGCAGTTGAGGGGGATGGGGTGATGTGTTGTTTGCGCGATAGCGGTATAAAGGATAAATTGCGCGGGAACCGTTTTTTTTCAGTAATCAGTAAACAGGAGGAAGATGATGAAGAGTATGACCATGCGGGGCAGAGCTTCGCTGACGGGAGGCACTCGAAGGTTTGAGGATGGTATTGTTGCCGTGCCGATGTACAGGGTTGTTCCTCTGCTGCTGCGCTGGTTGCGTCTGATGCAGCGAAAGTGGAACTTCGCTGACGTTGTGCCAGCCCTTTTGCTTGCCGGAGTGATGGTGTTCAGCACTGCGTTGTACGCTGTTGTACCAGCACCCAAAAACTTTGTTCGGATACGCGGCGGGGAATTTACGATGGGGAGCCCGCAGAGTGAAGTTGCCCTCTTCAAGTTCGGTGAAACTCAGCATCAGGTGCGGTTGAGCGATTTTTATATGAGCAAATATGCGGTGACTGTTTCAGAGTTCAGAAGTTTCGTGGAGGCAACAGGGTACCGGACAGATGCTGAAAAAGGTGGCTTCAGCTTTATTGTTATTGATGGAAACGTGGAACAAGGAGACGGAGTAAACTGGCGCCATGGCGTATCGGGCAGTGTTCGACCTGAGAGTGAAGCAAACCATCCTGTGGTTCATGTAAGTTGGAATGATGCGGTAGCGTATGGCAAGTGGCTGTCGAAAAAAAGTGGCAAAACGTATCGTTTGCCAACGGAGGCTGAGCGGGAGTATGCGTGCCGTGCGGGGACGACAACGCCATTCAATACAGGGAACAACCTGACGACGGATCAGGCAAACTATGACGGTAATTATCCGTATAATGGTAACCCGAAAGGGGTGTACCGTCAGAACACGGTACCAGTGAACAGCTTTACTCCGAATGCGTGGGGTTTGTACACTATGCACGGGAATGTGTTTGAGTGGTGCAGTGACTGGTTCGGAGGTCGGTACTATGACGAGTGCAAGGCGAGAGGCACGGTGACGAACCCTGCGGGACCTGCAACTGGTTCGTACCGTGTCATTCGTGGCGGGAGCTGGATCGACTACGCCGGGCGCTGTCGGTCGGCGTATCGCAACACCTACTCCCCCCCCGCCTACCGGCACTACAGCATTGGCTTCCGCCTAGTCTTCGTCCCGTAGTCAGTTGGCTGCTCATTCCGGCTTTGCTTTTGAGCTAAAAGCGGAGCAAGAACAAGGTTGAGGAGAGCGGCTGTGAGGGACGAACTGCCGCACACCTCAACCGAGCAGGTGGGGCAGGAACTACAGAAAGGCCGCCTTGAGGCGGCCGAATTTTTTGAACAAGGTTGGTGATACCGCAGGGGCGTATTGCGATACGCCCCTACAATCGTCCAATCGAAATTCGTCGCTTCGATACGGCCTTCGGCCTACTCAGCGATCGGGGATGATGGGCAGTACACCAAAATCTTGCGTAAAGGACGACGACATAAAGGCCTGCTTGTGCGGTCTGCATGTTATCAGGGTTGCATCGAAGAGTGTCGTTTTTCAGCACGGATTAAGGTCGCCGAGTAGCGCAAAGCGCGTATCGAGGCGAATGAGGTGACTGCGTGAGGGTTTGGTTATTATCAGGCATTAAGTGCATGAATAAAATCATCAATAGAGACTCCCGCCTGTTTCAGCACCCCAGCTAAAGTTCCTGTTTTAACTTCACGGTGGTCAGGTACGACACAACCTTGCGTCCCCCTCCGAAGAATAACATGACTGCCTCGCTGACGAAGCACAACAAACCCAAGACGTTGCAAAGCACGAATGACTTCAGAACCGGAAACAATGGGTAATTTAGCCATGTGCCGTTACTTGAAATGTTGTCAACAAAGAACGTCCTGACTGAATCAAGGGGAATTCCTCCAGATACAATTCCGTTGCTTCCCGTAGATTCGCAAGAGCATCTTCAATGGTGTCACCTTGAGTTGTAGTCCCTGTTTCAGGATTGAATGCAACGTAACCTCCATCAGAGGAAGGAGTTACTATAGCAGATAATTCCATGATTAATTTTTTTTGGATAAATTACAATAACGTAGCCATTACGCGCTTGACGTTGAAAAATTTCATAGTACAGTCGGTCAGGATAACGCCATTTTTGTTCCAATCTTGAACGGTCTTCACTCCAACATCAAACCGCAAAAAAATTATGCCTGTTTCTGATTTTCGCTGCGACGATCTATCAGGCAGAGTCCATTGTATCAATAGAGCAAGTCTTACCCGGCAACTTTATAGGTCTGCCCCACGGGAAGAAAGCCTGCAACATCACCGTTCGCAAGCTGTGACCGGATATGCTCAAACAACGTGATCGTCTCTTTCGAGTATAATCGTTCACCACAATGGGTGCAGACTTCGGCGATTACTTTTACAACAGCGGTATGGTTGCCCCCGGGAATCAATTTTTCCACCTCTTTTGTAATCACTTCACCACCGCATACCGGGCATAGCTCAAACGGGGTCATTGTTTTGTTCTCCTGATTTTGAATTCAATCCACCTTTTTTAGCAGGACAATAACTTTTTGACCCATTCGATGTTCAAACCAGCACTGCCAATGGTACATCAGCAATGCTTGCTGCCTGTTCCGCACTAAACCCACTTGCCATAAGATTGCGAGCAACCTCAGTCCGACCTTGTAATACTCCCTCCACAACACCGAGCTCTTTGCCCTCTACAATTCCAAGTTCTTTGCCCAGCACAATGCCTTTCTCAATGCCCTCCTCCAGAGCATCACGCTCAAAACTGGTAACGTATTCCATCTTTTGTTGCTCCTCTATCTGACAGATTTCAGTTTTTAATTGTTGCCGCAAC
>JBMOIS010000092.1:0-7161 GCA_049317185.1 Chlorobium sp. | reverse complement strand
CTGCCTGGTGAATGCGATGCACATAACCGCTTCAGTCTTTATCAATGATGACGAAACCATCATCAAGAAAGCGGACAGCTACTCCAATGGCATCAAATTCTTTGATGAGCTGAATCATGTCTGCCGTATCACGGCCAAGCCGGTCGAGCTTCTTAACCAGTACCACATCCCCCGATTCAACTTTCATGCGTAATGATTGTAGTCCGTCACGACGAACATGACTTCCCGACTCCTTGTCGGTAAAAATGCGATTGATTTCAACGCCTTCAGCTTTCAGCGCATTGACCTGGATGTCCAGTGACTGTTGGCTTGTTGAAACCCGAGCGTAACCGAAGAGTCTCATGTTGAAATGTGTCTAAAAAATCGATTATTCATAGGGGGAAGAGGTAGCGGAGCACTCTTGGCTCGATGGTTAGCTTGGTGGTGTTGTACTTTTGCCGAACCGAGTGCCAATTCCGTAATCAAATTTTTATTTCTCTTTTTATAATTGGTATTTTATCGAAAAACTCTGAAACACTAATCCGTAGTATGGAGACCGCATGTTATCACAAGCGAAACAAATGGAACCACGAAACCAGGTCAGTTTTAAAATTCCTGCGAGCACCAAAAACAGGATTGCACAGCTTGCTGCGGCAACCAGAAGAACAAAAACCTTTGTTATCGAAGAAGCTCTCGATCAGTATCTCGCTCTGAACGAATGGCAGCTCAAAAGCATTCAGGACGGTCTGCGTGACCTTGAAGATGGGAAGGTTATCTCTCACGAAAAAATGATTGAACACTGGGATGAGAAAATTGCAGGTACAGTGGACTAACAAGGCCAAAGCCCGTCTCGAAGAAATTGAGGCATATATCGCTCAGGAAAGCCCAGCAGCAGCAGCAAAAGTCATTCTTACAATTATCAAAAAAATTGCAACCCAGCTTTCCAAATACCCGGATAGCGGCAAACCAGGTCGTCTGATGGGAACACGAGAACTCCTTGTGATCGGAAATTAAAAATCAGCCATCTTCATCAACCTTCCAGCAAGCATGCCTCATGCCCTGTCCGGAAACTCGCGAAGAGATTTCAGGAGATGATCAATGATTCTCATAACAGTCCCTGCCGTTGAGCTTCATACCAGACAAAAGGGGAGAGTTCTTTTAGTGACTCTTCATCTTTTTTGCGCAAATAACGTATAAAATGTTTTGCACGCATTTCGTTGTGTTCCGGACTGTTCAGTTTCAAGCGTGTAATTGTCTTGCGAGCCGCTTTGTCTTGGTCAGCAGTCAACAGAGGATTAGGACGAATTTCACCGTTGGCAAGATTCAATACAAAGGTGTCAGGTTGAAGACCAATGGGATCAAGCAGATCATCAAACTTATTCTTGTTACGATTCGGCCCCAGACATGATAAACGGTAATTTCGCCATTCGTATGCATCTCCTGCATGTTTTGATTTAGCAACAAAATGATCTGTTGACGCAGCCCCGGTGAGCCACTCGAAATAGATGGCAAGATAGGCACATACTCCTGAGTAAGATTCCCAGAGTTGCTTATTGGAATGTGTCCAGGTATTCGGAAGATCTGATGCTTTTGGGGGAGCAGAGTTCACTGCAATATTATTTGAAGAGAGCCAGATAAGCCCTGGCTGTCGAACACGTGCATCAAAATCTGCTGGTTCTGGTTGTAACGCTACAGGAATCATTTCAACCAGCCCTTTTGTTTGCAGATATAACGCCAATTGAACAGAAATTCATCTTTTGGCCCCAAAGCTTGAACAAGTTTCTCGTTCATTATTTTGATTTGAGAGTTGCCGGGCTCAGTCTTCTCCAAAAGCACAGCGGCGTCCTCAATTAATCGTTCATATTCCAATGATCGACTGCTTTTTAAATCAAACGCTTCACTGATAAGCCAGGTCGCCGCGTCTCCATGTTTTTCAAAATCGCGACGATGCAACACTACTTTTTTGCGTTCAAAGTCAAGATCGAACCATGCATCTTGCTCAATATCGAAAAGTGGCTCCACTGAAGCCATAATCAGGGGAGAGTGGGTTGCCGTAATCAATTGTACCTCTGCATTTTTGGTCAGTTTTTCCATCACAGAGAGCAATGCCGGTACAATGCTGCGCTGCCAGCTTGGATGCAGATGTGATTCGATCTCATCAATGAGAAAGGTTATCTGTTTTGTTGGAGGCTCATCAAGTTGTTTTGCCGCCTGCTTATGCTCTTCCCACGCCCAAACCAGAAAATAGGCCAGTGCCATGATGCGACGCATACCGGAAGATGCATGCACAACAGCAACATCCTGCTGGTAAGGCATCCTGATGGTAGGCATGTCACGCACGTCGTCGAGACTGATTCTTGTTAATCCACCCGGTTCGAGAGTCTCTTTGCTCGAAGGAGAGAGCACCTTAAGCACCTCTTTCAAATGTTTTAACGGTGCGCCTTTTTCTTTCTGCCAGCCCGCCCAGTCGCGAACCAAGCCATTACAAAGCCAGGTATTTTCCTTGCCGGGTAGGCCATCCCAAACCTCTGCCGGGCTGAAAACGTATGCTGCTGCTCGGTCTTGAACATCGAGACCATCCTGAGTGCGCCAGTAATTACGATGCGGATCCCATACTGCAAAACTGCCGTCCGACATGGCATACAGCACCAGACCTGGATTAGCCGGTCGACCAGATCTTCCAGTCCATGCCTGCTCCTTGCGAAGATAACTGCTGTCGTAACTCTCTTCCTTACTCTTGCTGGAAAAAGAGAAACTGATTTTTGCTTCGCCATCAGTTGCTGGTAACGCTTTTTTTCCGGCTGTCAGCTTCGAATTAATCTCCGCAGGCCACTTGCGAGTCAACGACCACCAGACGATATCGAGAAGAAAGCTTTTGCCCAGACCATTGTCGCCAGTAAGGAGATTGAGTCTTTTGCCGAATTCAAGCTCTAACCTGGCAGCCGGTCCGACATTAATCATTTTGAGATGTTTGATCATTTTTTTCTCTCCGTAACTTGCAAACCAATGCTTTTTATTTTGTAATCCAACAATCAACTCAATCACTCTATTTTCTAAAATCTTGCCAGATAATGCGCATTGAAGCAGATTGAATTTCCAGATAATGAACAAGCAACGCCCTCTGTGTTAATAGAGATGTCGCTTCAGAATTCGGAAAAAGTGTACGCTAACGATAAAATAATCCATTCCACGTTGTTCTGATATCAAGAAAACGTTTCCCCAATCCAACCTGCCGTTGTTGATAAAATTTAGCCGCAGCATCCGCTTCGGTCAAAGCCTCCTCATCCCAAAAGACTAACATCAGACCACACTGTCTCTTAAACTCCTGAATGCAGACTCGTTATCAACTAATCTTGCTGTTCCTGTATCAATAGCCGCACAACGCCTTTCTATCTCTGCCTGCCAGGCTGATGAAACAAGAAAGTTGTCTTCAAAATCAAGAGTATCGAGTAATACTTCGGCGATAAATGCTCGAATTGAGGGCTGCAGTTGCATTACCTCATCAATAATACGTTTCGGATCTGGATTCATCAGGTTAAGGTTTAGAACTGTTCGCTTGGCGGCATGGTACTACGCCAAAATACATAAAAAAAGTTCTTTGTGTGTTCACCCCACAACCTTCCTTCAAGAAACCTCATGCCCTGTACGGAAAATCATGAACAGATATTGCGGCACAGCATCAAATTATAGACACTCAAATATCTGCTCCTGAAAAGCGCCGTTTTTTTCTTCGCGACATTCCATCGATAACGTTTCGAAAAATCAAGTGTTTTTCGACAGACCCCAAAAACGTGTCAATCACATCGACATAATCACCCATTGAGTGCTTCAAGCAGGGTCAGGTTCGCTCATTATTGCTTATAAAGTCCCTGTGAATATTCGCCACCCAAAAAGGTTGATTTTGCTGAGTGCATGGAAAAATTTTTCTTCGTCTGTGTAATACATGTGGTCTCGCAAGAAAAAATGATTGGACATTGGGAGGGGAAAATTGCAGGTACAGTGGACTAACAGGGCCAAAGCACGTCTCGAAGAAATTGAGGCATATATCGCTCAGGAAAGTCCGGCAGCAGCAAAAAAAGTTATTCTTCCAATTATCAAAAAAACTGCGACCCTGCTTTCCAAATACCCGGATAGCGGCAAACCAGGTCGTCTGATGGGCACACGAGAACTTTTATTTTCAGACTCCCCATACCTTGTTGTTTACACGGTTCGTAACAATACAGTGACGATTCTTACAATTTTTCATACAGCTCAGAACTTTGATAGAAATGCAGTTTAGGTTTCGCCGGTCTGAGGCGACTCCAAGTTTACCAAAACGGCTTAGCGTGCTCTTTTTTCCGGTTCGCGGGCAGACCCCTAAAGGAAAAATTATCGTTGTTTTGTTGTTTCGTTCAATCTGCGGTAAGCATCACATCCTTCTTGAAATCCGTTGTCACAAGCTTTTCCAAACCACTCTTTTGCTACTGCTCTATTTTGTTTTACACCTTGTCCATTTTCGTAAGCCATACCAATATTATACTGAGCCATTGCCTCTCCCTGCCTTGCCGCAAGCTGATACCATTTTATGGCTTCAGCATAACTTTGTCTGACACCTTGACCATTTGCATAACATACCCCAAGATTGATTTGAGCCATAGTATTGCCTTGAGCCGCCGCAAGACGATACCATTTTGCGGCTTCTGCGTAGTTTAGTGCTACACCATGTCCAAAATAGTACATTTCCCCGAGATTGGACTGAGCACCAGCATACCCCTGCTCAGCCGCAAGACGATACCATTTTACAGCTTCTGCGTAGTCCTGACCGAACCCGTCACCGCTTGCATGAGTAATCATACGTTCTATCTGATCGGTGACGTTACCTTTATCAGCATTCATTTTTATAGTTTCAGCATAACTCTGCCCTACTCCTTGACCTTTTTCATACATAACACCAAGACTGTACTGAGCCCAAGTATCACCTTGGGCCGCCGCCAAACGATACCATATTGCGGCTTCTGTATAGTTTTGTGCTAATCCATGTCCAAAATAGTACATTGCTCCAAGTTGGACTTGACCCCGTTCATCCCCTTGCTCAGCCGCAAGACGATACCATTTTACAGCTTCTGTGTAGTCTTGGCCACCGTTATCGTACATCTTCCCAAGATTGATCTGGGCTTGTGCATAGCCCTGCTCAGCCGCAAGCCGAAACCACTTTATAGCTTCAGCATAGTCCTGACTGACGCCTTTACCTTTTTCATACATAACCCCAAGATTGTTCTGGGCATATACATCTCCCTTTGCCGCCGCAAGCCGATACCATTTTACAGCTTCAGCATAGTTCTGCTTGACACCATTGCCGTTTTGGTACATCTTCCCAAGATTGAACTGACCCCATTCATCCCCCTGCTCAGCAGCCAGACGATACCATTTTACAGCTTCAGCAAAGTTTTGTACTACACCGCGCCCAAAATCGTACATTACTCCAAGTTGGACTTGACCTTGTCCATCCCCCTGCTCAGCGGCAAGTCGATACCACGTTATAGCTTCAGCATAGTCTTGACTGACTCCATTGCCGCTCTGGTACATCAGCCCAAGATCGACTTGAGCCTTAGCATCTCCTTGGGCGGCAGTAATCTTGAGTTTCTGAATTTCTTCCAGCGTGGCGGCATGTGCTGATCCCACAAGCAGCAGAAGGCATAAAAGGTGGGCAAATATTTTTTTTATCATTGTCCAATAATTTCGGGGGTTGCATGGCGTAAAATATAGCATCTTTTTGCTTAGGGCAATTGCTCAGTATCACACCCCCCACTCAGTAACTGTTCATCCACCAAAGGAAAGCCCAACGTCTGAACATATTCAACGTACTGCCTGTACAAAACATGGCCAAATCACGAGCAACCGGCATTTGTATTCCGCCCCGAACAGACACAGCAAAATTCACCCCGAAATTGTTTTCAAGACCAAAATCACTCATCAGATATGAATTGGGAATGATGGCAATATGATCCCAACCACGATTCTTTTTGGAGAGGATTGTTAATTCTTCCCTCAAATCTTGCGTTTCCAAAATTCCTGCAAAATGGAAACGAATACCCCTCGCGGTAGTAATAGAATCAATAACCCGCACCTTAATAATATAACTACCCCCTCTCTTTTGTTAACGTTAAAAAATAATCTTTTATGGCTATGTCTCAAGTACTTCGAATACTCTCTATTGCAAAAACTGTCATTGGGTTTTTGATGCAGCTCCTTCAGTTGATTGAGTTGATCGAGTTCCTCAAAATCTTTCAGTAGAGAAGGCATGAGTCAACAGTCTCCAGATAAAATTTCAATTTCTTTCAGAATGCCCTGCTTAATATTCTGCAATACGCTCTCACCCTTTTACTGTAATAATATCACTCCACCTCGTCGTATAGTATGGCGAAAGCCGTTCCTGATTTGGCTTCCAACCTTCAGAGTTTTCCGAAGCCAGTCTCACCGCGCCGCGCCCATAGCGTTCGTTAATCCGAAGTTCCCCGTATAATAAAACGATAACTCGTTATAGTACAAGTAAAAGGACGGAAAGTCAACTTCCATCTACTGGGTACAAACGAATCAATTCCATTGCACGGGTCTGAAGTGTTGTTGGTTCAGTGTCTTGAAAAATTACAGGACTATCTGATGCGGATTTCATTCTGCACCGGTTTCGAGTGCGAGTGCCCAACTCTATGACAAGCGATCGGAAACTGTGAACTGGTAATCCCTCTTTGTTGGTTTTTGCACTTTTTTTCTTTTTTGCCGATTTGGATGAGACTGCGGGCTTGACAGCATCGCGCTCTTTCCTGTTCTGAGAAAGTTCTTCATCGTCGAAGAGCAAAGGAGCAAGAGCTTGACGCATATGCCACTCAACATAATAAGCCAACAGGCAAAGGAAGATATGGGCACGAACACGTTTTGGATAGTGATGGTATATGGGTCGTACCTGAAGATCAATACTTTTGAGGGTGCGGAAAACCTGTTCGACTCTCGCTAAATTCTTATAGCTTCTAACGGTATCCTCTGCCGACAGGTTCTGTCGGGGTTCGCTGGTGCGAATAACATAGATACCATCCAGCTCCGCTTCCTGTGCGATTGCTTCAGCTTTTCTGTTGAAGGAAAACTCTGCATCGGTAATCGATATCTCAAAGTGTTTGGCCATTTTATATCCATTGATAGTCTTGCCAA
>JBMOIS010000091.1:0-7198 GCA_049317185.1 Chlorobium sp. | reverse complement strand
AACCACCAACTCCGCAATCGCAGATACCGATTTCTCCTGTATCTGACTCGGAACTCAAAGGGGGCAAAAATGCTAAACGACCTGATTTTACCTGTAGCCTTACCAATACGTTTGCGACGACACCTGAGATGCATGAGATATCTTTACATGTTGAATGCAAACGTCTTGGAAAGAAGAGTGGAAGATGGGATCTGAATAAAAATTATTTAGAGCATGGGATAAAGCGCTTTGACACACTGACCCATGAATATGGCAAGCGCTCCCGGTCAGGAATGATGGTTGGATACATCATGAACTCCGATAAACAAGATATTCTATGTCAAGTTAATCGGCATCTTTCGGGTGCGGCATTACCAGAAATTACATTTGCATTCAAAGAAAAGGTGGAATCATGCGATATGATGATCTATCGAAAAAATGTAAAACCAAAGGAGTTCAAGCTGATTCACATTTGGGCTGATCTGAGGCCCTTTACCTGTCATCAACGGTCGTTATGAACAAGAAAAAACAGATAAAACTTGAGGCTTTCGGGTGGAAGTCGGAAGCGTTGATGAATTCCTGGAACTCAGTCAGGAAGAGACAGAATTCATCGAATTAAAACTCTCCTTGAGCCAGAATACATTGACCTCAAGCGGGGGAGATTATCGGTTTGAATTATCCAGAATCAAAAAACTATGATTATCCTAATGTTGAACCAGTACTTGCCGCTTATATTTCTGCTGCCCGTTTAGGCCCCGAGCTGTATCTACCTCTCTCTCAGGAAGAAGAACGTGGTTTTTCTGTTGGAGAAAAGGGTGAGTTTGTGCTTGACTTTTTAGAACATCATAGTGAGCTTGCTGGATTGCCGGATATTCTTCGGCGGCGTGAGGCAAACAGCTCTTCAGTCAGAAATAATGTTTCAGCCTGGCTTGGGGTAATATCTCCGGGTATTAAAATGGAATGGATGGCAATCCCTAAAGCTGATTTGATCAGAGCTGAATACAGCGGTCATCGGCCAAATAATGTGGGTTTTGGTATATCTTATGCTTTGCCAATTATCGCGAATGTGCTTGTCTATGCAGCGCTTGTGGCTAATAGCGAGCAAGAATCTACACTCTTGATGATAGAGAATCCTGAAGCTCACCTGCATCCTGCAGGTCAAACACAGCTTGGTGAATTTCTTGCGTGTGCGGCCTCCTGTGGAGTGCAAATCGTTGTAGAAACACATTCAGACCATCTTCTTAACGGAATCGGACTGGCGGTGAAAAATAAGATATTGAAAGCTGTGGATTCTACATTCTATTATTTTCACTATGACATATTATAGTATGTTGTTTTAAATAAACCCTGAACCTCAACAAGACCACCATGAATCGCACTACAAAAGCGCCCTTTATCCGTCTTTGGATGATCTTTCTTCTCACCAGCCTGAGCGCCATTACGACTACAGCACTCTCCAGTGCGGCTACGCCAAAAATTGGAGAGAGCTATGGCGGGGGAGTTGTTTTTTATGTTGATAGCACTGGTCAGCATGGCCTTATTGCTGCCAAAACAGATATGCCGGGTCACTCTTATCAGAAAGAGGAGGGCTTTTTCAACTGGTATGGCGCTAAAGATGCGGCCAATGCTTTTGCGGAGGGTTTCAGCGACTGGGTTTTGCCGAACAGAGTGCAGTTGAATAAGCTTTATATCAATCGTAGTGCTGTAGCAGGTATGGCGGCCACTGTCTACTGGAGCTCTTCTGAGGGCTCTGCTGAAAGCGCATGGGCCGAGAATTTTGCCAGTGGAGAACAGCTTATTGGCAACAAAACGAATGGCAGCCGTGTTCGGGCTGTGCGGTTGTTTTAGTCATTGCATGCTTACCCAGGTGCATCAAGGTTCATCAAGTATCGTAATTTTGGTCTGTCACTCCCGGGCAGCATCAACCAGCTCCGCAGCCAGAGTGAGCGATGAGGGTGAAATTTGCTGACCGCTGATGAGGCTGGCAATGGCCTGCAAGCGGTTGTCGTGGTCGAGAGGGGTCACTTCTGTTACGGTTCGCTCCTGCTGGACAGATTTTTTGACACCGAGGTGCAGGTCTGCCATGGCGGCTATCTGCGGCAGGTGGGTAATGGCTATGATCTGGTGCAGGTGTGAGAGTTTTTTCAGGCTTTTGCCGACGGATTCGGCGATCCGGCCGCTTATGCCGGTATCTATTTCATCAAAAATGAGAATTGGCAGTTTGGCAGATTCGGCGAGTGCGCTTTTCATGGCGAGCATCACTCGTGAAATTTCTCCGCCGGATGCCACCTTGACGAGGGGTCTTGGTTTTTCGCCGGGATTGGTGGAAATCAGGAACTCGACACCGTCATAACCGTTTGGAAAAGCGGTAAATGTGGCTCCGTCGATGGAAATTTCGCCTTTGGGATTTTCTTCGTGTGTGATGCTGACAATGAAGGTGGAGTGTGGTATGCCGAGCTCTGCTAACTGTTCCTGAATGGCAGTTTCAAGGCGGCTTGCAGCTTTCTGCCGTTTGTTGCTGAGTGTTTCGGCATGAAGAGAGAGTTCTGTTTTCAGGAGTGTTATTTCCTGCTCAATGCGGCTGACCTCCTCTTCGAGGTTCTCTTCAAGCCCGCTTTTCGCCTCAAGTTCATTCTTCAGATCGATCAGTTCAGCGTGTGTGCGGCCATATTTTTTGCAGAGGCGTTGAAGCTGGAGCTGGCGTTCACGCAGGGATTCAAGTTTTTCAGGATTGAAATCAATACCAGAAGCGTAGCTCCGCGTAAAGCGAGAGAGCTCATCGATAATGCTTTTTGCGTTGCGTGTTTCCTCGGTGTGAATATCGAAGCGTTTGTCAATTGCAGCAAGTTTTTCGACGGTATGCAGCGCGGAAGTGATGGCGGAATAGAGAGAGCGCTCGCTGTCGTAGAGCAGGTCGTTCAGGTCGCTGCTGAGCGTAAACAGGGTTTCGGCATTTTCGAGAAGGATAATGTCTGTCTCGATTGTATCTTCTTCACCACTTTTCAGTTCGATGCTGTTGAGCTCCTTCAACTGAAAATCGATGATCTCTTTTTTGTCGTGGATGGCGGAAGCCTCGTTATTGAGCGTTCTCAACTGCTGCTGGAGCCCCTGAAGCGATGACCGGGTACTTTTGTAGGCGGTCACTTCTGTCGTGGTCTGGGCAAAATCATCAAGCAGGGTTTCGTGGGTCTCCTGGTGCAGCAGCAGTTGGTGTTCGTGCTGTCCATGAAGGTCAATCAGCTCCTCTCCTGCCCGTTTGAGGAGTGCGGCTGTGCAGGGTGTGTCGTTGATGAAGCAGCGGGATTGGCCGCCCGACGAGAGTTCTCTGCGGAGAATAAGTTCTGGTGCTGTGTCAATGTTTGCGGCTTGCAGCAGGCTCTCAATTTTTTTTGAGTGCACCTCCTTGAGGATGGCTTCAATGACCGCTTTGTTGGTGCCCGACCGCACCAGATCGCTGCTGGCCCGCTCGCCAAGAACGAGGTTCAGCGCTCCGACAAGAATTGACTTGCCTGCGCCAGTCTCTCCGGTGATAATGGTCAGTCCTGGGTTGAATTCTATCGTCAACTCCTGGATCAGTGCAAAATTTTTTATGTAGAGGCTGAAAAGCATGGCCGGGTATTGCACACGTTATGCCTGATTCGAAGAGGGCGACTTTTCCTTTTTGGGCACTTCATCTGCCGCTGATTTGAACTCTTCCTCTATTTCAGTCTGAGCCTTTTTAAACTCTTTCATTCCTTTCCCAAGACCTTTTGCAAGCTCGGGAAGCTTTTTTGCTCCGAACAGCAGCAGGATGATAAGCAGAATGAGAGCCAGTTCCTGTCCACCAAATCCGAACATTGGAGTTCCTCCGATTAGTTATTATGATGCTTATTATATACTCAATATGCCTTCCTGAAACAACTCTTTTTACTCGCGAAGCGGTTCACTCAATAGCGTGCAATGATCGTTTCACCTGCGCGAGTTTTTTGGCCGGGCTGAACGGCTACTTTGGCTGACGGGGGCAGGATGAGGTCAACTCTTGAACCGAATTTGATCATGCCGAAGCGTTTTCCGATTTTTACAATTTCTCCGCTTCGCAGTGTGCAGATGATTCTTCTTGCCAGAAAGCCTGAGACCTGATTGAACAATACCTCTATTTCGCCATTGTCGATACCAATTTCCATCCGTTCATTGCTCTCCATGCTATGGTTGTCGAACGCCATCAGAAATTTACCGGGGCAGTAGCGCAAATGGATTACTTTTCCGCTGAGAGGGATGCGGTTGACGTGAACATTGAAGGGTGACATGAAGATGCTCACCAGTGTTTGATGGTCGGTGGACGTGCTTTTTTCATAGGGCTGAACAAGGATGATTTTACCGTCAGCAGGCGCAAGAATGACCCGTTTTTCGTCAGGTGTTTGTCGTTTTGGGTCACGGAAAAAATAGAGTGTGAACAGGAGTGCCATGCCAGCCATAATGAGTATCCCTGCCTGGGCCCAAACGGGGAAAATCATTGCAGTCCCGCAAAGTATTATGCAGAGAAGAAAGACTTTTATCATGGTGCTGTAGCCATAGGAAGTCAACATTATTTTGTCTCTTTTTGGTTACGTTATGATAAGTTTGCACCCAAAATAATTATTTATCGTTGTATCTTGGGATAAGTGGGAAATATTTTCCCCGTTTTTTTGCATTTTTTTCGAAGGTAGAGTTATTATTTGCGTTGTCAATGAATTTGTTGGAAAAGAAGTTCCTTAAACAAATCAGGATAAGACGACTGGTTGACCATAGTGACAGGGTTCTTGTTGCTGTTTCCGGTGGGCCCGATTCGATGGCCATGTTGTCGCTCTTTTGTGCAGTAAGGCCTCTCCTGCATTGTGAACTTGCCTTGGCTCACTGCAACTTTCAGCTTCGTGGAGCGGAGAGTGATGCGGATGAATGTTTTGTTCGAAATCACTCTCTTGTGCTTGGGCTTGACTGTTTTGTGGAGCGGTTTGATACTTTGCGGTTTGCCGCAGAGTGGAGAAAATCGGTTGAGGAAACTGCGCGGATATTGCGATACACTTTTTTTGAGCAGGTGATGCAGGAGAGGGAATTCACGAGAGTTGCTACCGGTCATCATGTCAACGATAATGTTGAGACGATTCTTTTTAATCTTTTCAGAGGCGTTTCTCTTCCTGGACTGAGAGGTATTCGGGCACGTAACGGCAAAATCATTCGTCCGATGCTCTTGTTGCATAAGGCTGAAATAGCGGAATATCTTTTGGAAAAGGGGATTGCCAGTTGTACTGATGCCAGTAATGTTGCGAACGATTACGACAGGAATTTTATCAGAAACCGTGTTATTCCGCTGATTGAGGAGCGCTTTCCGCATAAACTGTTGCCGTCGCTTCGGAGGTTATCGGAACAGGCGGGCGAGCTTGAGGAGTTTCTTGAACTCTATTTTGAAAATCTCTGTGAACGGGAGCCAGGACTCTCTCTTACTGAAGGCAAGCTTGATGTGCGGGCTCTGCAGCGGCTGACAGTTTTTGAACAGAAAGAGCTGTTCAAAAGGGCTTTGCGGGATATGGAGGCACCGGTTGATGCCCAGGCACTTCAGAAGCTTGTCGATCTGTTAGCCTCTCAACCGGGCAAAATGGTGATGGCTGGCCGACAATTGCGGGTACTTTGGAAAGGAGGCTCGCTTTGTTTTTTGCGAGAGCCTTGAGAGAGTGAGGCTACTTTTTCTGTTTGTCTGCCCGAAACAGCTCAATGGGCAGGTCAGTATGAATAATGACTGATTTGAGGTTCTGCTGGATTTTGATTCTGTCGAGCAGCTCTTTTGTCTGTTCGGTTGTTTTTGTTCCTGTGTACTGTGAAAGCTTGACGGCCCCCCAGAGGAATGTTGAGGCGAAATAAGCGGCCTGATTGGTGTTGTAGACCCATTCGCTTTGTCCCTCGATGCCATCCTTGAATTTTATCGAGAGTGCAAGGCTTTGGATGCGGTTCAGATTGCCCATTGTCTTTATGCCCTCGTTGGTTGAGGTGAGGCTTTGCAGGGCTCCTGAAGTCCATGCGGCGGAGGGAAGGGCAAACCAAAGGTGCGATTTATAGGTCGCCTTGTTGATGAGTGCCACAGAGAGAGTGTCTCTCTTGAAAAAGCTTCCCGCAGGAACAAGAAACTCTGCAAGCAATTTTTTGTTGTTGGTCAGGGCTATCTGCGTTGGACTGAGCGAAGAGAGCCAGAGTGAGTCATTGAGGCTGTAGCATGGATGGCCACCGATTATCTCGGCAGTGGTGCTGTGTGTTCTGAGAAACGATTCCGGAAGTTTTTGTGACAAGCGCCCCGATACAAGAGCAAGGTAATTCTGCTCTTTGTAGCCATGGCGTTTGAAGCTGACCAAAAGGGTGTCAATGTCGAGCGAGGGATTGATTTTTGCGGCTTTTACAAGGGCTTTAAGCTGTCCTTCAGGCTGGAAAAGTGGCGCGTTTTTCAGTGAGTCCGGAATGATCTCTTTCCAGAGCCGGCTTTCGCGGATATCTTTGAGACCGATATAGATAAGTGCGTCGGATTTGCCGGGAATGCGATCAACTATCGATTTAAGCTCTGGGCTCAACGGTTCTGGCTGAAGCCGTGGTTTCGACCAGTTGATCCAGAGTACTAAAAGAAGAAAGCAAACCGTGCTGATGGCACTGATGGAGAGGAGAAGTCCAGCTCCTTTCAAGAGGGAGCGTTTTTCAGGTGTTGCGGGTGTTGCGGGTGTTGCGTCAGCTCCCGGGTTCTTCTCCATACAGCAAAGTGTTATGATTTTCTTTTGATGGCTTCACGGGCCAGGGTGTCGCAGCGGTTGTTGTAGGGGTTGTCGCTGTGTCCCTTTACCTTGTGAAACTTGATGTCGTGGGAGTTTACCAACTTCAGGATTTTTTGCCAAAGATCAATATTTTCAACACTTTTTTTTGCTGCTGTTTGCCAGTTATTGGTTGTCCAGCGTTTCAGCCATCCGTTGTTGATGGCGTTGACCAGGTAGCTTGAATCGCTGTAAAGGTCAACCTTGCACCTCTCCTTGAGCGCTTCAAGAGCCTCTATTGCAGCGCTGAGTTCCATGCGGTTATTGGTGGTGGCTGGCGAATATCCCGAAATTTCACGGTTCGAAGAGCCGTACATCAATAATGCGCCCCAGCCCCCCGGGCCAGGATTGCCGCTGCATGCGCCGTCGGTGTAAATGATCACTTTTTTTTCCATCGACAAAAAAAGCTCAACCAT
>JBMOIS010000090.1:0-7467 GCA_049317185.1 Chlorobium sp. | reverse complement strand
CAAGAATTACCGTCAGCCGGGTAACCGGTCATGGCAGGCAAGAGGATATTGATATCTACAGGGGCCAGAAAATAGCTCCGAACCTGATTCCAAAAATCAGGCTTGATATTGCCGTTAATGATGAGTTTGTCGATATCACTATCGATACCATTATTAATTTTGCGAGTCATGGTGTTGGGGAAATAGGTGACGGAAAAATCTTTATAAGTCCGCTTGAAGAGTGTATCCGTATCAGAACCAGGGAGCGTGGAGGCAAGGCGATTTGATAACCTCTTCATTTCAGCGAAACGGGCGGGGTAAGGCACGCTGCCCGTTTCAGCGCTCTCCTGACAGGCACCAGTTTTATGTCGGGCCCTCAGTGGGAAAAGGCTTTGGTGGAGGGGGCGGTGGCTGTTTCCATTCTGGGAAATAGGTGTTGAGCCACCTTTCGGCATTAACATCGCCAAGTTTCGCCGACTGGCAAAAGTCCTCGGTCTGTCCCGCCAAATCACCGGTTTTGCTTTTGGCGATACCCCGGTGAAAAAACGCGACAGCCATTTTTTTATCAAGTTCAATGGCCTGTGAAAAATCGGGAATGGCTCCGGCAAAGTCGCCGGTTATGTTTTTCACGACACCCCGATTATAGTAGCCGACAGCCTTGAAATACGGTTCGCCGCATGTTATGACCATTGAGTAGTCATTAATGGCTTGAGCATATTTTTTCAACTGTTGCTGTGCTATGCCACGCATCTGGTACGCCATGGCAAAAGATGGGTTGCTGTCGATGGCTTTGGTATACAATTTAACGGACTTTGCAAGGTCGCCCTGCTGGTGCTTTTCGAATCCCTGATCGAAAAAACTGTTGGCCGATTCTGCATGGCCGATGCTGGCTATCAGCAGCATAAACGCTACGGTAACAGTAATAAAACACAAAGTCTTTTTCATTGATATTGAGGCGACGGAAGTTTCAACGCTATCTGTTTATAAATACCGAAGTTTTCGGGAATGTTAAAGTTTACTTTTATTTGTGCGGTGTAATAATGTTATTTACAGGTGTTTATTTGGACATGTCCCCCTGCTTGTTCTATCTTGCTTACGGTTACTCTTATCAACAGACCATACCCGTTAATGTTCAGGATTCGCCTCGATGAATTTGAAGTACCCCTTGACCTGCTGCTGGCTTGCTCCGTCCAGCGACGCGCAATGTCGTGGATGCACCAGTAACGATGGAGGAGCAGACCACCATGACTCTGGATTTGGCTGCGAGCCGCGTATTCTGCCCGATGATAATATTCTAATTCTTGTCACTTATGCCAGAAATTATACCTTTTAAAGGGATTTTATATCATCCCGAATTGCTCAAGAGTTCTGACGGGCTGATTTGCCCGCCTTATGATGTTATCTCTTCTGCGTTTCAGCAGCAGCTCTACAACAGCTCTCCGTTCAACGCGATAAGGCTTGAACTTCCCAAGGAGGATGACCCCTATGAAGCGGCAGCGTTACGTCTTGCCGGGTGGCTTCAGGCCGGAGAGCTTCAGCACGACCCTGTTCCCGCGATCTACCCCTATTTTCAGACTTTTGCTGATGTCGATGGCGTTTCGCATACCCGGTGCGGTTTTTTTGCGGCCATGCGTCTGTATGACTTTTCGGAAAAAAAGGTGCTGCCTCACGAAAAAACCCTTTCGGGGCCAAAAGCTGACCGTCTCAACCTCTTCAGAAAAACCAAAACCAATATCAGCAGTATTTTTGGACTCTATGCCGACGAAAGCAAAAGAGCTGATTGCGTGATGAAGAGCTTTGCAGAGGCCAATGAGCCAGTTATTGACGCAGAGTTTCAGGGGGTGAGAAACCGGATGTGGCGCATTACCGATCCTGCACTTGTTGCGCAGTTCCAGCGCTCATTGCAAGAGCGTCCTGTCTACATTGCGGACGGTCATCACCGTTACGATACCGGTGTCAACTATCGCAATGAGCGGGCAGCGGCCAACCCCTCTCATACCGGCGAGGAGCCTTATAATTTTATTCTGACCTATCTCGCCAACATTCATGACGAAGGGCTGCTTATTTTTCCGATTCATCGGCTGGTGCACACGCTCGCCAGCTTTGATATTTGTACGCTAAGGGTAGCTCTTGAAGAGCATTTTACCCTGACCGACCTCCATGACAGGGCTGAACTCAAAAACTTTTTTGACCAGGAGCCGTCAAACTATACCTACGGAGTGGTTACTCCAGGTTCAGTTGTTGGAATAACCCTGAAGGGCACTCCTGATACCCTGATTGATCCATCACGTCATGAAGCCTTGAAAAGTCTTGGTCTGGTTCTTTTGCACGATCTCATTTTGGGAAAACTGCTGGGAATCTCCCAGGAGGCCATGGCAAAACAGAGCAATATCCTCTATGTTCATGATGACCGTGAGGTGTTTGAGATGGTGGAGTCAGGCAAAGTGCAGGTGGGGTTTGTAGTCAAGCCGACGACGGTTGCGCAGGTGCTGGCAGTGTCGGAATCGGGAGAGGTGATGCCGCAGAAGTCGACCTTCTTCTATCCCAAAATTATGACGGGCCTTGTCTTTAATTCGATTGCCTGAGTGCCAATGACTGAAGTGTTTCTCTCTCAATCCGAACATGAGACGCTCCTGATTGCCCGGCAGTTTGCTGCAAGTATGCAATCAGGCGAGATTATCTCTCTCTCTGGCCAGCTTGGAGCGGGCAAAACGGTTTTCATGAGGGGGGTGACGGAATTTTTCAACTGTGATGAGCAGCTTTCCAGCCCCACCTTCTCCCTGTTCAATATCTATCAGGGATCGCTTGAGGGCAAAGAGGTGATGCTGCACCATTTCGATCTTTACAGAATTGAGTCACTTCGGGAGCTTGAGGGTATCGGCTTCGATGAATATCTCTCCAGCGGCGATCTCTCTTTTGTAGAATGGGCTGAACGATTTCCAGAATACGCATCGTTCTACACGGTGAGGGTCTCTCTTGAGTATTTTGGCGACGAGAGCCGCCGAATTATTATTAAACGGCCTGTTCGATGAATATTCTGGCGATTGAGTGTACCCATGAAGCGCTGAGTGCGGCAGTTTCGTGCTCTGGCGTTGTTGCTGAGGCTCTGTGTGCCGACTGGAAAAAGGCTGCGGAATCGCTTGTGCCGCTTGTCGAAGAGGTGATGACGGAGAGCGGTCTCAACCGGCAGGAGCTGGAGTGTATTGCGATCTCCTCAGGCCCCGGCTCGTTTACCGCGCTTCGTATCGGGATGTCTGTTGCCAAAGGAATTGCCTATGGTCTCGGCATACCGCTGATCCCGTTGCCCACCATGCCAGCCATGGCCGCATCATTACGGTCAGTTGCAGGTACGGTGATGGCGGTAATTCCGGCCCGCAAAGGGGAGTATTACTTTGCTTCCTATCGTTCGGAAGATCTCTCTTCAGGCGTTTGGCATGATGAGGTGTTTCGAGGTTCTGCGGCTGATGTTGCCGCAGCAGTAGCCGTTCTTGCTCTGAATGCGGAGGCGATAGTTGTCGGTCGTCGGCTCTTTGAGCTGCTTCCTTTGCTGTCCGGTTCCAGTGCCGTGTACCGGGAAGCCGACTTTTTTTCCGCCCGTTCGCTTTTTTCGGCTGCCGAAAGGCTTTTTGCTGCTACGGATGTAGATGGGCTGAACGGGGTTACTCCCGATTATAGGCAAATGTTTAGCCCGAATGCCAAGGGAGGGTAAGGGAGTGTTAGAAATTTTTCATGCAACTATGCCGATACCTGACAGTATGACTTCTTTTTGCTTATCCTGATCATCTCGGAGTTACTCCCGGCTTTTATTGCGTCAGTGAGCAGGCTTTTTTGTATGTTGAGGAGTTACCATTATTGCAATTCTTTAGATGTTTTATTGCTTTGTTGCGGTAAATCGTTGTAAAATATAGTTTATTTATGAAGGGTGCAGGGATATGAGTAGTTTGAAAGATGAAGAGAGAGTTGATCAGGGCAGAGAAGTAGCTGTCGGTGAGTTATTGGCAAAGAGGGCGGCGGAACTCTCACTGGAGAGGAAGTGTGAAGAGGTGAAGATTCTCGACTTGAGGGGATTGACCTCGGTCACCGATTATTTTGTGATTATCACCGCTGATTCCGAGCGCAAGGCAAAGGCGGCGGCAGAGCATATCATTGATGAGCTGAGAGAGGATGGAGAGCGTCCGATGCATGTTGAGGGCATGGACTCCATGCACTGGATTTTGCTGGACTATATTGATGTTGTTGTGCATATTTTTATGCCGGATGAGCGCCGTTTTTATGATCTTGAATCCCTCTGGTCAGATGCGCCAATAGTACCGTTGAACTGATATTTTGCAGGGATATCTGCAATTTCTCCTTGCGGATGGCTCTGCTTCCTTAAGAATTCAGATGGATTTTTATACATTAAGCCTTCGAGTTATTTATATCAATTATCACACAGGATCTCTCCATGCAGCGTGAAAGAATAGTCCCGATTAGTATTGAAGAAGAGATGCGGGGTTCTTATCTCGATTATTCAATGTCGGTCATTGTCAGTCGCGCGCTGCCTGATGTGCGGGACGGTCTGAAGCCGGTGCACCGAAGGGTGCTTTTTGGCATGCACGAGCTTGGTTTGCAGGCAGGCAAGCCACATAAAAAATCCGCGCGTGTGGTTGGTGAAGTGCTTGGCAAGTTTCACCCCCATGGTGATACTGCCGTTTACGACAGTCTGGTGCGTCTGGTGCAGGAATTTTCCATGCGGTATCCTCTTATTGACGGTCAGGGAAACTTTGGTTCTGTTGATGGCGACTCCCCTGCGGCTATGCGTTACACTGAGGTGCGCATGAAGAGCATTGCCGGTGAAATGCTCAAGGATCTTGATAAAGGCACTGTTGATTTTTCTCTGAACTTTGACGATTCCCTTGAGGAGCCTACCGTTTTGCCTTCGGCGATACCGAACCTTTTGGCGAATGGCTCGTCTGGTATTGCGGTCGGTATGGCAACTAATATTCCGCCCCAGAACCTCCGGGAGGTTGTGGACGGCATGATAGCCCTGATTGCAAATCCTGAGCTTGAAGTTGCCGATCTTATGAAATATGTTATCGCACCTGATTTTCCGACTGGTGGTATTATCTATGGTTACGAGGGTGTCCGTTCGGCTTACCTGACCGGCAGGGGCAAGGTGGTTATCCGTGCAAGAGCCATTGTGGAGGTCACCCAGAAAAATGGCAGAGAGTCCATTGTTGTACTGGAACTTCCTTATCAGGTCAACAAGGTACGTCTGATTGAGAAAATCGTTGAACTGGTACACGATAAAAAGCTGGAAGGTATTGCTGATATTCGTGACGAGTCGGATCGCGATGGTATGCGGCTGGTGATTGAACTGAAGCGGGATGCGGTTGCGAAGGTTGTGCTCAACAATCTTTACAAGCACACTCCGATGCAGGACACCTTTGGCGTGATCATGCTTGCGCTGGTTGACGGAGTGCCGAGGATACTCAATCTCAAGGAGATGATGCACTACTATATCAAGCATCGTAACGAGATTATTCTCCGCCGCACACAATTCGATCTTAATACAGCCGAAAAAAGAGCTCATATTCTTGAAGGGTTGAAGATCTGTCTCGACAATCTGGACGAGGTGATTACCACTATTCGTGAATCACCGGATGCGTCAACAGCCCAGGAGAGGCTCATGGTGCGCTTTGCCCTGTCGGAACTGCAGTCGAAAGCGATTCTTGAGATGCGCCTCCAGCGTCTGACCGGTATGGAGCGCAAGAAGATTGATCAGGAATACATTGAGGTACTTGCACTGATTGAGGAGCTGCGGTTTATTCTCAGCAGTCCAGAGAAACAGATGGAGATTATTCGCGAGGAGCTGCTGAAAGTTCGGGAGGTTTACGGTGATGCCCGCCGCACCGAAATTGTGCCTCAGGAGGGCGACTTCTCCATTGAAGATATGATTGCGCAGGAAGATGTGGTGATTACCATTACGCACGATGGTTTTATCAAGCGCTTTCCGGTTTCGGGTTACCGCCGTCAGGCTCGGGGCGGTAAAGGTGTGACTGGCGCACAGGCAAAACATGATGATTTTGTCGAGCACATGTTTATCGCCTCAACGCACAACCATATTCTCTTTTTCTCCAGCAGAGGTCGTTGCCACTGGTTAAAAGTCTACGAAATTCCTGAAGCGGGACGTGCGGCAAGGGGCAGGGCTCTGGCGAATATCATGGAATTGCAGCAAGGCGAAAAAATCAGGGCCTATATCAATATCAGGAACTTTGATGAACCGGGTTACATCGTCATGGCTACAACCAACGGTATCGTGAAAAAAACGTCGCTTGAAGATTTTTCCCACCCAAGAAAGAACGGTATTGCCGCGATTACGATTGATGAGCATGATGAACTGCTTGATGCCCGACTGACCGATGGCGAGCATCAGATTATTCTTGCCAAGAGTTCCGGGTTTGTTGTGCGTTTTCCGGAGGCTGAAATTCGTCCGATGGGCAGAACCGCCATGGGCGTGAAAGGAATTACACTCGACGATGGAGAGAAATGTATTTCAATGGTGACCACCAAGCGTTTCGATACCGCGCTTCTTGCCGTTACCGACAATGGCTTTGGCAAGCGAAGCAGGGTTGAGGATTACCGTCTGACGCGGCGCGGCGCACGAGGGGTCATTACTCTCAAGGCTCATGAAAAAATTGGGGCGCTTGTCGGCTTGCTTGATGTGAATGATGATGATGATCTGATTATCATTACAAACAATGGTATCGTGAATCGTCAGCATGTTGCCGATATCCGGTTGACAGGACGGAACACTTCCGGGGTAAGGCTTGTCAGGCTTATGGCTGGAGATATGATTTCTGCCCTTGCAAGAGTTCCGAAGAGCGATGAGGAGGGAGATGTGGAATTCCCTGTCGAAGATCCTGATGGCCAGATTGATCTTTTTGTATAGTCAACGTAACCACTAACCCAACGGAGGAACTATGGAGCAGAAACATCCTTATGTCATCAAGGAGCAGGCGGGAACAAAGTATTATTGTGCATGCGGCAAATCGCAGAACCTGCCATACTGTGACGGGACTCATAAAGGCAGCAATTTTCATCCATGGAAGGTTGATATCAATGAAGAAAAAACTGTAGCAATATGCAGTTGCAGCCGGTCAGCAAAACTTCCGTTTTGTGATGGAGCCCACAAGTTACCGGAATAACCAAAGCGTTTTTTTACCAATTCAACAACGACGAACGATGTCATGGCTCGACCGAAAAATGTGAAATATATTTTTGTGACCGGCGGGGTAATTTCCTCGCTTGGCAAAGGGATTCTCTCGGCCTCTCTCGGCATGTTGCTCAAGTCGCGTGGCTTGAAGGTGGCCATACAGAAATATGATCCTTATATCAACGTTGATCCCGGCACAATGTCTCCCTACCAGCATGGGGAGGTTTATGTTACTGACGACGGGGCTGAAACTGATCTTGATCTTGGTCACTACGAACGTTTTCTTGATGAGT
>JBMOIS010000089.1:0-7488 GCA_049317185.1 Chlorobium sp. | reverse complement strand
CGATTCGTGGATAATGGAGAAGCTTCCCGCAATTACGCTCACCGAAGATTTTCTGAAAAAGCACGGAAATGTCCGTAAGCCTGGTTTATAAAAATCGTATTCAGAAAAATACAAAATCTTTACTTTGATGGAATCTCAAGCTAAGAGCTGGTATATAAGAATAGAAGCGGTTAATCTTGACCATTCTGTTTTTGATACGCATAACATCAGCACCATTCGTGGTGGGAGTTTCAATATCCTAAATGCCGTCAGTGAGATAGAACAAAAGATAACGGATTTGCAAGTCATCAGTACAGGGGCAAGTGTTGGCATATTCAAGATCTTAGATTCAACTGAAAACGGAAAGAATGATATTCTCAAAAAAGTGTTGGATTATCTTCAGAATACCTATGGCGATTTTGCAACGTTTGTTTATGAAGTTCTGCAACGAGAAGATGGTGAGAAGCTGAATAATGTTATCAGGCGACTTACGGTTGGATGTTCTTGGCAGCAATATCAAACGCCCTCTATAGTATTTCCTGAAATCTCTGAATCATTTGAAGCATGTTTTCTGGATGGAGTCAGGCCTGCAACAAAAAAATCCACTATAATAGGCAATAAAAGCCAGCATGTTTCCAAAGCTGTCGATGTGAGACTTAAAAAAGGGAGAGAGCTAAGAAATAAGTTGTATGAAAAACTGTTGGAGGATAAGAAAGAGATAGAGTTTACCGATGACCTCGAAAGTCTTGCTGGAAATGATAAGATAGCATTTATTCACCTCGATGGGAATAAGTTCGGGACAATTCGTGAAGATTATTATGAAGGGGTAGGTAGAGATGAAGAGTTTAGAAATTTTGATTTAGCAGTCCAAGAGTGCCTTCAAAAAAATGCACTTGAGAAAATACTCCATATTGCTACTGACCCATGTAATACCTCATTTCGTACAGAAGACGGAAAAGTCAGACTCGAAACTTTGATGTGGGGTGGGGATGAAATTGAATGGATTGTTCCGGCCGTTCAGGCATTGCCGGTATTAAATGCTTTTTTTGAACAGGCGGTGGCATCTCCCTTTCAGTCCGTGAATGATGGACCAATAAGTCTCACATATTCCGCAGGTGTAGTATTTTGCAAGCATAATATTCCAATTCTGCAAGTGAGGCGGTATGCTGAACAGCTCTGTTTATTAGCAAAACAAAACCAGCCAATCAACCACAAGGTCGATAACCGCTTTGCTTTTGTCAATATGGCAGCATTCGATATTGTCAACCGTGATGTGGAATCATTTCTCAAAAAGTATCACAATCCAGCAACCATTCACGACTTTACAATTACATTTTCCGAAATGCCAACACTTTATGATAGTTTGAGTGTTATCAAAAAATGGTTTCCCAAAAACAAGTTGTATGACATTATTGATGGTCTTCGCAAGCCTGAAGATATTGAGTCGTTGAAAGAGCGGGCATTAATGATGGTAAACAGCAATCAAAGGTTGGCGGTAGAAAAAGCTTTGAATAACATAATAGGCTCTCATCCTAATCGGTGGATGGTTATTGGTGACCTTTGGTCTTATATTGGAGGCAAAATGCCATGAACAGAAAATATGAACTGCAAGTAAAACTATCCGTAAAAGCGCCGTTAATTTCATCCGGTGGCGGCGATGCTGTCCGTAATCTTAACACAATATTTTTTCGATCAGCCAGTGGGGAACTTGCTCTCCAACACAGTCATATAAAGGGTAAGCTTCGGGAAGCAATGCTGGAACTGCAGCAACATGGATGTATTTCTCCGGCCATAGATCTTCAATCCCTTTTTGGACACGGCAGCAGCAAGGATGAAGATACGCAATCACTCCCAAGTTCAGATATTCTTCCCCATAGAGCTCGGCTGCACTTTTCTGATTTTATATTGGCAGATAAAGCCTGGAATTCACGACCAGGCTATCCAAAACTGACAAAAGTTAGTATAAACAGCACAACAGGTACCAGTAAAGAAAATTTTTTACAGATTATAGAACACCTTTTCAAATCAGGAGATATTGTTGTTTGGACTGGGATCATTAGTTTTTTCTCAAAAAGTGAAGAAGCTGAATTGATTGCAAAAAATCTTTCTTTTGGACTGAAATGGATTACTGCGATTGGGGGATCAAAAGGCAGTGGATTTGGCCGTCTTGAATCAGTCATAACAGAACTACAGCCAGTTACCTGTTCTCAGCAGCAAAAAAGTGCCGTGTCAGTGGCTCATGATGGAATCAGTATACATTTTGAGTTTATTGATGATTTGCTCATTGGGGGAATAACCAGGGGAACCAATTTTATTGAATCAGAAACCGTTATTTCTGGAGGGGTCATTAAAGGATCTCTCGCCAGATTCCTCAACCAGTTGTGCGATACTGTCCCTGATACTGAAACAATTGACTTAAATAATCGGAGTGTTGTAAATCATTTCCCACTGCTGGCCAAATATTTTTCAGCATTGCAGTTCTCTCATGCTTTTCCTGTGAACAGAGCAATAGAACTACGACCTGTTGTTATTCCGTTTTCTGCCGTCAAGACCTCTGTCGGAGAAGAACTGGAAGCGTATTTTGATGTCGCTCTTTTGCAGAAACCCACGTTGGACAGAAACAAAAAAGCTCCGGTATTTCAGGTGAATTGGAAGAGTTCTGGTTGTTTACAGGAGTATTTTGGATGGGCTTCTTGTGAAATTATGAATAAAACGCGAACAGCTATTGATCCCAAAACCAGAAGAGCAAAGGATGAGTCGCTTTACACCTTCCAATATCTCACTCCGTTCAAGGCTGGTTCTGAAAAAGAAAAAGTCAAGTGGATTGCGAATCTCCGATTTCCCGACATAGAAACAGCGGAACACGAACAGTTACTCGCCGAGTTTAATGAGGCAAGCCATCAGGGCTGGAGTGTTCTTGGAAAAAGGGGTTCACGCTTTAGCTTCACTGTTCGTGATAGTCTGGCACAAGATGCGATATTACCACTATCAGAATCACTTTTTACTAAAGATATTGCGGTCGTCGTACTTCAAACCGATGCGTTGATGTTTGATGGAAATGCCATTGCCGCAAGTAAACAGAAGCTGGACCTTCAGCGTATCTACAACGATTACTGGCAAGAGACAACAGATAATGCTTGTGAGTTGGTTCGATTTTTTGCTCGGCAAAAATTTTCTGGTGGGTATCTGGCAAAACGATTTAAACTCTACGACCACTATTATCCCTTCATTCTGACAGAAGCTGGTAGTGTGTTTGTTCTGAAAATTAACAACAGGGATAATGCTGAAAGAATACTCCGACGTCTTCAAGTTAAGGGATTGCCATTGCCGTCTACAATCACTCAAAGAGTACATAAAAAAAACAGAGAGCCCTGGGAGTTGTGTCCTTTCGTTTCGGAAAATGGGTATGGAGAAATACGAATCAACCAGCACTGGCATTGGTCTCGTCTTATGCAAGTTAATCCAGAAGGAGCTGCATTATGATTTTTAATCGGTATCGCATAGAGTGTGAGTTGGTGGCACAATCGCCGACCCATGTCGGTACTGGAGAAACCCGTCCCGTAGCTCGCCCAAAAAAGTCGGATAATGCAGGTGATCAGGAAAGTACTGACATCACGATGATTGCAAGAGATTGTACAGGTTTACCATATTTACCTGGCAGTTCCCTGAGAGGTGTCGTTCGAAATTATCTCTTGCAGATTTTCCGTCATTTAAACCCTGAGGTAGCACGAGAAGAAAATTATGAAGACAAGAAATTTAAAGAGAAGAGTCAGGATCAGATAGTTGATGAGATGCTTCCTGCAGCATCTCTATTGGAAAAGGTATTTGGAACTCCGTTTTGGGCCGGAAAAGTTGAATTCTGGGATGCACCAGCATCGAACAGAGTTATTGGAGGTCATTTTGTTGATAAAGAGTGGGATGACGAACGACAGTGTTATCTCATTCGCTCTGTTGCGATTGACCCAATTACTGGAACTGCGGAGAACCATAAACTGTATACCTTTGAAGTAGCGCCTGCAGGAATCAGATATCAAGTAAACATTGTAGGGCAAAATCTTGAGCCGGAAGAACTTGGGTTCCTTCTGTTTGGCCTGCACGGGTTTAATTCAAAGATCTATCCATTGACCATTGGAGCCATGTCAGGTCGCGGATTTGGGCAGATGATGTTTGAAATAAAAAATATCTACGCATTGACGCAGGAAGGTTTAGGTGATTGGGTACAAGCTGCAGCCACCAATGACCATGCTGGTTACAGTGCTCTCAAATGCCTTGAAGAGCCACTTGAAAATATAATCAAACCTTTCAAGGAGAGGTTTCTCAACCAACTGAATGGGGGAAAAACATCATGAGCCTACCTTTTCCATTTGAAAACGGTGTGACAGGCATCCTGCATGTTTCTTGGACAGTAACCTTGCAAACTCCGCTTGTGATTCGCTCAGGAACAAATGCATCTAAAGAAAAGAGTGATAAAAGCGAAAAAGGGCGTAATAGTAATTGTCAGTTTTCATGGATTGATAAGACTAATGATGAAAATGATGGCGAGAACTGGAGTGAGGTTAAGGATTTTAATTATGAATTTAAAGTTGACGGCGACGGAAATCTTAAGGCTATATACAGTATACCGGGGAGTACTATACGAGGTGCCTTGCGCCAATGGACAATAAAAAAATTGATACCTGATTTCAGTAAAAAATTATTCAGCATAACAAAGCTTGAAAACGACAAGACTATTGACTTGGCCGAAAAAATGAAAGAAGCATTAAGAGCGGTTGAAGATACCGGAAACTTCTGGCATCATATCCTCTCTCTGTTTGGTAGCGCTTACGATCTCAATCCTGGTAACGATAGACCACTTACATGGTCGGGCAGATTGCGAATCGATACCATTCGTCTTGACGGTATGCAACATAACCAATGTATGGGCATTGCTCCAGGTAGTCAAGATTCTGATGCCCCGGACAATATCAAGCGCCATATCAATACAAGGAACCCTATGGACAGAGTAACAATGGCCGGAAGGTCAGGAGGGTTGCATTCTGGTCTTGAAATGAGCGAAGGTGAAAAATTTACTATTGAATTCAGAATTCTCAACCCCAAGCTTCTTGACCTTAAAATATTAAAGCTCTGGATGCGTGATATCAATACTGGTTTTCTTCGTTTTGGAGGATTAACCTCTCAGGGGCGCGGGCGAGTTTCTATTTCTGCTGATAACTACAGATTTTACGCAGCGAAAAACACAGAGCTGTTTACTAATTTATGTGGCTTCGGAAAGCCAGATATATCAAAAGATACTCTCTTCGAGGATTTATGGACAGGTACAGAAGTGACTCGTGAAGAGTTGTTCTCATTTGACCTAAATACAAAAACTGCTTAACCAAAAGGGAGACTGTTGTGTGCCCATATCCTAATCCATTTGACTTTGTTCCATTTGCGGATGTTTCCCCAGTCAAGAAATCCATTAAGGAGTGGCTGGGCAGCGGGCAGCTTTGTTCAGGATATCTGACAGTCAAGATGGATGCACTGACGCCGTTGCATATTGTGGGGGAACAGGTGAGTAACGAAAATCAGATTCAGCAAAGTTTGTTTTATCAGCGACACGGTAAGTCGTATATTCCGGGAACATCAATAAGGGGTGTTCTTAGATCCTTTATCGAAGCTGCCTGCAATTGTTGTGCGTCACAAATGACGCAGTTATATCCAAAAACTTTCAAGCAGCATGCTATTGGATTCAGTGTTCTTGAACATTCTGAATTAAGCGAGAATGATAAAGAAAAAGTCGATAAAAATATACATGCACTTGATGCAAAATTTATTGTTCCCGCATCCTCTGAAAAAGGAATAGATCTTGCATCATTTCTATTTGGGTATGTACCAGAAAAAATAGATGCAGACGACAAAAAAAATCATGCATGGAAAGGGAGGATAACCATTGAAGATGTCTTGATCGACAATGCGGATTTACATTTTTTCGAAGATGAGAAGCCTTATAAAATACCTGATTTAAATGGTTCTGCATTTATGGGAGGACCACATCCGAGTGCATCAAGTTGGTGGTATCAGCATCCTTATAAAATCATTAAGGATAGAGCCATTAAGTTTATAGGTTCTGGTTATCGCGGTCGTAAATTCTATTTTCATCAGAATTCTTATGATTGTACGCAATCGTACTTTGAGAGTGATGAATGGAATCCAGATGGCACCAAACTATATCCGATCAACATGCAATGCTTAAAGAAAGGTGCTATTACTGAAAGCTTTCTGTTTTTCTTTAATGATATACCAAAAGCATTTTTAAAACTTCTTATTTTTGCGCTTGAACCCGGAGCCCGAATTCGTCATAAAATAGGATATGGCAAAGCTTACGGATACGGATCGGTAAAGTTTTCAGTTACTAACGGTCTTTATCATTCAAAAGGATTTGATGATCCTGTACCTATTCCTGTTGATGAACTGAGAAAAGAAGTTTTGGAAGAATTAAAAAATACTTGCCAAAAGAAAGTAAACGAATTAAGTCAGCTTCTGCATTTACCAAGTCTTGATGCGCTTACTACAATTTTGTGGTATGAAGAGTCATTGAAATATAAATTTATGTATCCCTTTTTTGGAAAGAAAGGATTTCTGCAATCGCACGATGTCAGTTCTGAGTTATTTGCATTGCTAACGCCAAACGAAAAACAGTATTTTTTGGACCCAAAAAAAGGTGTACTTGTAAAAGGACAACGTGGTTATGAAATTGCAGATAAATTATCAGGAATAAAACCGGCACTTCATTTTACGGTTTATCAAAATAATTCTTTTTTATATAAAGAATTAAAGAAAAAAAGGTCATTTAGAGAATCATTGAATGTTTAATTAGCCAAAAATTAAATAATTATGGAACAAATTCTTCTTGCCATACAAAAGACCAAGGTTGATGCGGGATATGGCAAAAAAAAACATGCCAATGCTGCTGATAGAAAAGAAAAATATCATCAATACATAGGTATAGCTCTTATTGTATTAAATGTTCTTGCAGTATCAGCTCTTTTTTACATTATAACAAGTACAGGTGACAAATGTGCAACTATTACGGCTTTGTTATTGAGTTTGCTTGCAGTTGTATTGAGCTGGTTACAAACATTTTTTAACTTTCAAAAAGATGTTACTGGCCATCGTAGAATAGGAAATAAATACTTGTCAGTTATGAAGAAATGTGCTCGATTACAGGCATATCTGGGTAGTAACACCATGAAAGATGAAGATATAAGAAAATCAGTTGAGGATTTGGGTCAAGAGGTGGATGAAATTAATCAGGAAGCAGAAGAGTATCCAACAAATTATGCTGACTACAAGAAAGCCCATGACGGGATTAACAACGATGAAGAAGAGTACACGCAAAAAGAGTTGGCGATGTAAGGCCGTTAGGTAACAAAATCAACCAACTATTATCTTCCGAAAAATGGATTTGTCGGCATATATACAGCTATTCCAGATTTGAAAATGCGAAATAAAATTTTATCAATTAAGCCA
>JBMOIS010000088.1:0-7709 GCA_049317185.1 Chlorobium sp. | reverse complement strand
CCTGGAATATCTGGGAGTGCCCGGAAAATAGTGTACGCTTTATCCTACTTTCAGGATTCCCCCGAGGGAGGTTGTCAAAGATGATGATGTTGTTGTTGACATAATTGTTTTGTTTTTCTGTTATGGTTGATCAGGGTACAATAAAAAAGCCGACTCTGACACTCAGAATCGGCTTGCAAGATGTTTCGTTCCTCATGAAATCTTCCCGGGTTACGATCCTGTGTCAGCACGACTCCGGAATCTGCAACAGCAGTCCATCGAAAGGTTATTTATGGTCATTGATTTCATGGGTCAGTTATCTTTTGTTTTCCTCTTAACGATTGCTAACTATTTTTTTTATTTTTTCCAAATAAAGAGCGATTTTTTTGAGGCAGCATCGAAGTTTTATTGGGTTTTTGGAGAGTCGGAATGGAGTTGTAACTTGTTGCACGTTATATCGGTAACATTTGGAGACTTTTAAACCTGGAAAAATGGATTTTACACACCTCGACAACAAGGGCAACATCGCCATGGTCGATGTTTCAGGAAAGCCAGGGACGCTCAGGATGGCAAAGGCCTCTGGATGTATCATGATGCAGCCGGGAACCATTGAGCTGCTTGCCGGGGAGGCTTTGCCCAAAGGCAATGTTCTGACGACGGCCAAGCTTGCCGGTATTATGGCGGCCAAAAATACAGCTCATCTTGTTCCCCTTTGTCACCAGCTCAACCTCTCATGGGCAGATATTGATTTTGATGTTCAGAAAGATCGGATAGTTATTGTTGCAACAGTAAAGACAAAAGAGTCTACTGGAGTGGAGATGGAGGCGTTGACTGCCGTATCGGTTGCGGCGCTCACCATTTATGATATGTGCAAGGCGGTCGACAAATCCATGGAGATTGGCTCAATAATCCTTGAAAAGAAAACCGGCGGAAAATCTCATCAACCAGAGGGTTACAGACCAAAAACATCGATTCTTGTGATGTCTGATTCGATATCCTCGGGTCGTGGGGTCGATCGCTCTGGCCAGGTGCTGCGTGAAGGATTTGAAGCGGCCGGATGTCCGGTGGGGGAGGTGAGGGTCATTGCCGATGATCAGGAGGAGATTGTATCAGTTGTTGATGAGTGGACAACGGGAGGTGTTGAACTTATCATTACGACGGGAGGAACTGGCCTTGGGCCTCGCGATGTGACGGTGGATGCCCTGCTTCCCAGATTTTCGCGTCAATTGCCGGGGATTGAGCAGGCGCTCTTCAACTGGGGACAGGGAAAAACCAAAACAGCCATGCTTTCGAGGCTGGCCGCAGGCATGATCGGGTCATCAATGGTGATCTGCTTGCCAGGGAGTACAGGAGCGGTCAGCGATGCGCTTGAGGTGCTGGTGCCTGCAATATTTCACGCTTTTGCAATGATAAAAGGGGAGGGACATTCATGATTACGGTACAGGAGGCTATTCGACTTATTACAGAATCACTTGCAGCGCTTGGAACTGAAGAGTTGCCACTCGGTCAGGTGCAGGGAAAAGTACTTGCCAGGGACTTTGCAGCCCCCTTTGCGCTTCCCCGTTTTACCAATGCCGCCATGGACGGTTTTGCCCTCAGGCGGGATGATATTCGGGAGGCCTCTGACGATGCGCCGGTGCGGTTGAAGGTGACACAGAGGATTGCTGCAGGCGGTATGGCGACTCTTGCCGTTGCCTCTGGTTGTTGTGCAGAGATTATGACAGGTGCGCCTCTTCCGGAAGGGGCGGATACGGTGGTGCCATTTGAGCAGAGCAGTGGTTTTGGTTCAGAAGATGTTGAGATTTTCAAGGCGCCGAAGCATGGAGCAAATATTCGCTACGGTGGCGAAGAGATCTCCGTCGGGGAGACGCTTCTCCGTCAGGGAAGCATTCTCACTCCTGCTGAAATTGCTGTTCTCGCCTCGTTCGGTTGTGCATCAGTGCTGGTACAGCGAGCGCCGAGGGTATCGATTGTGACGGTTGGCGATGAGGTACGCATGCCCGGCGAAGAGTTGACCGGGGCACAGATCTATAACTGCAACAGCTTTATGCTTGATGCAGCCTGTCGTTCAGTTGGCATTGTTCCTGTTGGCCTGCACCATGTTCCTGACAACAGGGCGCTGTTGAGTCAAGCTCTGGCGCTTGCGCTGGCCGAAAGCGATGTTCTTGTAACGGTGGGTGGTATCTCTTCGGGAGAGTATGACTATGTTCAGGATGAACTGTCCGCACTTGGGGTGATAAAAACCTTCTGGAGCGTTGCCCAAAAGCCGGGAAAACCTCTCTATTATGGTCACACCATTGAGGGAAAGGCGGTCTTTGCTCTTCCCGGTAATCCTGTTTCTGCGCTTGTTTGCTTTATAAAGTATTGTTTGCCTGCTTTTTATGCATTACAGGCAAAAACCTGCCACAACACCTTTCGTGCAATTTTGGCCGAACCCTTTCCTACCGACAAAAAGCGTCACCGTTTTCTTTTGGGACAGGTGCGATCTGAAGGTGGCCAACTGTTGTGCACTCTCTCCCCTAAAGTTGAATCCCATAACATCACTTCGCTTCTGGATGCAAATTGTCTGGCAGAGTCTGTTCCTTCCGGGGATATTCTGCCGCCCGGCTCGGAGGTGCTCTGTACGTGGTTACCCTGGGCGAACATGATATCGTCATAACTATGTTGTTTCATCCTTTTGAAATAGCCTTCTGCGGTTATTCCGGTTCCGGCAAAACAACGCTCATTGAAGCAGTTGTTCGTCGCCTTTCCGCCCGGCTTTCCATTGCCTATTACAAGCATGGCTGCCACCGTTTTGCTATTGACCGTGAAGGAAAAGACTCATGGGTTATTCGTCAGGCGGGAGCTGCTACCATCATGATTTCTGACCCTGAGAAAAAAGCGGTTGTTACTGGTCAAGTGACCGGGTTGCCACTGCTTGAGCGTCAGGCATTTGCCGACCATGATCTGCTTCTGGTTGAGGGGCTCAAGGAGCTTCCTCTTCCGAAGTTGCTTCTGGTGGACAGGGAGCATCGCATTCTGGAGCTTCTCACTCATGGAGGAGTTGAGAACGTTGTTGCGCTTGTTGTGCCTGATGATCCGGTTTCATATCAATTTGCTGATATTCCTGTTTTCCATCGCGACCGTGTTGGCGATATTGCTTCATTTATTGAAACCTTTCTGCTCAACCGCGCTGTGCAAGAGTCTTCACTCCACGGTCTGGTACTTTCCGGAGGAAGGAGCACCCGTATGGGACGAGATAAAGCCCTTTTGGAATACCATGCCGACAACCAGCTTCTTCACACGGCAGCGCTTCTGCAGCGGTATTGCCGTGAAGTATTTATCTCCTGCCGCGAAGAGCAGTCTGAAACATATCAACAGTTCGGCATACCACTTATCACCGATGCTTATCTTGGTATCGGGCCTTTGGGTGGCCTGCTCTCTGCCCAGCAGGCCAAGCCGGGCGCGGCCTGGGTGGTTGCCGCATGTGATTTGCCCTTTCTTGATGAGCGAACGGTTCGCCAACTCTGTGCACAACGTCATCCACTCCGTTTTGCCACCGCCTTCAGAAATCCCCAGTCAGGCCGTCTTGAACCGCTCTGCGCCTGTTATGAGCCAAAGTCACGCAGTCGGCTGCTTCTCCGACATCAGGAGGGAGATAACTCTCTTTCAGCTTTTCTCGACGAGTCGCGTATTACAGAGCTGGTGCCAGAAGATGGAGGGGCACTGCAGAACATCAATGATTCTGAGGGGATGCAAGGCTTTCGCCGTTGTTAAAACCGCGACGATGAAATGCGCAAGGTCGAATACATCTGCCAGGAAGAGAGCAGTGCCATTGACAAACTGCTTGCAACCAACGGTGACCCGGTTGAACCGGTTCGAACCCTCGGCATAGCACACCAGGGGTGAAGTCACCTTTTACATTGATACCTGTAATAAGGATTTTTGGTGGTTCAGCTCTCCTTGTTGTTTTCGCTTTTGATAATTTCAAGGATAAGAATTTCTTCGGCTCCGCCACACTCCCGCTTTTTTTTCAAAATTGGTAGCTCACTGATTTCCAAGCCCATTTATTCCGTATTCAGGTTGGTTTCCGGGAAATGGAGAGTCTCTAATCAGTGAGGGAGCATTCCTGCCACCTCTTTTTTGGAAGTTTTGAGGACAAGCAGTGATTTTACAAGCAGATCAATTGATACTGCCGGATCACCAGCTTCCATTTTTGCAACGCGAGACTGGCTTGAATGGATCATTCTTGCAAGATCTTTCTGAGTCAACCGCAGCGACTGACGGCGTTCTTTAAGGTTTTGGCTCAAGGAGAGTTTTAATTCTATGAATTCTGTCTCTTCCTGGCTGAGTTCCAGGAATTCATCAACGCTTCCGATCTTCCACCCGGAAGCCTCAAGCTTCATTTGTTTTTCCTTGTTCATGACGAATGTTGATTACAGGTAAAGGGAATCGTATAAGCGAACACGCTTGTGACAACTCTCTACGACGTTTTTTGGTGTCTGTTGAGTTTTTTTCTTGAATACCTCAAGGATCAGGACTGCATCATCATCTATCCTGTATAAAATTCGCCAGATAGAATTCTCGTCAGTGATTCGCAACTCATGACATCTTACCCCAACAGATGGCATCGGTCTTGACCAAGGCAGCGAAAGCAGATCTCCTTTTTGAAGCCTACGCAACAGATACCCAGCTTCAATCCTCGCACGTTGTGACATTGGAGGGGTTTTGATTTCGCCGTGCAGCCATACAAGTGGCTTTCCATCCATCTTTAGGATGGTTGGGTATATGTCGAAATTGACATTTTTTCAGACAAAAACAAAAAAGATTCGTTGCACATAGCTTTAGAGATTGAAATCGTTGTATATGGCATTAAAATAGATTGCTTAAATCTGGATAAATTTTTATTGTTTCACAATATTTTCACTTAAAATACTTGCCTAATAATTCGAACCAACACACCCGCACCACGAAGCGACTCGGTGTTTTCAAGTTTCGTGGTGTGGCGCGGGGCGCTGATCGTGGGCGTTAGGCCCCATAGAAGATTGCCGCGTGGTTCGTTTAATAATCTCATTAATTGTAGCTACACTAAAGTTATGAGAGTCGAGTTCGATCCCGCCAAAGACGCGGCAAACCAGGCGAAGCACGGTGTGTCTTTGGCTATGGCAGGCGACCTCGACTGGGAAGCCGCACTGGTGTGGGTTGATGAACGGTTTGAGTACGGCGGCGGGCTTTTAAGGCTCTACATTCTGCTTTCTTTGCGCAAGATTTTCAAGCCATTCAGCAGCTTGTGCATGGGGCACTGCAACGCCTGTCAATTGATACTGTTCCCAACGCTCCATATCCTCTCTCTTTTCCTGCTCATATTTTTCTTCGCGATCCAGGTATGTTTCGATTGCCCTGCACATGAGCCAGTGGGGCGATCTGTCGCGGATACGACCAAGAGCTGCAAGCCGTTGTTGTGTAGTGTCGTCTAACTTGATGCCTTTTGTCTGTGACATGATCACATCTCCTTTTGACAAAAGATAACACTTCATGTAACCTTCAGCAACCCGCTCAGTCGTCATGCAAATATCGATAATAGTTCCGGCTCTGAACGGGCACTGAGTGCAGCGTTTTTTTATCCTGATACATGAACGGGTATGTGGCGAGAACGAACGCCCCAGCCCGATGGAAAAAAACCAACGATGAAATGCGCAAGGTCGAATACATCTGCCAGGAAGAGAACAATGCCATAGACAAACAGCTTGCAACCAACTGCGACCCGGTTGAACTGGCCCGAAATCTCGGCATAGCTCGTCTCAGCCAATTTGTTCGCGAGAGGTTGAGTGAGGCGATGGGTGAGTGAACTATGAGAGGCTCATCTTTACCATCGCTCTATTTTTCCCTTCCGGGATGGAGTTCATGAGCACAGTTTCGTAACGACGATCTGAATTTTGGAGAATAAAGATATAAGTGCTACAATGGTTTCAAAAGGGTGGTCATGGAGTAAAAAGGCTTGCTGACGGCTTGTAAGCATCGTTTTTATCCCGATCCATACAAGACGTTGAAATAAAAAGTAATAACAGTTTTAACTTATTTATAAAAAAACGGTTAGAGCTGTTTATTTTGGTTTGAAAATGATGTCTTATATGTACTGTAACTCAAAGATCTGCGGTATAGGCGGATCCATCTAATTATTGTTATACGCACGAAGGAGGTAATGATCAATGACGACACTGACAATCGAAGTACGCCCTAAAGCCAGCAAAAATGCTACCCTGGCGGCCATAGGGTGCGCGATATTCACCATAGCCGGCCTTGGGATGGTATTCTCCGGTGAAGAGGTTTTTGCTGGTCTTTTGGCCATAGTGTTCTTTGGTGGCGGAGGTCTCTACGCTATTCCGAAAATGCTGCGTAGAAGAGTGTCCATGGTACTCACGCCTGAAGGCATCGAACAACGTTACGCCGAAGGAAGCGCCTACATTCCCTGGTCAGATGTTGAAAAGGTGGGAATCATTTCGATGTTTTCAAACAAAATGGTTGGAATTCGCCTGAAAAGCTACGACCGCTATCTGGATAGGATGTCCCCTTCCCTAGCTGAGTTCATGACTAAGAGTCTGCCCTATCTAAAATTGCTGACCCGCGCCACGTCTTTGCTCGATGTCCCGACTTCTGTTACTGTTTGGTCCAAACTCGAGGGCCATGATGTATCGGAAGCCCTCGACGGTTTTGGAAAGGTTGGCGATCTGGCCCAGGCACTGCTTTGGTCAAGGAAACAATATGGCTATGATCTTGCGCTTTCGTGGGCAGAGATAGATAGACCAGCAACAGAGTTTGTAGCCCTCCTGGAAGGATATCGATCTTCAGCGAAACAGGGCTAAAGTGTTTGAGCGCGTATAACAAGGCGCTGCACCGGACGGCAATTCCGCTGCGCTCCATTGCCGCCGGTGAGCTTTGTCGTTGGGCTTGGATAGATCATGATCATGAGTTGGACATTCAGAAGCAGCTTAAAGACGACGGGTTGTATTACTGCCATTGTTATTGCGGCTACCGGCATGCGCCTTTGGCTTCTCTTTAGCACCTCTCTCATCCCGGGCATCAACGGAGGCTATTATCTGGTGCGGGTATGCGCATTAATCGAGCATGGCCAACTTGCCCTGATCTGATTTTCTCTGCTATTTTATCGCACTTTCGTACATTGATAGAGTATAGAACCAAGAGAACCGGTTAACAGAGTCGATGCAAAAATGTTGGCAGATGTTGCTGCATGAAAACCACATCTTATTTTAAATTAACGAGAAAAAGGCCTGAGCGTACAGGCATAAGAGATGAATGGCTCTGTTTCGTTCCAGAGAACACCCCGAGAAAACTGTCGTCCAATCTGATGGCAGAATCAAAAAATGGGCCCATGTTCAAGAGTTGCTATAAAATATCAAATTTGATATATTCTTCTTGTGGGATATAATGTTGAAGTAATGCCGCCAGCAGTGGATTTCATCCACTCACTCTCTCCGAAGCTACGGGCAAAAGCGTTGAGGGCAATTGAACTTCTCAAAGAGTTTGGCTTCAGGCTTGGTGAGCCGCATTCAAAAACATTAGTTGGCACCGATAGTCTTAAAGAGTTGCGTGTCAAAGTCGGTACCGATATTTGCAGAATATTCTACTTCCATCACAAGGGTACTCTGTATGTTGCAACTTCCGGCTACATAAAAATGAGATGAAAACAGATCATGGTGAAATTGAGAAGGCTCAAAAATTACGCAAGATTT
>JBMOIS010000087.1:0-7821 GCA_049317185.1 Chlorobium sp. | reverse complement strand
ATTGTCGAAAGCGAGCTTTTCGGACATGAAAAAGGTGCCTTCACCGGAGCTTTGGCAACCCGTCACGGCAGATTTGAACTTGCCCATAACGGCACCATCTTTCTTGATGAAGTCGGTGAACTGAGCCTCCCGGTGCAGGCAAAACTGCTCAGAATTATTCAGGAAAAGGAGTTTGAACGGGTTGGAGGATCAAAAACCATCAAGGTTGATGTGCGGATCATTGCCGCAACGAACCGCAACCTTGAGGAGTTGATACAAAGCGGACTGTTCAGGGAAGATCTTTATTACCGGCTTAATATTTTTCCTATAACGGTGCCGCCGCTCCGTGAACGCAAAACCGATATCCTGCTGCTTGCCGATTATTTTGTGGAAAAATACAATGCAGCGAACCATAAGGGAATTCGGCGCATCTCGACAACCTCTATCGACATGCTCATGCGCTATCACTGGCCAGGCAATGTCCGCGAACTTCAGAACTGCATGGAACGGGCGGTCATTTTGAGCGAGGATAATGTTATCCACGGCTATCACCTCCCGCCGACGCTCCAGACAGCCGAATCCAGCGGAACCCCCTATACCGGTTCCCTGCTGCAAAAACTTGATGCCATTGAAAAGGAGATGATCATGGAAGCACTTAAACGCACCAAAGGAAACATGTCGCGTGCCGCAGTACAACTTGGCCTTTCCGACAGAATCATGGGGCTGCGCGTCAAAAAATTCGATATCGACTACCGAAAATTTCGTTAGCGCCCGGGAGCTTGCAAGCATCCAAAATACTGCAACTTCGGGTTAAAACTTCGGCCCTGCACCGGCAAATGACATCATTTGATCAACCTGGTCATCCTGTCGCAACAAGGCAAGCCGACGCTGATAAGCCATGTTCTGTGCGTTCATCTGAGCCACTTTAACAAGGAGAATTACCAACGCCTCAGCACCGGGAAGTTTGCGGGACAGCGCCTTAACGAGAAATTCGGGGAGTATGGATCCGGGAAAATAACGTTGTATCAGCATATCATCCAGCGACACATACCCACGGACTGAACCGGGATCACCCTGTCTGGCACAACGTCCGAAAAACTGCCGGTCAATGCGTTCAGCCTCGTTAGGCTCGGTTAAAATGACATGCAACCCGCCCAATTCAGCAATTCCTTCGCCAAGCATGATATCGGTTCCCCGGCCTGCCATGTTGGTTGCAATGGTAATATTGCCACGTTCACCCGCACGGGCAATAATAGCCGCCTCTTCACTATGGTAGAGGGCGTTGAGCAACTGAAACGACAACATTCTGCCCTTCAGGAGTTCTGCAAGGAATTCACTCTCACGAACACTTCTTGTACCAACAAGAATTGGATGACCCTGGCGGTGTAACTCCTCTATTTCATGAAGAACTGCCGCATACTTAATTCCCTTTTCAGAAAAGACTCTTGGTCGGCCTGTCTGGCGCCGGGAGGGGCGATGGGTAGGAATCCGGACACAATTCAATCCATAAATATGCCACAGTTCCGACGAGACCCCCTTGACCGTGCCGGTCATACCGCTCAACGTCTCAAAATAACGAAAAAAACGCTGGAAACTGATCCGCGCGGCAACCTCAACGGGATCGGTCATTTCTACACCTTCCAGCATTTCCACAATCTGTTGCGTCCCCTGCCGCCATTTACGGTCAGGCATCAGCCGGCCAGTAAATTCATCAATAATAATGACTTTACCATCTTTGACGACGTAATCTTTTCCTCTTTTGAAATTTTCCCGGGCTGCAAGCACGAGGAGAAGCAGTTCGTCCCTTCTTGAAGAGGAGTGCCAGAATTGAGGAAGAGAGGGAAGCATCTGCTCAATCTTCAGCGTCCCCGCTCTGGTAAACTGTAACTGCTGAAATCGCTCATCAACAAGATAATGCTCATCTCTTTGCAAAAGGGTCGCAATCCGCACAGCCTCCTCGCAGGCATCAAGAAGTGGCTGGTTTTTCACGGCACGGGATATAATCAAAGGGGTAGCCGCATCATCAACGAGCACACTGTCTGCCTCATCGACAACTGCTGCCGAGAGGCCATTAAGAACAGGGCGGTTTTCGCCTTCCCTTTCTGAGCTTGAAAGAATATATCGTCTTGATGGATCCGTCATTCCAGGCAACAACAACCGATCCTTGAGAAAATCTGCCACAAGTTCCTTGGCGGTCACATAGACCACGGAGCATGCGTAACCCTTTCTTCGCTCGTCTCTTCCCTGTTCAGCCAAAATACAGGCCGACGACAGCCCGCAGAAGGTATACAATGGCTCAAGTTTTGCGTAGTCACGTCCGGCGAGATAATCGTTTACTGTAATGACGTGGCAGGGCCGACCGCTCCAGCCAAAAAAAACGGATGCCAGCGCAGCAACAAGGGTCTTGCCTTCACCGGTCTGCATCTCAATGAGAGTGCCATTCATGAGGGAGATCGCCCCCATAACCTGTTCCGGGTAAGGGCGCAAGCCAAGGGTACGCTCTGAAGACTCAACCAGCAGAGACATGGCTGCAGGAATATGAAGCTGATGCTCCCTCCCTTTGCGTCGAAAATGTTCCCGAAAAACCATCAGGCGCTCATGAAGCTCTTCATCCGATACTGTTCGGAATTGCCCGGCAGCGGCATGGATTGCATGAGCCTCCTTTTTAAGACTTTCTGTATTAAATGCTGTATGGTGCACCTTGCCTGCCATCCAGTGCATAAACCCTTTCACTCCCGCCGGAACAATACCGGGAGTGCGAACAACAGTCTGCTTGTACTCTTTTGAAGGTATCACTGCCGGTATCGTTTCTGGAAGAGCTGATAGAGGTATCTGCTCCACTGAAACAACAATGGTTCAGGTGCAAGGGTGAAGCGAATGTTCCCGGAACGGCCATGAAGCAGATGCACTCCTGAATTTTCTTCCAGCAGGGCATTCACCAAAAAAAAAGGCTCTGCCGCGTTGTCGTTTCCCTGTTGGGGAGTAACGGTGACAGGAACATTTCCTCCGCCCAGCAAACCGAGGGCTGGAGAAGGAAGCTTCTCGTGCTGATAGGGAATAAGATGGACTTCATTGGATCTGATACTCCGATATGCCTCACCCCACAGGCGAACCTCGACACTTTTCACTGATGCCTGAAAAACCTCGGAAGCCTCTTCCTGGGCGACAACTGCTGCAAACCTGAAACGATCACCACCGACAATATCACCGAGATACCTTCCCCTCTCAACCCAAAGACCCGATACAGATTCCTTGTTCGCAGGAATCCAGATACCGTTTGCACGTGCCCGGACAATCAGCTCTGTTTTATTGCGCTGCAAATCGGCAAAAGAGGCCTGGGCTGCCTGCAGCTCCTTGAGTACCGGTTTAAGATCGGCAATACGTTTTCCAAGAGCCTGCCGTTCCCTGACCTTCATCTCGGCAACTCTCGATTCTGCTGCCTTGACCTCAAAATCAAGCTCCCTGCTCTCAAGGCGCACAAGCGGTTGACCGGCGACAACATACTGGCCGGGTTTCACCAGATATTCATTGACATACCCTGAAACCATGTTGACAACCTTGATATCAGGAAATGACTCAACAACGCCTGGAGCAGAGACATTATGGGGAAAGGGTATCAGTACCGTCAGGACGGTAACAGCAGCAAAAAAGAGTGTCGAAAGAGCAATGATCCGTCGTCGGCATTGCATAAGACGTGAATCAACAAAAAGATAGGAGATAAATTTCACCATTGGCAGCAGAACCCCGGTAACCACACCCGCGATGGCCAGAAGAGTGCCAATAATCAGCCATTTATCGGCGACAAACAGGGTAATGCCTAAAAATATCACCACTTTGTAGATTGAAGCAAGAACGCCGTAGAGGCTCAGCTCAATCATCTCCCGCCTGTTCTTTGCCGAGGGGCGTGCCCCACTATACTTGAAGAGGAAATGTTCCAGCAGATACTTCAGATGCTCTGTTGACCGGGCATGCAAGTTAGGGATGTCGAGAAGATCTGACAAAATGTAGTACCCGTCAAGACGAAGGAGAGGGTTGGCATTGAAAAGAAGCGTCGAGACCGAGGCCACGAACATGATGTTATAGGCCAGTGAATGAAGAGCTCCTGTACCTGAAACCGCCCAATATATAGCAGCAAGAGAGGCAACAAAGAGCTCTGCAAGCATTCCTGCAGCGCCTACAAAAGCCCGTTGCCACCGACTGCGGAATCCCCAGCTTGACGTTGCATCCATATAGGGGAGAGGCGTAAAGATCATGAACATCAGGCCCATAGTATGCACTTCACCACCATACCGGTGACAGACCGCCGCATGACCAAGCTCATGAAAAGCCTTTACAAAGATAAGACCGAGATAGAGCAGAAAGAGGTTATCGGATGCGAGCACTGCCTGCGCACTGTCAAAGGCAATATCAGCATTATCGGTTACCAGCTTGGCTGCCCAGCACAAGGTAATAAACCAGACCACAGCTCCTGGAACGCTCAGAATCCGGTGAATCAGCCATGAAAAACGGGCAAGAAGTTTTTCCGGGTCAAACAGTGGCATCCGGATAAACATGATGTTCATGAGCTGGGAGAGCAACTCTTTGCGCCGGTTCGTTGAATAGCGCGAAAAGATCTGTCTGGTATCGGGCGAAACATCTGTTTCCAGAAGATTCATGGAATAGAGCTGGCCAAGAAGCATCACCACATCAGCCTGCCCGGGAGCAGTGTCCGGGAACTCTTTCATGCATGCAATCCACACCTCTTCGACCGTGCGGTCGGGCTGAAGACGCATGATAAAGTCGTAAGCGGATGGATGAACACGAAAAAAACGGTTATTGAAAGGATCTTTCAGTACATACCATTTTTCGCCCCGATAAAACTGCCGCTGCACATCGACGGTTGAGCGAAGTTTGAGATGAAGATTGGCAACAAGATGCCACGATTCACTGTACGTTGTACCTTCTGCATGCATATTACCACCACAACTTCATAGAGATAAAATCCATCGTGCGGTGCAGAAAGATCCACAAAATATTCCGCCTGCCCACACTCAATTTCGATAACCCGCTCATACCGGGCCGCCACCAACCCTCCCGGTTCTCGGTTATTCGTCCGAGCACAAGAAAAACACTCCCTTTTTGTTCAGTGACCGCCATGGGTTCAATGCGATCGACTACCACCCTGAACTTCCTGCCCGGCTGGCTGATAAAGGCAACTTCACCGGTCTGCCCCACCCTGAATTCCTGAATATCCTTTTCTTCAACTTTCATTTCGACATAGAGATCTTCAAGCTTGGCAACCTTGAGAAGCACATCTCCCTTCCGAACCGGAGCACCAAGAAGCTTTTCAAGATCACCCTCAACAACGACACCGCTAAAGGGTGCCCTGATATCAGCATGATCAAGATTAAACCGTATCATCTCAAACCTGCTTTCTGCCTGCCGTTTGAGCGCTTCAGCAACTTTCATTTCAGCAAGAGCATTTTGCGCCATTGCTTTTTTTTCCTCCTGCATATACCGCTGCACATCAGCAAGACTTCGTGATTGCTCCAACAGCAACTGTCGGGTATCAAGAAGCAGAAGCGGCTGGCCGGTTGCAACAATATCCCCTGGTTTGCGGCTCACCCGTTCAATATAACCGTCAAAAGGCGCAGAGAGCAACGCAAGATCTCTTGTCCTAAGAATAAAAGGGGCTTCCACACGGTAATCCATGGTACCAAAAAGAAGAAATGCCAACACAATGCTTGCTGCAACAGCGTACATCCTGTTAAGCGTATGATCCGTGCCAAAAGCTGAACTTCCCCATCGCTTCAAGGCATCGATGGCCAGCGCTCCGAACCATCGATCGTAGTGTTTCAAGTCCGCCAGACGACGAGTAACCTGATCACAAATAATGCGAAGGCTGCGGATCTCATCGGCAGAAAACGGCTTTTCGCGTTCACAGCTTACCACCGCAACAACCTTCTGTTCAAGACGAAGAGGAATCGACAGCATTGCCACCAACCCTTGCCGTGAAGCAAAATTCCTGTGTTCACGGATGATCGATGCTGACCCTTCAACTTCAGGCAGCAGAAGCTCTTCATCCTGGTCCATGCACTCTTCCATCACCACTTCAAGGGCCTGAACTATGCCCATTTTTCGATCAAACTTCTCTGTGTGGCTCAATGCCTGCAGCCGAACATACTCTCCCTCTTTCCAGCCAAGGCTTACCCTGGAACAGCCAAAACGATAGGCAAGTTCATTACAAAGCGCCATGGAGGCACCGATAAACCCGCTGTGCTCGTTCATGCTGAGCATCACATCCAGTGAGTCGGGCATACTTTTCCTCTCATACACCACAGCCCTGTCTGTTCGGCCCGTTTTGAAGGCTTCAGGAATATCAAACAAGAGTTCTCTTTTTAGCTGATCTCCATCACGATCAATATCGGAGCTGGAAGCGCGTGAAAACAGGGCGATCGTCTCGCCATCTTCCCTGGAACACTGAAGGCGGAAACAGAGCAACACACCGGAATTTCCCGCATCATGACCACTTGCCGAAAAATAGTAAGCCACCGGGCTTTGCTGCGTTTTTTGTGCAAGTTCCTCAACGACAGATGGATCAGCCACACTTTGCCGAGCTGAGGCAAGGGGCCAGAAACAGAAGGGGCTCCATCCAGCCGGGCCCCTGCGCAGCAGCAAAACTCTATCAGCATCAAACAGACGACATGACTGCTCAGCAAAAGAGAGCCAAAACTCGCCATCCCGGCCCTGAAACATGCGAAGAGCACGCAGAGCGTTCAGACGATCATCAAAAGAGTTCATACCAGCAACGTATTACTGTTCAGGCAGACGCATTCTGGCCGTTACTCCGGGTTTTATGCTGCCATCACTATTTTCAAAAACAACCTTCACCTGCATTACGCCACTGGCCGGATCAACAACAGAAGGAACTTTCGTTATCACTCCTTTCCTTGTTACCTCCGTCGCACCAACATTGATCAACAAATCAACAACCATCCCTTTTTTAAGAGTATAGCTCCGGGTATCATCAAGATTGGCGGTCAGCAGGCAACGTTCTGAATCAATCAGGCGAACCAGCGGCTGACCTGGCTGGTAAACCTCGCCAGCCTTGAGAAACACCTTCTCAACAACTCCGGTAACAGGTGCCTTGAGAAGACGACTTTCCAGGGCCTTCAGGGCGATATCATATTCGACCTTTTCTCTCTGCTCCTGGTTCAGCAAACGGTCCCGATCTGCCACCGCATTTTCCCACTGCAGGGAAAGCTTGTCAAGCTCTTCCTTGCTTACAGAGCGGGTTTCATCATAAAGCTTCCTGTTCAATTTCAGGCTTTCTGTCAGGGTGCTGACCGTCACTTGCGCCGATTTAAGCTCTGCACGGTTCATCCAGATAATTTTCCTTCGGGCAACCTCAAGCTCTTCCATACTCTTTTCCAGGTTAAGAATAACCCCGCCCCTGGGAACTTTACGGCCTTCAGGGAAATTGATCTTGTCAATCCTGCCCTGAACAACCAGACCAAGGGTAACATCCAGAAAAGGTTCAACAACTCCTGAAACAAAGTTCGGATCATCAGTAACCGGACTCTTCGGCTGAGGGGAGGCTCCCTGACCGGGCTCAACTTTGATCAAGGGAGAAGAGGGGAGAACTGTGCGTTGTTCAGAAACAGCTTTTTCATTCCCCCTTTTTTTGGATTGCCGGAACGGATTAAACAAGAGCAGAGCAAGCAAGAACAGAACAACAACAACTGAGCCAATAACATAGTTTCTTTTCATAAAAAAACGCAAGTGATTAAATTTTTAACCCCGATAACTCATTGCAGCGCGACCTTGATTTTTTCGGACTGTGATAATCCATAACGCTCGAGC
>JBMOIS010000086.1:0-8046 GCA_049317185.1 Chlorobium sp. | reverse complement strand
AAGCCGAATGCGAGGGGCCTTCCCTCATCTCTTGCACTGCTTATCTACGGCGCACGATAACCGAATTATTTTCGATTAACCATGCAAAATATAGCCAGGCGTAAACGATATCCAATCAAAAAAAATCTCTCCCCCCAGCAATGCTACCCTCCTGTGCCTGTGCTGCGAAAAGCATTGGCTGAAAGTTTTTGAACTTGATTGCGGATATCTATCGGCCATAAAGCAATGTGCAGACGGAACCTGTCCCGAAAAACGCACCCTCCAAGCCCGGCTCTGACCGTCGGGCTCACTCTTGATCGACCATCCTTGCAAGCTTGTTTCGCACAGTGCTGACAGATTTATTTATCAGGCGAAACCTATATACGCCAAAAATTGCTGTAACAAAACCAACAGGAATACATGCAAGACCAACTGCCGAAAACCAGGCTGTTTGAGCAAAATGCATGATGGAGACCCCGGCTATAATCAGAGATACCCCTGAGCGAAGATATGCCAGTAACGTTCGTTCATTTGCCAAAATAGTGCGGTCAATGGCAAGCTCATCGCGAAGAATCAGCTCGCTTGCTTCAAATTTTGAATACGGTGAATGTGCCACAATAGAGTTTGTCAGATTAAAACCGTTTTCAGGAACGCATTCCCAAAGTCGAAATGCAAGCCCGCAACAGAGAAGGCCAGATAGAGATCGTATAGCGGGCCAAAACGGACTCTTTTTTAATGATTACCAGTCAACGTGGTGCCAATCCCGAGCAAATCGGCAATATTGGCCGCCGGATCAATAACCGGCCTGATGAGCGGTGAAGCAGAGGTCATCAGCGTGGTAACTCCTGGCCCGTGACCGGCTTCGAAGCAATCGCTGTGAATAACAATACCAATAGTGATGGCTCCCTTGCGGTATGCTCTGCCATAACGGTTGTCGTGATCAAGCAGGGCAACAAAGTCACCGAGACGTATTTTGTCAATCCCGTACTCCTGAACAGTGGCGGCATCGCTGGTCATGATGTCGTAGTCCCCTTTGGCGACGTGGGCTGAACCGATACCGGAGCCCATGCAGACTGCCGGCACAATGGTGGTAACGGGCACTTCGAGCACGCCTCCCTCAACTTCACGGATCTTCATGGCGTGGAGCAGTATCGGGTCGAGATTGAACAGTGAGATATCGGGATAATCGGAAAGTTTCAGCCCCTGCCCTTTGCCGCGAATGATGATGGTGTCGCTGTAGAGCATCTTCTCTTTGACATCGCGATCAAAATTGACAATCACGTGCTCTGATCCGCCATGGTGACCGAGAACGCGACCTTCAGCCCCTTTGGCCTCGCCGGTGGCAACTGTCGCCGTGTTGCCTGCACAAGAGAAAATCTGCAGGCCAACATTGGGATGCTCGAAAGGTTTCATGGTATCGGCAGTACAACTGACTCCTGGTTCAATATGGTCGCCTGCCCAGCCGAATGCCGGATCGCCAACCTGGACATTCAGGGTAATTCCCCCTATTGCGGGGAGTAGAAAAGGTGTTCCCTGATGGTCAACCTCCCAGGTGCCTCTGGTTTTTGGCTGCCCCGGCTGGCATTGCAGCAGAAACTCTACAAGTTTTTGTTCGTTTGTCTTCAGCATGACTTTGTTGTAATTGTTTTAATCTTGAAAAGATGTCTGGAATATTATCCATCGAAGCCCGGACGAATAAATGCTCGTGCAGCAGGAAAAACAACTTCAACTGAACGACGCAACCGGTCGAGATGAAGCAAAATAGAAAGTGTGTTGTCTTCTTGAGCAGGATACACCGGGTAAAGCACACTCCAGGCGGCAAGGGTGCGATCAATGGCGATCAAGGCAACTTTAGCCGTACCGCAAACATCGTCCTCCATCTCGCCCTCCCTTTGGCTGAGACGTCCTTCAATCGCCCGAACAATTTTTGGGTAAATAAAATATTGGTAATGCCTGATCACCTGTACCGGTTCTTCAAGAGTGTTGGGGGGGTGAGTCAACAACGACTCTTCCATTTCGGGACACTCATCGACAGCAGCAAACCATTCGTTAACCATGCCGGCATAGAGAAGGGCTGCATTCGCGCAGGGGTGTTCACGGGCATCACTCTGGAGGCTTTCGGGAGGTTCTGAAAATACTGTTTCTTTCAGCAGATCGTCGGGGTTGAGACCCTCTTTGGCTGCAATTTCCCGGATAAGACGCATAGCCCGCACGAGTGCATCGCCCATCTCATGCCAGAATTTCAGGTTCAATGCATCAAAATTCAGTAACGCATTACTGCTTTCCATCTCTTCAGTTTCAATGTGGAACTGAAGACAACGTGAAGTAAATGCACAACGCTCGCACCAGCGATCGCAATAGATGTAGATGCCTGGAATCAGGCCTGGTTCATCAGCCATTACTCTCAATATCCGGGTTAAAAAAACAAAAGGCGCATGATGGTGCGCCCTCTGTTTGTTGGTGTCATAATCAACGCTCGCCAGTTACCCTGACAAAACGAAAATAATTTAAAGAGGAGTTACATCTTCAGCCTGAAGGCCTTTTGCTCCCTGAGTTACTTCCATCATAACTTTCTGGCCTTCAACAAGCGTTTTGCGCCCGGTGCCATTGATAGCACTGTGATGCACAAAAACGTCCTTTCCGCCTTTCTGCTCGATAAAACCGTAACCTTTTTCTTCGTTGAACCATTTGACAGTTCCTTCAACCTGAGTACCCATACCTACCTCTTTTTATTTTTGCCAGTGAAACTTGGCGTTACAATGAGCGAACCTCGACATGAAGCGCCCAAAAATTAATTAATTTTTTGCTAAGTCAATTTACTCACTTTAAGCTAATTCAAAAAGGAAGTTCTTCAGTTTACGCTTCTTTTTTACCATTGACAAAAAAAAAGCGGGAAACACTTCCGAAGAGTTTCCTTCTTCCATAACATCATCAATACCCCGCCTACCTGATTCCCCAGAGCTTGATTTTCCGGTCATCGCTTCCGCTGGCAATTATGTTGCCATCAGGCGAGACATCTACCGACTGAACTTCAAGAACATGTCCTCGATAGAGATGGAGTTCCTTTCCCGATTGTATGTCCCACAACCTGACCGTTTCATCATTCGCTGCACTGACAACTTTTGTGCCGTCAGGAGTAAAACAGACGCTACGCACAGCATCTTGATGGCCTTGAAGCACCTTGATAATCTCTCCACTTGCAGCATCAAGAATCTTGACCAGGGCATCGCGGCCACAAAAAGCAATAAGCTTGTCGTCAGGACTGAAAGCCAACGCATGAGAAAGTCTGTCCTCTGTCTTGTAATTGGCAATATTCCTGCCCGTGGCAACATCCCATATCTTTATGACCGGTTCTTCACCGCAGCTTGCAAGTCTTTTGCCGTCATGGCTGTAAGCCAGAGATTCAATATATGATTTATGTCCGAGAATCCTTGTCAACTCTTTACCGGTTTCGACATCCCAAAGCCGAATAGTCGTATCACGTGAACAGCTTGCCATAACTTTGCTGTCCGGACTGAATGCCACCATACGCACCGCAGTATCATGACCTTTACAAACATGCAAACACTGACCGGTAGCCGCATCCCAGATTCTTGCCGTACTATCCGTGCTTCCACTGGCAAGCCGTTTGCCATCGCGGCTGTAATCAATGCACTCAACCCAGGTATCATGGCCCTTCATGGTCAGCAGGCTGCGGCCTGATTCCACATCCCACAGCATAACCGTTTCATCAAAACTGCCACTCACCAGTTTTTTGCCATCGGAGCTGAATTTTACACCAAGCACTCGATCAAGATGACCTTCCATCGTCTTTATCAGGTTGACATCCTCAATAACCTTTGGAAGCTTGAGTTCGACTTCCTTTTTCCCGAATATGTTCGACAAGAAACCCATAAATACTGCTCTTTATTAATTGATACTCAGTTGCCCGAACCAGATCGCCGGATTGGAGATGCTGATTTTTATCGTGCAATTTAAAAAAAAATATCACCTTCCCCGAATTCTCTCCTCTATCAGGAAAAATTGTAGTTTCTCCCTTTCCATGAGGCCCCCTTGCCAAATTTTATAACGCAAAAAGAGTTGACCGCTATGGCAAGCAACACCGCCTGGGAGAAAACATGAAGAAGCACTATCGGAAGTGGTTGACGGAATGCAACGGCAATCATGAGCCTGCTGAGCAGAACAACAAAAATCTGTGAAAGTGGAAGCCAGAAAAGCGGCACACTGAATTCTGTAGTCAATAGTGAACGGACGAGAAACGCATAAGGAGCAATGTACAATAATGCCGTCATGACAATCATGGCAAAAAGAGCGGGTGTTTTGTACCCGAGACCAGCAAAGAGGTTTTTTGAAAACCCCTCCCAGACCTCCTTGCCATTGCGGTACATTCTGCAACTGACCGTATCCGTACCGTTAAACGCAGTAACAGTGCCGCCTGCTTTTTTTACCGCCATGCAAAGCCAGACATCTTCTACAATATTTCCCTTGACGGCAGCATGACCGTTAATGCTGTCATAAAACTGCTTGCGGAATAAAATAAATTGCCCGTTGGCAAAACTGAAGGCCGGGTTTCGGCTTGTCCAGACCAGACGAAGAGGCAGAAAACACATAAGAATGAAATAGACCATCGGCACGACAAGCTTTTCCCAAAACGATCCGAGTTCCTGGTAAGGTGTCAGCGAGAGCATAGCAGCTCCAGATGCCTGCAGAGCCCCGACCGAGCGGCGAAGAGCATCTGGCTGGTGTATGGTATCAGCATCCGTAAAGAGCAGGAGTTCCCCTTTGGCATGTCGTCCAAGTTGAAAACAGGCCCAAGACTTGCCATGCCACCCTTCAGGGAGCGATTCCCCTTCAAGGGAGCGCAGGCGCCCACCCGATTCACTGACAAGTGAACACAACAACTCCGGAGTGGCATCGGTTGAACCATCATCAAGCACAAGAATCTCATAAGCCCCGTAGTCCTGCTGCAAAAGCGAACGCACGCATCGCTCAATGTTCAGCGCTTCATTACGGGCTGGTATCAGAACTGAAACAAAGGGCCCTGACGTTGAGAAACTTGCGGGAAGGCTGCGAAGGTCACGCAGGTTTCTCAGCACAATTCCAAGGAAAACCAGTAATAAAATCAATACCAGTATCTGATAGAAAAACAACATGGCGGCGATAAAAAAGGCCGCCCCTGCGGGCAGCCTGCATGGTTCACAAGTATCAAGAACTCTTTCAGTCAATCAGTTTGTTGATATTGTACTCAAAAATACCTTCAGCTCCAGCCCTTTTCAGCTCAGGAATCAGTTTACGCACAATTTTTTCGGTGACGATGACCTCAAGCGCCACCCACTGATCCTCAGCAAGACTGGATATGGTTGGCTGACGCAAGGCTGGAATAATAGCAATAATCTTGTCGAGCGAAGATTTCGGCGCATTCATTTTCAGCCCGACCTTGCCTTGAGCGTTAATAGCTCCAAGCAATAACATTGCCATGTTTTCAATTTTTTCTCGTTTCCATGGATCGTTCCAGGAATTTTTGTTGGCAATAAGTTTGGTGTTGGACTCAAGAATGGTGTCAACAATCCGCAGCTTGTTTGCCCTGAGCGAAGAACCGGTTTCGGTCACCTCAACGATAGCGTCGGCCAGATCCGGCGGCTTGACTTCTGTGGCACCCCAACTGAATTCTACCGAAGCGTTGACTCCGTTTTTTGCAAGATATTTCCTGGTGATATTGACAACTTCGGTAGCAATATGCTTGCCTTCAAGATCCTTCACCGATTGCACCGAAGAGTTTTCAGGAACGCAAAGCACCCAGCGTACAGGCCTCATGGACGCTTTTGAATAGACAAGGTCAGCAACCTCAATCACGTCGGCATCTGTTTCAATAATCCAGTCTTTGCCAGTCAGCCCAACATCAAACGCGCCCAGTTCGACATAGTGGGCCATCTCCTGTGCCCTGATAAGTATAGCTTCCAGCTCATCATCATCAATAGAGGGAAAATAGGAACGGCTCTGAACCGAAAAATGAAATCCTGCCTGCGCAAAAAGATCAATTGTTGAATCCTGCAGACTTCCTTTCGGCAACCCAAGCTTCAATACCTTGTTTACATTACTCATAACAACAACTCTCTATAATTATTAACGTTAAAGCTCCATGAGCTGAAAAATACCATTTTTGAACACGCCATAGGGCGAACTTCCATCAATCCATGTGCCAAGATTGACATACCTGCTGGTTCCCGTAGAAAGTTCAGTTACCCCTTGAACATGATTGTGACCGCAAACAAAATAATCAAACTCTTTTTCAGCGGCCAATGATTCGGCAAAGTTCAACAAACGATCTGTTTCAAAAACAATGTTGACAGGTTTATGCGCTCGACTCAACTGTGATAAACCTTTCATGATACCAATAGCCAGATCGGGCTGAATTAATGACAAAAGAGAGATGATGAAACGGTTCCTGATAAAACGGGCAAAGAGCTTGTAGCCAAGATCGCCTTTGCCGAGACCATCTCCATGGGCAATCACAAATTTACGACCGTCGAGCAGCAGTTCATGAATACCATAGGTCGTTTTAATCCCGAGTTCATCATCAAAGTAACGACCAAGATAAAAGTCATGGTTCCCCGCAATATAGACAACCTCAATATTGTGGCGCACAAGATCAGACAACAAACAAAAAAATCTCGAAAATCCCTTTGGAATAACATGGTGAAACTCCATCCAGTAATCAAGAATATCACCAAGCATATAGAGAGAACGACCTTCTGCCTTGATGATGGCAAAAAGTCGTTCGATGTTGTCCAGCTTGAGCTGTTCGCTTTTTTCGTCCTGAAGGCCTAAATGAATGTCACTGATAAAATAAATTGCCGACATTTCCCCCCTCTTTAGTTCATCTCACAAAAAACGGGAAGCGGCAATGACTGCAAGCGGAATGGTCAGGTTATCAACCTCTTTGGGACTCACTCCCTCTACAACGGTCGCAATCAGCGCAATAATTACAATTTTTCCAACATTAAATGATTCAGGCACAATGAGATTTGAAAAAAAGAGGCCTGCGGCAAGACTACCGGCAAGAAAAGCGAGACTCCCTTCAACACTTTTATCGCTGAGCACATAGTATTTCATTTTTCCGTAGCGGGTGCCGATGATTGGTGCCAGACCATCACCCCAGCCGAGCATTGCCATAGCCAAAACGCCTGCCGGTTGTTTGTAGTAGATGGTGCCACAGATCATGGCGACAATCACAAAATAGAGTGTCCCTTTGAGCAGTTCACGCTTGTTGCCAGTACGGGTCATGGTTTTCACTGCCTGGTCATCATCGGCAGCAAAAAGCCCTTTCTGTATGAGCAGAACTGTCCAGACCGCAAAAACGGTAATATTGAGATACTGTGACCAGCCACCATCCACATAAAGAGGAAGAAAAATAATGGAAGAACCGGCACAGATATGAGTGATTTTGCGGCTGATATCTCTTGGAAGCGAGTGATTGGTCACCAGATAATCCATCAGAGGGGGTACGCTGAAAACATACACAAAAGTAAGAAGAGTAATCAGTGCATTGTGCCACACCACGGGAAGCGAAAAAAATGTTGTCTGAAGAGTATCCATAGTGGACTGATGGGTTATGAGTTATAAAAAAATTCAGAGCCCTTGAATGTATTTCATGCCAACCATACCCGCAACAAGCAGGTTGTTGATTAAAAACAAAAAATTGTTTGCAACCTGAAATCTCAGAAAGGTATTATGTTCCTGCACATCACTTTTCCCGATTGCATTGCCAAAACCATCCTCAACCGCCCCTTTCATAAAGGAAATCCCGCCTTTAGGATCACGCAAAAGCTGAACCTGAAGAACCATATTCAAAACAAGGCCAACCAGAACAAAAACTGCTGGAATAATAAAACCCCAACTGAATGAAAGGTAAGCAAGCACAGCGAAGACTGTGTCAATAATCATAAATGAAACCAGAAAAGTATTTCTGGCACCGATCATGACGGTCAGGGATTTCAGCCCCCCCTCCTTGTCGCCTTCAGCCGATTTGAAATCATTAAGAATAATCAAGGCAACAGCCATGAAAAA
>JBMOIS010000085.1:0-8138 GCA_049317185.1 Chlorobium sp. | reverse complement strand
CGGCGAGATATGGTAACGATCTTGATCGTATTTTTGCAGCCATCAAAGAGTCAGAGTCTTTTTCGGGTAGCTGTGTTTTGATGGTCTGAACTTGTTTGTTTGAGGAGGACTGCAAATGCAATGGTCAGAAATTCGAAAACAATACCCCAGTAAGTTTGTATTACTGGGAGAGATAGTAGAAGAGAAAATGTCAGAGACCCAGTCGAAAATTCTGGAAGGAACGGTTCTGAAAATCAGTGATAATGGAAAAGAGATAAGAGAAGTTTACCAAGAATACAAACATAAGGGCAGGGAGGTTTTATATTCTCTTCCTTCAACGCCGGAAGAATTCATTGTCGAACATATTCCCTATAAAGGAATTATGAGGTGAACTTTGAATTGAAGCGTGGATTGAGTGTACCATTCTGATGCCATGAAATCCGGGAGCTTTTGGCAGTATGAAAAAATGTGTTAATTTGGCTGGAAATGTAGAGTCTGCTTGAAAAATGGAGAAGTAGCTTCGCCCGTATGCCGTTCAGCAGTTACGTCCAACTTGTTACCCGATGGGTAAATAATCTTACCCCGGAGAAGGAAATATGAAACAGTCAGTCACAATCTCAACATCACCTGCCGTCAATCATATAAGTACAGCGGCGGCGTTTTATCGGGTCTTTTGTGCTTTGCCGAAAAAAGATCGTATTGCTGTCGCCAGCTATATTTTTCAGGATACAGAGATGCGAGAGCTTTTGGAGTTAACAGAAATTCCCAATGACCTGACACTCAATAGTTTTGCGGAAGATAAATCATGTATGCCCGTATTTACTTCACTGCAGTCGTTACGTGAGGACTTGCTGTCGTGATGTATCAGATTCGAAGAACAGAAAACTGACTCTCTATGGTCAGGAAAAGAACGGAACCACCTGGGGCTTTTGCAAACTCAATATGCTCTTTCATGACATTCTGGATGCTCAGATTGAAAACGGCGACACGCTCAATGAGCCCAAGCACAGGGAGGGGGCGAAGCTGAAACGGTTCGACATTGTCATTGCCAATCCGACCTTTTCGCAGAACTATTCCACCGACAGCATGAAGCATAAAGTTGAACGATCGCTACCAATTCTGGGTGCCCACTAAAGGCAAAGCGGATTTCATGTTTGTCCAGCATATCATCAGCACGCTCAAATCTACCGGGCGCATGGCGGTGATTATGCCGCATGGTGTTCTTTTCCGTGGTGGTGAAGAGCGTAAAATGCGGGAGTGGATGATCAGGCGCGGCTACCTTGAAGCGGTTATTGGTCTGCCGCCAGCCCTTTTTTATGGTACCGGCATTCCCGCCTCCATTCTCATTATCAACCGAGCCGGTGCCGCAACCCGCAAGGAGGTACTCTTTATCAATGCCGACCACGAATACAAACCTAATTTCCCGAACAAATTATGACGAGACCATTTCCGGCACCTCAATATTGAGTTCCTTGAGAATATCCCTCTGTCCTTTGGTAAGCTCGGTGAGTATGTGCCTTTGTTAGCTCAAGTGCGAAATATTCGACTAATTACCCGCTGCACAGAAAACATTATTGATTATACTTGATATCAAGTGTATACTTCGGAATATAAACTTTCTATACGGAGGGGTGAACATGAGAGCTACCGCAAAAGAGCTGAGATTCAACTCAAAAGAGCTCATAGACTCTGTAAAGAGGGGGGAGGAAGTTGTTATTACCTTCCGAGGGAAACCATGTGCCAAACTTGTCCCCTACCAGGAAATCAACAGGCAAACCGAAAAAAATGAATTGTTCGGAATGTGGGAAGATAACGGCATGGTGAAAAATGTGGATGAGTATGTACGAGGTTTAAGAAAAGGAAGATTCTGATGGTTATCGATACTGACGTGCTCATTTGGTATATGCGAGGAAATGAAAAAGCATATCAGCTCATTGAAAACTCCAAGAATTTTTTCATATCTGCCATTACCTACATGGAACTGGTCCAAGGATTGAGAAACAAACAGGAGTTAACCAAGTTCCGTAAAGCACTCAATGGATGGAACGCACAAATTCTGTATGTCTCCGAAGAGGTATCTGCAAAAGCCATGTTTTATGTGGAACAACATTTTCTCAGTCATTCCATGCAATTGGCAGATGCTTTAATTGGAGCTACAGCAATCGCTCACGGTCTTCCCATTCTCACGGGAAACGACAAACACTATAAAGTAATAAAGGATATTCAGATAAAGAAGTTTGTGCCATAGCAATAGGAGGCTACAATGAGCTGACAAGCGGGTCAACCCGACGGTGGGGAGCAGCGTTGTGCGCATCGAAGCAAGTTCCACTCGCCGCAGCCGATTAGCTCTTCGTTGAATGGACACTGCAGACAAAAAAAGGATCTGCCATCCTCGAGCCCCCTCCCATGTCAGCCTAAAAAAACACCCCCCCCAATGGCTCATAAACTTTCACTCTCGTGGTTAGAAAACTTCCTTGAAGAGGCGTGCGAATCGTTGCGCGGGCATAAGGATGCTTCGGAGTTCAAGGAGTCATCTCAAGTTATCAATCATTTGACTTTTCGTAGTCCAATACTTTGTTTTCCAGAGGAGTTAATCAATGAAAGATGATCCAATCGTAGAAGAAATCCGTAGAGTTAGAAGCGCCCATGCGGCGAGATATGGTAACGATATTGATCGTATTTTTGCAGCCATCAAAGAGGCAGAAATAAAGTGTGCCGCAAAGTTGGTTAATCGTGAGCCAATACTATCAATGCATCAGGCTTGGATGACTGGAGATTACGGAGCGACTTGTTATTGACCGCTTAATACTGATGGCAGAAAGAGCATGCATCAATTGAAATAGCTTTTTGAGTGAACGGTAGACAACGAAATTGTGACTTTGACAGATATTCTTCCCCTTGTCCAACAGTTACGGACACTTGACAAACTCAGACTGATTAGGATAATAGCGGAACAGCTTGATACGGATGAAAATATTTCTCCGCTGGAACCCGGTAAGATTTATGATATGCCTACACCGTACCATACTTATGGAGTAGCAGAAATATTGATGAATAAGCTTGAAGTAACTGATACGGATAATAAAACATTTTGAAATTCAGATACTCTGTCAGCGATCCGTCGCAAAATGAATATGACAGTCTGCCTCGTCTGACATTTTCTCTTCGTTGTAACAATCGGCAGGCTGAGGTTGTCGGTCTGGTTGACAGCGGCGCAACGGTCAATGTGCTTCCGTATGAAGCAGGTGTTCGGCTTGGGCAAATATGGGATTACCGGAAAGCAAATATTCGGCTGTCCGGTAATCTGGGGAATTTTCCGGCAATGCCGGTGGTTACGGTAGCAAAAATTGGAGATTTTGAACTGAAAATCTGCAAGAAGATCATCAAAGAGATTAAAGAGCGCAAAGAGAAACTGGTCGAAGAGGCTCGCAACAAGATTGACAGTGATAAAGCCAGACAACTCATTCTTGCCCGTTGGGAACGGACGCTTTATGCAACGGTTGAAGAGTACCTTGCCCAGTACAGCCGGGTGCTTCGCTCAAGCCTCGAAAACCTCCGGGAGAAATATCACCAGCCATTGCACAGCATTCTGAAAGAACGGGATGCTGCAAGTGTTGAGCTGGCAGGGTATTTGATGGAGTTGGGGTATGAGTGAACAACGCAATATCAAATATGTCAAACAGTGGGATCTCTTTTATTATCAAACAGATATAAAAAGTCAACAGCTTGTTGGCCAATTACCTTGGAGACATACCATTTCGATCATCTCCAATGCAAGGTGGGCAAAGAAGCGCTCTCTTATGTTCAGCAGACCTTGTGCTGAAAGAAGGGGATAGTGCGGTGCAGGTTCAGGGGTAAAGTTATATTTGTTGATGTATTTTGATGAGCTGAAATTGTGTGTTATTCAGCAAAGTGCCGTTACTCTGACAAGGCAACCACTCGCAATGGCGTGTAATCAGTGTGTTTATCTGATCAATATAAAAACAGGAAGAATGTGTTAAAATAAGATTGTAATTCGCCTCTATGTATTTCATTAGTGGTATATTAACTATCTTTTTATTGGCGTAGGCAATTGCCGCAAAAGCCGGGGTGAATTTGAGCATGAAAGATCGCTCACACGATTATACTATTGATGGCACATTTCATCAGGTATCTTACTTCAATGGCCATTACCATGAAACTGGTTTCAGTCTTGATTTTAAGCTCAAAGCATCAAAAAACTGTATCATCGATGATACACATCTTCGTTATGATCTGGATGTTGAAACCCACAATTATCTGGTTGATCGTGCTCCAAGAGCTGCCACTACGCCGGTGATTCTTATTTTGATGGTATTACCTGAAGCTGAAAGCGAGTGGCTCTCTCTTTCAGAAGAAGAGTTGGTGTTGCGTCGCTGCTGTTACTGGCTCTATCTCTCTGGAGAGAGAAGCAATAATGCGAGAACGCAACGAATTGAAATAAGCAGACAAAATTTCCTGACTCCAAAAATCCTGAACGAGGTGTTAACTGCCCTTGAGAAAGGAGAACTTCCATCATGAACAATCACGATATAAGCATTCAGCTCCGCGTAGAAGATATAACCGCCTACATTCGTAAAGCCGGTTGGACCAAGCTTGAGCATCCCAATCCATCCTTACTCGTTTACCAATACGAGCGTAACGACGATTACAACAACCAGATCAAGCTTGTTCTTCCAAACGGTAACGACTATCGGGATGCTGTTGCCAAAATCCATTCAGCGGCCAAACTTATCGCGGCACTTGAGCAAGTTTCCGTTTCAGATATTGTCCAGAAGATAAAAAACCGCTCGCTTGATATTTTTCGTCAGAGAATATATAGCAGCGCCCGCCTGACAAGTTTACCCCTTGAACTGGCACCTCTGGTTATTTCACGCCTGCGCGATCTGGTCTATTATGCCGCCTGTGCGGAGGAAGATAATCAGCCCTACTTTGCCAAAGGGCGGAAAATTGGAAAGGAGTATACCCATAAATGCAGGTTTGGTCACACGTTTCAGGGCAGCTTTGGACTGACCATCGAAATGCCATTGCCACCCTCCATCCTCACCCTGCTTCCTGATATTGAAGCATCACCGCTTGAACGACGGGTTATGGAGCGCATTGTACGAGGGTTGCAATTTGCCGTTAAAGGTGTTCGTGAAAGTGATATCGGCATCATGACCAGCAACTATGAACAAGGCTTCAACGCAAACTTGTGCGAAGTTATGAAAGAGCTTACTGAAGATCTTGATGATTTTAATCTTGAGTACTCAATGCTTTGGTCTCCCGAATTTAACGCCAGCGCCGATGTAAGTTCATTTTCAAACATCATTATTGAACCATCAGTTTTTCGGCCATATTTTGAAGCCGCCGCAAAATCACTTCGGGCAGTAACTGAATCGTATGAAACGGAAATAATCGGTAAAATCATACAGTTAAAAGCTGAATCAATCGACACCGATGATGATTCAAGCGACTCCGACGGAAGGCAGGTGATCATTGCCTGGGATATCGGCAACAACCGCAAGGTAAATATCAAGGTCTCCCTGAGCCCCGAGAATTACCGTACAGCATGTGATGCGCATAAAGATAACAAAACCGTATCAGTCATGGGACGGCCCGAAAAAGTCGGCAAATCGTGGGTATTAACCTCACCGGCAAATTTTGCCATCAATGAAAACGGTGCATAGGTGTGGATATATTCGGTTCAAACCGGATATTCAGGATGATGAAGCCATCTGGTTGATGTTTCCACTCAGAAATGCGGCTGGGACATTACCATATATCCGCAAGGCATTAGGGTTGAAAGACCGGTCACATATACATAAAAGCTTCTTGCACACATGGGGTGCAAAGCGGTTGACGTCTTTTTCGGGTAGATGTGTTTTGATGGGCTGAACTTGTTTGTTATACTGCAAAAGAAGGTTTTTTGGCAAGGTATGTACCGAGAGATCGTGTTTGGTGCTCAAATACCCTCATTGCTTCTTGATGTATGGCAAGAGGTTTAGATATAATGAATTAGGTAGGACATACGATACGAATAACATGACTGAGGAGGAGAGCAAATGCAATGGTCAGAAATACGAAAACAATACCCCAGTAAGTTTGTATTACTGGGAGAGATAGTGGAAGAGAAAATGTCAGAGACCCAGTCGAAAATTCTGGAAGGAACGGTTCTGAAAATCAGTGATAATGGAAAAGAGATAAGAGAAGTTTACCAAGAATACAAACATAAGGGCAGGGAGGTTTTATATTCTCTTCCTTCAACGCCGGAAGAATTCATTGTCGAAAATATTCCTTATAAAGGAATTATGAGATGAATTTTGAATTGAAGCATGGATTGATATGGATCACTTTTGAACTGATTTATGAGGGAAACAGCGTAGTAATAGACAACTGCATTGTCGATACAGGTTCGGCAGTGACTGCAATTGATATTGATCTGGTCAACTTCAATTACGGCAAATCTGCGATAGTCAAACGAATATTTGGAATAGGAGGAGGAACTCAGGAAGTAGTTTCTCAAAATGTGGGAAAAGTTATCATCGGCGGCAAAGAGTTAAACAATATCGAGATTGAATTTGGAGATATTCATGCAGAATTAGGTATTAATGGGTTTGTTGGCAATGATATTTTGAGTCGGTTTAGTATTCTCATTGATTACCAAAAACAAGAGATACAATTTAGGGAATAAGACGGAACACTCTGACCATCGATTTCATGGGCTACATTTCCGTGATACAGAACTACGGAAAAGTGACGAAATAATATGAATCCCCTATCCAATCCTCGACCGGACAACAAGCCCACTCATGTCAGCCTCAAAAAACAAACAACTCAATGGCTCATAAACTTTCACTGTCGTGGTTAGAAAACTTCCTTGAAGAGGCCTGCGAATCGCTTCGCGGGAACATGGATGCTTCGGAGTTCAAAGAGTATGTCATTGCCATGCTCTTTCTGAAACGAGTCAACGACCAGTTTGCTCTTGAACGCCTCATCAGAAAAGGGCAGCTTGAAAAACGCGGTGTAGCAGGGAAGGAGCTTGAAGAGGGTCTGGAGCGTGAAGAGGCGTACAAGTTTTTTGTGCCTCAACGTGCCCGCTGGGAGAAAATCAAGCACCAGAAGCAGGAGGTCGGTTCTGAGCTGATGAAAGCCTTTGCCGAGCTGGAGGAGAAGAATCTCGGCAGCCTTGAGGGTGTTCTCAAGCCGATCGACTTCAATAAAACCTTTGGGAAAAACAATAAACGCATTACCGATGCCGACATGGTTGAGCTCATCGGCCATTTCGACAAGGTGGTGCTCACTGATGACAATCTCGAATTTCCCGATCTGCTTGGTTCCGCTTATGAATACCTGATCAAATACTTTGCCGACAGCGCAGGGAAAAAGGGTGGCGAATTCTATACGCCTCGTACCGTTGTCAAGCTGCTGGTGAACATTCTCGACCCGGCGCAGGATGCCGAGATCTGCGACCCCGCTGTTGGTTCGGGCGGTATGCTGATTGAATCGTTCAACTATGTCGAAAGCAAGTATGGCAGCGCCAGAAAGCTGACACTCTACGGTCAGGAGAAGAACGGCACCACCTGGGGCTTGTGCAAGCTCAACATGCTCTTTCATGACATTCTGGATGCCCAGATTGAAAACGGCGACACCCTCAACGAGCCAAAGCATATCGAAGGCGCGGAGCTGAAACGGTTCGACATTGTCATTGCCAATCCGCCCTTTTCGCAAAACTATGCCGCCGACACCATGAAGCCTGACGTTCAACGAGCGCTATCACTTCTGGATGCCGACTAAAGGCAAAGCGGATTTCATGTTTGTCCAGCATATCATCAGTACGCTCAAATCTACCGGGCGCATGGCGGTGATTATGCCGCACGGGGTTCTTTTCCGTGGTGGTGAAGAGCGTAAAATGCGGGAGTGGATGATCAGGCGCGGCTACCTTGAAGCGGTTATTGGTCTGCCGCCAGCCCTTTTTTATGGTACCGGCATTCCCGCCTCCATTCTCATTATCAACCGAGCCGGTGCCGCAACCCGCAAGGAGGTACTCTTTATCAATGCCGACCACGAATACAAAGAGGGCAAGGTTCAAAACACCCTCCGCTCAGAAGATATCGAGAAGATTGCTTATGTCTACCGGAACAGACGCTCGCTCAACAAAT
>JBMOIS010000084.1:0-8197 GCA_049317185.1 Chlorobium sp. | reverse complement strand
CTAAATTGAAATGCAGGAGGACACCCAAACGGGTCCATGATGCAGCGTCTTTCTCGTCCAGGGTGATGGCCTGACGATAAGCAGCTTCAGCCTCCTCGTAACGACCGAGATGCTCAGCAAGCAGACTGCCCAAACCGTTCCATAAGAACGCATACTTCTCGTCCAGGGCGATGGATTGACGATAGGCAGCTTCCGCTTCCTCGTAACGCCCCAGATTTACGTGCAACAACCATGCGCATTTAAACGCAATTTCCACATCTTGTGGCAAGGCCTTCAAGGCCAGAATCTGAGTTTTATAGCACCACTCGTCTTGGTGTTTGGAGTAAAACAGCGCACTGACCAAACGCAAAGCATCTCTTTGATCAGAAAAACAGGCGCGTATTTGTTCGTAAGCGAGGTGTGATTCGGGCATGTCAGGAAAGAAATCCTGACTGAGCACAGCAGTGTCAACTGCTTTAACGGCTAAAGCTCCATAGCCTTCAAACAATATCCTCTTCGCTCCTTGAAATAGATCCACTAGTTCGTCATATTGATCTTGGCTCAATTCCGTTACCAGTTCAGCCACGCTCTCTTTCTCGGAAAGACTTAAAGTGAGCGACCCAAGCACTACTTCAACTAAACGAGTTTTATCTTCTTCAGTTGCCGCATGGGGAGATTGGCGCAACTGAGCTGGTAGAGCAGCCAAGCGTCGCAGATAGTCATCAGCGCCCTTGAAATCGGCATCAGCGCCCTCTATGTCGAAGAGTTCAGCCAACTGGCTGCGGTCTGCCTTCAGTTGTTTGAGGAGCGACCAGCGCAGAGTATGGCGTTCGGGAGCCTGGGATGGCAGGGCATCTGCCAAAGCGCGGTCGTATTCCCGGTCATAATTTGAGCGCACAGTAACGTGGCCGTCGTGCATCCGCTTTTGGGCAAGGGTACACAATTCGTCGCTGCTGAACCAGAGACGCATGAACTCAACAAGCCAGGCGAGACGGCTACGCTGACGGCGAGACGAAAAACGCATCAGGTACCAGATATTGAAAAAGCGCTCAGCAGCCTGATACCCACTACGGCTTGTGCCATGCAGACTGGTCTTCTCTATCAGCCCATCAAGTTCGAGACGCTTCAGTTGCGGGCTGATGCTGGTACTCAGCACTTGGGAAACCGACGCCAGCTCACCAATAGAGATAGGGGCCCAATGCTCCAGAATGTGGGCGAAGAGCTTGCGCGGCAGATCGGCCAAGGCATCCATGCGCGCCTTGTAGAGTGGCGTCATGTTGTCCAGCAGTGCTTCCAGGTCGCTGCGCACACTGCCGTTCTGGCCGTTGGCGAGAATTTCGTAGAGCATGACTGTGGTACGCGGATTACCGCCTGAGAGCTGACGCAGGGTGGGCAGTCGCTCTGGATGGGCGTCGAGTTGTCGATCCATCTCCTGGCGTGCCAGATCGCCGCCAAAGGTTTCGGCAAGAGCCAGAAGCGCCTGGGCCATCTCTTCCAGGCGCAAAGGGCGCAGGGTGATGACGCGGAAAAAGTCGAGGAAGGCGTCGTGATAGTCACTATCCGCTTCCAGGCTCTGATAGCTGCCGCCGACCCAGAAAAGGCGGGGATTGCTTTGCAAGGTGGCACGAAGCGCCCACTGGGCATCACGCCCAATGTTATGAAGCAAGAGATCGGTGTTATCCATCAAAAGAAGCAGGCGCTGCCCGCGTTCGTCGGCGCAACGGTCAATGGTGGCAAGGCAGGCGGCAGCCTGATCGACGGCGGGCAGGGCTGCAATGCGTTCGGCGGCGGCATCCAGCTCGCTGACGGGCAACCCCAAGTGTTGCAAGGCATCGGCCAGGCTGTCGAGCACGTTGGCCCAGAACTGGCCGAGCGTAGCTACCGTATATTGCTCTTCTGGAAAACGCAGGGGGAGCCAGACGGTGGAGAGGTCGGGGTCATCTTCCACGGCAAGGGCCAGACGCCGCATGAGGGTGGATTTGCCCATGCCCCGAGCTCCGACCAGTAACACATGCTGGGCCACTGTCTCCGACGGCGTGGTGCGCAGGGTGCGTTGCAGGTCAGCCAGTTCATTTTTACGGGCAACAAAAATGGCGCGTAACTGCTCCGCACTCCAAAGATGCGGGTTGTACTTGCTGATGGCGGCGAATCCGCCAGCGAGCTGGCTATACGTTGATATAGTGTCAGACATGGTTTCGGTTCCACCAATCGCGTAAAGGAAATGAGAGAAACTGGACACGCCTGTTGCCGTCAGGCGTGCTGGTATAGCCTTCGTCAGTCAGGCGCACCAAGAGATCTTGCAAACGCTGGGCGCAGCGGTCGGGATCAGGCTCTCGCTTGGCAAGACGGCTGCTCAACTGACGCAGAGTCAGGCCCTCGGCATGGCGGGAAAGATGGGTGAGCAGGCTGAGGCAGAAATCCAGGTCACCGGGTGCCAGGGACTCCTTGATGCGCTTTTCCCAATGGTGGAAGCGGGATCGCTCGGCGAGCAGTTTCTCGTAAGCGTCATCGACATCATCAATCTCGATGCGCGCTTCGCTTGTTGCATCGGAGGGCGACTCCTGCCGTCGCTCCCGTGCCGCGCGCATGCTTTCATCTAGCAGCAGGCACAGAAAATAGGGCGACAGCCAGCCGATACGTTTCAGTGCATGATCGATCACCGGCTCCCCTACTTCCCAGGGAGTCTCGTCATTGATCGGAGCAAAATGCCGCCACAAGCCACGCGCTTCCGCCAGCTTGTAAGGTCCAAGGGGATAGGAGTAACAATCGTTCATAGTTTCACCAAGTCCATGACGCTCTAATAAGGATTGCAGACCAATTGAGCCGGTGAAAACAAAACGGCACGCTCCCAACGACTGGCGCCAAATCCGCAACCATGCAAGAAGTTGCTCAGCCTCTTGACGATCGCGCTTAACGAGCTTTTCCAGCATCACAGGAAACTCATCAAGCAGTATCAGCAAAGGCTGGTTGCGCAACCTCGAATGCAGGATATTGGCTGACTTTTGCCACTCCGGCGCTGCTTCACCGCCGAATTCGATGCCGAATCCAACGCCCCCAACCTCATCGGGCAGGTTAACCTCTACCTTACGGATAATCTTGAACCAGCTACCCACTTGCTGCGATCTGTCAGAAAGAAAGCGTCCAATGTTTTTTTCTGGAAACGACCGATCCAGGAGATCAACGAAACCCTGTGCCGAATTGATGTTCGAAACATCCAGCCACCGGGCCATAAGGCCATGCTCAGCCGCATCTTCTTCTAATCGTTTTAGAATGGAGGTCTTGCCAAGACGACGTACACCGGGAAAGCGGATGTGGTCTGTTTCCAGGTAGCGCCAAAGGTCACCCAGTTCCTGTGTACGACCAAAAAAATCCTCTCCGGTTGCGGGGTTGCCAAGTTTCATAACAGTTCTCCGTGATTAGAATTTATTCATTGGTGAATTTATTCAAAAACGAATAAATTCAAAAAAAAACGCCAATTTGGCAAGGTATTTTTGTGACATGAGTAAAAAAACAGATCCCACATGGAATGAGAGTGACGTACTCACACACTCAAGTAAAACCATCTTTCTGGACGAGCTTGGCAAGTTACCTCCCCAGACTCAAGTTCGACTCTTGAGCGTTCTCCCGCAAAACAGGTATAAAATATCAAGTACCGTTGCACTCATAGATTTTCATGCAGGTTCATGATTGTGACAAAAATTATACCGAACTCCCCTGCTCCTTCAAAAACACCATCACAAGACCGGAATCACGCTCTCTGTTAAAGGGTGTTTTATCAAAAGCGGCATACATACCAGTCAGAGAAAATCCAGCGTCGCTATGCCTTTGAAGAAAACTGTCGGAAGTGAGAGGATAGAGTGTTGTCTGCTCATGGAAAACCTGCTGGCCGCCTGAAACAAGCTCGACATCAAAAATGACGCGTTCCTGAGAAATAATCGGATAGCGGCGATAAAAGGCTACCGAACCATCATCAAGCGTTTTGACCGGAAAACGGTACTCTGCAAGCCCAAGAATATAGTCCCAGTTCACCACCTGAAAAATCCAGCAACCTCCAGATTCAAGAGCAGTGTATACATTCTGAATAAAAGCTGAAAATTGGGCAGGTGAAAGATGGGCCACAACATTGCCTGTGGAAAAGATCAAACGGAACGAACGACGCAATGAGGCGATATCTTCAATGCTCATACAGTGGAATTCCGGGTCAGGAAAGGAGGTCGCTGCCTCATCAATCATCTTCTGATCCAGATCAATACCTGTTGAGCGGAAACCATCACGCTGAAACCGTGCGCAATAGTGGCCCGGACCGCATCCGGCATCAAGGATAGCGCTTCCTGAAGTACCGGCATGTTCGCAAAGGAAGAGATAAACCTCTTCACGGAACGGAAAAAGCTGCTCATACCACGGGGCAAATTCAGAATATAATGACATAATTCTTTGCGGATAATGGAGTATTCGGTTCGCTACAAAGCGGTACCATGAAGTTCCGAGATGCGGTTTTTACCAAAAATTTCAGTATCGTACAGCACTTACCTTTTGTTAACATTCAGCAATTCCAGTCAAACACTGTGTGTCGAGCTGATTACTCAGGTAAAACGTTTTTAAAGATTATGTGAGCATGATGCGCACAAAAAATAAAGTACTGAACCCTGATGGCAAATCATAACGGTAACGGGAAATCCCTGGAGTCCTGGATCTGGGATGCGGCTTGTTCCATCCGTGGAGCCAAAGATGCTCCGAAATACAAGGACTACATTCTCCCGCTCATCTTCACCAAGCGTCTTTGCGATGTCTTCGATGACGAGCTGAACCGTATTGCCGCCGAGGTCGGCTCGCGCCAGAAGGCCTTCCAACTCGCCAGGGCCGACCACAAGCTGGTCCGATTCTATCTCCCCCTCTTGCCGGACGATCCCCAGCAGCCTGTCTGGTCGGTCATCCGCAAGCTTTCCGACAAGATAGGCGAAGGCGTCACCACCCGCATGAGGGCTATCGCCAAAGAGAATCCGCTCCTGCAGGGTATCATCGACCGCGTCGACTTTAACGCCACCACCCACGGCCAGCGTGACCTCGACGACGACCGCCTCTCCAACCTCATCGAAGCCATCAGCACCAAGCGACTCGGGCTCGACGACGTTGAGGCTGACATTATCGGCAAGAGCTACGAATACCTCATCCGTAAATTCGCCGAAGGCGGTGGCCAGAGCGCTGGCGAGTTCTACACCCCGCCAGAGGTCGGCACCGTCATGTCGCAAGTGCTCCAGCCCGCGCCCGGCATGGAGATCTACGACCCCACCTGCGGATCCGGCGGCCTCCTCGTCAAATGCGAGATCGCCATGGAGGAGATTACCAGGAGTACACAAAGTGCCGTCGCTCCACTGAAACTCTTCGGCCAGGAGTTCACCCCCGAGACCTGGGCCATGGCCAACATGAACATGATCATCCACGACATGGAGGGGCAGATCGAAATCGGCGACACCTTCAAGAACCCCAAGTTCCGCAACAGGCAGGGCAAACTCCGCACCTTCGACTGCGTTGTCGCTAATCCCATGTGGAACCAGGACTGGTTCACCGAGGCTGACTACGACAATGACGAACTCGACCGCTTCCCTGCGGGGGCCGGATTCCCCGGCAAATCCTCCGCCGACTGGGGCTGGGTGCAGCACATCCACGCCAGCCTCAACGCCACAGGCCGCGCCGCCGTCGTCCTCGATACCGGCGCCACCTCCCGAGGGTCGGGCAATGCCGGCACCAACAAGGAGAAGAGCGTTCGCAAATGGTTTGTCGATCACGATCTCATTGAGGCTGTGCTCTACCTGCCCGAAAACCTCTTCTACAACACCACCGCCCCGGGCATCGTGTTGTTCCTGAACAAGGCAAAGGCAAAAGAGAGAGAGCGCCGTGTGCTGCTCGTCAACGCCGGCCAGATTTTCGCAAAGGGCGACCCCAAAAACTTTATCCCTGACGAAGGCATCCAGCACATTGCCAAGACCCTCATCGGGTGGAAGGAGGAGGAAAAACTCAGCCGCATCGTCGATCACGCCGAGCTGAAGAAGAACGACTACAACATCTCTCCCAGCCGCTACATCCACACCAGCGATGCCGAAACCTACCGGCCCATTGCGGAAATTGTCGAAGAGCTGAACGCGATTGAGCTGGAGGCCAGGAAGACCGACGAAGCCCTGCGGAGCATTCTCAAGCAACTGGGAGTTGGGGTATGAAGATCTTTATCAGTAGCATGCAAAAGGAGTTTGCCACAGAGCATGAACTGATCCATGTCGATCCGTTTGATGCCACGTTCTGCAGAAACGCTTCGCTCGACAACCTTGACGAAGAGAACATCACCCGTTTTCTTGTGCTTGCCCGGCGCGGCCGCAATTTCCCATTGGCAGGGGATACGCCACCGCATGAGGTACTGGAGCATCTCAACCTGCTCGACAAAGAAAGACCGACCAATGCCGCTATTTTGTTATTCGGCAAACAGCCGCAGCGTTTTTTGATTACCTCCGAAGTGAAATGCGCCCATTTCCACGGCTATGAAGTGGAAAAACCCATTCCCTCTTATCAGGTGTACAAAGGGACAGTCTTCCAACTCGTGGATCAGGCCAAGGATTTCGTCCTCTCCAAGATAGACCTCTGGGTGGGAACAAGAGCGGAAAGCACCCAGGTGCCGACGAAATACGAAATCCCGCAGGAAGTTGTCGCTGAAGCCATCGTCAATGCCGTTGTACATCGCGACTACACCAGCAATGCCAGCGTACAGGTCATGCTCTTCAAAGATCGGCTTGAAGTCTGGAATCCCGGCACTCTGCCTCCGACCCTGACTCTTGAAAAACTGCGCGAGCCACATGCCTCCGTTCCTCATAATCCGCTGATTGCCGAGCCAATGTACCTGACCAAGTACATCGAGCGTATGGGAACCGGTATCCGCGACATGATCCGGCGATGCAAAAATGCCGGGCTCCCTGAGCCTGAAATCAGGCTTGATGGCGGCTGTTTTGTGTTGACGATCAGAAGGAAAAAGTCTGAGTCGGGGGGCCAAGATGAGGCCCAAGTTGGACAACAGCCAGAGTCGCAGCCAGAGTCACAGCCAGAGTCGATGGAAATTCGGGTTCTCCGGCAACTTGTCCTTAACCCAAAAAGCAAAGCCCAACTATCGGAAGCAATGGGGCAAAAAACCATCTCCGGTCAATTGAACAAGGTCATCCGAGTGCTTGTTGCCGATCAAACCATTGAACCAACTATTCCCGACAAACCCACCAGTCGCCTTCAGACATATCGGCTCACGGAAAAAGGTAGCAAATTGCTGGAGCTGTTGGATAAGGATGGAGATAGGTCATGAGTGTTCTCGTACATAACGGACAAGTCAAGGCCCATGAGGCCCAAGTTACTCCACCAGTCAACCGACCAGTCACGGGCAAGGCGTTTCTGAAAACGCACCCTTTGACTTGGATAAAGAACAAGGTATTGAAACTGATTTTGGAGGAGGGCGGAGTATGAGCAATTGGCAGAAAACCACAGTTGGTAAGGTTGCCACAGGATTTCTCAGTGGAGGAACTCCAACTACATCGACCGAGATGGAATCGACCGATAATAGACCGACGATTTTTGCGAATCGATTGATTCCGCTGGCTCAAACCACAGAATCATCATGTTTGCATCAAATTCAGAATCAGCAAACAGAGATTGGAGTATATCCAGTAAATTGGATCGTTGATCGCGTTGATTCCGCATTCGACATTCAGCAGGGAAAACAGGTCTCAAAGAGAAATCGCGACGGCGAACATCAACGGCCGTTTCTCAGAACCAAAAACGTTTTCTGGAATCGACTTGAACTGACAAAGGCTACCTGCACAAATATTCCATCGCCGACAGCATTGAGGATGGCACCACCCTGCCGCTCTACTACCAGCTTGCCCCCAACGACATGCTCGTCCCGTACGAGACGCTGGATGCGGAGTTTCTTTCCCTTGCCGAAGCCGAGGGGGTGGCCGACATCGAGGAGCTGAACAAGATTCTCGACCGGGCGGTGAACCTGAAGAACTTCCTTAAAAGCAGGGAGCGGATTGAGAAAGTGGCGTACTTCGTCGCTGGCCATTACCTCACGAACGTTGAACCGCTCGGCTACAAGGCATTTCTCGTCGGTGTTGACCGCGAAGCCTGTGCCCTTTATAAGCAGGCCCTCGATCAGTTCCTGCCGCCGGAATATTCCGAGGTCGTTTAC
>JBMOIS010000083.1:0-8303 GCA_049317185.1 Chlorobium sp. | reverse complement strand
TCCGCAGGGCATATAGTAAGTGTCTTTCCTCTTGTTTTAAAGGCAGATAATATAGAAATTTTTTTCTGAACCACAAATTTTTTTTAGGCGACTCCAATCTATCCTTGTCAGGAACAATCAAGTACTCTCGTCGCCCAAGGCTTAAAACCTCTATAGTGCAGCTCAGGCATTCATGTATTTGAAAAAGTCCTTGTTATCCTTGGTATCAGCCATTTTCTCTCGCATGAACTCCATGCACTCTATCGGGTTTTTATCCGCGAGATACTTTCTGAGAAGCCAGGTTCTGGAAAGCTCATCCTGTGTAAACAGCAGCTCCTCTTTACGAGTGCTGGAACGAAGAATATCGATAGATGGAAATATGCGGCGTTCGGACAGACGGCGATCAAGCAGAAGCTCCATATTACCTGTGCCTTTAAACTCTTCAAAGATAACGTCATCCATCCGCGATCCGGTATCAATAAGTGCTGTGGCAATAATGGTCAAACTACCGCCTTCCTCAATATTGCGGGCCGCTCCAAAAAAACGTTTCGGTTTGGTGAGCGCATTGGCATCAATACCTCCCGAAAGAATTTTCCCGGAATGCGGAATGATGGTATTATGAGCCCTTGCAAGCCTGGTAATTGAGTCAAGCAGAACTACCACGTCCCTGCCAACCTCAACTAGCCGTTTTGCCTTTTCGAGAACCATGTCCGCAACAAGGACATGACGTTCCGGGTCTTCATCAAAGGTAGAGCTTACGACTTCTGCCGGCACACTACGGGCCATGTCAGTCACCTCTTCAGGCCGTTCATCAATAAGAAGAACAATAAGATACACCTCTGGATGATTTTTAATGATCGCATTGGCAATCATCTGCAGGAGCATGGTTTTACCGGTTTTCGGCTGCGCCACAATCAAGCCTCGCTGCCCTTTTCCGATAGGGGTAAAAATATCCATGATACGGCCGCAAGCTTCTGACTGCCTGGTTTCGAGTTTGAAGCGTTCCCGGGGAAAAAGAGGTGTCAGGTTTTCAAAGTAGGGCCTCTCCCTTGTAATTTCAGGATCGTTGCCGTCAATCGTATTGATTTTCAGCAAGGCAAAAAAACGTTCCCCCTCTTTGGGAGCCCTGACCTGGCCGGATACCGTATCTCCGGTGCGCATATTGAAACGCTTGATCTGCGATGGGGAGACGTAAATGTCATCAGGGGAAGAGAGGTAGTTATAATTGGCCGAACGTAAAAAACCATAACCTTCCGGTATGACCTGCAGAACACCGGTGTTCACCATAACATTCCCGCTTTCAGAATCGGTATTCTTCTGCGACTGGGCCTCAATAATCTTGAAAATCAGCTCTTCCTTGCGTAAACCGGCAGCCATCACACCAAGCTCTTTGGCTATAGCATGCAGTTCAGCAACCTTCTTTTTCTGGAGCATGTTAATGTCCAGACCTTTAAAAATCGAATTGTTCGACATTGTATTTTGTATTCAAAGCTTGTTGTTAAAAAAGCAACAGAAAAAAGAGGAGCCGCACACCATTTCTGGACCGGGAACCCAACATCATGGTCAATGCCTCGCATTATCAACGGGAATTACCTTTAACGCTTTTTCATAGAACATGAAAGCAAAAAAAGAAGATGACAGGGGAAGAACCTCTATACTAAAAAAAGGTATAATCACAACAAGGAATTATGGAAAGGAATTTATTCTTCGACATAGGAAGAATCTCTGTAGCTTGATTAGAATATAAAAAAAATTCCATAAAAACACGCATTTCAAGTGATAGCTTTATCACGCCCGACCGCAATAATATCACCCGCCAGATAAAAAGAGCCCGTCACAAGAATCAGGTCATCCACACCAGCTTTTTCACGTAAAGAGTCAAGTCCATCTCTTCCGTTACTGCATACTGTTGCCTCAGCCCCCTCTTTGTGGCATAAAAAGCAAAGTTCTTCCGCCGGAACACTGCGTTCGGAGGGAATATTGACCAGCACAAACGAGCAGTCAAGGCGGAGTAGCTCAAGAATAACCGCCCTGGCATCCTTGTCTGAAGCCAGACCAAGCATGACGTACACTCGACGATATGCTTGCCGGAATGAACCAAGGGCGTTGACTGTTGCCCGCATTCCATCTGGATTGTGTGATACATCGAGAAGCACTGTCGGAGAGGAACCAATCCTTTCGAGTCTTGCTCTGTAGCCGGTCTGCAAGAGCCGTTCAAGACCCGAAGAGATCTGCTCTGGCTCAATTCCGGCATCTTCGGCAACCATGACCGCAAGAGAGACATTGGATGCGTGAAACGAACCGGTAAGAGGTACCTTCAAGGAGGGGTAGTGACCGCAGGTGGTACTGAGCTCAAGCTCAAGCATTCCCGGTTCAGCAGAAGAGACCCTGCTGAGGGCATCTCTTCCGACCACAAAAAGTGGAGCCTCGCATGATTCTGACATCTTCTGGATCGGCAAAAATGCTTCAGGTTCAATGACTGCAGTGAATACCCTGCACCCTTTTTTGATAATCGCAGCTTTTTCAACAGCAATCTCTGCGAGTGTCTCGCCCAACCATGCCGTATGATCCAGGCCAATACCTGGTATGACGGCATAAGCAGATTCCACCACATTGGTTGCATCAAGCCGTCCACCCATTCCGGTTTCTACGATAGAGACCTCAACTCCCTCATCGGCAAACCAGGCAAACGCAATGGCTGTGGTCGCTTCAAAAAAGGTACACTGGTTCTCTATGACCAAACGCTCCAGGAGTGAACAGTAGTGCGCAACTTTTTTTCGAGGAATCTGAGTGCCGTCAATACGAATTCTTTCGGTGAAATCAACAAGATGAGGAGAGGTGTAGAGAGCGGTTTTCTTGCCGCTGGCCTGAAAGATGGAGGCAAGCGCTGCTGCAACGGTTCCTTTGCCATTCGTGCCTGCAATATGAACAACCAGCCCCAGATGCCTATGCGGTGACCCCAGAAAATTGAGCAGTGTGTGTACACGATCGAGCCCAGGTTTAATACCAAACCGGTGCAAGGGATAAAGAAAATCGAGAGCTTCCTGGTAGGTCACCGTTCGCTCCTAACTATTATGAATTGAAACAAGCGCTGATTTGACAACCTCTTCGACCGTAAGGCCCTTGTTTTGTTCGAGAATGCTGACAACGGCTTTTTGAACCGTAATCCTTGAAAATCCAAGCGTTACCAGCGCATTGACCGCATCTTCCCTCAACCGGCTTGTCTGAAGCGAAACAGAACCAACAACCTCTTGAACAGGAGAAAGTTTCAGAAGTTTATCTCTCAAGTCGAGGATAATCCTTGCGGCTGTTTTCTTGCCAACACCGGTAATTTCATAAAGCCGTTCGGGAACATTATCCAGAATAGCTTCATGAATATCCTGTACCTGCATTCCGGAAAGAATTGCAAGCGCCAGCTTTGGACCAACACCTGAAACCAGTAAAAGCAACCGAAACAACTGACGTTCCTCTTCCCGGAAAAAGCCATAAAGCTGCAGGATATCCTCCCTGACATACAGATGCGATAAAAGAAGTACCTCGCCACCCGGTTCGGGCAACTGACGGCTGGTCGTCCCAGAAACAAGGAATCGGAAGGCGACACCAGAAACCTCGACAATAGCCTCTTCAGAGAAGACTGAAACCAGCTTGCCGCGAAAATATGCAAACATAAATCGATGGTATGGAAATCCGAACTGAAAAAAACAGTCCGGATGTCAGACAACGAAAACCACTTCTGGTCTTGCCAGCAGATTACTTACCCTTAATCAGCCTTCACATAACTGTTCAAAAGCCGTGTCAACTGTGATTTCTTGCGAGACGCTTTATTGGCATGAATGTAATTCTTTACTCCAAGGCGATCAAGTTTCTGGACAGCCGAGCGATAAGCAACCTCGACAACAGCCTTGTCCGCACTGGTATCAATCAGTTTCTGCATGGTTTTAACAAGAACTTTCAGCTCTTTTTTCCTTGCTCTGTTCCTGGCATTTCTTCTTTCTGACTGCCGCAGTCTTTTTTCAGCCGATTTATGTAAAGGCATATACGCTTAAAATGTAATATTATTGAATAACAAAGGGCATGTAATATAGAAGAAACAATTCAAACGACAAACAAGAAAAATAATGACAAAAGAGAGGATGCCAGTCTCTCAAGTTCGCCTCCTTCTCTTGTCCCTGAAAGCACTCACCCAACTCCCTGTATACTCTTCATCCCTCTTTTTTCTTATATTGCGCAAAATTTTAATCATGATAACCTCGCTTTTATGAGCCTGATGATCAGCGTTTCCGGGATAAGAGGAGTTGTTGGCGAAAGCCTTACTCCAAAAAATCTCACTGCCTTTGCAATGTCTTTTGCCGCCTGGACTCTTCGGCGAAATCATGAAAAAAAAGCCAGAATTGTTATCGGCAGGGATACCCGGCCAACCGGGAAGGCCATCAGTGATCTTGTCAGCAACACACTGCTCCTGTGCGGATGCGATATTATCGATCTTGGTATTGCGACAACTCCAACTGTGGAAATTGCAGTTGTGGCTGAACAGGCTGATGGCGGGCTGATTATTACTGCATCACACAATCCTGTTGCCTGGAATGCTCTGAAAATGCTCAACCACCTTGGTGAATTTTTAAGCGCTCAAGAAGTAGACGAACTTCTTGATATTGCAGAAAATGAGCAATTTGTCACTGCACGCTGGGATTCCATCGGAGCAATCAGCCATAAGTACGAGTATGACGACGATCATATTGAAAAAGTCCTTCAGTTGCCCTGTATCAATTCAGCGTTAATTGCCAGAGAGCACTTCAAGGTACTTGTTGACTGTGTTGAAGGAGCAGGCTCTTCGATTGTTCCCAGACTTTGTGAAAGGCTCGGTATTGAAAGCGTTGTGCAAGTTGCCTGTGGTGGAACCGGCCTCTTTCCCCGAAACCCTGAACCCATTGAAGAAAATTTATCTGGCACCATCGCAGCACTCCAGAAGAGCGGATGCGACTTTGCCCTGATTGTCGATCCGGATGTTGACCGGCTCGCCCTTCTCTGTGAAGATGGTTCGCTCTTTGGAGAGGAGTATACCCTCGTTGCCTGTGCGGACTTTTACCTGAAGCACAAACCTGGGCCCGTGGCAAACAATCTTTCAAGCAGCCGTGCACTCCGTGATATTGCCAATAAATATGGGGTGGCATGTTACAGCGCCAAAGTGGGCGAAGCCAACGTCAGCGCGGTCATGAAAGAAAACGCGGTTGTCATTGGTGGTGAAGGGAATGGTGGAGTCATTCTGCCTGAGTTACACTACGGTCGTGACGCGCTGGTCGGAATAGCGCTGATTGTCCAGGCATTCTCCCTCTGGCGCAGCGAAAACAACCGAGGAACACTGTCACAATTCAGGCATCAGTTCCCTGATTATTTTATGTCGAAGCAGAAAATCGTTCTCGACCAGGCCGATCGGGAATCGCTCGACAGCATCTTTGACGATATCGCGTTGCACTACCATACTGCCGAAGCGAACAGGCTTGACGGACTGAAGCTTGATTTTGCGGACAGTTGGGTTCATTTAAGACCGTCAAACACCGAGCCACTTGTGAGAATCTATGCTGAAGCGCCCTCAAAAGCCCAGGCTGAAGCGCTGGCTGATGAACTGAAGGGTGCAATTGAAACAAGAGGCTCGGGCACGGAAACGCATGAGTAATGACTCGACAAAAAAAAGCTTCCGGCCGCAGCAGGATGATACGCTGCAAAAAGAGAAAAAAAGTTCGGTTGACCGCTATATCATCGCCCGACTTTTCCGCTATATCAAGCCATATAATAAACTTGTTGCCATAGCCGTTGCCATCACCATTGCTGGTTCTTTTCTTGGACCGTTAAGGCCTTATCTGACCAAAATCGCCATTGACGATTATATCGCCCGTGGCAATTTCAAAGGGCTGACCGTGATCAGCCTCTACCTGGCAGGTGCCATTCTTCTTGACGGCATAAAGCAATATATCACCACATGGATGACGCAGATTATCGGCCAAAAAGCGGTGCTCGACATCCGGATGGATATTTTCACTCATCTGCAGAAGCTCCCGGCCAGATTTTATGACCGAAACCCCATAGGGCGCCTTATCACCCGGACAACAAATGATGTTGAGTCGCTGAACGAGATGCTTTCCAGCGGGATTATCACTATTCTTGGCGACCTGTTGCAGCTCCTGTTCATTGTGGTACTGATGGCCTGGATAGACTGGCAACTGACCCTCATTGTTCTCGCCATTCTTCCCCTGATGATCTATGCGACCATTGCCTTCAAAAACCGGGTACGGATTGCGTTTCAGGATGTGCTCACCCATATAGCACGACTCAACACCTTTTTTCAGGAGCATTTGACCGGCATGACTATTGTCCAGCTCTTTAACCGCGAAGAGCGCGAAGCCGAAAAATATTCGGCCATCAACGCCGATCACCGGGATGCCAATATTCGTACCGTCTTTTATTTTTCTATCTACTTTCCTCTGATTGAGGTACTGAGTTCTGCGGCAGCCGGTCTTGTGATATGGTACAGCGGTGTCCGGCTGCTCAAGGCGGATCTTACTATCGGCGTTGTTGTCTCATTTGTTCAGTATATCTGGCTTTTTTTCCGACCTTTACAGCATCTCTCTGACCGTTTTAACGTTATTCAGACCGCTATTGCAAGCTCAGACCGCATTATCCGGCTCCTTGATGAAAAAGAGGGAATTGAAGATCATGCAAAACTGGGCAATCTTGATTCGTTCAAAGAAAGCATTGAGTTCAAGAATCTGTGGTTTGCCTATGAAAGCGAAAACTGGGTGCTGAAAGATATCTCATTTACCCTCCGGCATGGAGAAAAAATTGCCATTGTCGGTGCCACGGGAAGTGGAAAAACAACGCTGATCAATATCATCTCCAAGCTTTATCCTTTCGCAAAAGGGTCAGTGACTATTGACGGTATTCCCCTGCAGCAGATAACGGAACATTCGGTGAGAAAACTTGTTGGTGTTGTCATGCAGGATGTTTTTCTCTTTTCAGGTACCATAAGGGAAAACCTTGCCTTTGGCAATCCTGATGTTACTGACGAGGCACTGGAGGAGGCTGCAAGGGTTGTCGGAGCAGACAGGTTCATTCAGCAACTTCCGGGCGGCTACCAGTACAGGGTCCTTGAAAACGGTACGGGCCTCTCATCCGGACAAAAACAGTTGATTGCCTTTGTCCGGGCGCTCCTCTACAATCCGGAAATTCTTGTGCTTGATGAGGCCACCAGCTCGGTTGACACGGAAACCGAATCACTCATTGATGCGGCCACTGCCCGCCTCATGAGCGAGCGCACCTCTATTATCATTGCTCACAGACTTTCGACCGTTCAGAAAGCGGACAAAATTATTGTGCTGCATAAAGGAGTAATCCGGGAGACCGGAAATCACCAGGAGCTTCTTGCAAAAAGAGGACTCTACTACAAGCTCTACCTGCTGCAGCACCCCGAACAAACTCTTCCAGAAAAGTTGTAAACTCTACAGACTGCTGTCCCTGAGTACGCTGACTGGTTCAAGTTTAGCCGCCCGAGCTGAGGGCAGAATTGCTGCAAGCGTGCTGATAAAAACGGTTATACCGATAATCAGCAAAAAATAGAGCGGATTGTAGGACATGCTGAACCCGGTTTGAGTCAGTGGGCCCTGGGAACTTTCAATGGGAAGACTGGCCATCAACTTGATAGAGCCGACAGCCAGCACTCCTCCGGCAAGTGCTCCGGCCAACCCTACCATAAAACCCTCAAAAATAAACAGGCCAACCAACTGGAGCGCAGAAAATCCGAGCGACTTCATAATGGCAATATCCCTGCTTTTTTCAAAAACCGTCGTCACAAGAATATTAGCCACTCCGAACCCGGAAACAACTCCGACAAACGCCACCAAAGAAAAAACGATATAGCCGATACGGGCGAACAGCGAAAGAATACTTGCATTTTCCTCCTGCCAGGTCAAACATCGATACCCGGTTATACGCTCCAGATCTTTGGCAAGTGAGGCATTGGCAAAAGGATCAGATACTTTAAGCGCAATGCCTGTTACCTTGTTGGGTGGCAATCCCTCAATGATCTGGCCAAGCTTCAGAGAGACAAGAACACTGTTATCAACCGCATTGACACCAGAAAAAAAGATACCGGCAACTTTGCACTGCCGACTCTTTCCTGAAGCAGGAATGATTACAACCTGGTCATTGAGTTTGAGGTTCATATCTCTGGCAACCGTCTTTCCGACAAGAAGCGCATTGGATGTTTTTTCAAACGTGGTGATGTCGCCCTGTATCAGTTTTTTCCGGATACCGCTGATAGCATCCTCCTT
>JBMOIS010000082.1:0-8407 GCA_049317185.1 Chlorobium sp. | reverse complement strand
AGGCAGCAGCACGATCAAGCTTGAGGTGAGGGATGCAGCAGGCAATACAGGCACATCAGCCGATCAGCCATACGTGCTCGATACCCTGGCTTCAAGCGTAAGCACGGTAACCGACACAACAGTGGCCAGTGTAACGAAGGATGCGATAACCTTCACCGTTACCTTTGACGAAGCCGTTGTTGGCACGGTCGCCACAAGCAATTTCACCGCGACAAACGGCACGGTGAGCAGCGTTACCTCCGCAGGTGGTAATGCTTATACCGTGGTTGTGACCCCTTCGGCAGGATTGGCCAGCGGGAATGTTGCACTGACCCTTGTTGGCACTGGCTTGACCGATACTGCTGGCAATACCCTTGTGTCAGCAGACCTGAGTGGCAAGGACAGTCAGGGAATTGATACCCAGGCTCCAGGTGTAAGCACCGTGACCGACGCGACTGCGGCCAGTGTAACGAAGGATCCGATAACCTTCACCGTCACCTTTGACGAAGCCGTTGTTGGCACGGTAGACACAAGCCATTTCACCGCGACAAACGGCACGGTGAGCAGCGTGGCCTCAGCAGGCGGCAATGCTTATACTGTATCAGTGACCCCGACAGCAGGAGTGAGCGGGAATGTGGCGCTGAGCCTTGTCGGCACAGGCTTGACTGATGCAGCCGGCAATACGGTTGTGTCAGCCGACCTCAGTGGAAAGGACAGCCAGGGAATAAATACCCAGGCCCCCACAACAACAATAAGTACTCTGCATTTCAGTGCGGATACCGGTACAAGCAACACAGATTTCATTACCAAAACGGCAGCCCAGACGATCAGCGGCACCTTGAGTGCGGTGACAGTGGCTGGTGACGTGGTGAAAGTAAGTATGGACAATGGCGCTACATGGTCGACTGCAACGAACACCATAGGGCAGAACAGCTTTAGTTTGACAGGAGTAACACTGACGGGCAGCAATACGCTAAAGGTACAGGTTGAAGATGCATCAGGCAACACAGGCGTACCAACAAGCCAGGCTTACGAGCTTGATACGGTAGCACCGACGACCACGATAAGTGGTCTGCATCTCAGTGCGGATACAGGAACAAGCGGCACAGACTTCATTACCAAAACGGCAGCCCAGACGATCACCGGCACACTGAGCGTACCTCTTGGAACCGGTGAAGCAGTGTATGGTTCAGTGAATAATGGCACAACATGGGAGAATATCACGAGCAAGGTGATAGGCACCGCGATAAGCTGGGATGGAGCAACGCTGTCGGGCAGCAGCACCATCAAGCTGGAGGTGAGGGACACCGCAGGTAACGCAGCCACAGCAGCAAGTCAAGCTTATGTGCTTGATACGGTTGCTCCAGCCGCCATAAGTGCTCTGTCGATCATTGGCAATAACGTTACAGCGACAATGAGCCACGCCCTTGCAACAGGAGAGGCGCTCTATGGAACCATTGATAATGGTGCGCCAACATTGATTACTGATAAAGTTACTGGCACGTCAATCTCCTGGGATGTGGCCTCTTTGCCCGCAAACACCTCCGTCACGCTTGAAGTGAAGGACACGGCAGGGAACAGTTTGAGCAGCAGCGGAGAGAGAGTGGTCAGCAATACCGGGACGACGACGACTACTACCATGATTGCGGCTCCGAATTCGGGCACGGCTCTGCTGATTGGTACGAACACCGTACCTGTTCTTGATCTTGTTTATCCCCAGGGTCTGGGCTATGTCTTTAATGAAGTAACTCCGAGCGAGCCAGGGTTGCAGAAGCAGCTTCAAGCTTCAGTTGCTTCAGTTACTTCCATAACTGCGCCAGACCTCCAGACATTCCAGGATTCTATTGCAACCTATGTTGCTACAGTTCCCCAAAACGTGACGGTGCGCACCATCAGCTTTTCCGATAACACTCCGGTGCCAGCCGACCAGTTAATCTTGAATGGCGCTAATGCTATTACTCATCATGAGGCTCTTGTTATTGATACCAACGGATTGCAAACGGGTTCCGAGCTGAGCCTTAATGATGTTGACTTTGCGATTATTGTAGGAAACCACGCACAGATACGTGGCGGTGACGGTGATAATATGGTGTATGGTGATGCTACTGACCAGAATATTGTTCTCGGTGCTGGTAAGGACACCCTTCATGGCGGAGGTGGCAATGATTATATCGGCTCTACCCTGGGCAACGATATCTTGTATGGTGATGCTGGCAATGACACGCTGAGTGGCGGTGAGGGTAACGATAGCCTGTACGGTGGTGATGGCAATGATTTGCTTATTGGTGGTGCTGGCAATAACCTTCTTGATGGTGGCGCAGGTGATGATGATACGGTGCAGTTCAGCGGCAATTATGCACAGTACACGATAGGCGCATACAATTCGACAACAAATAGCTATACCATAACAGGCCCTGGAGGTGCCGATACTCTCACCAACATCGAACACCTGAAGTTTGATGATCGTACCTACGATTTTGCGGATCCCTACGCCGATGTATCATCTCACCATGGCAGCGAAGATCTGCTGATTGGCGTTGGTGCGCTTGGTCTGCTTGCATGGTTAGTCCTGTAGTCGCTGCAAAACGAAAGAGCGCTTCGGCAGCATTATGAAGATGATGCTGCCGAAGAAGGTTTGAAATCATCCTGTTCATTGCGGTTTTATACCGTTATGAACAGGATGATTTTTCAGGTCGTCTGAACCAGAACTCTTTCAGGGAGAATCACGGCAGTTAACTTGCCAAAGAGAGGATTTTCTTTATAGACACAACCGGTGTCAATGGCGATGAGCTTGTTGAGCATGACGGGGGAGCTTTGCGGCGTATGGGCGCAGACTACCGTTTTTTCCCATTTGTAGTTATTAGTTTCAATGAATGATTGCCGCATGTGCACCTGCTGCCAGCAGAAATCTTCAGGCTGATAATAACGGAGATTATCCTTGACGTCCAGCTCAGGATCGAGACCACCGTGTGCGAAAAAATAGTTTTCCGTATCGAGAAAGTATTGGCACTCACGAATAAAATCGAGATGCTCTTTCGGAAAATCACGGCCATGCTGGCTTTTGTACGATTTCAGTGTAGCCAGCCCTCCGTTGGAATACCATATCTTTGACTTACCTGTTTTCAGGTACTCAAGATACATCAGCTCATGATTACCCATGATGAAAAAGCATGCGTAACGCTGTTTAAGGGAGAGGAGATAGTCGATCACCCCTTTTGAATGCTCCCCCCGATCAATGAAATCACCCAAAAATACCAGTTGATCGTCTGGTTGAAGGTTGAGCTGTTCGACCAGCCGTACGAGATCCTGCAGGCATCCGTGAATATCTCCGATGGCGATAATCCGCCGGGTTTCTGATAAGGTTGGTTGCATGAGGGTATTTGTTTTGGTTATCTCTCAAATGTTTGCAGAGTACACTCCGGTTCTTTTCCGAAAAGATCTGCACGTGACCCCGATCAAACGAATATAAAGAATACATAGTGAGAAAAGTGCAAAGACAATGCTGCCATTTATCCTACGCCTTTTTCCGATTTTTACCAACTACTTCCCTGTGATATCAGGTATGTCGCTCAAATAAGAGTATATATTTCGAATAATACTCCTCATTTTGGCCCGATTATGGATTTAGCCTGACAGCGATATATATATTTGTATTAAATTGAGTATAATGGCACCAGAAAAGTGCGGGCCTGGAAGCTGGAATTTGAGTCGTTGTGACTTGAATAGTCTGTGCGTTATGGTAAGCTGCATCTTAACATTACACTTTATAAACTTAATATCGTTTGAGTATTATTGAGCGTTTTAATATCGGGATGGTACTTTCAGGTGTGGTTGCAGCAGGGTTCTCGTGGGGACTTATTTCGACGCAGCATCTCCACGGTCGCCACTCACTCGATATCGCCGTTGGCCCCCAGAAGTTTCACAGCGATCCCACCCTCCGTATTGGCGGTTTGGCAATCTTTATTGCTCTGGTTGCCGGATACTTTTTCTCTTCTGAACCTGTCAGTCAACTCCTTGGAAAGATGCTGGTTGCAGGGCTGCCAGCCTTTGCTGCCGGCTTAACGGAGGATTTGACCAAACGGGTGAGCGTTGTAAAGCGTCTCTCTGCCACCTTTCTGAGTGCGCTGCTTGCCTGGTGGCTCACTGGCTACGCACTCTCTCACCTTGCTGTTTGGGGTCTTGATGCGTTGTTGCGCTATCTCCCCTTATCAGTGCTCTTTACCTCTTTCGCGGTTGCCGGGGTTGCTAATTCAGTGAATATTATCGATGGTTTTAACGGACTTGCATCAGGCAGTGTGATGATTGCCCTGATTGCAATAGGGATTATGGCTTTTGATGCGGATGATTTGACGTTGTTTGAAGTTTGTTTGACTGTTGCAACGGTTATTGCCGGGTTTATGCTCTTTAATTTTCCTTTTGGCAAAATATTTATGGGTGATGGCGGAGCCTACCTTCTTGGCTATCTTCTTGCCTGGATTGCGGTGATGCTCCCTGCGCGTAACCCGGAAGTTTCGGTATGGGCCCCTTTGCTCGCGTGTGCCTACCCCATTAACGAAACTATCTTTACCATGGCTCGACGCTTTTTCCGCAAAGACTCTCTTGGTCAGCCTGACAGCGCTCACCTGCATAGTCTGATTAAAATCATGATTGTTCGACGTCATTTTTCAGAGTTGAGTCCATGGATGCGCAACAGCATTGTCTCTCCCTTTTGCTGGGCCTATGCCGCAATATTTGCAGCCGCAGGGGTTGTTTTGTATAAACAGACAGCGCTTCTTATGCTCACCTGGGCAGCAAGTTTTGTGGTGTATGCTCTTCTTTACACCCTCGTGAACCGATACAAGGGTGCTGATTCAAAATAGCCTTCACGTCTCAACATGATGGGTATCTCAGCATTGTAGATGCTACTGGCGTTTTGGCGGAAAGTCGCAACTCGATAACATATTGGAGCACCATGAAAAGATGCCTAAAAAGGCGTACTCTTGAGGTTCATAACACCAAACAAGAAAATTTTTTCTGAACCAGAAGGGTCAACAATTGTGTTTAATGAAAAAAAGCTATATTAGCAACAGTATTTCACTCAGTTGTGCACTGTTTGTTGTTTCTGAGAGGTGCTTAGCTATGATAAAACGATGCTCTTTATCGTTTTGGACAACACCAGCATAGCAGTGGTTAACCTCTTCCGGCTGAAGTAGTTGCAGTAACTTTATCTCTACCAAATCAACCCTCCATGCACTTTTCAAGAAAGCTCTTTATATTGTTGTTTTTCACGCTGCTGAGCTTGGCTCCTGTTGGTATGCGAGCTGATGTGCTGGCTCCTGTAACAACCCAATCCAACCTGTATCGTCCCTATTACAATCCTCTTGGGTTGCCGGAGTATCCCCTGACACAGAGTTCCTATTTTACTGACGATAACGGTAATATTCTGATGACCATCAATGTGCTTGGCGAGGTGAACAGGCCAGGTCCACTAGTGGTGCGGGAGAGTGTGGATTTAGCCTCTGTTTTGTCGCTTGCCGGTGGCACCAAGGGCCAGACAAATCTTAAAAGGGTGTTGATTACCCGTCAGGAGCCCGACAGCAATGGCAAGACTTCCTATATCATCGATTTGGACAGCTATTATAAAAAAGGTGATCGCTCTTCGTTTATTGCTTTGAAGCCTAATGATACCATTGTCTTTCCCGAAAAATCCATCAGTCTTGAAAAGCTTGCCCTTATTGCGAGTATTGGGTATGGGGTGACCGGCATGGAAAGATTGCTCTATATCGTAGGTGTAGGGTATCCTCTCGCATTTCTCTATTCAACATTTTTTCAGTAACGTCTCAAGTCGAAGCAGTATAATGGTCAATCAGAATAACAGCAGCGATATTCAGAGTCAGCAACTGCGAGTGCAGCAAGATGAAGTGAGTTTTGACAAGCTTTTTTCGATTGTTCTTCGGAGAAGAGGTGGCATTTTTCTGATTGTTACCATCATAAGCCTTACCGCACTCTTCTTTTATTATTCCCGGACTCCCGAATATCGAGCCTATTCGGTGGTGATGATTAATGAGGCCAAAAGTAGTGGCGATGTTCTCTCGTCTGTGCTTGTTGGCACTGCAGGGATGGACAGCAGGGCGGCCAAAAAAGATGTGGAGTTACTTAAATCGATGCCTATTGCCGAGCTGGCGGTTAGAACTCTCTACAAAAGCAGCAAGAAAGATTCACTTGAGTTTTTTGGTAACAGGCTATATCACAGCCCGGTTTCACGTTTTTTCAAGTCGTTTGTTTTTTGGGAGAACCACAAAAAAGTCACTCCTCCCGAGAACGAGAGCGTTTTTTTTCGACGGTATGCGATGAAGTTGAATGGTCGAATCAAGGTGGATGCTACCCGCGAGAGTGGCATTTTGAGGGTTTCGGTAGCCAGCCCATTTCCTGATGAGGCTGCCTTTTTGTCGAATACTCTTTGTCAAGTCTATAAAGAGGCCGATATCGACAGGAACTCTGAAAAATACGCCCAGGCACGCCGTTTTATTGACTCTATGCTCAGTGAGCAGGAGCAAAAGGTAAAAGAGGCAGACGATGCGCAGTCAAAATATATGGAGGGGCATGAAATTTACGAGTTCTCGGGCAATACCCAGAAGTTGCTCGACATGCTCATTGAGACTGATGCAAAGTACAACGGTGTTATCACAGAGTATAATATCACAAAAAATGGGCTTGATTTTCTGGAATCAAAGCTCTCACAACAAGACAAGGCGTTGAGCGCCAGAATTGTTCAGAATGTCAATAGCCAGCTTGGCAACATCATGGATGAAATACGTACTGCTGAGAGCGCTTATGTTCGTCTGGTGAGTGAAAAGGGGGCTGATGCTTTGGAGGTGAAGGAGAAGAAGCGCCTGCTTGATACGGTAAAAGCCCGGTACGATCAGTTGAGCCGCAGCAAAATTGCCGGCCAGATTGGTTATGAAGGGCGTGCTCAAAAGTTCAGTATCGACATGATCTCCGAAAAGCTTCAGGTTGAGCGAAAGCTGAACGATTTGCGATTCAGCTCCATGGAGTATAGCCGATTAAAGCAATATTATGAAAGTCAGCTTGCAACGCTCCCTAAAAAACAGCAGGATTATGCCAAACTGGTTCGCGACAGGGATGTGGTGAACAAGACGTACGTTTTTCTGAAGGAGAAGCTTGATGAAGCTCGTATTCTGCTGGGTTCCGAGGTAGGCAGTGTTGTTCTTGTAGGCTCGGCGTTTCGTCCTTTTACTCCGGAGTGGCCAGATTTTAAAAAAGTTATGTCGGTTGGTCTTGCGCTTGGGTTAATACTCTCTGCCGTTTATGTTTATGCTGCTGAAACCCTGGATGATACGGTGAAGAGTGAGGAGTTTTTCAAGGAAATTGGTTTGCCGTTGCTCTCAGTTATTCCTGTTGTCACTCAGGATGGGAAGAACGCCTTTTCAGGTGATGAGTTATCTAAAATTCGAAGGAATTTACTAAAACTCTTCAATCGTTTGCGTGAATCGGCGGGAGCTGTTACAGGCAAGGATGGAACAAAAACAACAGTTGAACCGCCAGTTTTGCCCGTTAAATTGCCAATGCCAAAGATCACCGACAGCATGAGCTCTCCCTTTGCCGAAAGCTTTCGTGTTCTTCGCACTTCGCTCGATTATTCAAGAATTGATGGAGAGTTAAAGTCGATTCTTGTTTCAGGTACAGCCATGGCCGAAGGAAAATCGACGGTTTGCTCTAATCTTGCCATGGCTTATGCGCTTGTCGGGAAAAAAACATTGATTATTGATTGCGATTTGCGGCGGGCTTCGCAGCATACAAAATTTGGTTGCAAAAAACATCATGGTCTTACTGACTACCTCTACAGCTCGGCGCATAGTATTGACAGCAGCTATTTTAAGCCGACACACATGGAGAACCTTTTTTTGCTAACTGCGGGCAAAAAGGTGCCAAACCCCAATGAGCTGCTTGGTTCCTCTAAAATGCTTAAACTTCTTAAAGAGCTTGAGACGCAGTGCGATATGATTATTCTTGACAGTCCGCCTCTTTTTTTAAGTGATGCTGCCCAGCTTGCAAGGGCTGTTGATGGTACACTGATGGTTGCCCGTATCAAGTACAGCAGCAGAAAACCGCTTGAGGAGTATGCGGTTGATCCATATCTGAGGCCCATGAGCCTTGGAGTGGTTGCCATAGCGCCTCGCGATTCCAACAGATACGGTTATGGGAAGTACGGTTATGGGAAGTATGGTTATGGGAAGTACGGTTATGGGAAGTACGGTTATGGGAAGTACGGTTATGGGAAGTACGGTTATGGGAAGTATGAGGAGGATGAAGAGAGCACGCCTGCATGAAACCAATGACATTATCAACAGAATAAAGAGCGTTATGACCGCCTAATATTGAATGAGAGCCTGAACATGCCTGTTGACGGTTCACTCATCGCCCAAAT
>JBMOIS010000081.1:0-8525 GCA_049317185.1 Chlorobium sp. | reverse complement strand
AATAATATTATATTCAAGGTCAACCGATTTAACATAACAAACGAAGAGATATGAGCCTGACAAAAGAGTTTAAAGAGGAAGTTATCAAGCAGTTTGGCGCTTCAGAAAAGAATACGGGAAAATCCGAGGTGCAGGTGGCTTTGTACACCCGCAGAATCAGTGATCTTACCGGTCATTTACAGTTGCACCCCAAGGACAAGCATTCCCGCCGTGGGTTACTGATGCTGGTTGCAAAGCGCAAAAAAATGTTAAATTACGTTAAAAACGTTGATATTGATCGTTATCGTAAGGTGATTGGTGAACTTGAGCTTCGCAAGTAAAAGGTCAAGCTGGATGTTGATAACCTGATTTCTGCAGGGTTAAGCCCTGCGGGTTATCTTTTTAACAAAGAACGCACGAGGGAAAGCTATGTTGGAAAGTATGACCGGGTATGGCAGCGCAGAGTCAGTCGAAAGTGGTGTCAGGACTCTGGTTGAGTTGCGCTCAGTGAACAACCGATTCGCAGAAATCAGTGTCAAACTTCCCCGTCAGTTACTCTCTTTTGAGCTCGAAGTCAGGGAACTGATCCGCGCTCATTTTCAGAGGGGGAAAATCTCTGCTTTTATTCAGATTCAGATTGACGAAGAGCGGGCTGTATCTTTAAGCGTCAATGCTGTCAAAGTTAAAGCCTATAAAGAGCTGCTTGATACCCTCAAGCGGGAATCTTCTCTTGATACCCCTATTCTTCTCGAGCATATCCTCAGATTTCCTGACATCTTTGAGAACGGAACGGCTTCACTTGACAATGTCGATCAGTTTTGGCCATTGGTCAAAACTCTTTTGCAAGAGGCGATTGTTCGTCTTAAGGCAATGCGGCGCAGGGAAGGCGAGGAACTCTCAGTGGACTTTAGTAAAAGAATAGCAGAAATTGAGGATACTCTTGCAGCCATCACCATTCTTGCATCTGATAATCTTGAAGCGGTCAGAAAAAGACTTGCGGCTAAAGTAGAGGCTATTGCAGGCAAGGATTTGAGCTACAGCAGGGATCGTCTTGAAATGGAACTGGTTCTTGCAGCCGATAAACTTGATATTACGGAGGAGTTAACCAGGTTTGCCAGTCATAACAAGTTTTTTCTTGAAGAGTTAAGGAACGATGAAAGCGGTACTGGCAGAAAACTCAATTTTCTGCTTCAGGAACAGTTGCGCGAGGCAAACACTATTGCATCAAAATCCCAGAACGCAGAAATATCCCAAAAAATTGTTCAGATCAAGGAAGATCTTGAGAAAATAAGGGAACAACTGCAAAATATAGAGTAGTTTAATGGTTGAAAAGCGGCAGCAGTACGAGTTTTTTTAGAAACTGTTACGGAACGCCGCTTGATAAGCTCACCAAATCATAGATTTCGGGGCATGCTGCGGTGACGGCAATAATCAGCAAATTTCTTTAAAACACGTAAAAAATAAGTCAAATGTCGGTTAAACCAGTTGACCTGAATAAATTAAGAAGTGCGCATTCGAATTTGTATGAAACGGTGGTTGCCATTTCAAAAAAAGCAAAAAGATTACATGATGAAGAGCGGGCAGAACTTGAAGACAAGCTTCTCCCCTATAAGGAGATGATCCGCAATCCCAGCAGCGAATCCGAATCGGACAAGATTTTTCCGGAACAGATCGCGATCAGTCTTGAATTTGAAGTTCGTGAAAAGTCTTCGCACAAGGCTGTTGCCGAGTATTTTGAGCATAAATACGATTATACGCTCGAAAAACCAGTAGAAAAAAAGGTTGTTCAAACAGAAGATGATGATGAAACTGACGGGGATTAATCAGATCACCCTTCGCGTTAATGACCTGCGTCTGGCCGAAGAATTTTATAGTGATATTCTTGGCATCAAACTTGACCACAGGGTTGGTGCCAATATTTCCTTTCTTCGCCTTAACTCGGATATGCTGGTTCTTGTGAAGGCCGAAACACCAGGTTCTCCTGATGCAAGGGATATCAGGGTCGATCATTTTGGGTTCAGGCTTGCTTCAGATGCTGAAGTGGATGCAGCAGCCCTTTACCTGGATAACAAGGGAGTCCATATTGTTACCCGACCGGCTCATCGTCGGGAAGGACGGGCTTTTTTTGTCATGGATCCTGACGGTAATCTTGTGGAGTTTTATTCCATGCATGAAATGGGGCTACAGCAAGACAGTTCCGATATCGATATCTCAACTCCCGGTACTTTCGCTATCGGCAACCGCCACAAAATAGTAGAAAAGAGCGAAACAAAAAAGCCGCGCCGTTCCAGAAAATAGTTCAGAATCCTTCAGTCGGGATACTTTCGGTTTATACGAAGCAGCCGTTCAGCTTCCACAAGTTGTTCCGGGGTGTTGATGCCGAGAATCTCCTCCGAATTGTCGGTCTTGAAGGCGCAAACCTTTTTCCCGCATTGAAAGCAGATACCGAACACATCAGTCAGATAGTACTCTTGTTGAGCGTTGTTGGTGTTGATTTTTCCAAGAGCCTCAAAAAGCATGTGCGTGTCGAACACGTAAACACCGGAGTTGATCTCCCTGACGGCAAGCTCCTCTTCGGAAGCATCTTTCTGCTCTACAATTTTCAGGACGCGGTCACTGTTGAGCACTCGAATAACTCTTCCGTATCCGGTTGGATCATCAAGCTCCGCAGTCAGGACTGTTGCGGCTGCATGACTGGAACGGTGAAATGCAATCAGTTTCTGCAGTGTCTCAGCATTAACTAATGGAGCGTCTCCAGACAGAATGAGTACCTCACCGTTAAAATCGTTGAGCAGCGCTTCAGTCTGCATGACGGCATGGCCGGTTCCGAGCTGTGGTTCCTGAAGTGCAGCCACTATTCTGTATTGTACTGTAGCCTCTTTGACAAGTTCAGCCTGATGCCCAACAATGAGCACTATTTTTTCCGGCTCAAGAGAGAGTGCGGTATCGAGAACATATTCTACAAGAGCGCGTCCGTTAGCCCGATGGAGTACCTTTGCGAGGTCTGACTTCATTCGAGTACCTTTTCCGGCGGCCATAATAATTACTGCAAGTGCCATTGATTATCCTGATATTCAGTGAAAAGCATCCAGAAGAATTATGAAAAAAGTTTATCTGCCTCGCCTACATGGTGTCTGCTTTTTGGATTGTTTTCCTTGTCGACAATAAGAACCATCGGTTTAAAGGTTCGCGCCTCAGTCACATCCATGACGGCAAAGGTCATGATAATGATCTCATCACCAACCAGAGCGCATCGTGCGGCAGCTCCGTTGAGCTGAATTTCCCTGGAGCCATGGGCACCCTTAATAATATACGTTTCAAATCGCTCGCCGTTATTGTTGTTGACAACCAGAACTTTTTCGTTTGGAATCATATCGACCATTTCAAGAAGCTCACTGTCAATGGTGATGCTTCCTTCATATTCGAGATCACCGCTTGTCACTATAGCGTTATGAATTTTTGATTTTAAAACGTGTAATTTCATGAACAAAAATACTTCTATTGTTTTATAAATGCCTCTCCACTTCCCCGGAAAATCCGGTATTTTTTCAAGGCTTGATCGCTCTCAAAACCCTCTCCCCGAATTGTTTCATCATGCTTTGAAATGGTAACAAACCTGTCTGAACGAATCATTTTATCGTTTGCGGTTCGTTTGACCGACTCTGTTTTTATAACAGTTGTGTTTTCAGAAACTCCGGCGGTAATGACAACATTGCCCTGCGCGACAATATCCTGATTATCATGGATGACTGCCTTCTGTGCCGTTATGATTGTTGTGGCATCGCCGTTGGCATCAAAGAGGGTAACCCTGACACCTCCATCAAGATGATGTTCGCTTCTGCCATTTACCCTGTATTCTGCTCCGTGTCCAGCGTCAATGACTCCACGTTTCAGACCTGATTCTGTAAGGGAAATCCTGATTGTCCAGCCTTCCTGTACGGGGTGATTAAGACCAATAAAGGCTGTATCCGGAGAGCGGCGCTCCTTCGCAGGATCGCCGCACCCTGACAACATCAGAATAACATGCAGAAAAAGAACAATAACTTTTTTCAAATCAGAAAATACTTACTTGACATTCAACTGGTTCAACACTTTGAAGGTGAGGTCATTTTCAGGCGCAACATAGTAGGCTGAATTTTTTTCGAGAACAACTGTAAAACCCTCTTTACTGGCAATCGATTCAATAGCAGTTCTGATTTTTTGACTAATTGGGGCTAATAATTCCTGTTCTTTTTTTGCGAGAGAAAGTTCTTGTTCTTTCGTTAATCCTTTAAGAGTGGAACTCTTTTTGCTTGCAGAGCCAGGATTATTTTTATCTAAAATTGCTTTATAGGCGCTATTCAAGGTCAAACTTGCCTCCTTTGTTTCTGGAAGCTTTTGCTGTATCATGCGAAAATCTACGTAACCTGTCTTTTCCTGTGCACCGAATGCTGGAGAAGATGCAGCGTCCGCTGGAGAAGGTGCAACGAATGTCGACGAAGCTGCTACAACAAGACTGAGCGTCACACCCATGATGATACGGCGAGACATGTTCATAAATACTCTTGAGTGATTCATCAATTTTATGGTTTAAGTTAGTAATTTTAGGTACGTCGTTACACTTGAGCGTATATTTGCCACACCCGCAGCAGTAAAGGTAATAATTCCTTGCGAAAAAACTATACGAAGCTGAAAAATCAGTATTTTTAAAGGGGAGAGGGCTTAATAAAACTTTTTCTGGAAAAACTGCCCCGGCAGTTGCGCCACAGTGTTCTTCAGTTCAAGTTCAAAAAGATGAACCAGAAGTGAGGAGACATCAATAGTTGATGCCGTTGCCAGTGCATCGATATGAATTGGTTCTGAGCCCATGCAGTTTATAATGCTCTTTTCCGTCGAGGAAAGAGTGCTTGTTTGCTCATTAATCTGTAATTCGGACTTTTCGGAACAACTTTTTGCAAATTGAGAACCGAGCTCGCTGACAATATCGTCAACGCTCATGACTGCTTTGGCCTGCCCTTGCTGGATAAGCTTGTTTGTTCCCCTTGACGTTCGGGAAAAGATGCTTCCGGGTACAGCAAAAACCTCCCGGTTTTGTTCAAGGGCTGCAGATGCCGTGATAAGCGATCCTCCTTTCAGATCGGATTCTATGACGATGGTTCCGTTAGAGATACCTGATATGATGCGATTTCTTTTGGGGAATTTTCCGGGCGAGAGTTCCGAGCCAATCCACTCTTCAGAAATGATTGCCCCCTGTTCAATTATTTTGGGCCATATTTTTCCTTTCGGGTCGGTATAGATCGTGTCGATGCCACTGGCAAGGACGGCCACGGTTGTTCCCCTGTTTTCAAGAGCTGCGGTATGTGCTGCCATATCGATTCCATAAGCCAAGCCGCTGAAAATGACAATTCCGCAGTTGACCAACTCCCGGCACAGCAGTGCAGTTGCTTGTTTGCCGTACAGGGAGGCATACCTTGTGCCCACAACGGCCAGACCGGGAGTAGGCGCGGAAGGGAGTTTTCCCCGAATAAAGAGACAGGGAGGCGGGTCATAAATTTCCTGCAGAAGTGGGGGGTAATCAGGGTCAAGAATGGTTACCATGCTGGCGTTGTAGCGCTGAAGTCCTGCAATTTGTTCTTCTGCGCTTTTCTCAGCCGCCAGCCTTGTCGGTGAATGGTGAAGAAAATGGTGAATCTGCCGTGCCAGAGATTCACCGATTCCCGGCACATTCATAAGATCACCCACACCGGTATGCAGCACATCCGTCAGGTCAGTCAGATAGTTGGTGATTGCCTTGATTCTTGCGGGGCCGATACCCGGAATAAGGGTCAGGACAAGCAACAGCATCCTGTTTTCCATTGCTTTGGAGAGTGTCATAATGCGCGGACTCAGAAGTCCCTTTTGATGAGAATGTTTGCAAATCCCTGCAGGTACTCCTTTCCTTCGGCATGAGGCAAGTCGTCTATTGCCGTGAGTGCCTCCTCGGTATTACGGTTTATCAATGCTGCTGTTTCTTCGAGGACACCACATCGCTTGTAGATTGCTTTCACTTCAGGAACCCTCTCTGCACCGATGCCTTTATTGACGATAATAGAGTTCAGAAGATTATGCTCTTCTCCCGAAGTCAGCTCAAGAGATCGAAGCAGCAGCCAGGTCTTTTTGCCGTTGATGACATCTCCGCCAACAATTTTACCGGATTTGCCATTATCAGCCATAATATCGAGATAATCATCCTGTATCTGAAAGGCTCTGCCGATTTTTTCGCCAAAAAGTACCAGGGCTGAAAGCTGATTGTCCGTTGCATTGCCGGCAACACCGCCAGCCTCAAGTGATGCAGAAATAAGACGTCCGGTTTTTTTTGAAATCATGTCGAGATAGTCGGTTATTGATGCCCCTTTTTTCTCTTCAAGTTCCATATCAAGCGCCTGTCCTTCACAAATAGTGATATTTGCATCGTTCAGAATATGGATGAGCTCAGCGTGTCGATTGCTTTTTGCCTTCAAGGCAAGTTCATAAGCATAAGCAATCATCATATCGCCCGACAGGATAGCGGCATTGATATTCCACTGCTTGTGAACAGTAAGCCTGCCGTGCCGGAGTTCTGCCTGGTCCATGATATCGTCGTGGATCAGGGTGAAGTTGTGCAGAATTTCAACAGCCAGGGCGACATTAAGAGCCTCTTCTGAAGAGCCGCATACCGCTTCAGAAGCAAGGAGTGTCAGAAAGGGGCGGATCCTTTTTCCCTTGCCTTCAAGAATATATTTTGCTGGAGCGTAAAGCGTGACCGGGCTCTCCCTGTCGAAACATTTTCCGAGCGCATCATTGATCCGCGAGTGGTAGAGATCGTACTTTTTTTCTACAAGTTCCAGGGTTATGGGCATGGTCATTATGAAATCGGTCATGGTATGATGATAAGTTTTTTGTTCCTAAGCTTCTCTATGGTGGCGGCTCCGGTCAGGAACATGACAGCCCTGAGGTCGTTCAGCCAGGTTTCAATGCTCTTTTCAAGAGTATCTTCATGAAGGGCTTTAAGAAGATATCTTGCCGACGCAGCAAGCTGTGCTCCAAGCGCCAGTGATTTGGCGATATCAGCACCACACTGAATTCCTCCGGAAGCAATAACTTCAATGGCGCTGAACCGGGGCGACTCTTTCTTGAGCATACTGATATCAAGCAGGCACTGTGCGGTAGGAATTCCCCAGTTCAGCAGCTCTTCGAGAGCAGGCAAGCTGAAGCGGTTGTCCTGGCCGAACTGCCGTGTATAGCGAATCTCTTCAACTTTCTGCCAACTTATTCCTCCAGCTCCTGCGACATCAATCACTTTTACACCGGCCTCAATGAGCTGGCGTGCGACAGATGCAGAGATACCGCACCCAACCTCTTTGACAATAACCGGGACAGGAATTGTTCTTGTGATTTTTGTGAGCTGTTCAAGAACATGGCGGAAATCAGTATTCCCTTCAGGCTGGAAGAGCTCCTGCGCGGCATTCAGGTGTACAATCAGTCCGTCGGCTTCCACCAGCTCAAGCAGGATATTGAGATTGTGCTCCGTTACGCCCTTTGCTATTTCTGGTGCTCCGATATTGGCAAAGATCTGTACCGAAGGAGCATATTTTCTTGTAACAGAAAAGCTTTTGCGATGCGAAGAGTTTTCCAGCGCCTGTCGCATGCTTCCAACACCCAGTGGAATGTTGAAATGTTCAGCAGCTTCAGCAAGACGCTGGTTCAGAGCAGCGGCCTGGGTGTATCCTCCCGTCATGGAGGAGATCATGAGCGGAGCACCAATTTTTTTGCCCAGAAAGGTTGTTGACAGGTCAATGTCGGAGAAAGAGAGTTCCGGCAGGGCATTATGCTCAAACTCGAATCGCTCAAGGCCTGTCGTTTTGCGGTTAAAGCCAATATCGCCCTGAAGGCATATCTCTACATGGCTCTGCTTGCGCTCAATTGTTATATTGTTTTTTGTGTCGCTCATGCCGCCGGGAAAGGTTCCTTGAACAGATTTGTAGTACTTGATGTTTAAAAGCTTATAACTTAATAAAAATTCTATAATTTTTCACCTCCATCTTGAAGGGGGCCCATGCTGAAAACACTGTTTGACATAGCCGTGCGTCATCTGCTCGGACGTCGCCGGCAGACCTTGACCACAATTTTTGGTGTTGCAATAAGCACAATGGTGCTGATTACCACCAATTCACTGATGCGGGGGTTGCTTGACTCCTTCGTGGAGACTCTTGTGAATGTTGCGCCGCATATAACGGTTAAAGGTGAGAAAACGAACCCGATGCCGCTCAACCTCATTGATGCAGAAAACTCTTCTGCTGTTGCTTTTGTTGATGACAACATCCAGAAGCTTGAGCGTGAAGAGGTGAGGAACTATCGCCAGATTCTCACGGTATTTGGCTCGTATGAGTATGAAAAAAAGGTTCTGGCAGCCTCGCCCTATGTTGAGTCACAGGTTATGGCTGTAAAAGGAAGTCGCAACCAGCCACTGCTTCTGAAAGGAGTGCTGATAGAGAAGGAGGATGCTATCAGCGGTATCCGGAAAAAACTGATACAGGGCGACATCACCA
>JBMOIS010000080.1:0-8794 GCA_049317185.1 Chlorobium sp. | reverse complement strand
GGCAAGTTCCTCTGGCCAGGTTTTGGTGAAAACATGAGGGTGCTGAAGTGGATTGTCGATCGCGTGCATGGCAATGCAGGTGCGGTAGAGAGCCCGCTTGGCTGGATGCCGAAGTATGAGATGCTTGACTGGACAGGTCTTGAAGAGATGACGGTTGAGAAGTTTACCAAATTGATGATGGTCGATCGCGAAGCCTGGAAGAATGAGCTTCTTTCACATGAGGAGCTGTTTGAAATGATTTACGACAGGCTGCCCAAAGAGTTTCCCCATATCCGCGAATTGATGCTTTCGACACTTTGGAAGTCTCCGGCACAATGGTCGCTGGCACCGGAATACTACTCCTCGGAACATTGATTTTTTTTGACATGAAAAACAAAAAAGGGCACTTGCAAGAGTGCCCTTTTTTGTTATTATAACCCCGGTTCAGTTTTCATCAAGAGTAAAGCCGATTTTAACGGTAACCTGCCAGTACATAACGTTCTGGTTTTCGACATGACAGCGGGTTTCCTGGATCTCTACCCAGCGAATGTTTCTGACCGATTCGGCGGCTTTGGCAACAGCATTCTTGACAGCCTCTTCAATGCTTGTCGGTGAAGTGCCAACAAGTTCAATTTTCTTATAGATATGATCACTCATGGTGCGAATGGGTTTAGTGCTTGAAAAAAGGTTGTGATGATTCGGGAGAGCTATACCTCTTGTCAGTACATATTAGCAAATCAGGCGAAATCTTCAAAAAAACCGGTTTCACTCGAGGCTTTGGGAAGCAATTTTTTCCTGTTCGGCAGTTTGAAGGTTGATGAGTTTTTCTGAAAAAAGAGATTCGTTGGCGTACATCGTCTCCATGCTGTCCATAAAGCTTCTTGAGGAGCGCCAGTATGGAATTGAACCAAGGCGTTTTACTATCGTTGCATTCACTTTTGGAGATGCAAAGAGGAATGATGGTTCGGGAGCAGGAGTATATTCCCAGAAAGCGCCATGTTCCTGCGGCAGTGGCTCCACGCTTGCTGTGGTCTCGTCAACTCCTTCTGGAGAGGGATGATATCCGATTTTTTTGAGAAATGACTCTTTGTCTATTCCCCGCAACGTCAAAAGCATAAAGGGATCCTGGTCAAAAGCTTCTGCCATCAGATAAAAAATTGCGGCAATGTGTTTGCAGGGATTCGAGTAGTCGGGGCAAGAACAATCGGTGATCAGGTCGTTGTATCTGCGGGGAAAAAGGGGAAGCTGAGCATTTTTAAATATCCGGTCAAGATTTTCCGGCATCTCGCCGCTGAGGAGTTGTGCGATATAGATCGGTTTTGTGGTCAGTTTTCGTATCAAGGTCTCCTGCTGCTCTTTTGAATACGGGGTCAGATAGATCCCAAGATTGTAGGGCTTGGTGCTTGAGCCCTGAACTTTTGCGGCGACACCGTGCTTTGCCGTCATCACCAGTTCAATGACCTGGCCGCTTCGGGCATAAGATTTTCCACGAGTAAGCCGAGCGCCGATGTGAAAACTTTCAAGAGTTGTAATCCACTGTTTTCCCCACCATGTCTGGGCAAATGCACCCCGTTTGTTTTGAGCCTTGATGCCGCCGGTAACTGCTTTTGGGGTGGCGGGAGTGTACCTTGTAAACCAGTGATAAGCCATAAAAGTTATTCTCCTGTTGCGTCCTGACTCAGCATAATCAGGTTCCGCAGATCATTATTTGACAGTTCAGTCAGCCACTGCTCTCCGGCACCAAGAACCTGGCCAGCAACTGCTGTTTTTTTCTCAATCATCTCATCAATACGCTCTTCGAGAGTGCCTGTCGTGATAAATTTATGAACTTCCACGTTTTTGTGCTGTCCGATACGGAAGGCGCGGTCGGTTGCCTGATTCTCCACCGCCGGGTTCCACCACCGGTCATAGTGAACAACATGGTTCGCGCCGGTGAGGTTCAGACCAGTTCCTCCAGCTTTCAGGGAGAGAATAAAGATTGATGGCGAATTGCTGCTGCTCTTCTGAAAAATTTCAACCATCTCATCCCGCTTTTTTTTGCTGACTCCGCCGTGCAGAAAAAGCACCTCTTCGCCAAAAAGTTCTTGCAGATAGTGCTGAAGCATTGTTCCCATCCGGGTAAACTGGGTAAAGAGCAGTGTTTTTTCACCCGCTTCGCGGATATCATGGAGCAACTCTGTCAGCCGCAGCACCTTGCCTGAACGGCGTTCAAGAGCAGAGTTGTCGCCGAGAAATTGTGCTGGATGGTTGCAGACCTGTTTGAGCTTCAGCAGTAGAGCGAGCACCAGCCCTCGCCGGTCAATGCCTTCGGCGTTCTCGATTTTCTCCTGAAGATCATTCACAACAGCCTTGTAAAGTGATGCCTGCTCTTTGGTGAGCAAGCAATACTCTTTCATTTCAATCTTGTCGGGCAGATCGGAAATAATGGACTTGTCCGTTTTCATGCGGCGCAAAATAAATGGACCGGTCAGTGACTTCAATCGCGTCGAAGCTTCAGTATCTCCATACCACTGTATCGGGGTATAGAAGTTCTCTCTGAAAAAGTGCTGGGTTCCGAGAAAACCTGGATTAAGAAAATCCATGAGTGCCCAGAGGTCGCCGACATGATTTTCAACAGGTGTGCCAGTCAGGGCAATACGGTAATCGGCACGAATGGTTCTTGCCGCTTTTGACTGTTTCGTTTCAGGGTTTTTGATGTTCTGCGCTTCATCAAGAATAATTCCTGCCCAGGGAACTTTCGTGAGGAGTTCGATGTCGCGTTGAAGCAGACCGTAGGTTGAAATTACAATGGCTGAAGCACTGGCCGCTTTGCGAAAAGCCGTCGTTTTCATCCTTTCAGTGCCGTGATGCACCAGAACAGCCAGGTCAGGCGTAAACCGTTCGGCCTCTTTTCGCCAGTTGTTGACAACTGAGGTCGGGCAAATCAGGAGTACCGCTTTTTTTATTCCTTTCTCCCGATCTCTCTGTATCATGGCAAGTGTCTGGATGGTTTTGCCGAGCCCCATATCATCAGCAAGGCAGGCACCAAGTCCCCATTTTCGGAGAAATGAAAGCCATGAAAAGCCACGTTCCTGATAGGGCCGAAGAGTTCCCTGAAACCCTTTTGGCGGCGGGATCATCTCAAATTGTCCCTGGCCAGAGAGCTTCTCAAGAAGTTCCTGAAGCCACCCTTCGATTTCAACGGCACGAACCAGGAGGCCCTCCTCCTTTTTCCGGGCACCCAGTGCTGTTGAGAGAAGCTCTCTGGCTGAAAGCTCTCCTGTGGGATGGGTCTCAAGAAAACGGACCGCGCTGGCAAGCTCTTTATGATCAATCTGTGTCCATTGCCCCCGCACTCTCACCAGAGGCGCTTTTAATTCGGCCAGCGTTTTCAGCTCTTGCAGATCAAGCTCTTCATTGCCAAGCGCAGCGGCATAATTGCACGCAATCATACGGTCAAGGGTGAGGCCGGATCCGCTCCCTTTCATGGACGGCAGTTTGGCTTTCGTCTTGATGCCAATACGGTTGAACCCTCTCCGGCCAACCCACCACGACGGAAGCATAACAACAAAGCCTGTGCTTCGCAACAGTTCAGCATACTCAAGCAAAAAATTGTAGGCACCCGCAGTATCAAGGTCGAAGCCTCCCGGGCTTTTCTTTTTCAGGCTCTGGGTGACTGCGGGGTAAAGGCCTGAGGCTTGCCCCAGCGCGGTGAGCATGAATTCAGTACAATCTGCGGTGTAGGAGGCAATATGCTGCGATGCGGCGCTTTCAGGCTTCCAGAGATCCCGAGCCTCCAGAATCAGACTCGGATCAGTTTTCAACTGCAGTTGATAGGAGATATGCCACTGCTCCATTTTTTTGCCTTTCAGTGGGGGCTCGGTCAGTTGAAAGCAGAATTTGAATGGTGAGCGTTCAAGCACGTCAATTGGACGGCGCCATGCGTTGAGCTGGTGCGCAAACTCCGCAATCTCCGGTTCGCGCTTCCACAGGATACGGGAGGGGTTATTGTTCAAGGCGTAGAGCCACGCATCGTGAATACTCTCGAATTCGGAGACTTTTGGCGGAACTGATTGTTCATAGGGACGTTGCAGGGCATTGATCACAAAAGAGAGAAACTGCTTGAGCACCACCTGTTTTGGAGTTTCCGGAGGTTGAGCGTCAGGTTTGCCGAGAGCGCGACATACTGGGGGCATGGTGTCCGCAAGTTTTTCAAGAGCAAGAAACGTCGTGTTGTCGGGGAAGGGCAGCCATTGAGCGTTCCAGACAGTATCGTTTTTGACCAATGAAGGCAGCAGCGACTGGTTTCTGATAATGTTGAGCGCAATTTTCAGTACTTGCCGCATCCATAGGAGAGAGCTTCCGAAGATGATGCCACTGGCGGGAATGTTCCCCTTTTCAGTGAGAAGGGAAAGCGCGAGCAGTGCATTTGAATTCAGGCGAAGCGCGGTAATCGGAAACGGCTGGAGACTCTCTTTTTCGGTGATGTCGGGTGCAGTGCCGACAAGCGGAGATGATGGAAAAGGGATTTTTCCATGGCCGGGTAGCCAGACGCAAAACTCTTTTGTCGTGTTGCTGCGAAGGGGAAATATGCCCATTCCGGTCGTTGCCTGTCGCAACTCTTTCAACATACCAGTCTTTTTCCCCTCACTCCAGAGTACCGGGGCCCCGTCGAGTATGGAGAGGTGCAGTGCTATCATCTTTTGATATTATGTTCAGGCAATGTTCTCTTTTTGAATGAGGAGAAAGATTGCCAAAATAACAATTGATTTTGTAATGAGGAACAATAATGACAGGCAAAAGGCTGTGTTGCGCTGTAAAAGAGTTGGTGTGGCCCGAAACAACCGTAAAACTGATGGTTGTTTCGGGTAAGGGGCGGCAGATTAAACTCCGAGGGCCTTAAAGAGAATCGGCAGGGCACAAAGGCCGATGGCAACATTTGTTGCGCCGCAGATTTTTGTGATCAACGGGCTCTGCTTGTACCATGCAAATGGCAGCAGGATGGTCAGCACATTGATGAGCAGCAGTACGGTAGCCAAAGGCCATATTTTGCCGAGAAGAATGGCTTTGTAGCTGAAGACTGCTGTAATGAAAAAGATACCAAGAAAGAGGTGTGCGTATACTTTTTTGTCGCCGGGATTGTAGAAATGCATGGCAACAACAACCCAGAACATACCGTAAGTGGCAAAAATAGTTCCCAGGTAAATTCGGGTTTCCGGTGGTATCCCCATGTCGAACAGGTACATGCAGACTGCGGTGAAAAGCTGGGTAAGGCCGCCAAAATAGAGGGCTACATGGCCGAGATTCCTTCCCAATTTTGCATGATCAGTCTCTTTGTCAAGTCCGAACCCCAACTGTTCAAGCCCGAACACCCAGACGGTAACAACAAGCCCGAATACTCCGATCGCCTCCGGATTTACGACATTCATCGAAAGTTTCTCCTTTTTTTGTTGATAAAAGTTATGAACACCGTCGAATAAATGGCAATTTCAACGGAAGCATAAATGTACAGCAAATTTTTTTTAAAGAGTAATAGTATTCCGCTTTACTGGTTTTGTGCTATTTTTTTATACTTTACGCGGTAGCATCAAATTATTTTCCGCGTACTTTTTGATGAAAAACCTTTGAAGAGTATTATGTTCACCGTGGACTTGCCAGCAGGATTTTCCGCATTCTTTTGATACCTTTGAGCTTTAATCAATGGATGTAATAAAGGCGATGACCTTACCTGCCGAAGATTTCACAAGATCTGCCCCTGATAACGCTGACACCGAAAGTAATCGTGGCTTTACACGGCAACTCCTGTCAGCCTTTCCTGCCTTTGAGAGCAAGAATTTTCGCCGCTATTTTCCGGGACAGGTGATTTCCATGATTGGAACCTGGATTCAGATGGTGGCGCAGGGATGGCTGGTGCTTGAAATAACAGGATCTGCCTTTGACGTTGGGCTTGCCGCTGCCGCCTCCACACTACCGACACTTTTTCTCTCGCTGTTTGGTGGTGTGGTTGTTGACCGTTATCCGAAGAGGACTATTCTTCTCTGGACGCAGTCAGCGGCGATGGTGCTTGCTTTTGTACTCGGCACGTTCGCCATGACTGGTACTGTAACTCTCGGGATTATTCTTGTGCTCTCCTTTCTTCTCGGCTGTGTCAATGCCCTCAATGTTCCTGCGCTTCAGGCTTTTCTTGGCGAAATAGTGGAGCGCGAGCATCTTGCGTCAGCCGTTGCGATGAATTCGGCGATCTATAATGGTTCACGGGTTATCGGGCCCGCCATTGCAGGTTTGCTGATATCCGCAACCGGTACAGGGACGGCTTTTTTGGTTAACGGAGTCAGCTTTTTTGCGGTTATTATCTCATTGCTCTCCATGAAGGAGACGAAAAAAACACCGGCGGCAAAAATCAGTCAGCATCCTCTGCAGGCCATCAGAGATGGGCTGATTTACTCCTGGGAACATCCGGTTATCAGGACGAGTATCTTGTATATTGCGGTGATCTCAATTTTTGCATGGTCTTATGTTACCATGCTTCCCTTTATTGCCAAGCATACTTTCCACATGGATGCTTCGGGAATGGGCTATCTTTATGGGGTGTCCGGTCTCGGTTCGGTTGTCGGCACAGTGCTTGTCTCCATCTACTCCAGAAAAATCGACCGTCTTGTTTTTATTGCAGGCGGAACCATCCTCTTCTCTCTTGCTCTTATCGGGTTTACGATGACCACTTTTTTGCCTTCAGCGCTGGTTTTTCTCTTTTTGGGAGGGTTTGGGCTGGTATCGGCAGTTTCGACGCTCAGCGCCACTATCCAGAGTACGGTTGACGACCGTTTCAGGGGAAGAGTGATGAGCCTCTATATGATGGTCTTCATGGGGTTCATGCCCATCGGAAACCTTGAAATTGGCTACCTTTCGGAACATTTTGGTACGGGGGTTGCCATTCGAATGGGATGTCTGGTGACGATTCTGGCGGCGGTAGTTCTCGTCATGTACAGCAGAGGCTCCCAAAAAATATTTATGAAGCAAGTGTCGTAATATACTTTTACTGTTTTTGAAGACATAAATATCGCAATCATGGCTGAATATTTTTCAGAAGACCAATTTACTCCTATTACTGCCAGTGAGCTTCATGAACTTGAGGAATTTCTCTTGTCGGATGCCGTTCTCCATGGCACTATGCCTCTTGATATGCTGGATGGTTTTCTTACGGCACTGCATATTGGGCCAGTAACCACTCCTCCCGCTATATGGGTGCCTTTTTTCTGGGATATGACCGGTGGAGGTAAAATGCCGAGGTTCAAGAGTGACAGAGAGAGAGTGCACATTATGGAACTGTTTGCGAAGATGGTAACCAGTGCGATCTATCGGGTATTCGGAGACTCGGACGATGTCGTCCTCTTGCCCGATAGGGCTGATTGTGAAAGTGAGAAGGTGAAAGACGGCTTGATCAAATATTGGGCCACCGGCTTTATGATGGGTGTGAACTTCAACAGTCCAGATTGGCTCCCGATCTTTTCAAATAATAGTGCATCGATGATGTTGTTAGCGATTGATCGGCTCTGTGACAAACCAGATGAGCCTGTTCCTTTGCCAGCGAAGATGTGCAGGGAATTTTGGACGATGGTGCCCGGTTGCGTCAAAGTAATCAAGGAGTTCTGGATGCCTTATCGCTTACAGAAAATGGCAAAAGGAAAGGGGATTGCTCTTGCCAGTGCAATAGCCAGGATTGGCCGCAATGATCCTTGCCTTTGCGGGAGTGGCAAGAAGTTCAAGAAATGTTGCGGGAGGTGAGGTTTTCGACGATCAATTCAGACCATGATTTCCATGTATGGCGTAACCGATAATGCTATATCGAAAAGAGCTGGTATCAAGTGTTCTTACACTGGCAGCACTCTTCTGAATAATGGGATCCCCACGATTTTTGGCGGATAAAAGCTTTATTACGCTAAAGCACCCATTTCAGGGGCGCTTTTGGCGACTTATCAGTTCGATAATGGTAATGAGCCGCTGACAAATCAGTTTTTTCCTTTTATTTTATTGTAAATTACATTCCATATCCAAAAACATACACATCATGACTCAACACGATTTTCCGGAGGAGTTGCTTGCCTTCATCACCGACAGTGAGCTGACCGAGCTTCAGGATTTTCTTGATTCTGATATCGTGCCTGATGATGCAATGATTCTTGAGGCTCTCGACGGTTTTCTTGCTGCGCTGGTTATTGGACCAGTACCTGTTCCAACAGAAACATGGATGCCTTTTGTGTGGGATATGCTCAATGGCCGCGAAACTCCTGCATTTGAATCCGTTGATCAGGCGAAAAGAATGACAAAGCTTGTCCTGAAAATGAAGGAGAGTCTCACGATATTCTTTGCCAGTTCTCCTGAATTATATTGTCCATTGTGCCTGGAGTTGGAAGTTGAGAGCGAAGAGATCTACAACAGTTTTATAAAGTTGTGGGCGACCGGATTTATGGCGGGAGTATACTGTAATGAAAATAACTGGAAACCGATACTTGACAATGAGGACTTTTTTGCGGAATTATTAATGCCAATTTATCTTCTTAGTCCCCTTGCAGACAACGCCTCGCCACTGCCAACCAAAACATTCAATATGATCAGGGATCTCATTCCTGAATTTGTGAAAGAGATCCGCAAGTTCTGGCTGCCTCGGCGCCAGCAAGAAATGGCAAGGGCAAAAGGTGTTGTGATTGCTGACGAAGCAGACCGGATTGGCCGCAACGACCCATGCCCCTGCGGGAGCGGCAAGAAGTTCAAGAAATGCTGTGGGAAGTGAGGTCTATTACGGCCATCGAGTCCGTCCTGTTGGCCGATGGTTATCACA
>JBMOIS010000079.1:0-9071 GCA_049317185.1 Chlorobium sp. | reverse complement strand
GTCGCAATCCGCTATGCGTGCAATAAGATATAAAGTCTACCTCTGGAAACCTGCGCCTGACAAGGGCCGCTGGCGCAAAAACCGGAGGATCGGTATTTTTCAGCAATGTCAAAGGACACTGTACTGATTCTTGATTGATCGACAGTTTGCATGTTATCAAATAATTGTGAGTTATGCAACAACCGGAGGATAATGACTTTTGAAATATCCGGTAACACATTACACAATAAAAGGATACGTTTGTTTTTCCTGCTTTTTTGCCAGTTCAGAAAATATCCTCCGGTTTTACCATTCTGTCCGCCAAGGCTCATATACAGCCCTCGTCCCTGCAAGCACTTCGCTGATTTTGACCACCTGCGACTCAATGTGGCACCGAAGGTTCATGCTTTTGCCGCTTACCGGGTCGAGCGACTCCTCCCACATCCGCTGCTCAAAGAGTTCCAGAAACTTTTTCCGCGCTTCGTCAGTGAGAAAGCATCCCGCCTTCTCTTTACGATAATAAAAATCCTTGTTCCGCAAAACGCCTTTATTGAGGGTGTAGAGCGTCATGGAGTCGATAATGGTTCTGAACTCTTCGATGAGGTCGTTGATCAGCGCGGGGTTTCCTTTGTCTTCGGCGTGCAGAAAGCCGATATAGGGGTTGAGCCCTTTCATGCGCACGAGCGAAAAGATGTTGTTGTGCAGCAAGGTATAGCCGAAGCTGAGAAGGCTGTTGACCGGGTCGGTTGGTGGCCGACGTACCCGCCGGAATGCGTTGGTGTAGAAGGGAAGCTCTTTTTTGAAGAGGAGCCCGAAGAGTTCAAAGTAGAGTGCCGCAGTTTTGCCTTCGAGTCCCCGGAGCGCATCCATGTTTTCGCAGGTTTTGGTATGTTCAGCGAGCGATGTCATGAGGGTGAGGGTGTTGTCGAATTTCTCTTTCAGCTCGCCGTTGCTTTCCCATGCCATGGCTTTGCGCTTCTGGATCATGGTGCGTGAGTTTCTGATTTTTGCCTCAACAATGAGGCGGGCAATGTCGAAAGCAAAGGGTTCGTCGAGCGATCGGAGATACTGAAAGCGTTCGAGAGCCGAGTTGTCGGTAGTGGTGGCTTCGAGTCTGCCAAAATAGCTGCCGTGTTGCGAAATAAAGGTAATGGGAATGTTATTTTTCATGCAGTACTGCATAGCCGGTGTGGTCAGCGATATGTTACCGAGCACCAGAATCTGATCGACCCTCCGCGCAATTATCTCGTTGATCTGGCGCTGCTCTTTTTCAACACTGAACCGTTCGCCATCTTTGCGCAGGATACTGCCCTGTTCCTGCAGGTAGAGGGTGTTGAGCAGTGGGGAGTAGAGTTTGTTGAGTGCTTCGTGCTTCTCTTTTTGCCGTGCGGCATCCTCTTTGGCCGTTTTCTCAAGAAATTGCTCAACATCAATCTGCTGTTTTTCAAGGCTCTGCAGCAGCTTTTCACCAAATTCAGTCTGGAGTAGTGCCTCTTTTGTCACCGTTATGGCGCCGGAATCGCCCGTTTGCAGTTCGTACTCATCAGAACCTTCTTCTGGGTGCAGCAGGTTTTTCGGTGCCTTGCGGAGTTTCAGCTTGCCCAGTTTGTCGTACCACTCTTCCGGGTGCATTTTGGTGGGCAGCACCAGCGATCGGATAAAGAGGTAGCCGAGGTATTTGAATCCCTCCGAAAAGGTGGTGATTCTCGTTTTTTCGTTGTTGAGTTGCAGTTTCAGTTCAGCCAGCGCACTTTCGGAGAGCTGGAGGGCAGCTTCTGCTTTTGGTTTGGTTTTGCAGAGAATGAGAAAGTCGTCAGCAAAACGTACCAGCTTGAACCCCTCCTGTTCCATCCGCTCATCAAATTTATCCAAATAGAGGTTCGCAAGCATCGGCGAAATAGGGCATCCCTGAGGCAGGCCAGTGGCGTTCTTTACCCTGGGGTTGTGGCCATCAACAATTTCCGCAGTCAGCCATCGCTCAATCAGCTTGAGCAGCTCCTTGTCGTCACAAAGTTCACGAAAGCGCTGAAAGAGCAGCGGGTGGTCAACCGTATCGAAAAAGCTTCTGATATCGGCATCGACAACCCAGTTATAGCCGAGGTTGCGCAGTCGCTCAATTTCACGGGCCGCCGTCATGCGCGACAACCCCTGGCGGTAGGCAAAGGTATTGGCTCCAAGTTCCGACTCCACAAGCGGTGTCAGCACTATCGCTGCTGCGGTTTGCGCAACCCGCTCCATCACCGTCGGAATCAAAAGGTTGCGCAAATTTCCGTTTGGTTTCAGCATAACGAGCTTCAGGAGCGGCTGTGGTTCGTATGTGCCGCTTAAAAGTTGCCTGCTGAGGGTAGCAAGATGCTCCTCGATGCGCCATGAGTAGTCGGTAATCGACTGCTTGTCGTACCCGGCCATGCCGTCGTTCGAAACCACTTTGTTCCACGCCTGAAAGAGTGTCTCAGGCAACGCCATCTGATTGTAAAGCCATCCCATAGGTTGCTCCGGGTTATTGAGGTTGAAATCGGTGCCAGTCAGAAAAGCTGCCAGTAATTCAGTCAAGGCAATAAAGCTTTGCGCTATTGATCAGTAAATTACGTATTTTTTGTTTTTCCTGCTATGAACCAGGGCAAATAAAATGACAATGAGTACCGCAATATTCCAGGAATTATCAATGCGGAGCGAAAGGGCGGTTGCCCACTATTGGCAAACAAGATCCGTACAGGTGGAAAAGCAGGAAACAAGTGGCAAGGCTGATCAGGGTTTGCGTAGCGCGGTTACCGGAGGTGCCCAGATGGATGGATTTATTGACTTGTTGACTGAAATCATTATCAACGCCGGGATTGCGGAGCGGTATGTTTTCAGAAAGAGGTCGGTTGAACTTCCTGGATATTTCAGGCCGACAAAAGAGTGGGATCTCCTTGTTGTCCGGGAACAAACGCTCATTGCCGCCATTGAAGCAAAATCACAAGTTGGGCCCTCTTTTGGGAACAATTTCAATAACCGGACTGAGGAAGCGATGGGAAGTGCGCTTGATTTATGGACGGCATATCGCGAACATGCGTATCTTGACAGTCCACAGCCATTTCTCGGATATTTTTTTATGCTCGAAGAGTGCGAGGCTTCCAGTCGACCTGTGAGGGTTAAAGAGCCACATTTCAAGGTCTTTGAGGAGTTTGACGGCGCATCATATCAGCGCCGCTACGAACTTTTTTGTCGTAAATTGGTGCTTGAGCGCCATTATACTGCTGCGACTTTTATAACTTCTTCTGAAAAGGAGGGTCAAGATGGTTTATTTCATGTACCGGCTGATGATCTTTCGCTGGAACGTTTTGCAAAAATTCTGACGGGTCATATTGGTACATTTATATGAACAACAGCCCCCATACGTTGCACAGGCTTGTTAATGGAGATGCTCGTGATCTCTCTTTTTTGGATGATGATTCTGTGCATCTTGTTATTACCTCACCACCATACTGGAATCTGAAGCGGTATAACGAGTCGCCGGATCAGCTTGGTCATATTGATGATTATGAGGGATTTCTTTTTGAACTTGAAAAAGTATGGCGACATCTCTACCGGGTTCTTGTGCCGGGCGGGCGCCTTGTGTGTGTTGTCGGGGATGTTTGTGTTGCACGCAGGGATTTTGGGCGGCATCTTGTTTTTCCGCTCCATGCCGATATTTGCGTTTCGTGCCGTCATATTGGCTTTGATAACCTGAATCCGATTATCTGGCACAAGATTGCCAATGCCTCTTATGAGGTTGCCAATGGCTCCAAGTTTCTTGGCAAGCCTTACGAGCCGAATGCCATTATCAAAAATGATATGGAGTTTATTCTCATGCAGCGAAAGCCGGGAGGATACCGCAAGCCAAGTGAAGAGCAGCGGGATGCCAGCCGAATCAGCAAAGATGATTTTAATCGGTGGTTTCAGCAAATCTGGACTATTCCCGGAGCATCAACAAAACAGCATCCAGCGCCATTTCCTCTTGAGCTTGCATTACGGATTGTGAGGATGTTCTCTTTTGAAGGTGATACTGTGCTTGATCCATTCTGCGGTTCAGGGACTTCCATGATTGCAGCGCTGAAAACTGGGCGCAACAGCATCGGTGTCGAAACGGATCCAGATTATTGCTGCATGGCGACGCGGTACTTGAAAGCCGAAGCGAATGACTTTTTTTCTGAGGCAGAGCTCGTTTTTGAAAAAGCAAGAGTTCACGATGGCATCAGCATCAACGAAGATCAGGAGTTGTACAACGTTTGCCCGGCAAAAAAGAGACTGGAGCAGGGCTGAAAAAAGAGAAGGAAGAGAGATGCAATTCATTCTTGTAACCTACGATATCGAAAACGACCGTCGCCGGACGAAAATCCATAAACTCCTTGAGGGATATGGGTTGGCGGTGCAGTACAGCGTCTTCGAATGCTTTATCTCCGAGGATGATTACGCCGAGATGCGTATGCGCCTGCAAAAGCTCCTTGACCCGAAGCACCCGATCGACACTGTCCGCTACTACGTGCTCTGCCGCAACTGTGTCGAACGAGTCGATGTTGACGGCAACCGCGATTTTGAAGTTGCAAGCCCTTTTATTATTTCGTGATGGGGTACTGTTTTGCATAACCACCAATAATTACCTTGAGAAGATGAACTTTACTGACCTTGTAACTTGTTTTAACGGAACGTACCAGTTTAGTTTTATTGCCGATGTGCTGAGCGTGGTCGGTTCTGCTTTTGCTCTTTTTGGATGGTTGCAGGCAAAAGCAAACAACAAGCAAATCACGCGGGAACAAGAACGGATGAACAGCCGGATAAAGGTTATTCTCATGGAGAAAGTCTCCAGGCATCAGATTGTACTACCGGTACACCTCCGCCGACTTGAGCTGACCAGAGCCGAATTACTTGGGCGCATGGGGATGATTCCCATGAAAAACAAAAATAACCGCTTTGCGTTAAGTTATTTGCATACCGCATCATTTCTCCAGGAGCTGAACAGAATTCAGGCATCCAATCAGGAAGAAGATCTCATCATCCCCTGTAGCAATGAGGAGATTGAGCAGTTTGATGTATAGCATGAGGCGTTGAACAACCCATACCAACAGTTTTCTATGCTTTTGATCATGAAAGAGAAGACGATAGCCACCCTGGCAAGAAAAATGGCCAACATCGGTATAATTTTCATGATCCCCCGGCTTCCGCAGCATGGAGAAGCACAAAAAAAGCAATTTCGTAAAAAGGTGATACGGCATATCTCAAAAAGAAATATGTGGTTACGGCTTGGCCATTATGCAACTGAAGTGGAGATTGACCAGTTGAAAAGGGAACTTGAGCTTTAAAGCAGTTCCCCGAGGCGGGCCTTTTCCGATGCAAATATTGACTCTCATTGACAGATTCTCCTCGCCTTGAGGCAATTTTTCAACTCAGAATACCCGCATGTTTACGGCGATATTTTTACTGATTCACCGTCAAAACGGTTCTTTTTTATTGGCGATCAAAAAAAAATTTAGTAAACTCAAAGCAATGCCTGATGATTTGATGTGTTGACTATCTCCTTGACATAACGCGTGATCCTGCCCTCCTCCGATTGACTGAGTTTTTGCAATTTCGCGTTTTATTCCATTATTAGGTGGCTTTGAAATTGATTTTTTATTTAAGCCTACTACCAAAAGGACGTGTGCTGATATGAGTGAGCAACAAAGAATCTGTAAGCAACTCCTTCTTCTCGTCGGTTCCAACCCCTTGCCTAATTTATTGGCAGTTCTCATTTTGAAGCCCAAATCTATTTGCCTTTTCTACAGCCCTGAAACTGAGCCAGTGAAGAACCATCTTCTTGAAACCTTGAAAGCTAAGGTTGGGAGGGAGAATTTGAGTGAAAAGTGTATTACGAATGCGACTGACCCGTCAGCAGTTAGACAAGCCTTTAAATTGATTTCCGATGGAGCTCACCTTCATTACACTGGAGGAACCAAGATCATGGCAGCTCATGCCCGGATGGCTTTTGGTGAGGCTGGTGGGAAAGAAGAACAAGCCTCTTATTTAGATGAGCGAAACACAGTATTGCGTTTTGATGATGGGTATGAGATCGATCTGTCGAAGAAGGAACTCAAGCTGACTATAGACGAGATTCTTGGGCTGCATGGGATCATAATACTACCCAAGGGTGAGCAGCCAAAACCAGAGCCCACAGAGCAGGATGTGAAACGTATAGTTGAGGGCTCTATGAAAGATCCTGAGCTTGCTGGTAAACTTTATAACATCTATCGTGAAGAAGGAAAACCCCGATCTTTTAACAAAGCGAAACAAGAACCAGTAAAGCTTGAAGACTTTGTCAACGATTTGAGTATCCAGCAGCTTCCCGAAATTGGTTGGACCAAGAACACCTATGAAAAATGGTGTGATTTTCTGGGTGTGGATGGCTTGAGAGATGGTGTTGCGATTTGGTGCGGGATGTAGCGAAGGAATCGGAAGTTCATGTCAGCGTTGACTGCAAGCGGACGAACGGCAGACAGTTCGAAATAGATGTGGCGCTTGTCCGTGGTCACCGGCTTTATGTTATTTCCTGCACTACCGACACCAAAATCAGGCTTTGTAAATCCAAGCTGTTCGAGGTTTCATTGCGAGCTCGCCAGTTGGGGGGTGATTTGGCGCGTTCAGCTCTGGTTTGTCTGCTTCACGGCAGCAATGACAAAGGTTCTTATGTTGATCAACTACGAAATGACGTAGAAGATGTCTGGGCAGCTTCGAATACTCCGCAGGTCTTTTGTCTTGACGACCTAAAGGAGTGGGCGGGAATAGATAGTAATAGTAAGCCGAATGTGGGTACACTTCAAAAATGGCTTGAATCATAGGAGGAACATCTTATGCCTGTTTTGACCGGCATTGACGTATTGGGAGTGCAGCGGTTCGTCTTTGCTTCGAACCGATTGAAAGATGTCGTGACTGGTTCGTTTCTTGTGCATTGGTGCACCGCACCTGATGGCCCACTGACATGTTCAGGCTCTACGGGAAACACACTGTTTGCAGGTGGAGGGAATGCCATTGTCGAATTCCATACAATTGATGAAGCAAAATCCTTTGCAGCCCGCTATACTCGTCTGCTTTATGACCATGTACCGGGACTGGAGGTTGTAATGGCACATAAGCCATTCAACGATGGCTGTTTGGCACAAGCGATCCTGGATCTTCAGACCGATCTGGCACGTATGAAGACAGAGCGCATTCCATCCGTACCGCTATCAGGAATTTCTATTACCGCATCATGTGTGGCAACGGGTTTGCCTGCAACAGATTTTGATAAAAACGACTCGACAAATGTAGCTGATTCAATTGCGCCATTGTCTCGGGTTATCATGAAGCGCAGGGAAAAATCAGTCAGAGATAAAGCAAGTGGATATTGGCAAAAATTTTTACAGGATAGGGTTGACGTAGACTTCCCACTTGAACTGGACTTCCTTGGTCGAGATAAAGGCGATACCAGTCAGATTGGAGTTGTTCATATTGATGGAAACAGGGTTGGCCAAAAAATAAAGTCATGGCTGCGAAATAAGGTTGATAGCCAAGTTGCTGATTATACGGTTCGTAAGGAATACAAAGAGTGGTCGCAGGACATTGATTTACTTGGGAAGAAAGCCTTACAAGCTGTTGTCGATCGTATTTTTCAAAGATTGGAGAAAAGCAGTGATAAGAAAATAGCGAAGATAAATGGAATACCTGAAAGATTGGGTTTTACATTGGAAAAAGATAACGGTAGATGGATGTTGCCGATACGACCTGTCTTGCTCGGTGGAGATGATCTGACGTTCGTTTGTGATGGGCGTATTGCTCTTGATTTGGCAGAAACAGCTCTTGGTGTATTTGAACACAGTGACATTCTTCATCTCGGAAACATATCAGCAAGTGCTGGTATAGCGATTGTTCGCGTTCATGCGCCTTTTGCAAGGGGTTATGAACTGGCTGACAAACTGTGCAGATCCGCAAAGCGTAAACTGAAAGAAGACAATGATTCCGGTTGTGCTCTGGATTGGCATATCGGCATGGCTCGACCGGGAGAGGCGGTGACAACTATTCGGAAGAATCAATATCAGACAAACGATTATCAATTGACCTGCAGACCTTATCGACTTGGTTTAGGAAAAGATGGTGAAGAGTCATGGCGTTGGCTCTCAAGGATGCTTCTTGATGGCAAAATCTGTGGCTTAAGGGGTGATGTATGGTCTGAGCGCCGCAACAAGGTCAAGGCGTTTGCTGAACTCGTGCGTGAAGGGCCGGATGGTGTGCGGTCAGCTCTTGAGGCATGGCGTGTGGTAGAAAAAAAGCTTCAATTGCCGCAGTCTATTGATAATGCTGGTTTTATTGCTAATCGAACGCCATTATTGGATGCTGTCGAGATTGTCGATATGCACCTTGTGCTGGAAGGTGCTTGTTGTGAGCAAGCAGACAATAAGGAGGAGATGTTATGAATCAGAGTCAGTTTATTCAGATTGAGCTTCTTTCAGATACAACCTTCAGCAGGGGGGATGGTACTGCCGGGGTTGTTGATATTGAGGTAGAGCACGATGAATTGGGCTTGCCATTTCTTGGAGGTAAAACGCTTCGTGGATTGCTTCATGATTCCTGGCTTTCCATGCAACACTGGTTTCCTGAATTGTCTTCTTCGGCAAAGCTGATATTAGGTTCAGATGCTGATTGCCAGGATCGCTCTATCCTGCGAATTGGTGATGCTGTAATGGATAGCGAAACTCGCAAGTGGATAGAAATGGCAGAATTTCGGACAAACAAGCCTGTTTCTTCAATTGAAGTACTCGAAGCACTGACTGATATCCGGCGGCAAACATCAGAAGAGCGGAGTACTGGAGCACCGGCAGAGACCACTTTAAGGTCGGTTCGGGTTGTACTTCGAGATTTGAAGTTGCTGTCACCCCTCTATTGGTTGGTCAATCCGACTGCTCCTGATCTTCGTTGCTTGTCTTTGGCCCTTCTGGCTACCCGGCATGCAGGGCTTGGTCGAAATCGGGGTCGAGGCCACATTCGGTTGACTCTTGATGGGGATGTTACTAAGGACGCTCGCAAAAATAACATGAACAAAAGTCAATCAAGAACGACATTAC
>JBMOIS010000078.1:0-9075 GCA_049317185.1 Chlorobium sp. | reverse complement strand
TCATAATAGTAAAAAATTCGCTCTTCCGTACAAGTTATTTATGCGAGCGTGCTAAAACAATACAGATGGCGAAAGGAGGTTCAGTGTGACTCAATACCGATACTTGATCTATACTCTCCGGCTGAATTCCCCAGCAATCATTACTATTCCGGGGGGGGACCCGAATAGCTCTTCGACTCTCTCATACGTTCCAGGAATAGCTTTGCGAGGTGCTATGGCAAAAGTACTGGGAGATCCTGACGGTGACAATTCCAAAAAACAGGAGTTTCATGATCTTGTCCTTGGTGGAAAGGTTCGCTATCTGAACGCCTATCCAATGGTCAATGAACGGCGAGCATTGGCGACACCTGTCAGTCTGAGATTGAAGAAAGGTGATGCGGAAAATACTCTAGTGTCGAGTCATTCGTAAAAAGTCGCATAGGTCTATTACTCGCATTTTCTATAAAGTATTTTATAGAAAAGAGATAAAAGGTTAATGCCAGTCCTGATAACCATAAATCAACGGTCTCTTTATGCATGACTCGACACTAGATAAAATAGATCTCGCCGCAAAAGAAGGTTTTCCAGAGGAGGAATTGATATCGCTTCCAGAGGAGTTTCTTGACATAGGAGCTGCTCAGCCTGCATTGTACAATTCGAAAATCAGCTCTCGTATCCACCATCAGCGCGACCGAGAGAAAGGGCGAGCATGGAAAGACAAGAATGGAAATACCCATGGTGCGATTTTCACATTTGAATCCCTTGATGCCAATCAAATGTTCGGAGGATTGATTCAGTTGCGCTCTGGGCAAGAAGATGAGATGGAGCAAATCGAAAGTCGCATCAAAACATTACTGGGAGGAACGTTACTTGTTGGCAGATCCCGGCGTTCGGGCTATGGTGGCATGGCAACTATCACGTGGGAGGGCAGACAAAACCATGAGACAGTTGGCGGAGGGAGAGAAGGTTTACAGCCTTTGAAAAAGAATATTGTACCAGGTGATGAGCCATTTCGCCTTCTCCTTTCTTCACCGTGTATCGTGAGGAATCCAGTAACGGGTCAGCAAGACCCTGGGGCATTGATGAACAGGATTGTGAGCCGGTTCGATAACAGGGTGGAAGTGATACGAAGAGTATGGACATTCGAAACTGTCGGTGGTTTTAACCGAAAATGGCGATTGGAACTGCCACAAACTTTGGCCGTTTCTGCCGGGTCTGTGTTTGTGCTTAAAGCGAGTCAAGCGATTTCTCTCAACGAACTGTACGAGATTGAGCATGAAGGTTTGGGAGAGAGAAAAGATGAAGGGTATGGGCGTTTGCTGTTTCTTGATAAGCCAAGGGAAACGATTTCCCTGCCAAAATATGCTGAGTCTATATCCTGTAAGACGTGCACCGGTCAGCCGCCCGAGATTGTCACCAAAATTGAATCGCGAATAGTACAAGCTCAACTTGCAAGAATAATCGAGGAGAAGGCTGCTGAATTAGCCAAATCTGTCAGACATAACCTGTTGCCAACGAACAGCCTGATCGGACGTTTAAGAACACCGTTACGTGATTTGCCTGACAACGCAATTCGGATTTTGAAGTTGTGGCTGTCTGATAACGAGGCTGAGCAATTGAAACGGCCAGCCATGGATCAGTTGACGCGCTGCAAAATTGGTGACGGGAGAGATCTGCGTACATGGATACTTGATGCGATGAATAGAGAGAGTATTCTCAAGTGGCTAAAGGTGGACGTAGTCGTTCAACATCATGTGGTTTCAGAACAATCAGCGAGGAGTGGGGTTGAAGCAAAAATGGAAGAGCTTTCTGTCAGATTGATCGATGCCGTGCTGGCAGTTCTTGCCGTTCGGAATAAAACGCAGGAGGTCAGTGATGGTCAATAACATGTCTAACATGTCAATAGCTGTCAATAATGGTAAAATTCGCACCATGGTTGCCCGCTGGATTGTTACCGGAGAGATGAGGCTCGAAACGGCAGCTCACTTTGGTGGCGAAGGTGAAAGCTTGGCTGACATGACGCTTTTGCGCGATCCTTTGGATGGAGTAACACCACTTTTTCCCGGTACTTCACTGGCAGGTGCTCTACGCAGTCATTTAGCCGATGTGCTGGGCGGATATTTTTCTGACGAGGATAAAGCTGTGACCACGTTATTTGGGGCATCTCGGAAAAATGATGATGATGGTGCACAAAGCCCATTGATAGTCTTTGATTCTTTAGGTGAGTTGCCAGATGGCCTGAAAGTTGAAATCCGTGATGGTGTGTCTATAAATTCGGCTACCGGGACGGCAGAGCCTCACAAAAAGTTTGATATTGAGGTACTTCCGGCAGGGACGATTTTTCGTATCAGAGTAGAACTTATCGTTGAAAAAACTGAGGAGGAGCCTAAACTTGTTGCCCTTCTGGTTAAAGCTCTTGATGGACTGGCCAGGGGGCAGATTTCGCTCGGCATGAGGCGTTCCCGAGGGCTCGGAGCTGTTAACGCCCGAAACTGGAAAGCCCGGAGGTTTGATTTTGATTTGACCACCAGTGATGGCTGGGTAAACTGGCTGACATCCAATCATATTAATCCCTTAGCTGATGAGGCTCCTTTCAATTCACTCGTCGAAGCCATTGAATCAGCGTGTCCAGTATTGCGTTTAGAAGAGATTCCTGAGGACAAGAGGGCGCGGATGGTTATTAGTGTTGATTTTTTACTTGACGGCGATTTGCTGGTTAGAAGCCCGGGATGCGAATCTACTGCGCCGGATTCTGTTCATCTGCATAGTGCTGGCAAGCCTGTTCTGCCCGGCACAAGTTTAGCCGGAGTAATGAGGGTCCAAGCCCTGAGAATTGCTCGTTGTGTCCGTAGTTCTCAGAAAGACGGTGACGAATGGATTAACCAGCTTTTCGGTCCGCGTATTGAGCATAGTCAGGATCCCAGCTCAACACAGCCAAGTGTATCCAAACTGCGTGTTTCGGAAAACGTTGTCAGTAATGGCACACCTCACCGACAGACTCGGATTGCCATTGACCGTTTTACTGGAGGCGTTGTATCGGGTGCACTTTTCGATGAGGAGGTCCAGGCAGGAGGTAAAATCAATGTGCGTCTTGAGCTGCGCAAACCGACCGAAGCTGAAATCGGCCTGATTCTATTATTACTCAAGGATCTTCTATCTGGAGAGATTCCTGTCGGAGGATCAGCTTCGGTAGGTAGAGGAGTTCTCAAGGGAACAGCTAAATTGTTTTTGGACAACGGAAAACAATACAATATCGGCCCTGATTTGCACGTACAAAAAGAGGTTATGGATGACTTCAATGCTTTTATCACAAAATTTCGTGATGCAGCGCTGTTAAAAGCCGGGGAGGTGATCTCATGAAAGAGCTTAAAGGATGCACAATCGAACGGCTCGATAATGATGCTTGCCAGGCTGTTCTGAATTGGGTAACGAAAGGGGCTGAATCATTTCAGGAAGGCGTTTTTTCTTGGCTGTTGACTCATTGCTACGATGGCGTGACTTGGGGGCGATTCAATATCGTAACTAAGGATTGGCTTCTCTCTTCAAAACCCTTTTCAACTCTTTGTCCGCGAGTGACAGAATCTAATCTTCTCGAAATCCGACTGTTCGGTTCGGAACGGGAAATCATGATCTGGCGAACTGAGAATGGATTTTCAGGCAGATGTCTGATTGATAAACAGGAACAGGACAACAACGATCCCTGCCGTCCTGATAATGAAACCCGAATTTTGCTGGGTGATCGGGTTCTGGAGCCTTCAAAAGAGGGCTTTACCCGTGTAGGCACTGCGAGAGGTCTCCAGCAGGCTGTACCAATAGAATGTATAGACAAGGATTTTGCCGATGGTCGTTGGCCGCTTCGGCTCAAAATGAGGCATTATTTCGAACAAGATGATGAAACTGGTGCGGTCCGTGTTGCCGCAAGCCGCTTGATCAAAGTTTACAAGGAGAATCAAGGATGACACTTGAACGAGGAAAACTGGTGATCAGCAAGAAAGGGAAACCCCAGATTGAAATAGACGGGAAGCTTTTCAATCCAGCGCAAGGGGAGCTGTCTCAATCCATTCTGGAGCGGTTGACAAAGTTGAATGGAGCAGAAGTGGAATTTGAAAGAGAAGGTGGGCAACCAAAAAAGATTCGTGAAGCAGGTTGTTCATTTGTTCCTTCTCACATTGGTGGAGCTATCAGAACTAATGATCCTCGGCAAATGGGACAAGGCAGAGAAATGCAGCGGCAATCACTTGGCGGCAGAATTGAAAGAGTGCCAGATTTCCACAATCCGTACAATTTCATTCCTGCACCACCACGAAAAACAGGTGACCCTGATCTTGGTGATCATACTCCTATTTCCCAAGATCAATTTTATCCAGATAAAATTACAGGCCACATCCGGGTTGAAATGCAAGCAATTACACCGCTTCTTGTTCCTGATCCGAATAGTTGCCATGAGAGTGGTAACGGTCATAAAACCTTTGAATTGTTACGAGGCAATGATGGCAAACCTTTGATTCCGTCATCCAGCATTCGAGGAATGTTACGTTCAGCATATGAAGCTGTGACAAATTCGCGTTTAGGCCGCTTTCCAAAAACAGAGCATGGTAAGCGACTTGCATATCGAATGGAAACTGGTGAAGGAATCCGCTTGATACCAGCTCGGATTGACAACGGACAAATTCATTTGCTTGCAGGAGCATCCACTATAGGGCGGGATGGGGTCCCTGTTGGGCCTCAATATGCAGCTTGGCTACCAAGGTACAGCGGCCAAGACAAAGCTACGACTCATGCGGTGCCATATCCTGACGGTTTGCTTCCTCAGCATGGAGACGAGGTTGAATGTTTGGTGGAGTTAATTAAGCATCACCGACCTGAGTTCCAATACTGGAGAGTGGTTGCCATAGTTAAAGCAGGAAATCCATTTCCAAACATCGCTCATGTTTCGAATGATAGACATGAAGACCACTCGAGGCATGAACCAACTGGAACGACACAGACAATTCACGGTTGGGTCTGTATTACTAATGCCAATATCAGTCGGAAGCATGATGAAAGGGTGTTTTTCTCCCATTCATCATCCACGCCCCATTCTTCGTTTCAACTTACCGAAATCCATCGCAATAAATGGCAGGAACTTATCGAAAACTATCAGGAAATACATGCTGATGAGCTGACGAAAAGAGATAAAAAAAATCAAACAGCTTATCAATATCTCGGATCCAAACCGGGTAGTACAGCTTGGTCACGGCACGTGTATACTGCGGAAGATTGCGAGTTGCGGGATGGTACCCTCTGCTATGTTCGCCTTGCACAGAACCGTAGTGATGTTGAAGACCTATTTCCGGTCATGATTGCCAGAAAACTTCATAGCTCTTCTCCTTGGGATTTGTTGCACATGTCGCTTCGACCGGCATCAAAGATAACCGAACTTTCACCAGCAGATCGCGTATTCGGATGGGTATCGTCAAATTCCGAAGATGATCAGGGGAAGCTAAAGATCCAAACATCGGTTCGGGGTTTGTTGCGGGTCGGTCCGGTGAGCTGTGAGTCATTTGTGGAGGATGCTATCGAATTTTTTTCAGGTGAAGGGCTGCCATTAGCCATTCTTGCTGCTCCTAAACCACAGCAGGGAAGGTTTTATGTAGCCAAGTCGCAAAATTGTGATGCACAGGATAATGGGTTATCTAATGGAATAGCTGGTTACTGTTCTACCAAAGGGCTACGGGGCCGCAAGGTTTACCCACATCATAACAGCCTTCCTGAAAGATATTGGGAAAATCCGCAGGAAGACCGGACACAAAAGCGACAAGGGCCTTGGCAGGAGTATAGGCGACCTGCGCTAAATGGACTGGAGCGGGATGATCAAAATCGCTCCATTCTCGGTTGGGTGAAACCAGGTTGCCGATTTGTTTTTGACATCCATGTGACAAATCTCTCCGAAGTGGAGTTAGGTGCATTATACTACCTTCTGAACCTCCCGGAAAATCATTTTCTTCGTTTTGGCGGAGGAAAACCGCTCGGTTTCGGGAGCGTGCGGTTGTCGGTTGTTAACTGCGAACTTATGACAGGGGATGCCTTGCGAGAAAGGTATTACTCATGGGACTCTCAAAATAACCGTGATAACATTACGGAAAATGCTGTTGCGGCTTTCACTACAGCCATTCACAATACTTATGCACAAAACAATCAAGAAAACTTTGAGAAAATCTTTTTTATAAAGGCGTTCATGAAAGCAGTTAAGGGGTTCGATGACCATTTATCAATCCATTATCCTCGAACTACCGATAATGGTTATCCCGGACCTCCTAACCCTAAGGGAGAATCGTTCAAGTGGTTTGTTGCAAATGAAAGAAGTGCACCACATTATACTCTTTCCGATCTTGCAATTGATGACGGTTTGCCAACATTGCAGGATCCACAAAGTCAAACTCATTGACATCAAGGTGGGGTAGAGTTTTGAAAACTCATATGTACTGTTGGAATAGTGTCTTTTAATGGCCTTTGTGTTTGAAAGCTCTATAACGCGATGATTTATTGAAATCAGAGGAAGTAATTCTGTTGAGTGTCGTGCCTTGTTTTAGTATGGAATCAGTTGCTAATGAGTGCTTACAACTGTGATGGACTATCTGAGTTTTCCTGTTGAGGCAATAGAGTCTATCAAAAAAAGTGTATGGGGGTCTGCAATACATTTTTAGACAAACAAATGACTTTATAATTTTATGTTTTATTCTGGATATAAGAATTGGTGAATCTTATTGCTGTGGCAAAGGGAGACTTTCAATATAGTAAGGTATAACCTTATACAAGCCATTTCCGAGTTGTTCGCTCAAGTACACCGGCACCACGAAATGACTTGGTTATTCTGGGCGTTTTTTGCTGCCTTTTCGATTTGAACGTTAGCGTTAGTCGCTTTTACTAAGATAAAGATGAGTGTGTGATCGTGCATCTTGACGAACATCTCAAATGGCTAGTTATTGAGGATGATATCTGCAAAGCGATATAAATCATAAATCTACAAAGAATTTCAATTTGCAAGCAAATTGGTTTCAATATTGATAATAGAAGCGTTTAAAGCAAATCCAGAATATTTTGGACAAAGGAAATGAACTATCATAAATTCTTTGAAGAACAAATAGGCACTCAGAAAAGAAATATACAGATATATCTGTGCTGGTTATCATGTATGTTAATTATAGGGTTTGCTATTTCTTGCTACCTATTCCTTTCGTCAAAGAATGATAAATTGATAGAAATCATAAAGCTTGGTCCAACGTTTATTTCTACATCCATTACTATCTTTCCAATAAAGCTGATAATGTCATCTCGATCGAGGATAGTCAGCTACAAAGCTTTTCAAGATTCTCTTAAGGAAGGAAATGGGCCTGACAATGACGTTATCGATTGCATAAAAGAAGCTATTAAGCAGACAGTAAAACTTGAATATTAATAAATTAGTGAGGTTGGCCATGATTAATGATAGTTCTATCGAACAATTAGTAGATAAAATATCAAAAAAAGATGCAAGAACCTTTAGATTTACGGTCATATATGCGCTAATTGCCTTTATAATAGGGAATAGCTGCATTATTTATGCGTTTCTTACAATACAGAGGTTAGATAGAGAAATTCAATCAAGAAAAGATGTGTTGATCGCGCTAAACCCGTTACTTAAAGATTTTGGTTGGTCCAAAGACAAAATAAGCCAAGAGACTATCAAGATAAACTTGATTAAAGAGAGCCTTTTTGCAAATTCTGAAATAAACAATATTTTAAGTAGGAGAGCAAAAAATAAATACACTAAGCCAATAATTATTCAGTATTTTTCTAAGGATATAGATGGCAATAAAGTAACCTCTGCATTTGATGGTTATGGTTTTATTGTTCAAATAAATCACCCATTAATAACAGATTTGCCTACTAATTCTATTGTTTTCGGAAAAAATGTTAATCCTGAAGACGCTAAGCTTGTTGCTTACACTTTAATACGTGCAGGTGTTCAGATTAATGGGATATATTATTCATTACTGGGAGACGCAAAAAAGACAGTCGTTCAAGTTGTTGCAAATCGAGAAATAATTGACAAGCCACCTTTGACTGTTGAACAAATAATAAAGATGAAAGACTTTGCTTACTCCAACGCGAAAAACAGATAGTATTAAGCTCTCCATAGTAATTGATTCCGTTGTAAAATAAATCAAGACATTATAGAGTCATACATCTTTAACTCAGGATTGCGGAACAACTTTTGCAGATCTCTTGCCTTTTAAGGCAGCGTTGATTTTATAGGGTTTAACATTTTTTTAATTACATCACAATCCATGCGCATAACCCTCGAACTCTCCCACCGCAAGCGTACGGTCACGCTACCGATAAACAACAGCCATCTTATCTCTTCCCTCATCTACAACATTGTCGATAAAAGCTCAAGCGAGTATGCGGAACGGTTGCATGAGCAGGGGTACAGGCTTGCAAACAGGTCGTTCAAGTTGTTTACTTTTTCGCCGCTTTATCCGGCCAATCGCCGTAAGTGGGTGATGCATGAGAACGGGACGATGAGCACGGCAGAGGCTTTGCTGCATGTTACCATCTCTTCGCCCAAGGAGGAGTTTATTGAGCATCTGGTGATTGGTTTGTTGCAGGAGCCCTTTGTCTGGATTGGGAAGGAGCGGTTCCGCGTGGAGACGGTGCGAAAGCTTGATCAGCCGGAGTTGAGCGGTGACATGTCGTTTATCATGCTCTCACCCCTCGTTTGCACGACAAAGCGTGAGCCTGAGCAGTATCCGCAGTTTCTCTATCCGGGTGAACAGGAGTTTGAGCGGGTGGTGCTGGAGAACCTTTGCCGAAAGTATCAGGTGCTGCATGGGCAGCCGTTTGTGTGCGAGAGCGAGCAGTTTGGTTTTTCCATAGACGAGGCTTATGTGGAGCGGATGAATGGGAAGGTTCAGAAGCTGATTACGCTCAAGCAGGGACGTTCGGATGAGACAAAGATCAAGGGGACGCTTGCGCCGTTCAGGTTGATGGCTCCCCTTGAGTTGATGGAGGTTGGCTACGAGTGCGGGTTTGGTGAAAAGAATTCGATGGGCTTTGGTATGGTGAAGGTTGAAC
>JBMOIS010000077.1:0-9752 GCA_049317185.1 Chlorobium sp. | reverse complement strand
GCACTCCATAGAGCAATCGCTGCTTCAGCATGGCGGCTACAGCAAGGGCGACCCGCTGGCGTACGACAAGAGGCTTGAGCGGGTCAAAAAGCTTGAGGAGGAGGAGATTGATCTCTTCACAAGCCAGTTTTCGAGCTTTCAGCCATCATTAACCGCATCATGAACGATGATGCCTTCAAGACCTTTATTGCGCAGAAGCTGATGCTTAACGTCGTCAATAATCTCAAGAAAGAAGAGAGTTATAGCATTAACCATCTTAAAAATATACAATGGGGACATGAGTAAAATGTCAATCAAGGTAAACAATGACTTTGCTCAATGGGCAGAGCTTAAATCCGGCTGTGATGGAGGAAATCCAGATGGGGCTATCTGGTTGTGCGGTATTGAATGGGGCGGTGGTGATGATGTAAAAGAAATAGATTTTTCCGAACAAATTAAAAATTTCAACAAGGAACCGGAGAGAACAGAAAAAGAACATGAAGAGGTACTCAATAACTCCTCAAAAACCTGGACATTTGACCACAATGCCTACAAATTGATCTCGGTAATCTGCAATAACCAAACGCTTAATGATTTTAACTATTACGAATATGCCAAACAGAAAATAACGTATAGAAAAAACTCAGAATTTTTTAAGCTAAACCTTTATCCTATAAGTTTCAAGGATACCGATGAAAACCTTTGGAACTCAGAATGGCAACAAAAAACCGGTTTTCCAACAAAACACCATTACATCCTTTGGTGCTGGAATAATCGTTTTAAATCGATTAAGACATGGATAAATCAAAATAATCCTCCAAAATTAATTATCTGCGCTGGAAAAACACTGCTTCAGGATTTTTTGATGGCTTTTGTCGATCAAGAAAATACTGCCTTTGAGAATAATATGACTTTTGAGAAGATTGAAGATCGGGAGCTCACCTGGCTTCGGATCAATAAGGATAGAACCATTTTATGTGTGACACCATTTCTTACAAATTCAAGAGGACTTAACAGCCTTGAAAGAATAAATTCAATGGGCCTAAGAATTAGAGAAATATGCGATCGCGAATTAGGTAACTCTTGGATTCCAGAAACATTAACGAACTAATTCGAGCTTAGCTTTTATGATCAAAACTTTTACATTTTCGCATTCCTCTATTGATACCGCTTGCTCAACCCAAGCTTCTCAATCCGTGAATACAAGGTCTTCGGGTGCAGGGCAAGTTGCTCGGCTGCTCCGCCCACTCCGCTCACTCTACCTTTCGAGCGGCTGAGAGCATCAAGAATCAGCTCTCGCTCCATCACGGTCACCTCGTCTTCAAAATCACGCATGGTTCTGCTACGGCTGGCTGCCGGAAGTCCTGGCACCGGGGAAGGAGGAGAGAGAATCGTTGAAAAATCAAGCACCGTACCGTCAGAGACAATAACTGCCTGCTCGATCAGGTGAGCGAGTTCCCGGATATTGCCCTTCCACTCACGCCCAACCAGGCGATTCATGTCGCTCTCCCGGAAAGAACGAACAGGCTTGCCGAACTCCTTTGAAAACTTTGCGGCAAAATGGGCGGCGAGCATGGCAATATCTTCACGACGTTCACCGAGCGGCGGAATGGCAAGCGGAAAAACGTTGAGCCGGAAAAAGAGATCCTCACGAAACCGCCCTTCGGCCACCTCACGAGCAAGATCGCGGTTGGTGGCTGCAATGACGCGGACATCAACCTTGATCACCTGTTTTCCGCCAAGCCGTTCAAGCTCACGCTCCTGAAGCACACGCAGCAGCTTTGCCTGCAATTCAAGCGGAAGCTCTCCGATTTCATCCAGAAAAATAGTACCCCCTTCAGCCAGCTCAAACTTGCCGATCCGCCGTTCTGTGGCGCCGGTAAAGCTCCCTTTTTCGTGACCAAACAGCTCTGACTCAATGAGGGGAGCTGGCAGGGTGGCACAGTTGATCTTGATCAGCGCACGCTTGCTGCGGGTTGAAAGATTGTGCAGGGCACGGGCAAACAGCTCCTTGCCTGTACCGGTTTCACCCTGAATCAGCACTGTCGCATCAGTAGGAGCGACCTGGCTGACCCTTCGCAAGACTGCCAAAAGGGAAGTGCTTTTGCCGATAATCTCCTCAAAATTATGCACCGCATTGATCTCTTCAATAAGAGAGGTACGCTCACCCTCAAGTTTTCGGCGCAAATCATCAATCTCTTCAAAAGCAAGATAGTTCTGCAGGGCCAGGGAGAGCTGAGGCACAATCAGGGCTACCGTCGCCTGGTCATGCTCCTCAAACGAGCGGGAGGTATCGGAGATAATCAAGCCAGCGCGGCTGCCCGGCGTATCCCAGAGTTGAACCGTCAGCAGAGAACAGATGCCGAATTTCTCCCTGACAAGCGCGAGAATCCGGTACTCCCGGCAAAGCTGGACAAACGCTTCACCACCAAAACAACCGGGATTGGCAAGCAGTGAAAAGCTCTCCCGGGCAATCTCCTCAAAATCATCAATATCAAGCGTTTGTTGCGATGAGACCGGAACAAAACCGCCATTATCACGCATGAAATTGTCGTAAAGACGGTAGGCTCCATCCGCGCCCATCACGCGGATACCAAGAAAGGCACATGGCACCAGTTTTTCAATCTGTTCGCAGACCGCAAGCAGCATCCTGTTGCGATCTTTTATAGTCAGCAGAGCATTGTTGACCGCAAGCTGCATGGCGGTCTGCGCTTCACGCTGACGAAGCTCCTCATAGGCGAGCGCATTACTGACCGCAACGGCGACCGGTGATGAAAGAGTTGCCAGAAGCTCTTTATCGCTCTCAGCCCACTCTTTTTCATCCTTCGACACAAAACAGAGAAACCCGATCACCTTGCCTCCGGTTCGCAACGGTGAAAGAGCGACCTGCCGCATACCAAGACTGTAGAGTATCTGGGGCAAGAGAAGATCCAGAGGATAACGCTCAAGCGACTCCTCGATACTGATCACCGAAACTGACTGATCGGCAAGATGCGGCTCAATCCACGATCCGGCAATCAGCCTCTTTTTGCGATCAAAGCTCTCTGGAAGCTGAAAACGCAGCATTTCAAAAAAAACGTTGCTGTACCGCCTCTCCTTGTCAAAGGTGATAATGGCGGCGGAATCAAACTCAAAAACGAGACGCAGTTTGTCCGTTACCGTTCGGAAAAGCTCTTGGGGATCGCGGATGGAGCCAACAGCATTGCTGATGTACTGCATCAACTTATGGGCCTCATGGAAGGAAGAGCTGCTCATGACACAAGAAAATATGAATGGCATTCCTGAAACTTGGGAACACATACTACAGAAAATTCTGAACTTTTCGGAACGCAGGAAATCCGGGATGAAGAAAGCACCCCGGTAAAGCACCGACTGAACTGATTATTTCAAAATCAAGGAATTCTGGCACATAAATTGCTAAAAAAGGAGAACGAATATAACGGAACAAACCATAGCGCCATGATAAAGAAAAGCAGGCTGGCCAGAACCGCAAGTATCGCTGCAACAGCACTGATACTGTCATGGCCAGGAGCGGCAACTGCCGTCAAAGCGTCGGGAGAAGCGCCGATCACCCTTGAAACAGCAATCCATCTTGTCCGCGAAAACAATCCCGCCCTGAAAGCTGCGGCTGAAGAGATGAGTGCGGCTGACGCAAGGGTCACCAAAAGCCGAAGCGCCTATTTTCCCCAGATCACGGCCAACGCAGGATACACCTGGCTTGACCCAGTCTCCGAAGTGAGTTTTGGCGGAGGCACCCCGCTGCAATTCATGCCCCATGACAATTACAATGCCAAAGTAACCGCCCGAGCAACCCTGCTCGATTTCGGAAAACGGGGCAACAATGTTGACCTTGCGCTGACAGGAAAAAAAACGGCGGAACACTCGCTGGAACTTGCTCGCCGTGAACTCTCCTGGCAGACCGTGCAGCTCTTTTACGGCATTCTGTTTCTCCACGAAAATCTTCGGGTGGAAGAAAAGCAGATTGCGTCACTCAACAAAGCCCTGGAGTACTCGACAAAACGATACCAGGCCGGAGCTGCAACCCCGTTTGATCTCTTTTCAACGAAGGTGCGTATCGCGGCTGCTCGCAACAGAACGCTTGACCTGGAGCATGAACTGCGTCGAAGCGAACTGAACCTCCGCCGCCTTACTGGCATAACAGAGAATAAACCGCTGACACTCCAGGGATCCTTTGCTGTTACCCCGTCGGATGGCCAGCAAGAATCCGGACTGGTCGCCCAGGCTCTGGAACAGCGCCTCGAGCTGCAACTCTCCAAAGAGAATGAAAGAGCGGCAAAATTGCATCGTTCACTTGCCGCAAAAGAGGGAATGCCCGTCGTTACGGGAAGTATCTCCTGGGGAACCACCAATGGTTATCAACCTGATATTCATGAAATGCGCAACAACGTTTCCGGCAACCTGAACCTGGAACTTCCGCTCTTTACCGGCTTTCGTACCAGCGCTGAGCGGCAGGAAAGTGCGGCTCAGCTCCGTGCCGCAACCCAGCGAAGGCTCGATACCGAACAACAGGTGAAAAACGATGTCGAAGAGACCCTTCATGCCCTCCAGACTTCGTCGGAAAAGATGACGACGACTGAAGTACAGGTACAACAGGCTGAGCTGGCCGCAAAACATGCAAGGGCCCGTTACGAAAACGGCATGGCCACAGCGCTTGATCTGCTTGATACTGAAGCCTCCCTCTCCCAGGCAGAACTTGCCCGATTGCAGGCTGCTTATGCTTATGTTTTGAATACCTATACCCTCAAACGGGCAACCGGGGAGATCTTCTGGTAACATGGAAATGCCACTGAAAAAAATTATCTGTGCGGTGGATTTTTCCGTTGCATCAGATGCCGTTGTGCAATATGCTGCCGCGCTGCACTGCACCGGCGCAGAACTCATGGTACTCTATGTCGCGCCGGGAACAGAGAGTGATGATGGCATGCTTAGAAAACACCTGCATGAATTTTCGCGCTACAGCGATATGCTTTCCGGCAACAAGGTGCGCGCCCTCTTTACGGTTCAGCACGGTGAACCTGCTGCGGCCATTCTCAACTATGCAAGAGAGCACCATGCGGATATGATTATCCTTGGCTCCCACGGCAGCACCGCCATAACCCGGCTGCTGATGGGAAGCACTGCAGAATCAGTCATGCGCCATGCGTTGTGCCCCGTCGTCATTCTGAAAACACCTGATAATAACAACCAAGACCATGGAACAACCTGAATCAAAGACAATGACTGAAAACACTCCTTCCGGAAAAGAGACGGGAACTGCATCGAACCCGCTGCGTATCGTAATTATCGGCGTTCTCCTTGCCATCGCCCTGATTTGGGGAGGCAACCAGCTCTACCACTCGTTCCTCTACGTTGAAACGGACAACGCACAAATTGAAGGGGATATCTATCCGGTCATTTCGCGTGTTCCCGGAAAAATAGAGGAGGTACTGGCACGTGATAACCAGCAAGTTAAAAAGGGCGATACTCTGATACGGCTTGAGGCGAACGATTATGAAATACGCCGGGACATTGCCGCTGCAGCGTTACTCAGTGCTCAGGCATCCGTAAAAGCTACGACCGAGCAGGCAAACGCTGCAAAAGCTCAAGCCAGTGCTGCAGAAGCCACAAACCGGAAACTGCAGGCAGATTTTCGCCGCAACAAAAATCTCCGTGCACAGGATGTCATTTCCCAGGCGGAGTTTGATGGCATCAGTGCAGGCTCTCAGGCTGCATCATCCCAATATGCGGCTGCGGGCAATCAATATGAGGCATCGCTTGCAATGGTACCTTTAAAGATGGCTGAGGTAAAAAAGCGCGAAGCCGAGTTGCGTGAAGCTGAGCTGCAATTGTCGTACACCACCATTACCGCTCCAGCCGCCGGTCAGGTTTCTAAAAAGAATGTACAGCCAGGGCAGTACGTTGCTCCCGGCCAACAGCTTATTGCGCTTGTCGGAAGCAAGGAACTCTGGATTGTAGCAAATTTCAAGGAGACTCAGCTTGATAAAATAGCTCCCGGACTGCCAGTCATTATCAAAGTGGATGCCTACCCCGGAAAAGAGTTCAAGGGGAAGGTAGAGTCGCTCTCCTCCGGCACCGGCGCAAAATTTGCACTGCTCCCGCCCGACAACGCCAGCGGCAACTTTGTAAAAGTGACACAGCGAGTACCGGTAAAAATCATCTTTACCGAAAAACCTGACACCCATTACCCGCTTGCCGCAGGGATGAATGTAGTCGTCGATGTCAAAATAAAGTGAACGCGTTTGTTCGCTCTGAAACAAGCGCTTTCCAGCTCCGCAGGATCGGCATATTGGTAGCAAATAAACATTGAACAGGAACCCATATAACGCATGGCCCAGTCACCACAACAGAACGGCACCGCAGTAGCGGCAATGCTGCCAAATCCAGCACAGACCTACGACACCGGATTTCGGAAAATCATCATCACCCTGACGGTGATCGTCTCGGCGATGCTTGAACTGATCGACACCACCATTGTCAACGTTGCCATTACGCAAATCAGCGGAAACCTTGGTGCCAGCATTGATGATGTTGCATGGGTCGTCACCAGCTATGCCATTGCCAATGTGATTGTGATTCCTCTTTCCGGATTTCTCGGCAACCTGCTTGGACGCAGAAACTACTACATCGGATCAATTCTGCTTTTTACCCTGGCATCGCTTTTTTGCGGCATGGCTACCGACATCTGGGCGCTGGTCTTTTTCCGCTTTCTGCAGGGTATCGGTGGAGGAGCGCTCCTGCCAACATCCCAGGCCATCCTCTATGAAACCTACCGGCCCGAAGAACGCGGCAAGGCAACCGGCATCTTTTCGATGGGACTGGTACTTGGCCCTACCATAGGCCCCCTTCTCGGCGGATACCTTGTAGACTACTTCTCCTGGGAGTGGTGCTTTTTTGTTAACATTCCAATCGGGTTACTGGCCGCATGGTCCTCCTTCACCTTTCTCAGAGAACCAAAGGGAAAGCACTCGGTTTCAAAAATTGACTGGACAGGCATCGGGCTACTGGCAGTCGGCATTGGCTCACTGCAATTCATTCTGGAACGGGGAGAAGCAAAAGACTGGTTTGAAACTCCCTACATCACCTGGTTCACCATTATTGCAATTGTTACCCTCATCGCCTTTGTCTGGTGGGAGCTGCACACGGAAGAACCAGCCGTTGACCTGCGCGTGCTCGCCCGCAGCCACAATCTGCCTATAGCGGCGATACTCACTTTTGTTGTGGGGTTCGGCCTCTACGGGTCACTCTTCGTCTTTCCCGTCTTTGTACAACGCCTGCTCGGATTTACCGCGTTACTGACCGGACTGGTACTCTTCCCCAGCGCTATGGTAACCGGCATGATCTCCATGCCGCTCGGCATAGCAATGCAAAAAGGTGTCTCCCCCAAAAAACTGATGGCCATAGGTATGGTCGCCTTCATCATTTTCTGCTGGGCACTTGGCCAGCAAACCATGCAGTCTGGCGCATCAAACTTCTTCTGGATACTTCTGGTGCGCGGCTTAGCTCTCGGATTTATCTTTATTCCTGTCACCATGCTTGCCGTATCGGGCCTGCACGGCAGAGACATCGGGCAAGCTACCGGCCTTAACAACATGGTGCGCCAGCTCGGCGGTTCATTCGGCATAGCGCTCATCAACACCTATATCGTCAAAAGGGTGGGAGAACACCGGGTCGAGCTGCTTGGTCATCTTTCACCTTTCGACCCGGCAGCCGTCGCAAGACTTGATGCTATCAAGCAGACGGCCACCATGAAAAGCGGACTTTCGCCCGCTGGCGCAGAGTTGGCTGCGTTGAACTCTCTTGAGGGTACACTGACCATTCAAAGCCATCATCTGGCCTACATGGATGCCTTCATGCTTGTCGCACTGCTCTTTGCAATTGCCCTGCCGCTGCTTTTCTTTATCAAAATAAAAAAAGAGGAGAAGGGTGATTTGTCGGGAGCGCATTGAGATGGATGCTGGGAAGATGGTATGCGGGTTGGTTTTCGAAAGCTGCTATTTCCTGCTATTTCTCCAACCTTGTACACTTTTTGTAAAACATATACGACTTCGCATGCGGCCTCTATTGGTAAGGTTACAGAGTGTTGCTCAAGGATGTCTGCTGCTTTAGGCGATAACACTGGATGATCATCTAAAAGATAGCGCAAGACAATATTTGCATCAACAATCACCATATTTTTCATTTACAGCGTTTGGCCATGCTTCATGTTCGCGATCAATAAATGCAGCATTTGCATACTGATGCAAGCATCCCCTCAGACTTTTTTTAGCAATAGAACCTTAATCACGTTGTGTCATAGAAAGCACAATAATTTCAACTTGCTGCCCCCAAAATTGCCTGGGAAGCTGAATATTGACGCGCCCCTTTTCCACGGTTTGAATTTCTCGAATTGCTTCCATTTGCTTTATTATGATTTGTAGGCTCTGCGCATATTGTTTTGCAAGGCGCATTGTTGAAAGCTATTAGCACAACACACCCATTTAAGCTGAAGCGTTTTGGAAACCAAGTCACCCATAGAAAGTTACGCATAATTTGGAGCATATCCAGTTATCAATACTATTTTCAGCCAGACAAATAAAGCAGAACCTTTGAATATCAAAGAAGGTTTGCCGTATCAGACTTATATATCAAGTATTATCCACAAGTTCATTAACGGAACACTGGTTGATTGATCTGCATAAAAATCACCTCCCGCAGCATTTCTTGAACTTTTTTCCACTGCCGCAAGGGCATGGTTCGTTGCGTTCAACTCTCTCGCTTTGGGTTCCCAGGAGCATCCCTTTTACCCTTTCAGTTTCACTACAACGGACAGGGCGCCAGTACTCATTGAGCGCCCGCACACAATCAGGCACTATTTCCCAGAATGCTCTGAACTTCTTGATTGGAAACTGAACAGAATCATCCGGCCTGACACTGAGCACACTCATCGCAGACAACAGTGCTGAAACTGTTTCATCTGAAAAGATCGGTGCCCACTCGGCTTCATTGGAACTAACACCGATCATAAATCCCGTTGCCCATTGTCTGCGATAAGAATCCCTGATTTCATCACTCTCATACTCAAACGTATTTGAAAGTGGCACATAATCATCAGGAGAGTTCGTCAACGTAACAACAATGCTGGTCATCATCTTTATCAGCAGTTTTGTAATATGCCGCGCCTGTTCCTGACTCTCAAATTTCGCTTCTTCTCCACCACCACTCATATCCCACACCAACGGCAGCCATACCTTGGGGAGAGTGGTTGCCGGGCCAATGATCAGTGCAGTAAAAAATCCCTCAAGAGTATCAATGGTCATGGTTCCTTCAGGAAGATCATCAGAAAGAAGAAACTCCTGAAGCTCCTCACGTTCACTGTCAGTAATAAATAGCGGACTGTAGTCTGAAAACTCATTCTGTATCATCATCGCGATGGTTTATTATGCTGCCAATCTTACGGGTTCCCTCATACTCCGCTCATTCGTCCATACACCTGACTTTCAAGCCACCTCGACACCAACTCCTGCAATTCTGGTTTGCCCATAAATGTCAGCAAAAAGTTCTTGGTTGAGTTCCATGCGCTCAATAAACAATGAATTTGATTCCAGCTCCCGATTGGACGAGAAAAGGCAAGAACGCAGGGTCTTGCCAAAACAAATAAACTCCAGCACCTATTCGGGGAAGATTGCCCGGTCACGGTCGAAAGCCGCTGATGAAAGCTTGTGATAACCATCGGCCAACAGGACGGACTCGATAGCTGTTTCAAAGGCGGCTTC
>JBMOIS010000076.1:0-10143 GCA_049317185.1 Chlorobium sp. | reverse complement strand
ATAGTCAAATCTTGGTTGGTTGATTATGAAGAATAAGTTAACGTTTTTTGTGCGATTTTTAATGCATGACACGACACTAGTCGTAGTGGTCGTAGTCAACCAGGAACTTGAGTATGTAGTAGTACCTCCTAAAGTAGTAGAACGCGTAACTGTAGTAGATGTAGTAAACTGATTGGAATTCTGATGAGTGACAGGTATCATAGTCGTCCATCCACCACCGCCTGTACACCCCAAACAATGGTCAATCTCCTGCATCCCCTGCACCGTAAAAGGGAGCACTGAATCAATAGAGCCTAAGGCATACTCCAAATCCCAATCCCCATGCAGGCTCACCGGCCCCGTGCGGTCAGTTGATGCCGCAATATCAGCCCCGTTCAGCACCGCTGAAAGCTCTGCCACAAACGCTTCGCCTTGCTCCCCTGCCGCCACCGAGCAACCATAAAGCAGCAGATCGGAATCAGTGGTAAAATGGCTTGCCAACGCCGCAAACTCCTCACCTTGCGTCGCCAACATTGCGCTGTCGAGTTGCCCATCGCCCAACAAGAGTGTTCCATTACTGCCATGGGTAACCAGATGCAGCGCATCAAGCTCACCGTATGGAGCCAGCGCCGCGACTAATGCCGCCAGGCCATCACCACCGGCAGGCAACAGCACTACCGGCAGCGCAGGGCTTAAACCGGCAATCAGTACTTTCCAATCCGTTACACGGCTGTCAATAACAATAACTTCATGAACCGCAAGAGGGTTGTTGGAGAGTGTATTATCAGAAGAAATCATTGGAGTATGAGGATTGGTGTTGCCAAAATTGCTATGTATCGGAATAAAAAAGTGGTGCTACTGCTTTTTTCTGCGCTCTTCTTTTGGTTTCCATAAAGGAGAATCCTCTGGCGGCAGCGGCGCAACCTGCCAGGGGGCATCGGGTAACTGTGTACGCCAGCGATGCTGCTCTCCTTCACGAAAGCCTGGTGTATAGGGGCGACGAATATCAGGCAAAAAAGCAACATCGTAAAGTTCAGTAACCTGTCCCTCAATGGTAAGCCACTGTTCGAGCAGGCCGCTTGCAAGGTTAAACACCAGGAGACCACAATGCTGGAAGTTGCCTTGCGATTCGAGACGCTCTTCAAGGTTAATTTGCCCCACCAGGCCATTTTTTGCCGGCCGTAAACGCGAAAGCGCCACCACGGCATAATCGGTACCGGCAACACTCACAAAGGCAATGCCTCGCGCAAAACCCTGGCACATTGCCACCGGCACAAAACGGCGAGCAGCAACATCAACATAACCAAGCTGTGCTTCACCAGAATTAATCAGCCAAAGTTTGCCTTTATGACAGCGAGGCGAATGCGGCATCGAAAGCCCTTCGCACACCACCTCGTTCGTGCGAACATCGACCACAAAGCCACCAAAGCTTTTCACCCCTTTCCAGCCTAAATTGGTATCGTAACGACCGCAGATGGTCACATAGGCCAACTCACCATCTTCAGCACACAAACCATTTAAATGGCAGCGATCTTCCGGTGCCAGTTGCGTAATAAAATCGGGCACCCACACAGGCCGAAAGGTGAAATGATCATCAACCGCAGCAATACAGCTAAACTGAGTGTTGGCGTAGAGAAAAGGATAGTGCTTCCCTTGAAAGATTGCATCGGCCAGCACATCGTGGGTGTTGCTATTGCCAATTAAATAGCCCGTGCGAGGCATGTATATCGCATCGTACACTTCACCATGAATGCGGTCGCCACCCGTGTTTGAAAAACGCCAGATTTGATCGCGGCTGCCAATCCAGAGTTTGTCGCGATCTATCGCCAAACCCATTGCCGTGCCAACCACCCGCTCCTGCACTTCCAACGTGCCATCCTCGCGAGTACCAAGAAAAAAAAGGCGCCCGGTTTGATAGGTTGAAAAGACAAGCGACCCGCCAGAGGCCGCCACCCATGTAGCAAAGCCGGGGGAAGGGGTGAACTTTGGCTTTCCCGACATTTGACGAAGTGCAGGCGAGGTGCCGCCCTTTTCATTAAACCCGCTCCGCTGAAAATCAGCAGGTGTCCACTCATTAAGTTTTTGCGACATGTATGTATGATATCGTCAACCAGTGAAAGAATTTATGTTCAGCAGACCCTTTAGCAAGCAAAGCTTCAGAGAATATCACTCTTGATACCGGCTCAGACAACTCTCAGTATTATTTGGTTTCCCGACATCGCCCACATCTCTGTCCCCCTGACATGATCTTGTTATCAGAAGAAATCATGGGAGTATGAGGATTGGGGTTGCCCAAATTTCTATGCGTCGAAACAAAAGAGCGGAGCTACTGCTTTTTTCTACGCTCTTCTTTTTGCCAGATAAATTGTCGGGTCAAAATGAGAGAGCAAAAATCACTTTATAGAAACACTCATCAGGGAAAAACTTCTAATATACCATAACTGCGTTAAAAATGATATCCGTAGAAGTACTCATTTTTGCATTTTTTTTAACATACTCCATGTCACCGGTGCCGAAATGACAAAGTCACTTCAAACCTGTACGCTGCTTGTTATTGAAGATGACCCGGCTTATCTGGAGAATATTGAACTCATTCTTCGCATGGAAGGATTTCGCGTCCTCAAAGCATCGTGCGCAGAATCGGCATTGGCGCTGCTGCACAATGAGATCCCTGATTTGATCCTTTGCGACATTTTGATGCCAAAAATGGATGGTCACACCTTTTTTTCTAACCAAACCGTTTTCCAAAGAGGAGTTAGTCGCGGCGGTGTTTGGACGGCTGGTGCGGGTTGAAACACTACGGCAAGACACAAGCCAGTCAGCATCGAAAAAAGAAGCTGACTGGCTGCTCAAGCGGATAACAAAACGGGAGATTGAAGTCCGCTGGCTGGTTGGGAGTGGTTTATCCTCAAAACAGATCGCAAATAAACTGTGCATCAGTATCCGAACCGTTGAAAACCACCGCACACATTTAATGGAAAAACTTAACGTCGCCAACGCCGCCACGCTTGCCCATTGAGCGCTGGTTGCCGGGCAATTATACATCTGCGGCAGGAATACCGATTACCCGGTAACTACCGCATGCTGTTTCTGCCTTGGGTATAGGCGAATCGTACCTCCAACCCTGCTCTTCTTGAACCGGGTATTTTGAACAGGCTGCATTGCCACAACATTCGTCAAGCAAGCAGATCTTGAGTAAACTCCATCAGAAACCAGTAATACCTTCCGGCATGGCCTGAAGCAGCTTGAAGCGTCTGAACCCGGCGGCATGGAGCTTTTTGAGATCAAAAGAGAGCATCCCCAGCTCCTCGCGCGGCATGGTGGCTTTTGAGCAGGTGAAGGGGGCTCCAGTGAATTTGTTCATTTTTGAAATGGAGGTATAACAGAGCTTGGCGGGGCAGTTAAAGGCACAGCCAGCGTTGGCGAAAAGGGTGATTCTTTTTTTTGTTTCAGCAGGAATTGCTGCAAGAAACTCAGACTCAATGTTCAGGCGCATTGGCAGAATGATGGTATCGTACAACTCAAGAGCCATATCAATTTTTTCGTGAGTATCAATATTCTTGATCACACTCGCCTCAAGCTGATAGTGGGGATAGTCGCGGCGGATCCACCGTGCCAACTGGTCGACTGTTGTGATGATGGAATTTCCAGGACGGTGATACTTTTCAAAGAGCCATTGATACTCACGGTACTCCTCCTCACTGACAAAGAGATTGGTGAAGGGAAGACGAAGCCCTATTGAGTGACGGTAGAGTTCCTCCACATCCTGGTCGTTCAGTTGAGGCCCGTAGAAGGGGCGGCCACCATAGAGGGTGCAGCGTTCAACAAAGCCAAAAAGGCTGTCGATACGCTCAAGCGGAAGCGTCCCGAAATTCTGCATCAAAAACTCCATCACCGGCATCTCTTCGGCCTTACCACGAGCCGATATGGTAAAACTGGCAGTATCCATCTCTCCGTACTGCATGGGATAGAACCAGTCGTTATACCACTTGCACGCTTTGGCAACAAGACTTTGGATACGGGGCGGAATTGAGTGGGGTTTTGGCGCAAAAATACGCCCCTGCTGCCGGTGGAGATATTTGTACCGGTAATGGCTGTCACTCTCATGCGCCCTTACCGTCAAGTTTTCAATATCGATAGTGTGGGGTGAAAGCTCAAGCCAGGCATAGATGCGCGACATCGTCTCAACGGGCTTTGCAACCAAATCTTCAAATTTGACAAAAAAGAGTCGATTTTTGACCGACTGCGGCAGATCCTGTACCGCCCGTATCGACGAAAGTGGAGCGCCGATAGACTTGTCGCGGGCAAAAAGCTGGTCAGCCCTTCCAAGACGGTCATAATCAGCCAGATGGTCGATAAAATCAACAAGGATGGACTTCTGGTGCTGTGCCTCTATGGAGCCGTAAATCTGGTTCAGATCGCGAATGGGCACCAGAATACGGGCCTTCGGGTCAAGATGGAGAAGCAGTTCAATGCCCTTGAGCCAGTCACTGTTCTTGTCAACGACAACCGCTTTGCCGCAATCACCGTACCATCCATGCAAGAAACCCTGCATCGCCGTACGGAGATGGTCGCAGGTTGTTTCATACTGCACATCAAGCTGCGAGAGAAAAAATTGATCATCGCTGATAAAGCGGCGCATCGCCAGAAGTGCGTTGCAGAGCGGCGAACTGTGCCCCTCGCAACTGATATCGGGATGTTCGCCGAGCAGTTGGCAGAGCAGCTCAGAACCCGACCTTGGCAGACCGGCAACGCCGACAAATCGTGGAATCATGGTATTCAAAATCTCTACAGAGTCAAGAAATTCAGGACCAGGCCAGCCTCCTCCTCGGGGGATATCATCGTACCCGAAACATGAATCTCCGGGTTCGGTGGCACCTCGTATGGGCTGTCGATTCCTGTGAAATTTTTCAGTTCTCCCCGACGAGCCTTGGCATAGAGCCCCTTGACATCCCGTTTTTCGCATTCATCCAGTGGCGTATCAACAAAAACCTCCACAAACTCTCCTTCATCAAAAAGGCTCCGGGCCATTGCACGATCACTCTGGAATGGTGAAATAAAGCTGACCAGCACAATCAGCCCGGCATCTACCATCAGCTTTGCCACCTCTGCAATGCGCCGTATGTTTTCAACACGATCCGCTTCAGTAAATCCCAAATCCCTGTTCAGCCCGTGCCGGACGTTATCGCCATCGAGCAGGCAGGTGTGGCGCCCCTCGGAATAAAGCTGTTTTTCGACAATATTGGCAATGGCTGACTTCCCCGATCCCGATAATCCCGTAAACCAGATACAGCAGGGCTTCTGGTGTTTTATGGCCGAGCGTGCCGCTTTATTGACCTCAAGCGCCTGCCAATGAATGTTCTGTGCCCGGCGTAGCGCAAAATTGATCATGCCCGCTCCCACCGTCTCAAAGCTAAGTTTATCAATCAGGATAAAACCACCAAGAAGACGATTGAGCGAGTAAGGCTCAAAGACAATAGGTGGAGAGATTGACCGTGCCAATTTCATTAAGGCCAAGTGTTTCAGCCGCCAGATGTGCTCCGGTATTGACATCCTCACGATATTTGATTTTGGTAATGGTGACGGTGACCTCCCGGCAGGCATGTTTCATCAGGTAGTGACGGCCCGGTGTCATCGCAGTCTCGGCCATCCAGAGGAGGCGTGCTTCGAACTGGTCGGCGGATTGTGGCGGATCGTCTGCTGCCACCACAACATCACCCCGGCTTGCGTCCACCTCATCCATCAGCGTCAGTGTGATGCTTTGGCCATCGTGCGCATGGGCAACTTCACCAAATCCCCTGATGATCGACTTAACCCTCGTCTGTACGCCTGAGGGCAAAATACGCAGAGCATCACCCATGCGAATTTCTCCTTCAGCTATGCGTCCGCAATAACCACGGAAATCAAGATTAGGACGGTTAATCCACTGCACCGGCATACGAAAGGCGTTGCGACTCGATGCCTCACGCACATCCACACACTCAAGATACTCCATCAGGCTGGGGCCTTTGTACCAAGGCGTACGGTTGCTTGTGAAAAGGACGTTATCACCCTCCAGTCCGGAAAGAGGGATTGCCTGAATGGCGTAAAAGGTAAATCCTTCGGCAAATTTTCGGAACTCCTTTTCAATTGCAGAGAACACACGCTCCTCAAAACCAACCAGATCCATCTTGTTAACCGCAAGCACGATATGGCGAATACCCATCATGGCAGCAATACGGCTGTGACGCCGGGTTTGTACCAGAACACCTTTGCGTGCATCAACAAGAATAACAGCCAGATCGGCTGTAGATGCCCCCGTTGCCATGTTACGGGTATACTGTTCGTGACCCGGGGTATCGGCCACAATATAGCGCCGCCGCTCGGTGGCAAAAAATCTGTAGGCGACATCAATGGTAATTCCCTGCTCACGCTCCGCCTGTAACCCGTCAACGAGCAGCGCCAAATCAATCTTCTCCCCCTGGGTTCCATAGTGGCGCGAATCACTCTCGAGCGAAGCAAGCTGGTCATCAAAAATGTTTTTGCTCTCAAAAAGCAATCGCCCAATCAGCGTGCTCTTGCCATCATCAACACTGCCGCAGGTAATAAAGCGGAGAGTTTCTTTGCGGATCTCAGCTTCCAGAGAGGCAATACTATCCCTTACATGCTCACTTTCCATTAAAAATAGCCCTCCTGTTTTTTCTTTTCCATTGAGCCAGGCACATCAGAATCAATCAGGCGACCCTGCCTTTCCGAGCAGGTCGCACGGAGCGTTTCGATAATCACCGCATCAAGCGTCTCCGCATCGGACTCAATAGCGGCAGAGAGTGGCCAGCAACCGAGCGTTCTGAAGCGCACCTGTTTCATGAGGGGCTTTTCACCAGCCTCAAAAGGAAAGCGCTCATCATCCACCATAATCCACTGCCCGCCCCTGTTGACCACAGGCCTTTCTGCTGCAAGGTAGAGCGGAACAATGGCAATCTGCTCATCACGGATGTATTGCCAGATATCGAGTTCGGTCCAATTGCTTATCGGGAAGACCCTGATGGTTTCACCTGAATGGACACTCGTATTATAGAGCGACCAGAGTTCCGGCCGCTGTGCCTTGGGCTCCCACCTGTGACCGAAAGAGCGAAAGGAGAAGATCCTCTCTTTTGCACGACTTTTCTCTTCATCCCGGCGCGCTCCTCCAAAAATAACATCGAAATCATACAGGTCAAGCGCCTGCTTCAGAGCCTGCGTTTTCATCACATCGGTATGGTAATTACTGCCATGAACGAAAGGATTAATGCCTGCCGACTCCCCTTCAGGATTTTTGTAGACCAGCAGCTTCATGCCGCTCTCGGCAGCCATGCGGTCGCGATGCATATACATGGATCGGAACTTCCAGCCGGTATCGACATGCATCAGCGGAAAAGGGGGGGGGGCCGGATAAAAAGCCTTACGGGCAAGATGCAGCATAACGGATGAATCTTTGCCTATCGAATAAAGCATCACCGGATTTCTCGCTGTCGCAACAGCTTCACGGATAATTTCGATCGATTCATCTTCAAGGGAAAAAGAGGTCATAATGGTTATCTGTTAAAGCTAATGGCCATGGAGCACAGTTTTACCGGGAAGAGAGTGTTCATTTCTCCTGCGATTTTGCATAAAACCAGTCGTTATACCACCTGCATGCCTTGGCAATAAGATTCTGGATTCGGGGCGGAATTTCGTGGGGTTTTGGCGGAGAGATTCGTCCCTGCTGACTGTGGAGATATTTGTACCGGTAATGGCTGTCACTCTCATGCGCCCTTACCGTCAAGTTTTCAATATCGATAATGTGGGGCGAAAGCTCAAGCCAGGCATAGATGCGCGACATCGTCTCCACGGGCTTTGCAACCAGATCCTCAAATTTGACAAAAAAGAGCCGATCCTTGACCGCCTGCGGCAGATCCTGTACCGCTTGTATCGACGACAGGGGTGCGCCGATCGACTTGTCCTGGGCAAAGAGCTTGTCGGCCCTTCCCAGCCGGTCATAGTCCGCGAGATGGTCGATAAAATCAACCAAAATGGACTTCTGGTGCTGCGCTTCAATGGAACCGTAAATCTGGTTCAGATCTCGAATGGGCACTAACAGACGAGCCTTTGGGTCAAGATGGAGGAGCAGCTCAATGCAGTGGAGCCAGGCCCTGTTCTTGTCAACAACAACCGCTTTGCCGCAATCACCGTACCATCCATGCAAGAAACCCTGCATCGCCGTGCGAAGATGGTCGTAGGTTGTTTCATACTGCACATCAAGCTGCGAGAGAAAAAACTGGTCATCGCTGATAAAGCGGCGCGTCGCCAGAAGGGTGTTGCAGAGCGGCGAACTATGCCCCTCGCAACTGATATCGGGATGTTCACCAAGCAGTTGGCAGAGCAGCGTCGAGCCAGCCCTTGGCAAACCAGCAACGCCGACAAATTGTGGAATCATATTGATCGTTTTTTTTATGGAAGGGTGGTCAAACCAACCACCCCTTAAAATCGTAGTATACTTTATTTTGTGCAAACTACGAGGGCTGCAGCACAATAATATTGTTTTCCCGACTCTGGCCAACGACATTGACAAGAACCTTGAAATCGGTCACTCCTTGTGATAAAGGTCATGCTATAATCTTGCCATCTTCTCTGTACTGGAATCCTGCGACAGTATCGTCGGCAAAACGCACGTTGACTACCGCATGTTGTACAAGCGTGTCTTCTATGGCCGTTATACCCAGCATGCGTTTCTGCGTTTCAGGCAAAACGTCAATCCTGATCGCTTGAATCATCGCAGCGGTTGTGGCAGGGTTTGTCACACTCCAACTGCATGAAGTCGGAGTGTGACTGAAAAATTATGTCGGCATACCGGCAATAAAACGCCCAACAGCGCCAATCTCTTCATCACCAAGCCTGAACTCCGCAGCGCCAACAACACCTTCAACCTGGGCAGCATTGCGGCCACCGACAATCGCGCCCGTCACTGCGGGATGGCGCAACGTCCATGCAATGGCAACTTCACCGGCAGAACGTCCATACGGTGCGCCAATCCGTTTCAGCAACTCGACCAGTTCGAGATTGGCAGAGAGACGAGGCTCCTGAAACTCCTTGTTGTTCCTGCGCCAGTCATCCTGTGAAAAATTTGCGGCCCGTTCCCGCGTCATTGCTCCGCTCAACATGCCGGAAAGCATTGGAGAATAGACAATAACACCGATATTCTGCTCCAGGCAAAATGGAAGGAGCGTTCGCTCAATCGCCGGACGAAGCATTGAATAGGGGGGCTGAAGGGAGGCGACCGGCGCAATCGGAATAATTCGACGCAATTGATCAACACTGAAATTAGAGACACCGATATGGCGCACGAGCCCCTCCTCCTTGAGGCGGGCCATCTCCTGCCAACCCTCTTCAAGGTCAACATCAGGGTTTGGCCAGTGAATCTGATAGAGATCGATGGCATCAACGTTGAGCCGCGTCAGGCTCCCTTCGCACTCACGCCTTATGGAGTCAGCCTTGAGACTATTGCCCATCCGGCGACGTGCATCCCACACCATCGAACATTTTGTAAAAATATATGGTCTCTGCTTCATGCCTGCAACCGCACGCCCGACAAGCTCCTCCGAGTGGCCAAGCCCATACACCGCAGCCGTATCAATCCAGTTTATGCCAATTTCAACAGCCCGCTCAATGGCGGCAATCGCATCACCATCATCCTGCGCTCCCCAGCCAAATTGCCAATTATCACCACCAATCGCCCAGCTTCCGAAGCCGACTGGGGTAATTTGCATTCCCGTATTTCCAAGCTCTCTTTTCTGCATTATTGTTCCTTGTGTTTACTAATTACCTTTCATGGTCGCAATATTTCTAATACCGTAAATTACAGGTTATTTGGTAAGGATGTATCGAAATCTTTGAGCTTATACCCGGGAACGCCGATATCCAGCTCTGCTTTTTATAATCTCTTCTGCCGAGCTGGATCTCGGCCTTCCCAAGACGCTTTTGCTCGGAAAAATAGAACTCAGGATAAATCAGTACTAAAGGTTTATGGTAATCATCCTGATCGCATTGTCGAATTATGCGGCCACTGTTTTTTCATAAAACGGTGAAGGAATTCTCGGATAGACACGATAGATATGACGAAAAATCTCCTCCGCCCTCCCCTTTACCTCCTCATCGGTATAGCTCTCC
>JBMOIS010000075.1:0-10146 GCA_049317185.1 Chlorobium sp. | reverse complement strand
AGGCAACGCAATTTTTCGATGCCCTGCTCAAAGCTGCCGGGCTTGGCAAAGAGCGCTTGTTCATTGTGCCCGGCAACCACGATGTTGACTATGGCGACAGGGAGTATGTGTTCCGCCATAAATCATTCCGTGAGTATATGGCTGGCAATGTGAGGGAGTGGTGCAACGATTCAGTTGGTTCGTTCCGTGTCCTGCGTGGTGGCTACTGGAACAGCCTTGCGGGGTACTGCCGGTCGGCTGATCGCAGCCACGACGCCCCTGGCAACCGCAGCGACCTTGTTGGCTTCCGCCTGGTGTTCGTCCCGTAGTCAGTTGGCTGCTCATTCCGGCTTTGCTTTTGAGCTAAAAGCGGAGCAAAAACAAGGTTGAGGAGAGTGGCGGTGAGGGACGAACTGCCGCACTTCTCAACCGAGCGGGGTGGGTACGAACCACAGAAAATGACCGCCTTGGGCGGTCCGATTTTTGGAGCCCGAAGTATCAGAGCGTGGAGGCTTGTTCTGGCAGCTCATCCCGTCGGCTGGACGTTTTTCTCGCTGCCGCCTGCCGATATCGTCCCCAAATTATGGCAGGCAGCGCCATACCGATGCTGAACAGTGCCCCCATTTTTGCTGCGGCCTGCAAGTCAGGGTCAAGAAAAGCCTCTCCGGCTATAAACAGCGCTACGGTAAACCCTATTCCACCAATCATGCCAGCCAGAAAAGTGTCCATGGTGTTCATCCCCTCGGGCAATGGAAAGCCTATCAGTCGGCCTAAAGCGCTGAAGAGTGAAATTCCTACGGTTTTCCCCAGCGCCAATCCTGCCAACACCAGCCAGGTGGCCTCGCTGGCCTGAGAGAAGCGAACGCCTGCATTAACCAGGCCAAACAGAAACATGCCGAGATCCACAAAGAGTCGCCACTCCTGCACAAATCTCTCCAATGTTGAACTTTTGCTGGAAGAGATCTCGAACAGATGCTCCTCCTCCGACTTGCCATGCGGAAGAAACGGAACAACAAAAACCAGTGACAGCGCAGGGTGAAAATGTCCATAATAGAGACCTGTCCAGACGAGTGATCCGGCCACAATCAGATAGGGCCAATACGATGTGATGGTTGCCCGCGAAAACAGGTGGGCCATCCCTGTGCCTGCCAGGACCAGAAGAAGCCACATCGGCTCGGGGGGAACAGCGGGGTTGGGGTAAAAGAGCGCAATAATCAGAATCCCTATGGCATCATCGGCAATCGCCAGCAGCAACAGAAATGCTATGGCTGGATGCTCTTTTCCAAAAGCGATTCGGGCGACAAGCCAGGCAAGCGCAATATCGGTAGCCGTAGGAATTCCCATGCCTTTTGCCAAGGATGGCTCTCCAAAAAAACTGTTCAGCGTAAAGAAAACCAGCACCGGGCCAAGAATCCCTCCAAGTGTTGCCATGAGAGCATTGGCCGCTTTTTTGGGTGGGTTGAGATCACCGCCGGGCAGGAGACTCTGTGTGATTTCCGCAGCGGCGATACCGAAGAAGAGTGTCATGAAAATGTCGTTGGTCAAAAAGTGCAGATCCAGCTTGAGAAGCACCGGCTCATGGATAAATGCGCCATAGGAGTGAGCATCCATGTTTGCCCAGAACAGGGCGATGGCAACACCCAGAAGAAGTGGAGCCGAAAATTCCCGAAGCAAGTTGATGTGTTGTCGCAATGAAAAATTCTCCTTGAATGAATCGTGGGAGATATTCCCCCAAGCCTTGCCATGCCTCTCTGATACCGGTTCATATCGATATCTTTGCAATGATAACATTTACCACCAATAAATTCTTCCTGCGCCATCAATTTAATTCCAGAGTGATAGAGATGGAAATCATTCAGTTTCGCTCTATCTTTCCATACTGACGGTTCTTCAATGAGCAAAGAGGGCTGGTGTCATGAAAAAGGCAATTAATATGAAAGGAGTTACAGGCCTTTCGGAAGCTGAGGCGGCAAAGCATCTGGCAGCGGAAGGGTATAATGAGCTGCCCTCTGCGGGGGAGCGTGGTCTTTTTTCTCTGGCCTTTGGCGTTGTTCGTGAGCCGATGTTTCTGCTGCTGGTTGCCTGCGGGGTGCTCTATCTGGCGCTTGGCGATCTTGGTGAGGCGTTGATGCTTCTCGGCTTTGTTTTTTTTGTGATGGGGTTGACCCTCTATCAGGAGCGGAAAACAGAGCATGCGCTGGATGCGTTGCGTGATCTTTCGAGCCCTCGTGCGCTGGTGGTCAGGGATGGCAAAGAGCGGCGAATTGCCGGGCGGGAGGTGGCGACGGGAGATATTCTCGTGATCAGTGAGGGCGACCGTGTCCCTGCCGACGCAGTGCTTCTTTCGTGCCTGAATCTTTTGGTCGATGAATCGCTCTTGACCGGAGAATCGGCACCAGTCCGAAAATCTGATGATGATCAGGCGGGAAAAGAGCTTCGTCCGGGTGGAGATGATCTGCCCTTTATCTTTTCGGGTACACTGGTGGTTCAGGGGCAGGGGATGGCGAGGGTGATAGCCACCGGCATCAAGACCGAAATCGGAAAGATTGGCAAGGTGTTGCAGAGCGTTGAGCCGGAAGTGACCCTTTTGCAGAGGGAGACGAATCGATGGGTGCGTCATTTGGCGATTGTCGGCCTCTCGTTGTGTCTTCTTGTGGTCATTTTCTACAGCATCACTCACGGTGACTGGCTCAATGGATTGCTGGCCGGTGTTACCCTTGCCATGGCAACACTCCCGGAAGAGTTGCCAGTGGTGTTAACCATCTTTCTTGCTCTGGGTGCCTGGCGCATTTCAAAAAAACAGGTGCTTACCCGCCGGCTGCCTGCCATAGAGACACTTGGCTCTGCGACGGTTCTTTGCGTGGACAAAACCGGCACGCTGACCATGAATCGCATGACCGTGAGCAAGCTTTTCGCTCGGGAAGAGTTTTTTGATGTTCCAGCGGCTTCAGGGAGCGTTGCGCCGGAAAACTTTCATAACCTGCTCGAATTTGCTCTTCTTTCCACCCAGCTTGACCCTTTCGATCCGATGGAAAAAGCAATCAAAGAGTCTGGTGATCACTTATTGATGGAGACTGAACACCTGCACAAGGATTGGGATTTGGTGCATGAATATCCCCTCTCCAAAGAGCTGCTCTCTATCTCCCGCGTCTGGAAAGCGTCGGAAAGGGAAGCGTATATCATTGCCGCCAAAGGAGCTCCTGAAGCAATCCTTGATCTTTGCCATTGTGAGGAGCCGGAGCGAGTTCGGCTTTCCCTTCGTGTTGCCGAGATGGCTGACCAGGGGTTGCGGGTATTGGGTGTGGCGCGGGCATTCTTTCAGCAGCCACTATTGCCGGGTGAGCAGCATGACTTTGATTTTGAGTTCCTTGGTTTGATCGGCCTCGTGGATCCGGTGCGACAGACCGTGCCATCAGCTATAGCCGAATGCTACAGCGCCGGGATTCGTGTGGTGATGATTACCGGCGATTATCCGGGTACGGCAAGCACTATTGCCCGCCAGATTGGCCTGAAAAAAGCTGACGGCTGTATCACTGGAGCTGAAATGCATCGTATGACGGACAAGGAGCTGCAAGAGAGCGTCAACGAGGTGAATATTTTTGCCAGGGTTGTGCCGGAACAGAAGTTGCGTCTGGTGAAGGCCCTCAAGGCCAACGGGGAGATTGTTGCCATGACTGGTGACGGGGTGAATGATGCCCCGGCGTTGAAAGCCGCCAATATCGGTATAGCCATGGGCGGACGCGGCACGGATGTGGCCCGTGAGTCAGCCTCATTGGTGTTGCTTGATGATGATTTTTCCTCGATTGTGCAGGCGATCAAACTTGGTCGCCGGATCTTTGATAATATCCGCAAAGCCATTGCCTATATCCTTGCGATTCATGTTCCCATCGCCGGGCTCTCCCTCTTTCCGGTGCTTTTTCAGTGGCCGCTTCTCTTGCTGCCTGCCCATATCGCTTTTTTGCAACTCATTATCGACCCAGCTTGCTCAATCGTCTTTGAAGCCGAAGGGGAGGAGAGAGACGTTATGAGCCGTCCTCCCCGGAACTCCAGAGAGCGGTTATTCAGCCGCAAGAGCGTTTTGCTCAGCCTGGTGCAGGGCATTGTGGTTCTGGTTGTTGTTCTGGGAATTTTCCTTTTGGCCCGCTCCCGGGGAGAGAGTGAGCAGGAGGTGCGCGCCTTGACCTTTACCACACTGATGATTTCAAATCTCGGCTTGATTCTCACCAATCGCTCCTGGAGCCGCACCTTTGTTGCTACCTTGCGATATCCCAATATGGCGCTGCTGCCGGTGGTTGCTGGTGCGCTCCTCTTTTTGGGAGTGGTGCTCTATGTGCCTTTTTTTGTTACCCTGTTCAGATTTTCGGCTTTGGATTCCACTGATTTGCTGCTCGCGTTTACTGCCGGGATTGGGAGTGTGCTCTGGTTTGAAGGGGTGAAGTGGTTTGGGACGCGGCGGGGTGATGCAGGTTAAAAAGATTGGATTCTTCTCTGATAAAGTGATACTTTCCTGAAGTGATGGCACAGGGAAATTGATGGCGAGGCATTATACCCTTATCGATATCGCGCCATTCCCAATCCTCCATAAAGAAAGATCGGCCTAAAACTCTATGTTGAACTGCTGGCTAATCAGTTGCTCCTGTTTTTCAAGCTTTGCCATTTTTTTCCCCTCTTTTCTTGCCTGCTTTTTTATGGCAGGCTGCTTTTTTTGTTCCAGAGCCTTGCGATAAGCCTCAATGGCATCCCTGTTTCTCTGCGCTTCCAGTTCTCGCTGCTTCCGATAAAACTCTCGTGATCGTTCACGCATCTTCTCAAGCTCTTCCATGCGGATAATGGCCTGTTCACCACTGACAGAGGGCGCTGGCGACTTGATTCCTGCTTTCAAAAAGCATTGCTCAAGCCGTGGTAACGAAGCCTCATAAGCAAACTCGTGAATCAGTGGGAGATTCAATGCCCCAAACACGGAAATCCATCCCGGTTTGTTGTCGGGATCGGAAGAGCGCACCAAAAGCGCCGGATTGAACTGATACCACCCTTGGGTAAGTCGCTGAAATAATGACCTGTTATAGGCATAATCGCGCGACACCTCATTTCTTGCAAGAACTGAGGAGATAAACTGACGCTTTTTGCGCTCCGGAGTAACAACATTGGCAGGCAAATTGGCCCAGACATCCAGAATGGCCTGAGTGTCAACAGCTCCATAGTGAGGATGGGAGTCGCTGAAAAAACGTGATTTGAAGATCACCCAAAGCGTCTGAAAAAGAAAGTATTCAGAGAGATGCCGATCAAGCCGAACCATTCGCTCACCAGTGCTGACATCAACATTGGCAGGAACAAGCAACTCGTAGAGCGTGCCAAAGTTTCTGCGGGCATAGTCAGGAAGGCGAAAGGCTTTGCGCATGGCCCAGTGGAGGGCATTGTACCCATACTGATCGGTTTTCTCGCGGTCTGCGCCCCGTTCAAGCAACGCCTCTGTCAACGCCACATTCCCGGCAGCAGCGGCAGCCATAAGGGGGGTCTGATTCATCGGCAAACGATGATCAATACCATATTGCTCACATTGCTTCAGAATGGATTTTGTCTGCGAGCTGAAATAGGGAACATAACTTTTTCGCCCAACGGTATCCTTATGATCGTCAAAAGAGCCTCGGGCATCAAATTGAGCATCCTCTGAAAGCCTTGCCGCTAACTCAGGCTCGTCATGGCAGGCGGCATACTCATAAAGTTGCTGCTTGGCCTTGCTCCCGGGCACCTTGTCGCGGAAAACCTTGACAAGAAGCTCTCGCAGACGAGATTCGTCAAATATCGGCCATGGCGGCGGAACCTCCTTGAGAATAGTGCGGCGAATCGCCTCGGCCTGCTCCTGTTTGCCCTGAAGCTCAAGCTTTCTGGCCTCTTTCTGCCACTCTTCAAGTGATGATTCTGATGCGTCAACATTCACCTTGCTGGCGCTTGCCAAATCCAGCAGGGTAAACAACCGGTGACCAATATCAGATTCAATGATGTAGATGTTCTTGATCGCTCTCGTCAAGGCGACATAAATCGCATTCACAAAAAATTTATAGACTTCGAGTGATTTGTCGCCTTTGTCTTTTGCCCTTCGATACTCAAGCGTTTCAATAGAAAGCTCATCTCTGGAGACTCCGTCAACAATTTCATTAAACTCTGCCCGATTGCCCGAAACAAACTTGAAGAGGACGATATTGTCGTATTCCAGCCCCTTGGCTTCATGAATGGAGAACAGAAGAGGGGTAGCAAAATGTTTTCGTGCCTCCAGCTTATCCTCATCACGCATCACCAGCACCGCAAAACGGGTTGATTGTTTCGTTTTTTTGTCGAGCTCACGCTTGGCCGCATCCTTGTCGGTCATCAGTACCACCTGCCCCGCCTCTCCCCCCACAGCCTGAACCAAAAAGTTGCTCTCCCTGTCAATAGAACCAAAACGCTGATGCTTGATTTTAAGCAGTTGATTGGAAATCCTGGTTGCTTCCGTTCCATTACGGAAATTGGCGGTGAGCACACTCAACTGCTGCTGACCAGCCAGTTTTGGATCATTCCAGAAAAGCGTTTTGACCTGACTCCAGGCGAAAAAGTTGGGATGCACAATCTGGTTGGAGTCGCCACAGAGAATGAAGTGTCCCCGTTTTTTAAGCATCTTCAGAACAAGAGAGAGCTGCGCTATCGTCAAATCCTGCACCTCGTCAATAACAATAAAATCGTATCGGGGAGTAGCGACCCATGCATGGGCTACCAGATTGAGGTCGAACAGCTCCTCATCAGCGAGCCACTGTCGATATTTTTCAAAAAGATCGTAAAGTTTGTCGCGCTCATTTTCAGGAAAAATAGATTGGCGAATCCCGAGGAGCCGATAGTCATTGCGGTTCAGAATAGCTCCTTCACCGGCGGTAATGACACCACGAATCTCCTCAAATGCCTGATGAGCATCAATACCTTTAAAGGAGTTCTGCATCCTTAAAAACCAGGCTGAAAAATCGCGCCACGTAGCCTCCCTGCCGGAAGGAACTCGAATAGACTCAACAAATTCAAGGTATGAAAGAAACTGCGCCTCCTGCCCGGGGTGCTCAAACCCATTTGAATAGTAGATGTTGCGGGCATTCTGGGCAAGATAAACCGAGTGGGTTACATAGAGCACCTCGCCTTCGGCATCTTTCAGCTTCTCAAGCATCAGTGCGGTTTTTCCACTGCCAGCGCTGCCAACAATAATCAGTGGAGGGTTCTGGCGGTAAACTGATTCCTGGGCATCATCAAAGGAGATGGGCTTGTCGAGAAGATGAATGGCGGTGTGATCGGGATGGAGGTAGCGTAAAGGCTCTGCCTCCTTTATCGCCTCACGGGCATCAATATCAGGAATTTTTGAGTCATCAATCTCAGCGCCTCGCAAAAAACGGGACTTTCCATAATTGTGGCTGGTAATAACCTCAAGCATCAGGGCGCAGACCTCATCACCATGACGCACCAAGGTAAAAAGCAACCGGTTTGCCGCATCGAGTTTCGCCCTGTAAAACTTGCCATGGGTGAGATTGACCAGCTTTTTGACCTGGGCGGCACGAAAATCGTCACGGGCAAGCGCTTCCTTTACTTTGCGATAGCCTGCTTTGACGCTGGAGGTATCAAGACCTGTATATTCAAGAATTTTCATGTGATGACGACTTCAGTACACTCATTACTCATGTAACGCAAAAAAACATTGCAGAAAAATGTTTTTTAAGGTAACTCTTTTCAGCAATAAAGCCGAAACGATAAAACACCTGTGCAAATGTAATAATTTTGTGTATCAACAGTTTATATCAAACCAGGAACGTTCTTGTATGCCTTGCCGGTGTATTCGATCCCGGCGGTTGAGCCTAGGAAACGCTATGTAATCTGTCGAGGGAGCAACTGTGCGCATGATGGAGGGCATGGATATGCTCCAGCGCTTCGATCTCTCTGGTGACCACACCGAGGTCGAGATCAGAAGGTGCCGCCTGCAGCAAAACTGGCAGTTTGGTCTTCAGATTTTTGCACGCTCTAAGCCCTCATGAATTATTCAGGATATAAACGGGGGCGACAGTATCATATCTTGCATTCAAGCCCTGTCGTGGAAGCATATTGGAGGAACCAGCATAACAAAACTTGCTTTTTCGATACCTTTTGGAGAGAGCTATACCCAACTTTTTTGATAAATGTTATATTGCTGAGCATCTGGAACATCAAGGGTTGTTACTGGCCTTTTTTGTTTTTCAATGGCATTTAACTGATTATTATAAAGCATTCTATACTTCAGTCCATCAAATTTCTACTCCTGAGACCTCATGAAAATATCTCGTCTGTTTACCATTCCTGGCCAAAATGTTTATGACCGATTCGAATACACGACAAGGACATCAGTTCTTCGCAATCCCGATGGTTCAAAGGTTTTCGAAATGAACAATGTCGAGGTGCCGCAGCGGTGGTCGCAGGTTGCTGCAGATATTCTGGCGCAGAAGTATTTTCGTAAAACGGGCATTCCCCAGCGAGATGCGGAGGGTAATGTGATAACCGACAGCGAGGGCAAGCCGGTGACGGGCAGTGAGCATTCGATCAAACAGGTGGTGCATCGTATGGCAGGCTGCTGGAAGGAGTGGGGCGAAAAGAACCAGTATTTTGATACGCCTGACGATGCCCAGGCCTTTTATGACGAGGTTGCCTTCATGATTCTGGGGCAGATGGGTGCTCCAAATTCGCCGCAGTGGTTCAATACCGGGCTTAATTTTGCTTATGGAACGACCGGGCCAGCCCAGGGCCATTATTATTTTGATCCTGCAAGTGGTGAGGTGAAGGAGTCGGAGGATGCCTATTCCCGGCCACAGGCTCATGCCTGTTTTATCCAGTCGGTCAGCGATGACCTGGTTAACGATGGCGGGATTTTCGATCTGGCGATGCGCGAAGCGAGGGTTTTCAAATTTGGCAGCGGTTCGGGCACCAACTACTCGAACCTTCGTTCGGGTGGCGAAAAGCTGAGCGGCGGGGGAAGCTCTTCCGGCCTGATGAGTTTTCTGAAAATTTTTGATTCAGCGGCAGGTGCCATAAAGTCGGGCGGCACCACACGCCGGGCGGCGAAGATGGTGATTGTTGATATCGACCATCCAGATGTCGAGAAATTTATTGAGTGGAAGGCGAAGGAGGAGGACAAGGTGGCCTCACTGGTTGCCGGTTCGAGAATCTGTTCCCGTTTTCTCCAGGCGATTGTTGAAGAGGCGCTTGCCAATGGCGTTGACCGCAAGACGAATCCGCGACTGCAGCATTTGATCAAGAATGCGCTGAGTCGTGCCGTGCCGATGAGCTACATTATTCGTGTCCTTGCCCTCGTTGAGCAGGGGTACACCTCACTTGATTTTGCGGAGTACAACTCCAATTACGAGTCAGAAGCCTATTCGACGGTTGGAGGGCAGAACTCCAATAATACGGTGCGGGTGACCAACGAGTTTATGAAGGCGGTCGAAAACGATGAGATGTGGCAGCTTCGTCAGCGCACTACCGGCCAGATTGCAAAAGTTGTCAAGGCGCGTGACTTGTGGGAAAAAATTCTGCTCAGTGCCTGGAAGTGTGCCGACCCCGGTTTACAGTTCGATACCACTATCAACGAATGGCACACCTGCCCGAAGAGTGGCCGCATCAATGCCAGCAACCCCTGTTCGGAATACATGTTTCTGGACGACACCGCCTGCAACCTTGCCAGCCTCAACCTGATTCATTTTGTGGATGAAGCAACAGGCACCATGAAAGTGAAGGAGTTGCAGCACGCTTCAGCGTTATGGACGGTGGCGCTCGAAATTTCGGTGCTGATGGCCCATTTTCCCTCAAAGGATATTGCCCGCCTGAGCTATGAGTTCAGAACACTTGGCCTCGGGTTTGCCAATCTCGGCACGGTGCTGATGGTGCTCGGGATTCCCTACGATTCACCCAGGGCGCTGGCCCTTGCGGGAGCAATCTCCGCCTTGATGACTGGTCAGGCTTACGTCACTTCGGCTGATATGGCCCACGATCTTGGGGCGTTTAGCGGATATGCGGCAAATGCCAATGAGATGCTTCGCGTCATCCGCAACCATCGCCGGGCGGCACGAAACCTGTCGGATGAGGAGTATGAAGGGTTGACGGTCAAGCCGCGCGGCATTGATTCGGAGTACTGCC
>JBMOIS010000074.1:0-10172 GCA_049317185.1 Chlorobium sp. | reverse complement strand
GCCGCCTTCGCATAGTTGCCACTCTCCCGGTAAAGGGAGGCCAACTCAAACCGAATTTTCGGTAAAGGCAAGAGGACTTTTTCAAGTGTTGACGCGGCATCTTTGAAATTTCCCAGTTCACGAAGCCAGGTTGCCTTATCGACAAGGAGCCTGGTGCGAAGTGAATCCGACAGCGTTCCCGCTGGAAGTTTTTCAAGACGCGCCGAGCTGTTGAGTGCTTCACCATACTCACCACTCAAGCCTTCGATAACTCTCTTCTCATACAAGGCCGTCACCACCCGTGGAGCGGTTACATGCAGGGTATCAAGAGCAAGAGCCTTATTATAAAAATCAACAGCTTTCAAATATTCATAACTGCGGCTGCAGGTATCGGCCTGCTTGTAGAGCAACGCTATTGTTTCCTCCTGGTTATTGCTGGCATGACACCCTGAAAAAAGCATAAAAAGAGCAAAAAGCACCACTCCTGACGAAACCATCCGGAAATGAATTTTCATTACGGGAAACCTCCAGCCCCCTTTTCAAAAATTTAGTAGTATGTTGAAGAGAATATAAAGGAACTCTGGAGTTAACACTAAAACAGCGTGCACCATGATAGCAGAAAAAACAAAAGCACCGGCATTTACTCTTTCCGATGGCGATGGAAAGCAGGTCTCACTCTCCGACTTCGCAGGGAAAAAAGTGCTGATCATCTTTTATCCGGGCGACGATACCCCGGTTTGTACGGCACAAATGTGCGATTACCGGAATAATGTACGCGAATTCACAAAACGCGACATTGCCGTGCTTGGCATCAGCTCCGACAGTGTCGCCTCACACAAAAGCTTTGCCGAGCGCAATCAGCTCCCCTTCACCCTCTTGAGCGACACGGAGAAACAGACTGCCAAAGCCTACGATGCTCTCGGTTTTCTGGGTGTGTCGCAACGCGCCTATGTGCTGGTTGATGAAGCAGGCATGGTGCTGCTGGCCTACAGCGATTTTCTGCCGATACTCTATCAGCCAATGAAGGATCTGCTGGCAAGGATTGATGCCGCATGAATTTCAATAATCCAGCGCATTTCTGTATCTTCGCTCAAACTTTTTATTTCAGTAACGAATAATATTGTATCCACCACCATGGAAAGAACACTGACCATCCTGAAACCTGATTGCGTCCGCAAGAATCTTGTCGGTGCCGTCATTAACCACATCGAACGTGCCGGCTTCCGCGTTGTGGCCATGAAGAAAATCCGGCTCAACACAGAGACTGCAGGAGAATTTTATGCTGTGCACCGTGAGCGCCCTTTTTATGGCGAGCTGGTTGAGTTCATGTCTTCAGGTCCTTGTGTGCCTATGATTCTTGAGAAGGATAACGCTGTTGCCGACTTCCGCACCGTCATTGGTGCCACCGATCCTGCCCAGGCAGACGAAGGCACCGTCCGCAAACTCTATGCTGACAGCAAGGGTGAGAACATCGTTCACGGCTCTGACTCTGTCGAAAATGCAGCAATCGAAGCAGCCTTTTTCTTCTCAACTGAAGAGGTTGTCAGAGGAAATTGAGTCTCGTTCCAGGAAACAACAAAAAGGCGATCGGAAGGTCGCTTTTTTATTGTTGAGTTCACCCATGACTGGATGGTTTGTCGCTTTTAATCTCGGTGAGATACTCGCTGAAGCTCTCCCCGTACATCTCCCATATCGTCATGAAAAGAGCAGCAACAATCGGGCCAATAATAAAGCCGAAAAGCCCAAACATCCCGATGCCGCCCAGCGTCCCAAAAAAAATAAGCAGCTCGTGCATTTGTGTATCGCGTCCGATAAGGATGGGACGAAGAATATTGTCGATATGGCCAACCACAATACTGCAAAAGAGGAAAACACCAATAGCCTGGGGATACTGACCGGTTGCAGCAAGGTAGATCACCGCTGGAACCCAGACAAGGGGAGGGCCAAGAACCGGCACCACCGAAATCAGCGACATGATCGTGGCCCAAAAGAGAGCGCTGTCAATACCTGCAAAATAGAGAGCAAGACCGGCCAGAGAGCCCTGCACCATTCCGATCACCATGCTTCCCTTTATCGTCGCACGGGTGACCGACAAAAACCTGTCGAGCAGGCGATGTTGATCGGTATCCGTCAGGGGAAGAAAAGAGAGCATTTTGGCAAGCAGTGCCTTTCCATCACGTAAAAAAAAGAACATGGTGTAGAGAAAGATGAAGAGCAGGAAGAGGTCGTTAACCGCCGAATAGGTAAATGAGGATATGGAATTAAAAAGCATTGATCCCGTGTTACTGGCAAGCTCTCCTGCTTTCTGAAGAATTTCCTCTCGATAAAGTTCAAGCTGGTCATAAAAAGGGAGCGTGCGCAGTTGCTCGTCAAAGGTGCCTGACCCGATAAGCTGCTGCTGAACCCAGGGGACGGCAATGGAACTGATTCGTACCGCCTGTTTTGCTACAACACCGAGCAGAGTTGCAAGGGGAAGAACAATGATGAGCAGCAAGGTGAGCATGGTCATTGCCGCACTCAAGCTTTTACTTCCCTTGAACCAGCGCTCAAAACGGCTGAAAACAGGCATGGCGAGCGCTGAAAATAGGGCTGCAAGAAAAATAACCATGAAGAAATAACGAATCATGGCAAAAAAAATGGCCGAAATATACAGGAGAAGGAGAAGAAGAATAACCTGGTTTGCCTTGATGCTGTTCATGATTGTTTTTTTATGAGCCCCAAATAACTTAAAACCACTCCACGCAATCCTCTTTGAGAAGCTGTGAACGAACATAAGCTACAGCAAAAATTCCAGCCGTTTCAGCCCTGAGAATTGTTCTTCCAAGCGAGATTGCACGAAACCCGGCATCCCTGGCTTCCTGTACCTCCCCGGCAGTAAACCCGCCTTCGCCACCAATCAGAAAAATCGACTGTTTTCCGCAGCACTCTGCCTCTGGCGGCACATCTGAGCCCTCATAAGGAATCAGCTTGAGATCATAACCCGGAAGGGCAAGAACCTTCCTCAAAGAGAGTGGTTCACAGAGCTGTGGCAGGTAATAGCGTTTTGACTGACGCGCCGCCGACAAAACAATCGTCCGCCATCGGTTGAGCTTGCTCTGAACTTTTTCACCTGACACCTGAGCGAGCGTCCTCGACGTCATCATGGGAATGATGGCGGATACTCCAAGCTCGGTTGCCTTTTCCAGAAAAAGCTCAAACCGTTGGGGTGCCTTGAGCAGAGAAAGGGCAACGGTCACGCCAGTTTTTGGACTCTCAAAGCTTGTATGACCGAGAATTTCCCCCTTCAGTGACGTTTTGCCAACATCCAAAATGCTGACCTCGCAGCACAGACCAGAGCCGTCAGTCACAATAATATGCTCTCCCTCTTTTTTTCTCAGCACCCGCACAAGATGATGAAACTCATCACCATCAAGAACAAGGCGTTGCGCCTGGAGATCGATGTTCTCTGATGAAGTATAAAAAAGTTCCATTGGCTTTTTACTCCTTTACGGCAACAGCAAGAGCGGCAAGAGAGACTTTCCGGGCCCCGCCCTCGCGCAGCGCCTGTGCGGCAGCCGCCATGGTTGCGCCTGTTGTCACGACATCATCAACAAGCAGAACATGATACCCGCGAACATCTTTTGTTGCCAAAAATGCGCCTTCAGAATTTATTTTTCTCGACTCTGCTGAAAGCCCTGTCTGCGATACGGTATACCGTTTTCTGACAAGAAGGTCGGAGCGTACCGGTTGCCGCAACGATTGAGCGAGACCTTCGGCAATTTTTTCGGACTGGTTATAGGAACGTTCGGTTTTTTTAAGGTGGTGAAGCGGAATCGGCACAATGCACCCTATATCGCCGATATCACCATCAGAGAGCATCCACTCGCCCAATTGACGACCAAAACTTTTTCCGAGGTTAAAAAGTCCCTCATATTTCATTGAGTGAAGCGCCTGCTGTAGTGCGCTTTTTTTGTGAAACTGGTAACGACACCAACCACGCTCAAACGGGAAATGCTCTCCAAAATGGGAAACAATGGTTTGTCGCAAAATATTTTCTGCCTCTGAAGGAGCGCTAAAAGGATCAAACTCTTCCATACAGGCGGCACAACAGTACTCTTCACCAGGGAGAAGAAGTGTTTGACAAACGAGACATACCTGGGGAAAAAGAAGGTGAAGCAGTTGTTCTCGCATGGCAAAATCTCTTTATGGTTAGCCGAAGCATAAGGCCGCTGCGCCGTACATTCCTGCCTTGTTGCCTAAAAGCGCAGGGACTATCTCAAGACCTTCGTGCATGGAAGGTAGCGTTGACTTTTTAAGCTGAGCAAGAGCTGGTTCAAAAATCAGGCTACCCACAGCAGAAATACCACCGCCAATGACAAATTTTCTGATATCCATGAGCACAGCAATGTTAGCAAGTCCAACACCAAGGATAGAACCAACCCTGTGCCAAATTGCAAGGGAAACTTCGTCTCCTGCAATTGCTGCCTGTTCAAGATGACGCGGGGAAAGCTTTGTGTAGTCATGGTTACACAAGTTACCGACAGAGGAACCAGAAGGACTCGCATCAATCATCCTGCATGCAAGCGCCACAATGGCCTTTTTTCCGATAAGTCCTTCAAGAGTGCCCCGTATACCGGCATGAAGCGTTGGCCCTTCAAAGTCAAGAATCATAAACCCTAACTCGCCCGCAGTGCCATGCGCTCCTCGATAGAGTTTCCTGTTCAATACAATCCCTCCACCCACTCCAGTACCAAGTGTCACCATAAGAAAATCCTGAAACCCCCGACCACCGCCATACACTGATTCGCCAAAAGCCGCAACATTTGCGTCATTATCGATAATAACCTGCATCGAAAGCTGCTCCTGATCCTTCATGCATTGTTGCAGTTCATCACGCAAGGGAAAGATGGACCAATTTGGCAGATTTGGTGGATAGCTCAGCACTCCCGTCTCTACATCAACAGCTCCAGGGGCTCCCAATCCAACACCTGCAAAATTACCAGGCTCAATTGTTTTGGAGGCCGATCGATATAGATCAGCAATAATTGCCGCAAGCTGTCGGACAATCCCCTGAGGGCCCGAAGCCGTATCCGTGAAAATCCTGCTGTCAGTCAGAATTCCACTCTCTTTATCAATGACCGCAGACTTGATTGCCGTACCACCAAGATCTACACCAATTGCCCATTGAGACATACTGTAACATTTTAATTACTGATGATTAAACGGTCTGATAAATTTCCGTCCGTAAACGCCTGAAGCAAAAAAGTCCAGAATCTCAAGAAGTTCGGGCTCAGAGGGCAGCTCCGATTTTACCTTTTCCAGAGCGTTGGCAAGCAGGAGCCCCGACTGAAAGATAATCCTGTAGGCATCTTTAATCAAGGTTATTTTCTCCGAACTAAATCCCCTGCGTTTAAGACCGATACTGTTAAGTCCCTCGTAGCGAAACGATGCATGACCACCAGCCATAACAAAGGGTGGTACGTCAAGCGAAACCCTCGCAATTCCTCCAATCATTGAAAAACGTCCGATACGCACAAACTGATGGATACCGGCAAGTCCTCCAACAACCACATAGTCGCCAACCTCACAATGGCCGCCAAACGGAACACCATTGGCAACAACAACATGATTACCGATCACACAGTCGTGGCCAACATGCGAATAAGCCATAAAAAGATTGTCGGAGCCGATAACGGTTTTACCACTCGCTTTTGTGCCCCGATTAAGAGTAACACATTCCCGGATAACCGTTCTGTCCCCAACATAAAGCCAGGTCTTCTCTCCGGAAAACTTGAGATCCTGAGGCTCAGTGGCAAGCACCGCTCCCGAATAGATCTTGCATTCGCTGCCGATCCGTGCGCCAGATGCTATATGAACATGGGGCCAAATCATGGTGCCATCACCTATTTCTACATCATCTTCAATGACGGTGTAGGGACCGACCGTAACTCCCTCTCCAAGAACGGCACTCTGACCGATAACGGCCGTTGGATGAATAGTTCTCTGCATAATATTTATTTCTTCATGGTTTCAAATTCTTCTCCCAACGCAGGCTCCTTTAGCTCACGGGAAAGCAATTGGATAATCCGTTTCGACTCGTCGTTGCGCCCAATATCCCGATACGCCCTGGCAAGAACATAAAAAAGGCGCGGGTCAGTGGCCGGAGATGAATGAATACCCAATTTTTCAAGATACTTAATATACTCAGATGTTTTCTGCTTTTCGCCAAGTCGGACATAAAGAGCGATGATCGAACCGGCAAGTTCAGGATTAAGAGGATATTGGGCAAGAGGCAGAAGTTTTGCAGAAGTATCAAGAACCTGTAACGCCAGTGTTCCACGCTGGACATTCCGCTCTGCTCCCAATGCATCCCTTATGGCAAGTGTTCCGGCAGGATCCGTGGCCAGTTCAAGGGCAAGACGGACAAAGAGTGGCGAATAATTACTGCAAAGCCTTCTCGATGTCTCTTCAAGAGTGACCCGGGCGTTATTGAGGTTCCGGTAACGATAGACGTTCATAAGGCTCCTGTAGAGTCGCGCCGAATCAACATAGCTCATGGGATCAACACTTTTAATCGGCACTACCTTGTAGGCAAGACCGTCAAGACGCAGATAGTTTTCAATGCCGATCATGCTTTCGGGATCGACCGTCAAGGCAAAATAGATCGGGCGACGGGCAAAGTTGTTCATCAGAATCTCATAAACAGCAATATCCTGCGGACGAAGATACCCTTGTCCATCATAGGTCAATCCGGGCTTCAGCAGCCAGGTCATGGTATCGACCGGTTCGGAGGGCAGCGAAAGTCCATGAAGTCGTGACTCACGCAAAAGCTGCTGACGGGCGGTCGATGAAGGAAGCACTGCATCAACTGAATCAATGGGAACATAGGTAATACTGGCAATCTCTCCATCGCTTAAACTGAACGCAACGGGTTTGGCACCGCGCGGGCTGCTGTTTTTCAACTGATCAAGATACCATCCGGTATTGGCAAGACTCAGGTTAACGACCCGCACATCGGTTCTGATACGTTCGACCTCCTGCAGGTACCACAACGGAAAGGTATCGTTATCGCCGTTGGTAAAAAGAATGGCATCTTTTTCACAACTTTGCAACATATTCCAGGCCCAGTCCCAGGGAACATAGTTACCCGAACGGTCGTGCATCTGATAATTGGCCTGAAGCATCCTGCCGTTCATCAAAAAAAAGCCTGTTGCAACTGTCAACACAGCAAGAAGCGTCGGGGACCTGTTGCCGGTAAGCTTTAACCTCTTCCCAAGCCACTGCCAAATGCTTTCAATCCCGATTCCAATCCAGAGGGCAAAGGCAAAAAAACTGCCGACATAACTGTAATCCCTCTCTCTTGGCTGAGGTTCAGTCTGGTTAAGATAGATAACCAGCGCGGCGCCGGTAAGCACAAAGAGCGCCGTCACAACCAGTCCCATCTTCCAGTCGCGCCTGAAATGGGTTATGGCTCCAACAAGCCCCACAAGAAAAGGGAGACCCCAAAGCACCGACCAGTCGACTCCAGCCCCCTCCATATCATGCTCGCGTCCTATAAACTGCCAACCGAAATAGCGGAAGTACATCTTCTGCATCTGATAGGTGAGAAAATAGTCGAGGTCACTTGAATATTGCTGATAATAATACTGATGCACCGGCTCCGGAGACCATCGTCTCGGCCAGAGCGGCATATCACCATACTGATCGCGGTTGAGATAAGAAAAAAAGGTCTCTGAGGTCGAAGGATTGTTTTCGTTGATCGGCGGATTTGCCTGCGCCCGCACAAAAATCATGCCGTAGGATGTATAGCCGATAATGATGAGAAACAGCGACATCAGAATAGTATTCATAAGCGCTTTGCGGTGCTGGTGTGAATACCAGACAGCATAGCCGAGCACCACGAGAAAGAGAAGAAATCCCCACCATGAGGTCAGTTGCAGCAAGATCGGAAGCCCCTTGATGATGCCGATATAAATCAGGAAAAAAAGGCCCGACGACGCAAGAATGAGCAGTGCGAAGGATTTAAAGGTCACCTCGTACTTTTTGAAGTAGTAAGCCAGCGTAACAGCAAAAACAGCAAGCAGGCTGAGCAGATGCACCCCGATCGACAGCCCTATAAGGTACATCACGAGCAGCAGCCACCGTTCATGGCCCGGCTTGGGTTCTTCTTCGTGCCATCGGAGGATGAGCCAGACAACCAAAGCCGTAAAAAGCGATGAAAGTGCGTACACTTCAGCTTCGACAGCGTTAAACCAGAAACTGTCAGAAAAAGCAAGGGCAAGCGCCCCGATTACAGCACCACCGTAGGCCGATATCTTGTCAGCCGGGCTCCAGAGCCCAGGTTCACTTTTTCTGTGGAGGATAATCAACCGCACTGTGACAAGATAGGTCAACATGATGGTTGCGGCACTGGCGAGAGTACTGATCAGGTTAACCCTTGCACCGGTATCACTGAAAACGGGAATCATGGAAAAGAGACGACCGAGCAGCAGAAAGAGCGGCGATCCGGGAGGATGTGGAATTCCAAGGGTAGAGGCTGTGGCAATAAACTCCCCGCAATCCCAGAACGAAAAGGTGGGAGCCATGGTGCGGAGATATAAAATTTCAGCGGCAAGAAAAAGAACAGCAGCAAGAGTGCGGTTAATCGTCCGGTGTGTCATGAATGAAACGTACTCTGAAGTATAGGGTTATCAAAAAATAAGAGCCTCTGCAATAAAATCGGCAAACAAAAAACCTTTTTCGGTCAGGTAAAGAAGCCCCGCCTGCTGCTCTGTCCATCCTCTCTCTGCAAAGAGATCAAGAGTCGGTGAAAAGCTGTGCCCCAATTTATTTTCTTTTCGCAAAAACTCAACATCAAGACCACTGTTTATTCGCAACGAAAGAAAAACCTGTTCAGTAAAACGCTCTGCGTCCGACAACTCTTCACGAAACACCACAGCATTTTCGGGATCGGCAAGGTAACGAGTCAGGCTTGAGACATTTGCCGTACGAATCTCGCACTCTTCAGAAACAAGAAAGCTGTGTGCAGAAGGGCCAAAGCCAAGGTATGGCTCGCGCCGCCAGCTTGCAAGATTGTAACGGGAATAATGGCCCGGCAGACAAAAATTGGAGACTTCGTAATGGCTGTACCCCTGCCGCGCCACTTCTCTGGTCGCCGTTTCATAAAAGGATGCCTGCACAGCATCGTCCGGCACGGTAAGGATGCCTTTCGAGATCTTCCGGTGCAAAAGTGTTTTCGGCTCAACCGAAAGCATATAGACTGAAAGATGATGAGGCCGCAGCGCCAGAGCAGCATTGAGATCAGCTTCCCATATCGGCAGATCCTCGCCGGGAATCCCGCATATCAAGTCAACACTCACTGAGTCAAACCTCTCAAGCGCACCGGCTGTTACCTGGTGCGATGCAAGCGCCGTATGTGCGCGACCAAGTGCCCGCAGCTTTTCGGGAGTAAAAGACTGTGCGCCAATGCTGAGCCTCGTTATCCCCGCCGTTTGGAGCTCGTCCATTTTTGTGCCGCAAAGATCTTCAGGATTGGCTTCAAGCGCGATTTCAATATCGGGAGCAAACGTACACAGCGCGGCAACGTCGTCAAGCCATCCGGCAAGGTAGTGCACGGGAACCATGGAAGGTGTACCACCCCCGAAATGAATGGCGCTAATCGTTTTTCCTTTCAGATCAGCCGATCGGGATGCACATTCACGCCAAAGAGCCTTGAAAAAAGCATCAATATGCTCCTGGCGCGTGACGAGATAAAAATCACAGTAGGAACAGCGCGATTTACAGAATGGAATATGCACATAGAGCGTCAGCATAATCTGAAAAGGCTGACATGAAAGCGACAAAGCGCATCAGGAAGAGGCAAGAATATACTCCGTCACAGCTTGATAGAGATCGTCAGCCACAAATTCAGGAATGATGTTCTGCGTCAAACAAAGCGCTTCCTCATTATGACCGGTCCTTACCAGCACTGGTCTGAGTCCGGCACGCAGACCACACTCAACATCAAGCGTTTTATCTCCGACAAAAAACGACGCTCCCCTGTCGACAAAGAGACCTTCTGCCAAAAAATCATTGATGGCAAGCTCAACCATACCCGTTGCCGGTTTCCGAAAATCCACAAAACGGTCATACTCTGGATGAGGGTATTCGGGATGAAAGGGACAGTAATAGCAACGGTCAAACCCTGCATTTTTGGCCGAAAGCAGCTCATTAAG
>JBMOIS010000073.1:0-10240 GCA_049317185.1 Chlorobium sp. | reverse complement strand
GGACAAGCCCAGAAAGGTAACCATTGGATCGAAATCCCTGTCGTCATGTAATAACAGGAGGTGGTGATGAATGCAAAAAGTTCCAATAATGACATCTATGGTCTTTCTCACCGTCACACCTTTTTTCCGGAGGAATCTATAGTTCATGGCACTCTCCAACGCCAATTCCCGTCCTCCCATTGGCATAAATGGGAGCCCTAAAAGAAGTTCCCTTGCTGTTTTGAAGTCTTTATCGCTTTGAAACCCCTGTAGCACTTCGGTCAGGATCAGATCGCCCATGATGATGGGTGTACTGCCAAATGAAGCATCCAGCAAGTCCGTCGGTGCTGTTTTGTTTCCGTTGAAGTAGTCAATCCAGACTGATGAATCAACGAGAATCACTTGTCCAACCTCATCTCATCAAGATTACCGGACCATTTCAGTTTTCCTCGAAATTTCCTGATTTCTTTTTGGCTGTGCACTTGCACCAACAGTTTCAGCCCCTCTTCAATGGCATCTTTTTTTGTCCTGAGTTCGGATACCTTGAGAGCGGCTTCCATCAGAGCGTCATCTATCACGACATTCGTTCTCATCTCTTGCCTCCTGTGTGTATGTTTTTAGATATTATACACATTAATTGGAATCTGTAAAAGATTTATTATTTCTGGCACATAACGAGTTCGTGCCATAGCTTGTAAAGGTTTTCTTGTAACTTCTTTTTGGATTGTTTCAGCTCACTCAAAGTACCTTCAAAAAACAGTTTAACCGTAAAGTGGAGATCAACGCCGAGCTGCGAGAGTTGAAAAAGTGATTGTTTGGATTATCCCCGGGATAACGACTACACTTGAGGTCACGGCCTGTGACCTCAAACAGGCATGGTGGAAGAAGAAATATTTCGATTGCTGAACAAGGTCTCAAAGGGAAAAAGCGGTTTTATTGGTTTGTAACTCTTCAATTATGGTGTTAAGTTGGTGATTAAACGCCCCCCACTTTAGTGTATGGAAAACAGGTCATTGAAACGCTGTCACGGCAACTGACCAAGTGCTGAATAATCTGGAAAGCACCTCAACATCCCGTTTAAATTCCACACCGGAATTTTCACCATTGGCGACAACTTCAAATAATTCAGCTTTCAGCATAAGTCACCTCAAATAGCTCCGTTGTTTTCAATTGATTGAATGTACCAGCAACAAGATCACCCTCATAGTGCCAGACCTATGAATTCGGATATAAACCGGACAAAATCCTGGGTGGGCCCGTTATTTGTCAGTGTATCCTTTCTCAGAAATTTAGATTGATCAATAATGACATTCAGAGAAGAGCCTGGTTTCTTTTTTTGCCCTATAACTGTTATAACTGACTTTTTCCTTTTTGATATTTCTGAAACCGCTTTGACTATATCCGGATTATCAACATCCCAAGTAAACATATCATCAATTGCAGACTCTGCCTTTGATAACAGTGACGGCTGAGCAAGAGAAAACATCGGATAAAGAATATCTTCCAATGTTCCTTGCTCTGCTCTTTCACCCCAAACATAAACAGCCTTATCACCGGAGACTCTTCCAAAATCAGAACTTGAAGAGGACCATTCTGCATCAAAAAAATTACTTTCACTTATGACGCTAAATTCATGATTGACCTGTTCAAGAATCCTCTTTATTCCAGCGGAATCAGCATCATAAAGAAACAAGTATTTGACATGATCTATAATTTCTTTTGCATCTTCTGCAAATACTCGTGCCTGTGGAATAATTGGAAGATAATCGGAAAGTAACTCTCGCACTTTGTCGTATTGAGTATTCCCTCCACAGTTATATAAAAGAATAAACTGACTCTTATTTCGTAAAATTGTTTCAGGAAGAAAAAATTTATGTGCCATATCCAAAGATAAATCTCCAGCAGCATGAGTGGCGACTGACTGCTTGAAAAGATGATGAAATGGCGATGGGAGCTCCTTAAAAGGAAGAGTCACGATTTCAAATTCCAATATTTCTTGAAGTAACATACGAACATAAGCAACGTCATGTTGCCCTTCACAAAAGACGAGTAATGCGTTAGTACTTTGAGTCATTGTGCCCTCCTTAAATCAACATCTGCGACTCGGAGTAATGTTGCAAATTCATTACCATCAAACTCACGAATCTCAATCTTTCCCTCTTTGTCAGAAACAAGAGCATGAAAAGAAAAGTCCTCTTTCCTTGTTACATTTTGCACAAACGCATCAATACACTCTTTACTATGACTGGTCAAAAATACCTGCACATTAAACTCTATCGAAAGTTTATGAATAAATGGCGCAAATTTAGTTATAAGACTGGTATGAATCGCATTTTCAAATTCATCAATCAGCACCAGGCCATTTTCAGCAGATGCAAAAAGAAGAGAGATGAAGAATATACGCTGCAACCCCTCACCGTAAGAGGTAAGATCAACTGACTCTTGGAACCGGGAGTCATCAACCAAAAATCGCTGAAGCTCTTGAACCAAACGAATATCATTGATTGTTGGTACTATCTCTTCCCTGATAAATTCAAAAATTTTTTGTAACGACTTGGATCGAACACTTTTGTGATAAAAAGTGGAATAATGATAAGGCTCATTGAGAAAAAACGGACTACTGAAAATGGCTTTGCAAAGCAGTTTGATGGAGTCTGCCTGCGATTCACGGTCTCGATCTTTATAAATTCTGGTTATGGATTCCTGACCATAAGAATCAAAACGTGACGAAATTTCAACCGATGTCAAATACCTTGACATATCGAGAGAAGTACTGCTTTCCTGCATAACCGATATTTTGACTTCAGCATTTTTATTATCAAAAACACCCGAAAGAGCAATCGTACCCGAAATCTGCTCCACCAGCCATTGTGGTTGAATATGATCTTCCGGAATTTTGCCACGTCGGCGAATCACCTCAAGAATTCCATCAAAATCGTTCTGGCGAGCAAGCAGATAAATACCTTCAAGGAGCGAGGTCTTGCCGGAATTATTCAGGCCAGCGATAAGATTGACTCGGGATAGTTTAGATAGGGTTAAATTTCGCAGTCCCTTATAAGCTTCAAGAGTAATTGAACTTAAATGAGAGTCTATCCTGTCAAAAAAGACAGTGGTTTGTTCTACACCAGAAAGTCCAGAACCTCTGGCTTTATCAACTATTCCCTGCAATGTTCCAAGTGCTTTTTCCAAATCAGGCAGATGTGACGGCTGAATCGCAAGACGAGTCAACGTGGCAACATCAGCATTCACCGAGTGCATTGCCATTTCTATTTTTTCGCTGAAAATGAGATCACTGTTTCTGAAAGCTCCATTGAGATCCCTCGTTTTCTGTAGATAGTCAAGCGCTCTTTCATCCTTGAGGATTTTTGAAAGTGTCGCAACGTCATCACGCTTTATAATGGCAGGATCAAGAAAATCGCCTTGCGTACCAACCAATTCCGAGCCATCATCATGTTCGACAGGCTCTCGTGACAGCCAACTAAAAAACAGGTCCCGATTTTCAGTATTGGATGATAAATAATTAGCATCATCCCATCCCAGCCACTCTTTTAACACAGTATTCCTTGCCGCTTCCCTGAAAATTGGAAACATTGACTCCTTGAACTGATCACCATAATCAGATTCACGATATTGATTGGCTAATGCCAAAGCTCTTAAACTTCGGCGTAGTTCATATTTTCCAACAGGAATTCTTTTTATAATTTCATCGTCATCTAATCCGAAATCCACCCTCAATTTTTCAAGCAACTTAGCCTGATTCCATTCTGGCCATTTTCTCTTTCCACTGATATGGTTAAGACCCATCAATGTCAAATGATGTATTTCATCTGGATCATCGTAGAGGATAACTGGTACTCGACTAAAAATCTCAGGGTCTAATCTCCCTAAGTCAATATGCTTTTGCTCATACTCATGTTGCAGATACTTCAGAGCTGCAATACGGCGATTACCTTCAACGATAACAAAACTGCCCGGTGCAAGTTCTCTGACCTGAATTTGATCAACAGGGAGATAACCGTTTGATTTAAAACTATCGATAAGGTCCTGAATATTTTGATTTTTTTCTCCTAAAATCAACTTGTACGTTCTTTGGGCAACATCCTTCTCTTTAATCTTTTCATCAGGGACGTTAATTTGATCCACTTCATGGATAAGGCGGAAATTGTTGGGATCAAGGTAAAGATTTTTAAGACTGACGCGCTTCCCTGCTGAGATGAGAGATCTGTTATCTTCACTCATTGCAACTCCTTTCGATTTATTGCTGACTGTTTTTCAGCCAGGCTTCTGTGATAGCTATTTTTATACGCTCACCGTTAAAGACATGGATCCAGGGGGCAGATGCAACATCCTTGCCTCGGTCACTGTCCCTTTTTACTTATTGGGTTTATCGCTCAGCACTCCAGACACTTTTTTGCCAACATCAGAGAGGTGCGAATGTTGAACCGCACGCAGTCGCTGGGGTCGGGGTTCCAGCCTTCTGCCTGCGGCTTGAGCACTTTCCAGCAGACGCCGATATCTCAGGAGGCTTCGCCATCTGCGACGTTACTCGTCTGCTCCGCTTTTCCTGCCCGATTCACCAACTTCAGCTTTATTGATCTTCTTTCTTTATGCACCCTTTCAGAATATTATACTTTCTTTATCTTGACTTTCTATACTTCACTGAGATATAAAGAGAGATCAATAACGGGATTATCGAAACATCTGTAAAGTTCCTGTATAGAAAAGACCGATTTAAAGAGTTTATAAGTAATAATGTAAAGAGATTCACACCAAAGGTCATGAGAGAACAACATATTTTTGATCGTTCCCGGGAGGAACGCAAGGGATACACCCTCTGCGGAAACGATACCCCTGAACTGCCTCTGGAGAGCATCCTTCCCTCAAAGTCTCTGCGCAAGGCTCCAGCCGAAACGCAGCTTAACATCTGCTGCTCATGATGCGGGGAAAAGCACGGCTGCTGCTCATTCTCCTGCTCTCCCTGCCCGGACTGGCCCATGCAAAGCCGGGCACAGAGAAGTGGTGCGCCCAGCAGATTTTCAGCCGCAAAGAGCCCGCTCTTGAGGAGAGGCTGCAAGGCATGAGCCTCCCGGAAAAGGTGGGGCAGATGCTGATCGCACAAATTGAGCCACACACGATCTCCCCCCAGCACAAGGAGTACCATCTTCTGAGCCGACTGGTGCAGGAGGGGAAGGTGGGAGGCATCATGCTGCTCAAGGGCGATGCGCTCACCGCCGCTACATATATCAACCATTTTCAGTCGATTGCGCCCCATCCTCTGCTGATAAGCTCGGATATGGAGCGGGGGGTGGCCATGCGCCTCAGCGGAGCTACGGAGTTTCCGCCGAATATGGCGGTAGCGGCGACGCAGGATCCGGAGCTTGCCGAGGAGATGGCGGAGGCGATTGCCGAAGAGGCAACCATGATCGGGATGCAGCAGAACTATGCCCCGACGGTTGACCTGAACATCAATCCGCTCAACCCCGTCATCAACACCCGCTCATTCGGCGACAGCGTGCCGCAGACCATTGCCATGTCGAACGCCATCATCAAGGGGCTGCAGTCGAACGGTATCATCGCAACGGCAAAGCACTTCCCCGGCCACGGCGATGTTTCGGTGGACAGCCATTTTTTACTGCCGGTGCTCAAGGCCGACCGAACGCAGCTTGATGCCTATGAACTGCAACCCTTCAGGGCCGCCATTGAACGGGGTGTTATCAGCGTTATGGTGGGGCACCTCGCCGTACCGAAACTGACCGGCAGCATGGAGCCAGCCTCCCTTTCAAAACTCATGGTGACCGATCTGCTCCGCAAAGAGCTGGGTTTTCAGGGGCTGATTATTACCGATGCCCTCAACATGAAAGCGCTCTACAACGGCCAGAACGTGGCCGAGATCTCGGTCAAGGCGGTGCAGGCGGGCAATGATCTGCTGCTCTTCTCTCCCGATGCTGAACTGACCCACAGCGCTGTGGTCAAGGCGGTCGAAGAGGGGAAGATTCCGATGGAGCAGATTGACAACTCCGTGCGCAGAATCCTTCAGGCAAAGGGGTGGCTGGAGATGGAGAAGCGGAAAGCGGCCGATCTGAAGCAGGTCAAGAGAGAGGTGAGCCCTCCCACGCATCAGCATCTCTCAAGAAGAATTGCATCACGCGCCATCACGCTGGTGAGCGATGCCAACCACCTCCTGCCGCTCAAACCAACCGAGGGGATTGTGAATATTATTGTACAGGACAGAATAAACAATGAGACGGCAAGGAGATATATAAAACAGCTCGACAAGTTTTATACGGTCAATCATATCAGAATCAACCCCGGCACGGACTCACTTACCTACGCCAACGCTGCCGAGCTGGCCTCAAAGGCAAAGGCGGTGATCGTCACCTCCTACAGCCAGTCACTGAGCAGCTCCGGAGCCCTGAAACTTTCCACCCAACAGCAGCAGTTCATTCACTCTCTCGTCGGGATTGTGCCGAAAGAGAGCCCGCTGATACTCCTGTCGCTTGGTACTCCGTATATCATCAACTATTTTCCTGAAATAAGCAGCTACCTCTGCACCTACTCCCCCACTGAAGATTGTGAGGAGTTGGCGGTCGAGGTGTTGCGGGGAGAACTGAAACCACGGGGAGTTCTGCCAGTGTCGCTGCAGGGGCACTCCCGCTGAACATCATAGCATTATCATCATGGGAAAAACCATTCGCGACGAATCAACCGCAAGCGCCTACTGGGCGGCAGTCAACACCTTCTGTTCACTGCAGGATGTCCACGTCATAGCCGATGCGCCGGTAGGGTGCTACAACCTGGTGGGGGTGGCGGTTATTGACTATACCGATGCCGTCCCCTATTTGGAGAACTTTACCCCGACCAGCCTGACGGAAAAGGAGATCGCCTCCTCAGGCAGCTCGGAGATTGTGAGGGAGACCATCGAAAAGCTCCAGGCGCCGGGTCGGCAACTGATTCTGGTCTCGAGCGCCGAGAGCGAGATGATCGGCAGCGACCACGAGCGGATGCTGACGATGAAGTACCCCGATGTCCGCTTTTTCCCCTCAAACTCCCTTGGTGAAGATGAGTGGCAGGGACGCGACCGCGCTCTGGTGTGGCTCAATGAGAACTTTGGCGACAATAGCCCAGCCTCGATAAAGCCTGGCACGGTCTCCATTATCGGCCCCACCTACGGCTGCTTCAACAGCCCCTCGGATCTGGCAGAGATCAAGCGGCTCATTGCAGGAGTGGGAGGAGAGCTGCTGCATGTCTACCCCTTTGAAAGCTCGCTGCACGACGTTGCCGACCTGAAAAACTCCGATGTGCTGGTGGTGCTGTACCACGAATTCGGCCACGCCCTTGCGGAACAACTTGGCCGCCCGGTGCTGCAGGCCCCCTTCGGCATTGGCGAGACCAAAAACTTCATTCTCGACCTTGGCCGCCTTCTGAAGCGGGAGCAGGAGGCCGAAGCCTTTTTGCAGAAGGAGAAACGCACCACCCTCAAGCCGCTCTGGGATCTCTGGCGCGGGCCACAGGCGGAGTGGTTCCCGACCATCCGGTTCGGTGCCACCGCTGCAAAAACCTACGCCCTCGGCCTTGAAACCTTTCTGGCGGGAGAGATGGGGATGCAGTGCCTCTTCAGCCACGACACCGCCAAAGCCGACAACACCCTCATCCGGGAGGAGATTCAGCAGAAACAGCCGCAGTTCCTCTTCGGGAGAATTGTCGATAAAATCTATCTGGCCGAACTTGACTCGAAAAGCCGATTCATACCGGCAGGCTTCCCCGGCCCCATTGTGCGTCGTGCGCTCGGCACCCCCTTCATGGGCCACAGCGGAGCCATCTATCTCCTGCAGGAGATTGTCAACTCCCTCTACGACATGCTCTTCAACTTCCTTCCACTCAACCGCCGCACCGCCGTGGAGGAGCCTGCGCAGAAGGTTGCCTGGAGCAGCGAAGCCAATGCCCTTTTGAACGAGATGGTGAAAAAGGCCCCCTTCATCAGCCAGATCTCCTACGGACGGGATCTCAAGCGGAAAGCGGAGCTGCTCACGCTGAAACAGGGCAGAGAGTGCGTCACGCCGGAGCTGCTGCAGAGTATCAACTGATTTGGAAGAGTTTGATTTTTTGCGTATCGTCCAAGTCCACATTACGGAACCGGGGAAACCAGTCCTGCGAAAGTAGAGAGTGAAACAGCCCCCCCGGCCCGACAGTACTAACGTAAAGAGGCTGCATAGATATTTTCATGGAGAGAGCTTGTCCTCTTCCCGTGAAGTGAAACGACAGGAACAAGAATGTCTGACAATCAGGAACCACTGGCTGTTATAGCCCTTACCCTTCCGGACGGGAGTGTTAAAACATTTCCCACCGGCTCAACCGGCAATGACGTTGCGCTCTCTATCGGACGCAAACTTGCCCAGGATGCCCTGGCGCTCAAGGTTGACGGTGTTGCCATTGACCTCAGCACACCCCTTACGGCCAATGCTGCTATAGAGATTATCACCTTCAGCTCCCCCGACGGGCCGAATATCTTCTGGCACAGCTCAAGCCACCTTATGGCCCAGGCGATTGAGGAGCTTTACCCAGGCAGCAAATTCGGCGCTGGTCCCTCCATCGAGCAGGGGTTCTACTACGATGTTGCCTCTGAGCACCGCTTCCGCGAAGAGGATCTCCGCAAGATTGAAGAGAGGATGCTGGAGATCAGCAAGCGCGATATACAGATACGGCGCGAAGAGATGAGCCGCACCGCCGCCATAGAGTTTTTCAAAACCGTTCGGAACGACCCCTACAAGGTTGAGATTCTTGAAGATACCCTGAAGAGTATTGAGAGGGTTTCGCTCTACCATCAGGATGGTTTTACCGACCTCTGCATCGGGCCGCACCTGCCATCAACCTCAAAAGTGAAGGCGGTTCTCCTCACCAACATCTCCTCCTCCTACTGGCGTGGAGATTCGGCACGGGAGCAGATGCAGCGCATTTATGGCATCACCTTCCCCTCGGAGAAGCTGCTGAAAGAGCATGTTGCCCGACTGGAAGAGGCCAAACGACGCGATCACCGCAAACTCGGCGCTGAACTGGAGCTGTTCATGCTCTCGCCGGAGGTTGGAAGCGGTCTGCCGATCTGGCTGCCGAAAGGGGCCATTATCCGCAACGAGCTTGAAGCCTTCCTCAAGGAGGAGCAGCGCAAGCGTGGCTATCTGCCGGTCTATACACCGCATATCGGCAATATTGAACTCTACAAGCGTTCAGGCCACTATCCCTACTACAGCGATTCGCAGTTTCCGCCGCTCACCTATCATGATGAAGAGGGAAAGCAGGAGCAGTATCTTCTCAAACCGATGAACTGCCCGCACCACCACCTCATCTACAGCTCAAAGATGCGGAGCTACCGCGATCTGCCGCTGCGTCTGACGGAGTTCGGCACCGTCTACCGCCACGAGCAGTCGGGTGAACTCAACGGTCTGGTGCGCGCGAGGGGCTTCACGCAGGATGACTCGCACATCTACTGCCGCCCCGACCAGCTTGTTGACGAAATCTGCAGCGCCATTGAGTTGACGCAGTTTGTCTTTGGAACGCTCGGCTTTTCAGAGGTGCAGACCCGCCTCTCGATGCACGACCCCGAAAACCAGGCGAAGTACGGTGGTACCGCTGAGGTGTGGGAGCAGGCGGAGAGGGATGTGAAAGAGGCCGCCGACCGTATGGGCATCGACTACTTTATCGGCGTTGGCGAAGCGAGCTTTTACGGCCCAAAAATTGATTTTATTGTGCGTGACGCGCTCGGCAGAAAGTGGCAGCTCGGCACCGTCCAGGTTGACTATGTGATGCCGGAACGGTTCGACCTCACCTACACGGGCAGCGACGGCCAGAAACATCGCCCTGTTGTGATTCATCGTGCCCCATTCGGCTCCATGGAGCGCTTTATCGGCGTCCTTATCGAGCATACCGCCGGAAACTTCCCGCTCTGGCTCGCGCCGGTGCAGGCCGTGGTGCTCCCGATTGCCGAAGATGTTCACGACTATGCAAAAAGCGTACACCAGGCGCTCCTCGAAGCAGGAATCCGCGCCGAACTTGACACCAGAAGTGAAAAAATCGGCAAAAAGATCCGCGACGCCGAAATCAGCAAGATCCCCTGTATGATTGTCATCGGACAGAAAGAGCAGGAGAGCGGCGAAGTTTCGCTGCGCCGTCATCGCATTGGTGATGAGGGGCGCTTTAGCGTGAGCGGACTGATCGACAAGCTCAAACAAGAGATCACCGGAAGAACCTGACTATCTAAACAAAACCT
>JBMOIS010000072.1:0-10636 GCA_049317185.1 Chlorobium sp. | reverse complement strand
CGTTCTCGCCCATATTGACCACCAGAATATCATTCGGCTCATTGAGCAGCTTCAGGGTCTCAATATCGTAGTCATCAGCATCATCAATGGTGGTGATAAAGATGAGCCCGGCATCGGTGAGAATGCGGGCAAGCTCACCAATTCTTCTCAGTCGCTCTCCGGCGCTGTCTGCCCTCAAACCAAGATCCGCATCAAGACCACGGTCGATGTTTGCCACCCCAAGGTAATAGGCGTTCATACCGTTGTGAAAGAGACCCTGCTCCAGCGCTTTTGCCACAGCGCGCTTGCCGGTACCCGGAGCGCCGGTAAAAACGATAAATTTTGCCCGATGACGATTGGCCTCCACCCGCTGTTCCGCCCGGACCAGCCCGGTTTCCCAATTGCTTTCACGATCGCGAATATGCTGCTGCAACAAAGAATCGCCTGAAGAGAGATTTTCAACCACAGCGCCACCACCGGCAATTTCATAATTATCAACAATCACAAAGCGCCCCGTTGCCTCGCTGACAACAGTGGTATCAAATGCAATCGGGCGAGATGTTTCAAGAATACATTCACTCACATCACGGCAGTCAATCTGCTGTTTGTTCCGGCTGGTGGTCAAATCGGAGGCATCAAGTGTATTGCAGATCTCCGCCAGCCTCACCGTTGCCCGAGCAGAGCCAAGCTTGAGCTTGTACTCCTTCTGGCGAATCATCGGGGCTCTGCCAAGCCAGAAAATGTTCACCCTGAAGCGGCTGCCAACCTCCGGCTGTGGATCGGAGGGCTTCACCATCAGTTCGCCAGGGCGTATATATATCTGCGTCGTCAAGGTAAAGCCAGACGGTTCTCCGGCAGTTGCCCGCTCTTTCGGCGCAGTATTGAATGACTCGACCGACTGAATCACCGATGTTTTGCCAGAGGGGAGAAAGAGCACCTCATCACCGACTTGCACCGATCCTGCGGCAACCGTCCCGGCAATAATTCTCCGGTCGTCATTGCTGCGGGTAAATTTGTAGATATCCTGAACAGGAAAACGGAATGGCTTCTCCTCAAGCTCCTTGTCGCTGACAAACTGGTCAAGCTGCTCAAGCACCGTAACGCCCTTGTACCATGGCATTCTCTCAGAAAGCGAGGTAATATTGTCGCCGTCCCGGGCACTGACCGGAATAAAGCTGACCGGCGTGACGTTGATCTGCGAAAGAAAGTCTGTGTAGTCGGCTTTCAGCTTTTCAAAAACCTCCTCGCTGAAATTGACAAGATCCATCTTGTTGGCCAGCACCGTCACCTGCTTGACACCAAGCATGGCAACCATCTGGCCATGCCGTTTTGAGTTCTCCTTGATACCCTCATCAGCGTCAATCACCAGCAGAGCCGACTCCGCCCGCGATGCACCTGTAATCATGTTTTTCAGGAACTCAATATGGCCGGGGGCATCAATAATAATATAGTCGCGAGCTGCTGTTTTAAAAAAGCAGCGGGCCATGTCGATGGTGATCCCCTGAGCCTGTTCATCCTTGAGCGCATCGAGCAGAAAGGCGTACTCGAAGGGCTTTGAATTCCTTCGGCAACTCTCCCTGACCGCCTCAAGCTTCCCCTGCGGCAACGAGCCAGTATCCGCAAGCAGCCTGCCAATCACGGTGCTTTTGCCATGATCAACATGACCAACAATAACAATATTCATTTGCGCACGTCCACTACTCATATCATCTAAAAAAAATGTTACTCTCCCACATCCATTATCAACTGATAACTGTACTCTACATATACCCATCACGCCGAAGCGTTTCAAGTCCCCCATCCTCACTATCCTGGGCACGCCCCGAACGCTCGGCAATATTCGAAAACTTGCCACTTTTGAGCTCTTCGATAATCTCAAGAACCGTCCGTGCATTCGACGTAACAGGATTGGTACAGGGATAACAACCAAGTGAGCGATACCGAATACCTCCGCCCTGGTTAAAATAGAGCGAGACCACCGGAATTTTTTCACGCTCAATATACTCCCAGATATTCTGTTCTGTCCAGTCAAGGAGAGGATGAATGCGGACATGGGTTCCCGGTGCAAAATCGGTCTTGAACTGGTTCCAGAACTCGGGAGGCTGATCACCAACATCCCATACATTGTTTTGGTCGCGAGGTGAAAAATATCTCTCTTTTGATCGGCTCCCCTCTTCATCAGCCCTGACACCAACAATGACTCCCGTGTAGGGATCCCGCCCTTCGTCAACAACATACCTGCGCTGCTCATGATCCATCCTGTAACGCGGCCACTCGCCGGAAAGCGTATGCTTCAGCGCTTCACTTTTAAGATATTTGCAACAGGTGATGCGGTCGGTGTTACCTTCCGGAAAGGTAAGCTTCCCGGCAAGCGCTTCGGTGTTCTGACCATAGATCATGTTCAGGTTCCACTCAAGGGCAAAGCGGTCACGATACTCAATCATCTCCGGAATCTTGAAATGGGTATCAATATGTACCAAAGGAATTGGAACGTGTCCAAAAAAAGCCTTCCGGGCAAGCCAGAGCATAACGGTGCTATCCTTTCCGATCGACCAGAGCATACAGAGGCTTTTAAAATCACGGTAGGCTTCGCGGAGAATGTAAACGCTTTGTGCCTCAAGTTTGTCAAGATGATCCATACTTCTCGTTTATTTCAATACGATTACAATGGTTTTCGGTGCAGCCCGCACTCCTTGTGTTCCGGAATTTCCCACCACCAGCGTCCTGCGCGGATATCCTCTCCCGGCTTGATCGCCCTTGAACACGGAGCGCACCCGATGCTGGGGTATCCTTGATCATGCAGGGCATTAACGGGTACGTTGTTTTTTAGGATATATTCCCAAAGCATTGTTTCCGTCACCTCCGCAAGTGGATTGATTTTATAGAGTCCAAACGACTCATCCCACTCAACTGGAGCTACAGCGGTTCTGGTGACTGACTGCCCACGTCGTAACCCGCATATCCACCCTTTCAGTGTTGAAAGCTTTTTTGCAAGCGGCTGTACTTTTCGGATTCTGCAGCACTCCCTACGAAGTTCAACACTCTCATAAAAGAGGTTTGCTCCATAACATGTCTGCATGGTTTCAACCTCAACGGTTTCCGGAAAAAGCACTTCTACCTGAATGCCGTACCGCGTTCTTGTTGCATCGACGAGATCGTAGGTCTCCTGCGGGAGCCTTCCGGTATCAAGGGTAAAGAGCGGTATCTGCAGCTTCTCCTTCTCCAGCATATCGGTAATCACCTGATCCTCCGCGCCAAAACTTGAGGCAAAGGCACACTCGCCAACGTCAAACAAAGCCGCAGCCCAACACAAAATCTCTTCAGGTGATTTACCAGAGAGATCGTTACTCAATTTCCTTACTTCCTCCCTGCTCATAAACGTTATGGTCTTGTGTTTCAAATTAAATATTGCCTGTCGAGCACTTTCACGTGGTGCCAAAAATTTCTGCCCGGATGGTTTCAATCCCGATACGGTCAATCGTGTGCCCGAAACGCTCTTTTTTCCGGCCATGTTTTCGGTAACAGGTCAGTGCTTTCTGTATCAGGTCGTAGAGTTCCTCTTCGCTCTCAACCATTTTCTTCAGTACGGTAGCAAAACGGGGTATTTTGCCCATCGTGCCGCCAATAAAGAGGGTATATCCCTGCCTGCCGATAACCCAGGCTTCTCCCGGGCAGTGCCGGGTACAAACGCTACAGTTGATGCAACTATCCTGATCAATAGTGTAACGGTACGCCCTTGTGCCATTACTGCCACTCTCTTTTCGCTCAATGGCTTTAGCTGGACAATGCTGTAGACAGAGCCTGCAATCACAACATGAGGCCGAAACCCATTCCGGCTCAATGGCACCCCTGACACCAATATCGTTTTCATTTGCTTTGGTGCAGTTATTGGCGCAACCTGTTACCGCCATCTTGAATTTCCCCGGTGCCTCCAGATTAAAAAAACGTGTATCAAGCTCGCGTGCAATCTTTTTTGTATCAATGCTTCCCCATTTGCAGGTCGCTTCTCCCGGGCAGGCAACAATCACTCGCACTCTTGTGCCTGATGCGCCCATTTGTACTTCGGCAACTTCGAGGACACGCCGGGCATTTTCGAGATTGTCATGATGCACATGATGGATTTCTATCCCCTGACGAGTAGAAAGATGAACAACACCCCGACCATACTTTTCAGCAACCAGGGCAATACAGGCTAGTTGTGTTGCCGTCAAATCGCCCGCAACGGCCTTCAGACGAATAAAATAATAGTCGTGCTGCTTCTGACGTATCATTCCCTCCCTGTTCAAGGGAGCCACAACAAGCGCAGGTTCTACCATGCTCTCCAATTTTATTTATATGAGTAAAGGATGTGTTCTCAATCAGGCTGAAACAATCGGCAGAATTCAGGCTGCGATCAGATTAACAATCGTTAATAAACGCCATCAGGGAGCACATCTCCAACCTTATCTCAAGAAATACCGCAAATATGGTAGGGAAGAAAAGACAAAAAAAACATCCGGAAGAGACTGAAAAAAAATGCACCCGACAACACTTTTCTTCCCTCTACCGGATGTTCTGAAAATCATTATGACTTGATTCAGACCGAGGCGATGACAAGATTCGAACTTGTGAAAAAGAGTTTTGCAGACCCTTGGCTTAGACCACTCACCCACATCGCCATAAAAAAATCCCTGCACTTCTCCGTGCGACTTCAACAAGAAACACCCGAATGCCGAAGAAACGTTTGAGTTACAGGTTTCAATAAAGCTCTGTTTTATGATAAAATCAAGGGATATACCATAAAAATACCGTTAATATGGTATAATGCAGACAAGCCAATGAAGCTCCTCCCATTGGTATCAAGGTTATAGAAATCAAGAGAACGAGTAACTTGGCGATTATCGGCCAAATCCGGAGCAGCCAACTGGCGGTCTCGGTCACTCATAGGTTACTCTCCAGTAATGAGTTTCTGTGTTATAAATTGCGCCCTTCACTCATCAGTCGTTTATAATAAAATGCACTGGTATAGAGCGCTGCTGCCGGGTTGTGTCCAAGTACCCTGTCTTTTGTAATCAGCGTTGTTACCGGAGCGTCGGAATACTTGATAAAGAGCGAATCATGACCAACACATAAACCGATGATGATGTTCAAGTCTGTTTTTCGGTCGTTGAGAAGTTTGGCTTGCAGAATTGGATTACACAACGCTTCATGGCTCCCCTTCTGAATTTTCAGATCGTCCGCAATGCCGATTTCAGTTTTATCAACAGAACCAATCTTGCAAAGTACTGAGTATGGTTCAAGACCGTTAATCCTGAGAACCTTGACAAAAATTTTGGTCTCCTCCGAGAGACCGATGCAGGTTGCAAGCCCTATTTTCCTGGCTCCCATGCGGTTGGCAAAGGCAATAATCTCCTCAACGCGGGTCAGTTTGCCATAATAGGTGCTTTCAACTTCCGCAGAGGCCCGTACTATTCTGGCATCAAGACCTTCTCCACGATACTGCTCTGTAATTTGGTCCAGTTGTTCTTGCTCAATCGATTCGGTCAGACAGAAATCAGGAAATCTGCCCTCTTGCCGATAACAGTTAAGCGTTCCACACTCCGAACAGCTTACTGGCTGCTGTTCCTTTTTTCCTTTTTTTTGCTCAGATGCCATAAACATGCTCCTTTTTATTGGAAATTATTTTGTCTATACCGTTTCCGCCCGGTTGGCAGGCGACTGTGTAAATCTTTCTGCTCGTAGTATCGCTCTGATAAAATACGTTACTCAAACCAACTACCATCAACATCGCCGCGAAGGATACCAACCAGATCAACCGTTGTGTCGGAAGTTAAATCAACCATAATCGGTTCAAGGAAAGGTATGGTATCTGACTTATCCAGAAACACCCATTCTGGCGTTGGCGCAGGGAGACCTACCACATGCTTGAGAATACCAATAGCATCATTCAAATCTACACCGTCACTCTTGTCGAAGTCGGCGGCGATTTCCTGATAGTGATTCAGGGGCGTTAACCCAACAATACTTTTCAGTATGGTAATGGCATCAAGCAAGTCAACCGTCCCCTTGTCTGTCGTGTCGGGTGGCAATGTTGGGGTAAGTGCCCTTGTTCCTGACGGGATATTCGGCAATGTAAAACTACCATCAGACTGGGACGTATCCGTAGTCGATGAAATGTGTGCTGTAACACCAGAAATAGTGGCACCGGTTTTCCAAAAGGTAATATTGCCGGAAAGGTTATGAGTTGATGCAAAATCAAACAGTGGATTGCCTGCAACATCCCTCAGGGTTGCTCCATTCGTCTGAATAACGGGTCCAAGGGAGATACCTCCGGTGTCGGTCTCACCGTCGGCGACGATGTGGCGAAAAAGCAGGGTATTGGTGCCACTGCCTGACTGATAGAGAGCTTCAACATCAGTGTTGCCGATAGTCAACTTGATGACTGGTGAAAGGCCAGCGATATCCACTACCATAGTTTCAGTGAAGTGAACAGCAATATCGAGTGCCTGGCCATTGGAGTAGAGACCATCAGCAGGCAGGACTACCGAGGAAATCTTTGGCGATGTCATGTCGGTCAGTGCAGCATTATCGGTAACTTGAATGGTAAGGTCTGCCTTCTCTGGAGCGGCTTCTTTGTTGCCTGCGTTATCAGAAGCGACGGTGTAGAAGGCGTAGGAGTGCCCTGACTGACCAGCATACGTGGCTTCGGTCAGTGAGGTATTCTCCAGCCATGGGGTGGATTCTCCGCCATTATCGGAAGCATAAACGGTATAACCGGCAATGGCCGAGCCGACATCGCTGCCCGACCAGCGGAGGAGGAATTGGGCAGACTCGACGATGGTGTTGTTCACGGCTTCGACATGGCTTTCGGGTGCCTGGGTATCGAGCGTGTTGGAGATTGCCGGGGTGTCGATGGGCTCCTGGGTAGTGAAGACGATAGTCGCCTTTGCGTCAATCACCGTGCCGGTTGGAGCTTCGGCATTGGCGCGGATGGAGTAATTGACAAACCCTTCGCCGCTGCCTTTCTCGACATTGGTTGGCAGGAAGCCGATGGTGGGGTCTTCAGGGATTTCGCCGGTGTTGGGGTCAATAGTGGTAAAGCTCCAGTATGCCTCGTGTTTTGCCACATCCACGCCAGCCACAACATCAACCATGTAGCCTTTGGTTGAGCGGAGATCAAGGCGGTCAATGTAGAAAGAGGTGTTGTCAGGAACAGTAATAGAGATATCGCCCCAGCCAAAGTTGCCCAACCGGAAGCTGCCCAGGTTCAGGTCGCTGTCGAGGGTCTGCGTGATCGTCACCTGCTGTGCTGGCGCGGTTGCTGTTTCCTGATTTTCGTAACGGATAGTGTAACCAAGTGCGTTCTTCGTGCTTGTCCAGTTCTCATCACCAAAGCCCTTCGGACCAATAATGTCGTTAGGATCTTTTGGCTGGACAACACTAACTGTTTTGCTGGTCTGGCCTGTCCACTTGTCATAGACATTAGCCCAAATCTCCCAATTTCCAATAGCTTTTGAAACAACATCATTCGTAAATGTAGTTTTTTGGAGCAGCGTCGATGCTCTAGTAACTCCCAATTCAAACAACTTTAATGATTTAGTACCGAGAATTCTTCCCGTAACAATACTAAACACATTGTCAGCAACATCTCCGACCCATATTGCAGTCTCATTTCCTGAAAATGTTCCAAGATCCTTAAAAAAAGAACCTTCGAATTTGGTTTTTTCGTTCATAAAACCTTTTAGCATGACAACAGTACCCCCCACAATAGAATAGGTATTGTATAACGCACAAGCAGTCAAAATACCACTAGCCACGAAACCGACACTAACTGCTGGTGTTGCGGCCAGAAGACCCAAACCAAAGAGGGCACCACCAGCTATGGATAGCGCACCTTTCCCAACCTGGCTCCATATTACATAGCCGGTTGGATCGGAATAATTTATCGGAGCATTGAGCGTATACCCATACAAATTCAAACCACCATTAACTCCTATCGGATCCTGCTGAATAAACCGCCCATCTTCCTCGTTATAGAACCTTGCCCGCATAAAATCAAGCCCGTTCCCGGCATCCATCACACCCCATTGGCCAACATACTCAAACGAGTTGGCAACGGTTTCGGAGGTAACGATATTTTCACCAAAGGGCAGGTAGGAGTACTGGTTCACATAAGCGCTGGTTGAACCACTCAAGCCAGCAGTTGAGCCAATGGCGTTAAAGTCGTAATAGTAGTTGCTGCCGCTCAAGATCTGGCTTTCTAATCCAATGCCGTAGGTGTATCGGGCAACTTCATCTCCAGTGCTGTTATACTCACCCACAACATTAACCATGCCGGTCGGGTCGAGCTGGTACTCAATACGCTCTCCGTTGTGGAAACTCGCAATGCGGTTGCCGAGAGCGTCGTATTCGTAGCTCCAGGTGTCGGTGGGATTTACCACGGAGACGAGATGGTTTTCGGCATCGTAGCCGTAGGTGGTGGTGACACCATGCTCCGTTTTTCCGGTCATGTTGCCATCAGCATCGTAACTGTAAGTTGCATTGCTTGAGTTCGTGTACTGGTTGAGCGTATTGGTGGCATAGCTGGTGGTTGTGCTTTCATCATCCACAACGGTCCGGTTTCCGGCGGCATCGTAATGGTATTCGATATGGTGGCCATCGGGCAAAGTAACGCCGGTCAACTGACCGATGGCATCGTAGTTGTAATGGGTGGTACCGTCAAGCGTGGCAACATCGGTGCGGCGTCCCATCTCGTCGTAGGTGTAGTCAAAGCGGGAGTTCACCGTGCCATCCGCCCTGAAATTGACCAGATGGGTCAACTGACCCGCAAGGTCGTAATCATAAGTGGTATAGGTGCCATTGCCATTCTCACCATGGCTCAATCGGCCCGCTGCGTCGTAGCTGTAGGCGGCAACCAGGTTACCTGCGCCATCGGTCAACTGCGACAGATGGCCAAGGTCGTCATAGCTGTAATAGGTGACGTGACCTGCCTGATCAGCCATCTCAGTGCGACGTCCTGCGTCGTCATAAGTATAGCTCAACCAGCGTCCGTCGCCGTCGGTAACCTTGACAAGGCGATCGGCAGAATCGTACTGGAAGCTGCTTGAACTGTCTGCGTCGATAGCGCTGGTGAGATTGCCATGAGCATCGTAGCTGTAGGTGGCTGTGGAACCATCCGCATAGCTTTTTTGTGTAAGCTGACCCTTGTCATCGAAGGTGTAGGTCACGCTTTCGCCACGCCGGTTGACCGCTACATTCAAGTCACCATCAGTATCGTAATTGTAAGTTTCGCTACTGCCATCGGCGTAGGTGATTTGGTTCAGGTTTCCATGGCTGTCGTAACCGTAGTCAATGGCATTGCCGCGCTGGTCGGTAACCACAGCAAGCTGACCGAACTGCGTTTCGTAGGCAAAGTCAACCTTATGGCCAAGCGCATCCTGCACGGAGAGTGGGTTGCCTCCCGCATCATACTCAATGCCTGTGGCGGTGCCGTCGGCATTGGCAATACCGGTCAGGTTGCCGTTTGCATCATAGCGTAACTGGCTGACATTACCAAGTGCATCCTCTATCTGGGCAATCTGGCCGTTTTCGTTCAGCCACAGATGGGCACTGGTTCCGGTGGAATCGGTGGCAATAACTTCATTGATACCGACATAGCTGTAGGTAACCGCTTCGGTGCCATTGTTAACGCTCTCCTTGATCAGTTGGCCACTCGCATCATACTCGAAGTGCTGAACAGTACCATCAGCAAGTTTGATGCTGCTGACCTGATGCTGCGCAGCACCGGGTTCAGTGACATAGCCGTACTCTGTGATTCCATCAGGTGTGGTGACGCTGGTCAGGTGCTGGTTATTGGCATCGTATGCGAAACTGACGGTTCGACCAGCCTGATCGGTCTGCTGTATCAATCGCCCTGCATTATCGTAGATGAAACTCAGGCTGTAGCCATTATCTGCCACAACATTCGTCAGGTGGCCACCATCGTAAGTGGCCTGCACGTTATGGTTGTTGCTGTCACGAATTTCTGCAAAATTGCCATCGCGGTTGAAGGCAATGCTGGTTCCATTCTGCTGATGGAACTCGAAAGCGCCACCGGTTTCAGTCAGGGTTGAGCTGCCTTGACCAACCAGTGTATAGCTGCCATCTGAGTTGTGCTCGAAACGCACTTGAGTGCCAGCAATATCAACAAGCAAACTGCCATTCAACTGGCGTGCTGCAGTGATCTCCCAGGCAAAAGTATGGCTGTAACCCAGCGCACCCAGTGTCGCTGGACGCAACAAAGCTCCTCCATCAGTAGCTTTCAGATACTCAAGGCTGAAGAGTTTTGCAATATCATCGGTGCGGGTTTCCAGTTGATCGAGATACGTGGCATTCTCAGCTAAATTGTTCTGATAGTCAGTGCTGGTAACACCAAGCTCAGCTATCAGATTTGCCTTGACCGTTGCCCAGGCATCAAGGCTTATGTTGTCGGGCTTGCTGGCATCCAGAATTGTGTTCCAGTCGATCACCTCACCCGGTTTCAGGCTTGAAATGCCAAGATTGACAGTGCCGCCCCCGGAAAAGTTCGGCTTAAAGAATAACTGAAAGCTTCCTTCGGCACCCGGCGACAGAATTCCTGCTGGCCCTTCGTCGTTAATTCCGAGCAGTTGAAGACTGGTATCGCCAAACTCGGCTTCTC
>JBMOIS010000071.1:0-10701 GCA_049317185.1 Chlorobium sp. | reverse complement strand
ACGGGTTGTTTTGCGGATCGGTAACCCGGAAGAGCCATTTATAGACGTTTTCGGTGTCAGTGAGATCTACGCTGTGGCAGAAGGGGTTGAACCCCAGCATCTTTTTGTGGTCGGAGAGATAGGCGACTGTCTGGTCAAATTCTCCGTGTAATATCCAGTCACCCCTGCTTTTTCCTGTCGCTTCCATTTCCATGTTGTCGCGGTTCCCTTTTTTCGGTTACATCAGTTCGGATTGTAGCCGTTCGGCCTGGTCATGCATTTTGAGCGCTTCAATAATTTCTTGCAGGTTGCCTTGCAAAATTTGCGGAAGAGCGTGGCTTGTAAAGCTGATACGGTGGTCGGTTACGCGTGACTGCGGGTAGTTGTAGGTGCGGATTTTGGCGCTTCGGTCCCCGGTTGTCACCATCGAGCGGCGCAGGTCGGCCCGTTGCTGCTGCTGCTCGGCAAGCTGGATATCGTAGAGTTTGGTGCGGAGCATCTGCATGGCCATCTCCTTGTTCTGGAGTTGTGAGCGCTGCTCCTGACAGGCAGAGACAATGCCGCTTGGTATATGGGTGATGCGTACGGCCGTTTCAACCTTGTTGACGTTCTGTCCTCCTTTTCCGCCGCTCCGGTAGGTATCAAATCTCAAATCTTCCCGGCGGATCTCAACATCCACCTCCTCTGCTTCAGGCAATACCGCTACGCTGACGGCGGAGGTGTGGATGCGTCCCTGTGTTTCGGTGTCGGGGACGCGCTGTACCCGGTGCACGCCACTTTCGTACTTCATGGTGCCATAGACATCGTTGCCGCTCACTTCGAGGGTCATCTCCCTGAAACCGCCCGGCACAGAACTCTCGTTGAAGTGCAGGGTTTGACATTGCCACCCCTGCTGCTCGGCATACCGTTGGTACATTCTGGTTAGGTCGGCGGTGAAGAGCGATGCCTCCTCTCCGCCGGTGCCAGCACGAATCTCTATAATGACGTTGCGTGAGTCTGCCTCCTCTTTTGGAAGAAGTAGTACCTTGAGGCGTTGTTCAAGCTCGGGCAGTATTTTTTGCAGCTCGCTGATTTCTGCCTGCACAAGCTCTTTCATGTCGGGGTCACTCTCCTCTTTCAGCAGTTGTCGCGATGCCTCAAGCTCTGATTTTTTTTGCGCGTACTGGTCGTAAGCCTGCACAATCTCCTTGAGGTCACTGTATTCCTTGTTGAGTTTTCTGAAGCGATCCTGATCGTTTGCTGCTTTTGGGTCAGCAAGCAATTGTTCGAGATCGAGGTGTTTTTCTTTTATGGATTGCAGTTTCTCAAGCATTGATTCCGGGCGTTTGCCTCAGGGGTTTAAAATATCGTTGATAAGTATGTAGGCAAAAAGTGCCAAAAGGAGTGCCATGCCGATTTGCTGGATACGCATTTTGACTTCGAAAGGCAGTTCCCTGCCGATGATGCCTTCAATGGCATTCAGGACGAATTGTCCCCCGTCAAGCGCTGGCACCGGCAGCATATTGATGATTGCCAGGGAGATGGAGAGCATGGAAAGAAAATAGAGGAAGCTGACAGGGCCCTGTTCGGCGCTTTGGCTTGCTATTTTGGCAATTTTGATCGGGCCCCCCACCGATTTGCGGAAATCCTCCTCGCCAGTGAAGATTTTGGCAAATCCCTGAACGGTCATGGCACTCATTTTCCAGGTCTGGTTGACACCGCTTACTACCGATTCAGCAATATTGAGTTTTTTTCGTTCGGCTTCAATTGTCTGTTTCAGCGAGATGCCTATTTTGCCTGAAGTGTTGGGGATAACGGTAGTGATGAATGTTTCTCCCTGGGAGCGAATGGTTTCAGCACTGTTTTTGCTGCCTTGAGTCGTTTTAAGGTGTAGCCATTCGATACTGAGAGGTTTTCCGGCATTCGCAGAGATGATTCCGACAACTTCTGTCCAGTCGGAGACATTTTTTCCGTTGATCGCGGTAATGAGTCCGCCGGACTGGATTCCTGCAATTTTAGCGGGCATTTTTTCAAGAACTTCGTCTATGACCGGCGGGACTATTGGTCGTATCCCGAGACTTTTCTGTTTATTGATGCGCGACATGATATTTGACGGAGCCTTGACCGTGAAGCTTTTTCCATCGCGAAGGATCGTGTAGCTGAGCGAAGGGGCGGTGAAAAGTTCGGGATCAAGCGCCTCCTCCCAACTTTTGACGGGTTTGCCGTTTGCCTGTTGGAGCTTGTCGCCCGTTTTCATGCCCATGGATTCAAAGGCGGATCCTTTTTCCACAAAGGCAGAGTTGTTGACGCTGGTGCGCGATTCTCCGAGGACAAAGGTTATGCCGAAAAAGATAATGGTGGCAAGAATCAGGTTCATGGAGACACCCCCCGCAAGCACGATCAGGCGTTGCCAGACCGGTTTGGCCCTGAACTCCCAGGGTTGCGGTTCCGAGTTCTGAAAATCAGTGTCGAGGCTTTCATCGACCATGCCTGCTATCTTCACATAGCCGCCGAGAGGAAATGCGCCGATGCCGTACTCGGTCTCTCCGATCTTTTTTCTCCAGAGTCGCTTTTCAAAAAAGTCGAAACCGATATAAAACTTGTCGACCCTCATGCCGAACAGTTTCGCCGTCAGAAAATGGCCAAGTTCATGTGCTGTGACCAGAATGAAAATGGCAACAATGAAAAAAAATGTAGTACTCAGAAAATCCATGACAATCCTTTTATTCAATAAAAATAACGGGAAGTTGCCATTATGCAACCCCCTGTTTCGGTTGGTTCAGGTTTAAGCAATAAGTTTTTTTGCGGTTTCACGGGCCCAGCGGTCTGCCTGAAGATATTCGTCAAGTTCGACCGGCGTGTAAGGCTCGTGAGCCTGCATGGTTTTTTCGACGGTAGCTGCGATATCAGTAAATCCGATTTTTCTGTCAAGGAATGCTGCTACGGCAACCTCGTTTGCTGCGTTGAGCACTGCTGGATATGTCTGGCCAGCTTTCAGTGCATCAAAGGCGAGGCGAAGCGCAGGGAATCGCACCATATCCGGTTCCTCAAAGGTCAGCGTTCCGATCTTCGTCAGATCGAGCTTGTGGATACCGCTTTCGCACCGTTCCGGCCAGGCGAGAGCATAGGCGATCGGGGCGCGCATGTCGGGGGAGCCAAGCTGTGCAATGACGCAGCCGTCAATATATTCGACCATGGAGTGAATGATGCTTTGAGGATGCACAACGACTCCGATTTTTTCGGCAGGCATGTTAAAGAGCCAGTGAGCTTCAATCACTTCAAGACCTTTGTTCATCATGGTTGCGGAGTCAATGGTGATTTTTGCGCCCATTGTCCATTGCGGGTGTTTCAGCGCCTGTTCAAGCGTGACTTTTTTCAGATCTTCGCCCGAGGTCTTGAGGAATGGTCCACCCGAGGCCGTCAGGATGATGCGCTCAACATCCTCTGCACGGTGGCCGGCAAGTGACTGGAAGATGGCAGAGTGCTCACTGTCAACCGGCAGCAATTGAACGTTGTGTTTTTTTACCAGATCGGACACCAGTTGTCCTGCAACGACAAGTGTTTCCTTGTTGGCCAGGGCGATATGCTTGCCAGCCTTGATTGCGCTGACGGTTGGAACAAGGCCTGCCGCTCCGACAATTGCTGAAACCACCATATCCACTCCTTCCGCGCATGCAATGGTTGCGGCTCCTTCGAGACCAAAGAAGATTTCCGGTTTGTGAGTGCCGAGGAGTGTTTGCAACTTTTTTGCTGAATCGGCATCCCTGACGGAAACGGCTTCGGGCAGAAACTCTTTGATCTGTTCGGCAAGCAAAGCAACATCATGGCCTTCAGCCAGGCCCGCAATATTGAATTTTTCAGGGTGCTGCCTGACAACATCTAGGGTACTGAGTCCGATTGAGCCTGTGCTGCCAAGGATGGATAGAGATCTCATAATGAGTAATAAAAAAAGTTGCCGGGGTTGATGGTGAATATCTGGACTGAATTTATGCTTTTTCGGGAAGGCATACAAACAACCCTTCTTATTCACGGTGACGAACTGCGTTTTTCTTTTGGCTTTTCTTTGGATTTGTGTTATAATTGCTGCCGTAGTAATCGGGTTCCTAGCTCAGTTGGTTAGAGCGACTGGTTTACACCCAGTAGGTCGGGGGTTCGACTCCCTCGGGACCCACATCTTCACCATCATCATTCAGATACGCAAAAGGCAGGGATTCCTGCCTTTTGCGTTAGCTCTCATCTCTCCTCAGTTTCCCGATATGTTCCGTTCTTGCTTCAGTCGTGCTACAGCGTTCTCGAGTTCTGTGCGCTCCCTGTCGGTGAGCTGCTCTGTGTTCGCCTGAACGGTAGGGTTTTCGGCGCTCTCCGCTGCGTTGTTCAGCGAAGGATCTTCTTCAATGTGCACGGGAAAAAGCCCTTCAGGACGTTTTCCAAGAATTTCCTCTATCTGGGTATACTGAAGCATCTCCTTTAACAGCAGTTCGCTGGCAAGTTGCTCGAGTTTATCCCGATTCTGTGTCAGGAGATTCATCACCTTTATGCGTGATTCTTCCACAAAGCTCATCACCTCCCTGTCGATAAGTCTGGCCGTCTCTTCGCCATACTTTTTGTCAATGCCGGGGCCACCGTAATAGGGATTATTGCTTTCGTAGAATGAAAGGTTGCCGAGTTTATCGCTCATGCCATATACAGTGACCATGTTGTAGGCTATGCTCGTCACCTTCTCAAGGTCATTCTGCGCTCCCGTAGAGATTTCGCTGAAAATGATCAGCTCTGCAATACGTCCGCCAAGCAGTCCACAGATACGACCAAGCAGTTCGCTTTTCGTCATCAGATAGCGATCTTCGAGCGGAATGTTCAGGGTATAGCCGAGTGCGCTCATTCCTCTCGGGACGATTGAGATTTTCTGGACAGGGTCGTTGTCGGGCATCATCCAGCTTACTATGGCGTGTCCTGCTTCGTGGTAGGCGACAATCTGCTTTTCACGCGGGTTGATCACCTTGTTCTTTTTTTCAAGTCCCGCAACGCAACGCTCAATGGCATCTTCAAAATCTTTCATTTCGATGCTTTTCTTGTTGCGGCGCGAGGCAAGCAAGGCAGCCTCATTGGCAGCATTGGCAATTTCGGCACCTGCAAATCCTGGAGTCTGCGAGGCAAGGGCTTTCAGGTTGACATCCTTTGAAAGTGAAAGATCTTTGGTATGCACTTTGAAAATATCAATACGTCCTTTCAGGTCTGGCTTGTCAACCATGATCTGGCGGTCAAAACGGCCTGGCCTCAGAAGGGCTGAATCAAGCACGTCAGGGCGGTTTGTAGCGGCGATAAGAATAACGCCCTTGTCGGTTGCAAATCCGTCCATTTCGACAAGTAACTGATTGAGGGTGTTTTCCCGCTCGTCATTGGCCCCCATCATGGCTCCTTTTCCCCTGCTTCTGCCGACGGCATCAATTTCATCAATAAAGATAATACAGGGGGCTTTTTCCTTGGCCTGCTTGAAAAGGTCGCGCACTCTTGCCGCACCGACACCAACAAACATCTCTACAAAGTCTGAGCCGCTGATGCTGAAAAACGGCACATCAGCCTCGCCGGCAACAGCCTTTGCCAGCAGGGTTTTTCCGGTACCTGGTGGCCCGACGAGCAGCACTCCTTTTGGCAGTTTGCCGCCGAGGGTTGTATATTTTTTTGGATCCTTGAGGAAGTCGACCACCTCCATCACCTCAGCCTTCGCTTCGTCAAGCCCTGCTACGTCCTTGAAGGTGATGCGGGTGTGTTCGTCCAGGTTTTCGTAGAGCGCGGCCTTGTTTTTACCGATATTCATGAATTGTGAGCCAGGGCCGCCCATTCGCCGAAAGACAAAAAAGTAGATGCCAATAAGCAGACCAAAAGGCACGATCCATTGCAGCAGTTCACTGATCCAGGTTGTGCTTGCCATCCCCTGATATTTTATCCCTTTGCTCTCCAGCAGTGCAATCAGGGTGTCGTCGCGTACGGAATTGACAACAATCTCATCCGTTTTTGAGTTTGACTGAGAAGGGAAGATTCCAGGAGCATCCTTGGGCTGTTCTTTTACAGTAATGCTGGTAACGGCACCCGGTTTGAGTTTGATGTAGATTTTTTCCTGCGCTATTTTTACTGATTCAATCTTCTCTTCAGTAATGAGTTTGCGGAATTCGCTGTACGGAATCTCCCTTGTTGAGCCTGACCAGAAAAAGGCAAGCTGTATTCCTATGAGAAGAACAATAACGACCACATAGTACATGATCGAAAATTTCGGTCGTGGTATGTTGTTTTCCGGTTCATTTTTATAGGGATTTGAAGGTTTAAGCGGTTTCTTTGCCATCAATCAACAATCATGGTTATAAGTTACAAGACTCAGGGACGGTGTTCACAGTTCGCCGAATTTCATGAACACCAATTTACGGGATTCTTCCATTTAATGAAGCATCCCGGAAGAAAACATATTATATATTGCCCAGACTTGAAATCTATTTCTGTAGCTATAAGTTTCAATGTGGCTTGGTGGCGCAGTTTCTTGTATTATTTGTGTGCTTTTGGCTTTTTAATAACAGCAAAGGATGTAGGTTATGAGTTCAGTTCGTGACAAGGCAAATAGCAGGATAGCGGCGTTGGGGTCACTTTTATGTGTGGGGCTTGACAGCGATCCCGCAAAAATCCCGCAGGTGTTTTCGGTCTATCAAAACCCGGTGCTTGAGTTTAATCGTTCGATTATCAGGGCCACATCGGACGTTGCTATCGCATACAAGCTCAATACTGCTTTTTATGAAGCGCGAGGTATTGCAGGATTGCAGGATATGGAACAAACTCTTCGCCTGATTCCTGAAGGGTGTATGACGATTGCGGATGCCAAACGGGCGGATATCGGCAATACAAGCAAAATGTATGCGCAGGCTTTTTTTGAGCATTGGAGCTTTGATGCTCTTACTGTAGCACCTTACATGGGGTTTGACTCTTTGGAGCCTTTTTTTGCCTATGAGGATAAACTGATCTTTGTGCTTTGCCTTACATCAAATGATGGATCGGCTGATTTTGAGGAGCGAGAGATGGCCGATGGCACTCCGCTCTATCGTTCCGTACTTGACAAGGTCGCATCATGGAGCAGGAACGGAAACGGCGGCGTTGTTGTTGGGGCTACCAAAAGCGCTGTGCTTGGGGAGATACGTCATCACGCTCCCGGACTTTTTTTGCTCATTCCCGGGGTGGGAGCCCAAGGGGGATCGCTTCGGGATGCAGTGAATTTTGGCGTTGATGGTAAAAGGCAAGGTGCCATTATCAATGTCAGCCGGGCTCTTGTTTATCCTTCAGCCGGAGTCTCGGGATCATTTTCATCTATTGATGATTATGAACAGGCTGTTGCTGACGAGGCATCAAAAATTTATAATGAAATGAGGCTTGTGTTATAATTCAGGGGGAGCCAGGGTGAATCTGCGGGATGGTTTTGTGGTGATCAATGGTCATTAATAAGGTTTAATAAGTTTTAATAAGGCAAGTAAGTATGTGTGGAATTGTTGGATATATAGGATGGCAGGATGCGGCTCCGGTACTTCTGAAAGGATTGAAACGGCTTGAATACCGGGGCTACGACTCTGCAGGAATTGCCTTGATGAATGGTACTCTTTCGGTGATGAAGCAGAAAGGCAGTGTTGGAGGTCTTGAAACGGATACTCTTATGCTCAGGCAAGAAATGCCTGGTGCGACTGTGGGGATAGGTCATACCAGGTGGGCGACGCATGGCGAACCCAGTGACCGCAATGCACATCCCCACTTGAATGCTGCCGGGGATATCGCGGTTATTCATAACGGTATTGTCGAAAACTATTCGGCGCTGAAACAGGAGCTTGTCTCCGAGGGCTATGTTTTTTTAAGTGAAACCGATTCTGAGGTTCTGGTACACCTGATTGACAGGATATGGAAGAGTGAGCCGTCGCTCGACCTGGAAGCGGTCACCCGCAGCGCTCTTTGTCATGTTGAAGGTGCTTATGGTCTTTGTGTGATCTCTTCGCGTGAGCCTGACAAGATTGTTGTTGCACGCAAGGGGAGTCCGCTAGTGATCGGCATCGGTATTGGCGAGTTCTTTATTGCTTCGGATGCGGCACCCATTGTCGAACATACCAACAAGGTCGTGTATCTCTCTGATGGCGAGCTTGCTGTCGTGACAAGGGAGGGCTACTCTGTCAAGACAATTGAGAATGTCGAACAGGAAAAGATGGTGACAGAGCTTGATTTTTCACTGGAAAAAATAGAGAAAGGTGGTTTTGAGCACTTTATGCTCAAGGAGATTTTTGAACAACCTGTCGTCATGCACGATGTCATGCGGGGGCGGGTGCGGCTTGATGAGGGGCGACTCCGTCTTGGCGGGATTGAAGATTACCTCGATCGTCTGAAACAGGCGAAGCGGATTGTTATCTGTGCCTGCGGAACGAGCTGGCATGCCGCTCTGATCGGCGAATATCTGATTGAGGAGTTTGCCCGTATTCCAGTTGAGGTTGACTATGCTTCAGAGTTCAGGTATCGCAATCCGATTGTTGGTGTTGATGATGTGGTTATCGTTATATCTCAGTCGGGTGAAACCGCTGATACCCTTGCGGCGCTTCGTACCGCCAGGGAAAAAGGAGCCCTTGTCGTGGGTATCTGTAATGTTGTGGGTTCTACTATTGCCCGTGAAACTCTGTGTGGAATGTATACCCATGCAGGGCCTGAGGTTGGTGTTGCTTCAACCAAAGCCTTTACGGCCCAGGTGATTATGCTCTATATGCTGGCTCTGGCACTGAGCAAGGGAAGAACCATTTCTAATGAGGAAATTACGCTGAACCTCAAAGAGCTTGTGTCAATTCCTGAAAAAGCGTCACGTATTCTTGAACTTGACAGCCAGATCAAATCTATTGCGGAACGCTTCAAGGATGCAAAAAACTTTCTCTATCTTGGACGTGGCTTCAATTTTCCAGTCGCTCTTGAAGGTGCCCTGAAACTCAAGGAGATCTCATATATTCATGCTGAAGGTTATCCCGCAGCCGAAATGAAACATGGGCCGATTGCCCTGATTGACGAGGATATGCCTGTCATTTTTATTGCCACCCACGACAATACCTATGCCAAGATTCTCAGTAATATTGAGGAGGTACGCAGCCGTAAAGGTCGTGTTATTGCCATCGCCAATGAAGGTGACCAGGAAATCAGCCGTCTGGCTGAACATGTGATTTATATTCCCCAGGCATCAGGTCCGATCACTCCGCTTCTGACGGTTATTCCTCTGCAGCTTCTTGCGTATCATATCGCTACTCTTCGAGGGTGTAATGTTGACCGACCACGAAATTTGGCAAAATCGGTTACCGTTGAGTAGGAGAGGTGTTTTGTTCTTTCACTATAAAATAAAATAAGATGATGCACGGACATATTATTATTACTGGAGCTACAGGTGTCATAGGGACTGAACTTGCCCTGAAGCTGATTGCAAGGGGCGAAAAAGTTGTTCTTCTGGCTCGTTTACCTGGAGTGGCCGCCCGTAATATCCCAGGTGCAAAGGAATATGTTCAATGGGATTCTGATATGGAAAGCGGTGCATGGAGCGATTTTATCAACGGAGCGAAGGCTGTGATTCATCTTGCGGGCAAACCCCTGCTTGAAAGCCGATGGAGCGATGCGCACAAAAAAGAGTGTTATGACTCAAGAATTCTTGGTACCCGGCATATTGTGTCGGCAATTGCCCGAGCTCCTGAAAAACCGCAGGTCTTTATTTCTGCATCTGCCATCGGCTATTATGGCTCGTTCTTATGCTGTGACGATACTCCGGCAATGGATGAGTCGGCACCGGAGGGCAAGGATTTTCTCGCCAAAATATGCATTGACTGGGAAAAGGAGGCACTTGCCGCTGAAAAGAGTGGCTTGCGTACGGTCTTGTTAAGAACAGGAATTGTCTTGTCGACAAAAGGCGGGATGTTGCAGAAAATGCTTCCAACGTTCCGTCTTTTTCTCGGCGGGCCCATTGGTTCAGGCCTTCAATGCATTTCGTGGATTCATATTGACGACGAGATTGCTGCTATTCTTGAGGCACTTGATAATCCCCTTTACCGTGGAGCAATTAATTTGGTAAGCCCGTCACCGGTTTCCATGAAAAAGTTTGTTGAGGCACTTGGGGGTGTTCTTGGAAGACCATCCCATCTGCCAGTGCCGGAGTTTGCCGTTCAGCTTTTGATAGGCGAAGGTGGAACATACGCCGTCAAAGGGCAGAATATAAAGCCCGGATTTCTGTCGGCACAACGTTTTCCCTTCGGCTATCCAAATCTGTCCAATGCTCTTGCCGACCTTATCGAAAACAAGAAATAAGCTGGTTGTAAACGACAAAACGGAGTAAAGTTATGGGTACAAAAGGACGTGAAATTGTTGGAGAACATCTTCCCCGTGTTCTAGAACTGCTCAACAAGGCTTTTGCTGATGAGTGGCTTGCCTACTATCAGTACTGGATTGGAGCAAAGGTGGTGCAGGGGCCAATGAAGGATGCTGCGATTGCCGAACTTCTGCAACATGCGGCTGATGAGCTTCGGCATGCGGATATGCTGACAACAAGGATCATTCAGCTTGGCGGGAAACCTGCTTCCAGTCCACTCGACTGGTTCACCCTGTCGAACTGTGGCTATGCGGCACCTGATGATCCTTTTGTGAAAAAGATACTCGAACAGAACATTGCGGGTGAGCAGTGTGCTATCAATGTCTATAACAGTATCATTGAGG
>JBMOIS010000070.1:0-10708 GCA_049317185.1 Chlorobium sp. | reverse complement strand
GGATGCTTGAGGGGGTTTTGCCGAGATTGCTGGTTCACGTTCTATTGGAGTGCATCTTGATATTGATAATAACCTGTCACCGAGCTTTAATGCGCTTTTGGCTGGTATTCACAGGGTGGTTGAAATTGCGTAACTTCATTCTTGCCTGAAACATTGATTTATAAACCGTTATGCAACCAGAGCCTCAACAAGTACTCTCAGGATTTTCGTCGGATGAGCTGCTGATTTTCATTGGGCACAGCGACGATGCGTCGGCGGAAGCAAAGGCTATTCTTGAACTTAAAGATGAGATTGATAAGGATTTTTGCCTTTTGCTGACATCCAATAATCATCGCTCATCGTTGCGCCGGTGGACGTTTTGGGAGTGGCATGATAATGCAAAAGCAATAACTGGTGGTCAGGAGGCAGTGGTAACACCAGCTCTTGAGCATGCGCGGATAGCCATTTTTGTGTTTAAGGAGCGAGTGGGGAAGGTTACCTGGGAAGAACTTGACAAAGCCAGAAAACGCAGTCGCGAGAGGAAACTTCATATTTTAGGGCTCTTTCCCGATGATAATCCGCGTCAGGGTAAATTTCCAAATGCACAAGCCAAACTTCAGTCCTCTCGCGATTGGACGGCATTGCTTGAGCGTCAGGAGGAGTTGACAAATGATTGGACAAGTACGGATTCATGTTCACTCACACCATGCCGAACCTATCAAAGTATTGAAGAGCTCAAGAACATTGTGCTTGACAAAGTCCGGTTTGCGATGGCCGATATTCTCGCTGGCGAGTCTCCAATACTTCCGCCAAAGCTGTTGCCGCAGGTGAATACCGCTTCCGACCTTCTCCACCGCTACCATGCCACCCTGACGCACCAGTTTGGCAACATGACGCTGACAGGCTCGCCCGCGCTGGAGCATTTTGCCGTAAAGCTCTCCGAGACCTTTGTGTCGCTGAGTTTGTCGGCGACATCGCGAAGCGGGGTGTGCGGCAGCGCTGAGGGTGAGCCGCGCGACGAGGCGGAGTATCAGCGCAGCAGCACGCCCGAAAAGGTGATGAGCTTTGTGTTTCAGCATCATCCCTTGTTGCTGGTCATTGGTGATCCGGGTTCAGGAAAAACGACACTGCTCAAATATTATGCGCTCTCCTGCCTTGACAATGGCAGGCACAAGGAGTTCGGGTTCAGTGAGCCGGTTCATGTATTTTTTCTGCCGTTGCGCGAGCTGAAAAAGAGCAACAGCGGCTATATATCATTGCCGGAAAATCTTGCTGCATGGTGCGACAAACAGTTTCTCAAGATTGATGATGCACTCTTTTCCGGTTGGCTTGAGCTGCCTTCAACACTGGTGCTGCTTGATGGACTTGATGAAATCAGCGACGTTCATGACAGAATAGCTGTTTGCCAGTGGATTGACCGTACGGTTGGACGCTTTACCAGCGCAAGGTTTGTGGTGACCTCACGAAGCACGGGGTATCGGAAAGGAGATGGTATTGAAATTGAGGCAAGCCATCTGCGGGCGGATATCATGGATTTTTCAAAAAAGCAGCAGGCAGAGTTTTTGCATCGCTGGTTCAAGGCGGCATTTCTTGGTGAGCTGCCGCCAGCAACAGAAGATCAGTCAGTGTGGCGCAGCAAGCAGGAGCAAAAAGCCATCACAAAGGCTGATGCTATTCTGGCGTTTCTCGGACAGGAGAAAAACAGGAGCTTGCTGCCTCTTGCTGGTGTGCCGCTCTTGTTGCAGATTATGGCGATGCTCTGGAAAAATCGGGAGTATCTGCCGGGCAACCGGTTGAAGCTTTATGATGCGGCGTTGAACTACATGCTCGATTATCGTGACCGTCGCCGGGGAATTGATCCCCTCCTTGTTGCAGAGGATGCGCGACGGGTGCTGAGCCCGGTATCGCTCTGGATGCAGGAAGAGCTGAAAAAAGATGAAGCTGACCGGATTGAGATGCAGCAGCAGATGCAGGTACAGCTCAATACACTCTACAACTCATGGCAAGCCTCCGATTTTTGCCGGAACCTTGTTGACCGTGCCGGTGTGCTGGTTGAGTACGGCGAAAAGGAGTATCTCTTTCGCCACAAATCATTCCGCGAGTACCTGGCTGGCGTTCAATTGGTGAAAAATATTCATAAACCAGGTTGTCTCGACAAGCTGGTGAGCCATTTCGGTGACGACTGGTGGACAGAGGTGTTCCGCTTTTTCATCGGTCATGTTGAGGATGCAGAGCTGTTCGACAGCTTTATGCAGAGGCTCTTCGATTCGCCGGTGACGGAAGAGTTAACGCAGAAGCAGCAGGATTTGCTTGTTGCTCTCGTCGAGGAGGCCCCGCAGCGGAAGGTTGATGCCCTGCGCACGAAACTGCTCGATCCGGAAACCACAGCAAATCGGCAGCACTATCTGCTGGAGTGCCTGAAAAATATCGAGAAACCGGAGGCAATTGCGACACTTCTGGAGTTCAGGCAGTCGGGGTTGACGAAAGAGCAGCAGTTGGTCAAAGAGGTGAAATATGACAAACTTGGCGCTGAGTACATCTTCATCAAGGGCGGGACGTTCCCTTACTCCCTCACGAAAAAGCCGGAACCCGTTGCAGAGATGTACGTTGCAAAGTTCACAGTGACCAATCAGCACTATCGGCGCTTTATCAGTTATCTTGGGGCAAAAGAGCCCGAATTTGCGGAGAGGGTTCCTCTCAATACGTATAAAGAAAGTTTGGATGAACTGGCATCAGGTATCAGGGGATTCAGTGACTTTTTGAAGGAAGAGTCATCCCTGGCGAAGCGTTTTGTTTCTTATCGGGAAACCAATAAACAATTTAACAAGGATGATCAACCGGTGGCAGGGGTGACCTGGTATGATGCCCGTGCGTATTGCCTCTGGTTGTCGCTCCTCGATAGTGATGGTGCTCTCTATCGGTTGCCGACTGAGGTGGAGTGGGAATATGCAGCGGCAGGAGAAGAGGGCAGACTTTATCCGTGGCCAAAAGAGAAAGGTGAACCCAATAAAACACTGGCGAATTATAACAATCATGAAGGGGCAACGACATCTGTAGGTCGTTATCCAGAAGGCGCTACATCTGAAGGATTGCATGATATGGCAGGCAATGTGTGGGAGTGGACGGAGGATTGGTATGATAAAGATGAAGATGCGCGTGCAATGCGAGGAGGAGCGTATTATAGTAGTAATGCTGATGCTCTGCGCTGCTCCTCCCGGTACTACTACGATCCGGGGAACGGCCTCAGCGATGTGGGTTTTCGAGTGATACGTTCCAGTCCCTCTTCCTGAAAATCTGATCCTCTGATATCTGGAACCCTGAAAAAGAAAGCTCACTCGATAAGTAAGAACCAACATGGGGAGGCTAGAAAATTTTTTTGACCCGAAGTGCTCTCGAATAATCTCCCGACAGGGGATAACAAAGAAAAAATTGTGTTATGACCCGGAGCTACGACAAGCTGAAGACCCTGTTGATTGAGCTTTTTCAGCTCGACCAGCCTGACTTCGATTTTGGTCTCTACCGCATCATGCACGCAAAAAGCACGGATGTGACGCAATTTCTCGACAAAGTGTGAATAATGAAAATATTTGGAGCAAATATTTTTTTGCCAGTTTCAAGTATCATGCCTATACTTTCAATGTTTTTCGGTGTTGTGGTATACATGTATTTTTATGATGCAGCAGCATCATGCACCATATTTTCATGCTGAATATGCGGAGTTTACGGCTGTAATTGCTATTGAAGGCGGTGACGTGCTTGAAGGCGATTTGCCACGCAACAAGATGAAATTGGTGCAAGCCTGGCTGGAGATTCATCGTGATGAGATTATGGCAGATTGGAGTTTGGCAGTGCGTGGGCTCCCGGTGCAAAAGATAAAACCGCTTGAATGAGTAACGCGATATGAATAAAGTGATTAAAGCTACTCCACTGCCTGGTGGCTATGTACAGGTTGAATTACAGAATGGCCGATGCGGCGAGTTTGATGTCAATCCATATATGACTTCTGACTGTTTTTTACCGTTGAAAAATGAAGCCTGGTTTCAAAAGGTGGCTTTGTTTTTTGCCGGTATCGGTTGGCCAGATGGGCAAGACCTGGGGCCCGACACCGTGGCTGCCCAGTTAAGAGTTAGCCAATCATTGGTACATTGATTCATGGTGCGTGTTATCGGTACACGGTATGGCGCGAGGCCGTTATGCCTGTTAATTCCACTAACCGGGAATTTGCCATAAAGGGGTGTAATACTTTTTTAGTTACATTTCTCCTGAACGAGCAATAGAACAGAGCAAAGAGGGCTCAACGGTCTCGATGCAAAAAGGGAAAAAATGATAAAGCAAATTGCCATAAAAAATTTTACCGTCTTTTCAGAAGCTGATCTCAGGTTCGGAAGCAATCTTAATGTGATTGTTGGTGAGAATGGCACTGGTAAAACACATTTTCTCAAACTCCTTTATGTCGTATTGGCCGCAAGTTCTGAAGCAAGACGAAAGCCAACAAACGGGGCAACACCGACGAAATCACTGTTTCAGGTACAACTTGCCCTCAAATTGCTGAATGTTTTTCGGCCTGAATCACTTGGACGGCTTGCTCGAAGAAAACAGGGTCGTGAGCGATGTGATATCAGCATGATGCTCGAAAACCCATCCCTTGATACGGCATTCAGTTTTGCCGCACAAAGCAAATCGGAAGTCAGTATTGAAAAGTTGCCTTCGGTATGGATGGATGTTCCCCCGGTTTACCTGCCAACACGTGAACTGCTGACAATGTATCCCAATTTTATTGCGGTGTATGAGGGTCACTATCTCGAATTTGAAGAGACATGGCGCGACACCTGCTTGCTGCTTGGCGCTCTTCTTCAACGGGGCACGAAGGAAAAGCGGATAAAGGAGCTTCTGGAGCCTCTTGAGACGGCCATGGGCGGAGGGATAGAGCTTGGCAACAATGGTCGTTTTTATTTGAGAAATGGGAGCGGACGCGTTGAAATGCCATTGGTAGCAGAGGGATATCGTAAACTTGGGATGCTTTCCCGATTGATTGCAACAGGCGCACTTCTCGATAAAGGCTCTCTTTTTTGGGATGAACCTGAAGCCAATCTTAATCCGCTTCTCATTAAAAAGGTGGCAAAAAGCATCCTTGACCTTAGTGCATCAGGGGTTCAGGTTTTTATAGCGACGCATAGCCTTTTTCTTCTTCGCGAAATTGAAATATTGTTGTCTGCCAGTGTGTATACAGAGGTTAAAACGCAATTTTTTGGGCTGCACAACAGTGACGATGGCGTTGTGGTTCAGCAGGGAAGTTGTTCCGATGGTATTGGTGATATTGCGTCCCTTGACGAAGAACTGGCGCAATCCGACAGGTTTCTTGCCGATGAGGAACGCTGATGCAGCAGTATAGCGTTGATGGCCTGAATTTTGATTTTCCTGAGGGTTGGGAGGTCAGCCGGTATGATGAGTGGTCATTTTACCGCAATCAATCCAGCTCATCTCCAGCAAAAACTCCGGCAGTTGCTCAAACCAATAGATGCTCATCCGAAGGTTGTCGAGCTGAGAGCAATGCAGTCAGTCGGGTGGAAGGCGAGCTAACATCATGTGGCGAACAGGTGCGTTATATAGCTTGACTGTCTCAAGCGGTTGGGCGGTCCCGCCACAGGAGCTTCAGCGTTATAAACCGAGTTCGCTGTGTGATCCAGGCCGAAGTAACTCAAGAACGTCGTCGCCTGTTTTGCGGTAGATCAAAATAAGATCAGGTTTGATATGGCAATCACGGTATCCTGCAAACTTCCCAACAAGCGCATGATCGACGGCGTTGGGCGGTAAAATCTCATCGACCTCAAGGAGATCAAGAATCCCGTTTAATAGAGTATCAAGGGATTTTCCGTACATTCCTGATTTTTCTCTTCGATAGTCACGCCTGAATTTTCGGGATAATTTTTTGATGAATACTGAGGCTTCCCCAAAAATTGGGAAGAGATTGCGGCGAAAGTCTTTGTGGCGGTTTCCCTACAATCTGGTCTATACGGTTTATCCAGATCGAATTCAAATCCTTGCGTGCGCTCATCAGAAACGGCGACCTTATTACTGGCGAAAGCGGCTGAAATAATACCGCGTTGTCTTTTTCATGAAGTTCGTTCCACAAGTGCTCGAATGGATATCTTTTTTGATGCCAGTTTTATCGATTGAATGAGTATCCAGAACGATACAATCAAAATTTTATACCATGACAGCCATTGATATTGATGTCAATGAAAAGGTTGCACAGACTTTTTCTGAAGTATCTGCCGATAAAAAATACAAGCTTCAGCTCTTGTTGACGTTGCGTTTACAGGAATTAATGTCAACTCCTGAACGATCTCTCATGGACATTATGGATGACATTGGTCACGATTCGGCGGTACAGGGTATGACACCAGAACTTTTGGCATCATTACTCAATGAAAAATAAAATTTGTGCGGTTATTGATACAAATGTTGTGATCAATGCGGTTTTACTGCCCAATACAGTATCCCGACAGGTATTCGATTTTGTTGTTTTGGGTGGAGAGTTGTTAGCTTCAGAAGAGTCACTTGCAGAACTCAACGAGGTGCTTGGTCGTCCAAAGTTTAGAAAATACGTTTCAGAAAAGAGGCGGCTTGAATTTCTTCAATTGCCGTTGGCAAAAGATCTTTGGGATAATCTGGCTGACATACCAGCAGGAGATCCTCTCTTCTGTTTCTCTTCACGCCCGATTATACTATATTTACTTACGCATCTTTTTACCTCGTCATCCACAACACCTGTGCTATGGCTTTTTCTTGCTCGCCTGTTTCGGAATCAGTGAAGTGTATGAGCCGCATAAGCAGAGTTCTTTTGCTTGTTCTTGTTATTTTGGCAGGCACTGGCGGTGTCGTTGGGGCAAAAGGTGACAGCACAAAACCGTCGAATGTCACGTCTATCGCAGCCATAACAACAGCAAATCCCGAAAAATCGGATGGCCGGGGAGTGTTGATGGATAAGGAAGTGCCTGGCAAAGGGAACAGTGACGCGATTATTCAAATCTTTGGTGTAGGTCTGAATACTGTTAATTCTATTGCGCTGCTTGCTGTTGTCATACCTGCTATTTGTGGTGCAATTTATGGAATATGGGCTTTATACAAACAGATCTCCCCGCGTTGGAGCGCAAAATCTTCAAGAAAAAAGCTGCTTGAAGACTTTGCAAAACTTCATAAAAAGACTCTCCGAGAGCAGATTAAAAAGCAATCACTCTCAACAACTGCCTTTGACAGTGTTTCCGTGACTCTTGCCGATACCTTTGTCCCTTTACGTCTTTCCGATACGCTGCGCAACGAGAGCCGTTTTATGCCGGGCAGAGGCTATAACGACAAGAATAATAATGGTATCCAGTCGCCGGAAGCGGTGCTGCGAATGGCCTTCAAAAACAAGTATAGAAGGCTGCTTGTTATTGGTGAACCCGGTTCAGGAAAGACAACACTGCTGTACTATTATGCTTTGTTGTGCCTTGAAACAAAGCCTCATGAAAAGCGCGGCTTTCGCATGCCGGAGCTGGTTTTTTATCTGCCCTTGCGTGAGCTGAATAAGGTTGGAGAAGACTACGCATTACTCCCGGCAAACCTGCGGGCGTCTTCTGAAAGGCATTCTCACCCTGTTGGGGAAGATCTCTTTATCGAATGGCTTCATTCAGCTACGACCCTCGTATTGCTTGATGGACTTGATGAAATCAGTGACATTGCCCAGAGAATAAAGGTATGTGACTGGATTGACAATGCCGTGAACAGCTTTCCGGAGGCATATTTTATTGTTACCTCAAGAACAACCGGCTACAGAAAGGTTGAGAATATTGAGCTGAAGCATTTTGTGCGGGTTGATGTTATGGATTTTACGCTCGATCAGCAAAAGGATTTTTTACACCAGTGGTTTGATGCGGCATTTCTTGAGACGACGACTCCTTTTGCCGATAAAACGCTGGAATGGCAAAAGAGCCAGAAAGAAAAAGCAAGAGAAAAAGCCGAGGCAATTATTGCCTTTTTAAGAGCTGAAGAGAATAAAAGTTTGCAGTCGCTGGCTGGTATTCCCCTTTTGTTGCAGATTATGGCCATGCTCTGGAAAAACAAGGAGTATTTGCCATCCAGTCGTGTGGAGTTGTACAGTAAAGCATTGGACTACATTCTTGATGATCGGGAGAGGCAGATCAATAAAATACCATTACTTGCCGCTGAACAGGCGCTTGATGTACTGATGCCGGTGTCGCTCTGGATGCAGGAAAAGCTGAAAAAAGATGAAGTGGAAAGAGAGACAATGCATCAGCAGGTGCAGGTTGAATTGATCAAGCATTCTGATACCCCAACGCCAGCGATATTTTGCCAAAACCTTGTCGATCGGGCAGGGTTGCTGGTGGAGTATGGCGAAAAGGAGTATCTGTTCCGCCATAAATCATTCCGCGAGTATATGGCGGCGGTTCAGCTTGTAAAAAATATTGAGCTTCTCCAGGTGGATCCTCTCGACAGGGAGATGAATGGAGTGAGGAAGTATCTCAGTGAGCTGGCCGCACATTTTGGCGAAGCCTGGTGGAAAGAGCCGATCTGCTTTTTTGCAGCTAAGGCGAACGCTGTTACCTTCAATGCGTTTCTGGAGCAACTGTTTGACTCGCCGGTCAGCCTGAATTTTTCGCAGGAGCAGCAGGATTTGCTGGAACGTATTATGCAGGAAAGGCCGAAGGAAGAGCCTGGAGTTCTCTATGACAAACTGCTTGACCCTGCGACAACCGCAAACCGGCAGCGTTATTTGTTGAAATGCTTTCAAATAAGCAGGCATCAGGCAGCCGGAGATGTTGTGCGGCAGTTTATTGAGCAGAACCTTGCCAAAGGCGACGACATTCGCCGCCGTGCCGCTGACTTTACGGTAACAGGTGTGGTCGATAGGCAAGGTGCACCTTATGTCTTGATCGAAGGCGGTTCGTTTGTCTACTCAGTCAAGAAAAAGCAGCGGACGGTGCCCGACCTCCATGTTGCCCGATACACCGTGACCAACCAGCTTTACCGCCGCTTTATTGCTTACCTTGACGGGAGTGAGGCTCACTTTGCCACTATTCTGCCACTTGAACGCTATAAAGAGCAGTTGAGCAGCATGGCGCAAGGTGTCAGGGGATTTCGACGTTATCTGAAAGGCAGGGATAATCTGGCAACGCTCTTTCGTTCCCGCTTTGATGACGACAGAAAATTTAACGGGGATGAACAGCCGGTGGTAGGTGTAAGCTGGTATGCGGCGCGTGCCTACTGCCTCTGGCTCTCGCTGCTTGAAAGCAATGGGGGAAACGCTGGCCTCTATCGCTTGCCAACGGAGGTGGAGTGGGAATATGCCGCAGGTGGTAAAGAGAGCAGACGCTATCCCTGGGGTGAAGAGGAGCCATCATCAACCCGAGCCAATTACGGGAAAAACGAAGGGGTTACAACAGCGGTTGGCCGTTATCCTGAAGGTGTAACTCCGGAAGGGTTGTACGACATGGCCGGTAATGTGTGGGAGTGGATGGAGAACGGCTACGGTTTTGGTTTGCTTCCGATGGTTGTTTCTGTGATTGCTGCAGTTGTTTGGAGTATAGCCGACAAACGTTTCTATGGTTTTTACGCCCTGCGTGCGCTACGGGGTGCGTATTATAACAGTAATGCTGATGCTCTGCGCTGCTCCTCCCGGTACGTCGACGTTCCGTGGGACTACGGCGGCTTTGTGGGTTTTCGAGTGATTCGTTCCAGTCTTTTTTCTTCCTGAAAATCTGATCCCCTGATATCTGGAACCCTGAAAAAGAAAGCTCACTCGATAAGTAAGAACCAACATGGGGAGGCTAGAAAATTTTTTTGACCCGAAGTGCTCTCGAATAATCTCCCGACAGGGGATAACAAAGAAAAAATTGTGTTATGACCCGGAACTACGACAAGCTGAAGACCCTGTTGATTGAGCTGTTTCAGCTCGACCAGCCTGACCTCGATTTTGGTCTCTACCGCATCATGCACGCCAAAAGCGCGGAGGTGACGCAGTTTCTCGACAGGGAGCTGCTGCCGCAGGTGACGGCGGCGTTTGGTCAGTTCAGGAGCGCTGACAAGGCTGAGATGGAGCGGGAGCTGAACAAAGTCATCGCGGGCGTGGAGGCGGCGGGCATGTATCCTGAGCAATCGCCCAAGGTGCAGGCGTTGCGCGAGCAGCTCAAAAACGACGGCGTGGATGTGGCGCGGCTTGAGAGCGAGGTGTACGACCACCTCTTCAGCTTTTTTCGCCGCTACTACTCCGAGGGCGACTTTTTTGCCAAACGGGTTTACAAGACGGGAGTTTACGCCATTCCTTACGAAGGCGAGGAGGTGATGCTCCACTGGGCCAACAAGGATCAGTACTACATCAAAACCAGCGAGTACCTGCGCGACTACGCTTTCCGTCTACGCCCTGACCTGGAGGAGATGCCCATGCGCGTGCAGGCTCCATGCAGCGGATTGAGCGTGTGCTGCATCAGGGCATCGACACGGCAACGGGTAAAAATCTCTTTGCCGGTCGCTTTGTTTATCTCAATACCTGCGGGCTTGACCCGGCGCAGGTGTTCGATGAGACGCTTTCGACGCTCTTCAATGCGCCGGGCGGTGGCCATCTCTCTGTTGAAAACCTGAAGGGGGCGACGGGCGAGCTGGCATTGCGGCTGGGCGCGGCTGGTATAACCTCAACCTCACCCGCGCTGCCATTGAGGCGCTGCTGGCC
>JBMOIS010000069.1:0-10805 GCA_049317185.1 Chlorobium sp. | reverse complement strand
CCAATCAGGAGCGGCTTTCGCCTTGTTGCACGACGCGGTGGGGGGATATTATGGTAGTGAAGGGGTAGAGGGTGGAGTGGAGTGGGGTGGCGCGGTTGTTGTCGAGGGTACCGTGGTGGGTGATGATAATGGGCATTGAGGAGTTACGCCAAACCTGGCTTTTGCGGAAAGGAAGAGGCTTGCCGTCTTGTGTTTCTTCTGTCAAAACCTTGCTTGTGTATGGAAAGATATGCCACGCTCTTTACAAGCCCCTGTTATTGTAAAGTATGTGCCTGGTGCTTTTTTATCCAGCTTGAAAATGGCTCAACACCTTTTTCCTTGACCTCTTCCAGGACATCGTTCATGAATTGTCGAGTATCAGAAACATGAACAACCTCATAAGGCTTCTTATCCGTAACTAATTCGATCAAGTTCAAGGCTTGTTTGGCCTCTTTTTGTTCGGCTTGCTTTTTGTCAAGAATAATTTTTTGTTCCTTTTTGCCCTTCTGATTACTGGAGCCATAAAGCTTATTCAAGCAATCGTAAAGGCTTATTGTTTTTGAAATATTTTCGGACAGTGTTGATTCAGCAGTATTGAGGTTCAGGATATGGCCGCAATAGATGGAACCGTTACCTCCAATAAAGTCAAGACGAATTTCAGGCAAAAGTATTTCTGTTTGCAACTCTTCTGACTCAAGCTTGTAATCAATATTCAGATAGTGTTGAAAATCGAAATTCTCTTTAGCCATTCTGCGAAAAGCTGTCGCAAAAGCATTATTGCTTCCTGACGGGTTTGTTCTCTTCTCTTGCTTATCATCTATCAGCTTATGATACAACCTGTTAAAGCGTTGTTCCACAAGATCAGCGGCCGATTCGTCAGGGTTATCATGAGCAATGACCAGCGGCTTTGGTGCTGTGTAACGAATGACACCATTTTCGTAGACCGAAAGGTATTCAAGGTGTTTGACGTCAAGAGCATCCTGGCTTTTGACAAAACCTTCAGCTTGACGCATTGCGCTCTCAAGAAGTGAGGATTTGTCAAGACCAAATGCTCGATTAATTCGATTCACCCGTTCCCGCGAAAAACGTACTTTTGCCATGCCGATTTCAGGGCTAACCATCATTAACCCGATACCAAAGTACTCCTCACGATCAGGATTCGGGGCGTATTGTACGGTTGTAAACCAGGTTTTCATGGTAACTTGATCTTTGCATCCTCTAAAAGCTGTTGATAGAAACCGCGAACCAAATTCTTTCGGGGTAACAAGTAGTGTTTTATAATCGATTCTTTTTCTGTGACTTGACTTCCCGCCATTCCGATCTCTATGATTGGCCAATATACGATATCGGGGAAAGAACGGGTGGAAAAAGAAATCACTTTACAATTTACTCATAGGCTTCAGAATACTGAGAATGTTCGCATTTTTACTACATTATAAAAAACTGAAAATAAAAACAGGAGGAATATTCATGGCAACGGTGCATGATGTTGCGCAGTATATCCTTGATCATGCTGGGGATATGTCAACATGGAAGCTGCAAAAGCTGGTATATTATAGTCAGGCTTGGCATTTGGTTTGGGCTGATAACCCGCTTTTTGAGGAGGCTATAGAGGCATGGGCTAATGGACCTGTTTCGCCATCTCTTTTCGAAAAGCACAAGGGGTGTTTTACAGTATCAAGCATACACTGTGGCAATTCTGAAATGCTTACGGAAGATGAACGAGAAACGGTCGATAAGGTTGTAGCCTATTATCAACAATATAACGGCCAACAACTGAGCGACCTTACCCATGCAGAAACTCCATGGATGAAGGCACGAGAGGGCATGGCGTACAATGAGCGAGGCAAAGTGGAAATCACTAAGGAGAGTCTGGCCGAATACTATGGCAGCCTTTAATAGCGTGACCTATGGCCAAAAGAATAAATCAAAAACCGAAACATAGCGCTGAAGTTAAAGCTTCTGGTGAAGTCCGGCAAAGGGAAGGAACTGACAAATGGGGCGAGAGCCCCATTGTTTTTATCTTCACATCATTTGACATTGAAGGCCCATGGGGGCTTAATGCCTTGCAAGAGTCTTCGTGGTATGAATTCTTTTGTAAGATCGAATCATATCAGTCAATGACATGGAACGAATTCATAAAAAACAAGACACGAAACCATAACATCAGCCCCGAATCTTTGTCAGAGAAGGCGATAAAAACGATGTGAAAATCTGACACTTGATCTTGATATGGATACTCTGGTATCATTTCATGTGACCGGAAAAATCAGGTTTTACGGTATCAGGTACCGAAAGTTTTGCCGGATATTATGGGCTGACCCATGGCATATTGATGAACATAAAGCGGTATGCCCGTACCATAAAAAATAAAAACCCTTTCATATTGGTGCTCTTGTACCCAAGTGCGACTTGTTGGGTTGGATGGGGTTTGAAGAGAAGGCGGTACTCCGTTTTCGTGATAGCAGTGATGTTGTAACACGGTATTTCTGCACATCAGTGGGGAGGTTCTGTATGCTCTGGCTGTTCTTTTTTTTTGCAGATTGATGGCAATGCACCTTTCGCCGTGTTGCACGACTCGGTGGGGGGATATTATTGAGGTGAAGGGGTAAGCGGCTCGCTCTTATACCCAAGGGTGCCCGGCAGGTTGCGCAAACGGAGCGAAGCGCCTGTATGTCACGTTTTTTTATGGCGGTATTGGTTCTGGTTACGTTATTGCAATCATAAGAAGGGCCGTTATGTCAAGAAGAATTGAAGGATGGGAGAGGTGGCTTGCTCCTGGTTATTGTTTTATTTTATTTTTCTTGTATATTCGCCTTAGCCTGTGTTGCATGAAGGTCGGCTTCATGCCGTTGAAGGGTATCCTTCTTAGTACAATGATGGGCTTTTTTTATTTGTTGTTTTTCAGGCAGTTGTCGCTTGATAACTTTTTTGGCCGGTTATAGTAGTTCCCTCCACTTTTCCATTTTTCAAAGTCGTAGAGATCCTGCACCAACGCAACCTTGTCGCTAATATAATCGTAATATCTGATCTCGCCGCGTTCAAAGACACGTTGAACGGCCCAGCAAAAATAATCTGAAAAATCCTGTTTGGTATAATTTCATTATAATCTTATTGTCATTCAACTATTGTTTCTTAACCTTTATGCGCTCCTCCTACCATGTTAGGAGGAAAGAGTTTCGAGGCTCGATGCATCAAGATGTGCACCGAGCCTTGCGGTTTTAATAGACTTCTGCCAACGTTGTTCGTTCTCAGCGTTGCGAATATTCCACTCTCTTTTCGGATATCGCGTTCATGCAATATCACCTGGTCGTGACCCCATACATCAAGTTTCAACTTTTGAACGTCAGGTACAAGCGAATTGAGGTAGTAGCGCTTACTGATGATGCAAAAGCCCCAACCAACACCGGGGCGTTTGCCCAAGTACGTTGCCTGCCCCTATTGGATCAAATCGTTCATTGACATCAACGTATATCTCGGGCATCCCTCCCCGATCTGCATTATATTCAGTTTTGCTGTCACAGGTTTATGTAGCCAATCCCTGTTTAAAACGTCAGGGTCTTCAATTGACACATCCACCTTCCCACTAATCAAACCATCTTGATCCAGTAGCTTGAATTCAAACGTCCGTCCGTTCGGTAGAACTCCTTGAAATTCTCCACGGTAAGAACTTTGCGTTTCCTGAATATTTTCATCTTTCAAGCGAGCAGCGGAAAACTTGAGTTGTTCATAATCCGTATAACAAAAGGAAGTATTTTCATACGACAAGCCACACCATGCGTGATACCTGACGAGAACATCCAGAAACTCATGAATTTTCTTTACAGCTCTGGGCTGAACTTCTTCTACAAGCTCCGCTACATCGTCATCACTCCCCTCAGCCGCCAACCGAAACAAAGCGCCAATTTTATTCATCGCGACCCTTGTTTCTTCAAATTCCGGGAACATATTCTGCTCCTTATCAGGAAGCTCAAATTCAAAACCAAAAGACCCTATAGCAATTCCGGTAATCAATAACTGATTTTTATCTTTATCGGGAATTGAACCACTATGCCTTAACCTATCGCACAACCCTGCAGCAACCGCACTAAAGGCATCCGAAAACGCACCTGCAGCTTTGGAAGCAAAATCAGCAGAAATACCATGTATACCAAACACAGGTCTACCCCTGAAAGTCAATTGCGCTCTTGTGGCCGTATACTGTTGAGACAAATTAGATAAAATACTATTTGCCCTCCTGAGCCGAGACTCAAGACTCATCTTATCGATAACATTCCCGAGAGGAACGGAAGAAATAAGAGTCTCCAAATCCTTAATTTCAGAGGATATAGTTTGATATTCGTTATTCATAGGTCATCCCTCCGTCACTATCCAGAATTGCGCATGCATCAATATCCTGCGAAGGATCAAGATCAACTTGAACAAATCCTTTCCACAAACCGTCTCGGCGATGAGACCACATGCTATACCAATAGGAAATTAATTTAACCTTTAAAGAATCCATTGGATCCCCAAGTACAACGGGGTAGGAATCAACAAAATACTTGCCCTTAAGAGCCTCTTGATCAAACAATGTCTCAAATTTATCTACTAAACTGGCTTGTGATTCTCCTTCTGGAAGGTGAAAATAGTTACGACATCCATATCGCGAGGAGGACGTCCTTCCGTAGTTTCGACATTTTCAAAAAAATTCCATCTATCCATTGTAACCCTGAAGTTATCCCTGCCTGGTGCATCTCACTGCGAAACTGAAGTAACCCGCGAAGTATCATAACGCGTTCCTCAGAAATAGCAAAACGATCAACAAGCGTCAACAGATCAGCGATATAAGGAGAACGATCAGGCGAATGGCCCTTTTGCAGTGGGCGTATTGGAGACTCCGATTGAGTTCCACGACGGTATAGCTCCCTCAGTTATCGTCATAATCGCCACCCTGTTTGGTTGATGAAATTTTCTTAAAGTACGAAAAGCATTCGTTAAATCCGCCCACTGAAACCGTATTATTGCCGTACAGCATAGCAAATCAATTTCGTTTTGTCGAAAAAACTCTTTTGTGGCATGGCCACGGGAAATAGAGTCAAATCTGTGCAGATCAACCGGGATACAATAAGCAAGGTGAGCTTGCCGCGATGCACTGCCATAGCCGCGAGGAGCTCGGTTACCCGCTCTTTGTAGGCAATAGCCGCCTTGATCGAATAGACTGCGAGCATTGCCTTGCCTGTTCCTCTGATCTGCCGGTAAACATCCTTTACCAGCAAGTCGGCGACATATTTGGCTATGGCATCTATGCTGTCACGGTTTTCATAAATCTGTTTTTTCTGTGCATCCCTGTAGTCTTGTTCTGTAAAACCTTCGAGCGGATGCTTGGACAAATCAAAGAGCATTTTGGAGGCAACCGGCACAATATTTTTGAGCGGATTGAGGATAAAGCCATCCTCAATGGCCTCTTTGATGGTGTAGCTGTCGAACGGGCGCCACAATTTTTCGCTCTCGGCATAGCCGCTGAACTCGCCAAATCGGGCGAGGGCATGGTCGTCAGGGGTGGCGGTAAAGCCGATAATCAGGTTCTTTTTGATGGCTTTTCCGGAGTATGCAGCGCCATCAAAGGGGCTTTGCAGTTCATCAAAAATGCTGATCATCTCTTCATGCTGCTCGCCGCTGTTTGAGCGATGAATTTCATCAATCAGAAAGACACATCACGAAGATTATTGATAGTATCTATCGCCAATGCTCTCCATTGCGGTTTTGCTAACGCATTTGCGATTTCAGTAAGAACGGCCTCAGTCGTCATGAATGAGCCATCAAGTTGATCAGCAAGGCTCACCGCCTGACGATGGAATTCATCCCGGGCGTTCAGCAGAGCCAAAATATAGCTGGTATCGATAAAAAGAGATTTCTTCATCGCTTTTCTGTTCCGTATAAGTAATGATCATGTTGAGAGGCCAAATCAGAAACTCCTAAATCTATTGCTCGTTCTGAAAGGCGTTGCAGAACATTCTTTTTGGGTTCAGGTTGCTGTTGACTTTCAATTTGAATCAAATACCTGTGATTCGGTAATAAGTCAACATCTCCTTTGGGCATAAGCACATGTCCGTCATACGTTGCATAGAGTGTGTGTACCACAATATACCTCCTTTTAATAATTACAGATAGCTCTCAATATGCCTGCTTGTTTTCAGCAATCTCCTCTCTTATTTTATAAGCATTCTTCATGACACTTCATATTATTGTAATTCCCATCGAATTGAAAAAAGAATGTTATGGCTTACCTGCTGTTTCATTCGCGCTTCAACATCCTCTAATAATACATCTTTTTGGCCTTAAATCTGATCTTGAGCTTCAAAAAGGTGACGCCGTTTACCGTTGCACTGCGTTCCAGGCTCCTTCGCGTTGCAGCGCTCCCGTCCCTTGCTTTCCAGATCGGAGAGTTTTCTGGCTTCTGGCGGAATTCGCCTTGGAGCGGCATTCCAGCATCAGTAATGGCTTATTCTTATTATCCGATCACAATTGCAGACTCCTTGTGCTAACAATAGGGGGTTAAGGCAGAAATATTGCGGTCTCAATAAAATTAGTATAAATTGTTTGAGCAAGTGATTTGAAAGTCGTCTATTTCACGAAACACTGAAAATTGAATACTGAACCATGCCGCGCGTAGCCTTTTTCTTTGGCATTTCGATATACATGTACATGGATGATCATGAAAAGCCTCATTGTCACGCAATGTATGGGGATTATGCTGGATCGTTCAGTCTGGAGAGCGGCGACTTATGCGCTGGCCAGATGCCAACAGCACAACTAAAGAAAATAAAAAACTTTATCCAGAGCAACCAGGAAGAATTAATGGCAAAGTGGAATGAACTCACTACTTGAAACACCATGGGTACAGGTTGTGGAAGTGACACCACATTCAGGATTGAGATTAAAAGTCAAACTCAGCAATGATCAGGAACTAACCCTGAATCTTGAACCATTGATACAGAGTCGCGATGCTTACTGGCGACTGCGTCAGGAGAGGTATTTTCGGCAGGTCAGTATTGATCCCATTGGCGGCATCTGCTGGCCAGAAGGTGAAGACCTTGCTCCCGATGGGCTGGAACGTTACACTGAAGGCTTTTCCCGACGAGGAATTTCCTGACAAGAGGAGGCTTCCGGTATATTTCGGAGTGTTTCTACAAGAAACTCCCAGAATTTTTGGACAGAGGGAATGTTCACCTTCTCATCAGGCGAATGGGGATATCGAATAGTCGGGCCAAAAGAGATCATGTCAAGACCGGGATAGGTGCCACCTAAAATCCCGCATTCCAGACCGGCATGAATAGCCGTTATCTCGGGAACACTCCCGAACTGCCGGGTATAGAGCACCTGCATGGTCTTCAGGATCGGGGAACCCTGATTGGGTTTCCATCCTGGATAAGCTCCATCAAAGACCGAATCTGCACCTGCAAGGTCAAAGAGACTTTTTATCATGATCTCAAGATCATCACGGGCAGAGTCAACCGAACTTCTCAGCAAGCATTCGATGGTAATAACTCCATTTCCGGATTTGACCAGCGCAAGATTATTGGAGGTTTCAACCAGACCATCCATCTCGTTGCTCATGCGAATCACACCGTTTGGACAAGCATAGATTGCGTTCAGAACCTTTATAAAAATATCCTGTTCGATAACGCTCCCGGGTAGCTCGGCAGCAATCACGTCGATCTGCAGGGATGGCTCAACTCCCAACAGTTCATTCTTTATCTTGCCAGTCAAAATCGTGAAGCTGTTGAAAAACTCCTCCACCCTTGCGACAGGAATGGCTATACGGGCAAATGATTCCCGGGGAATTGCGTTGCGGAGACTTCCTCCGTCAATGGAGGCAAGCTGCAGTCCGTACCGATACCCATGATAGAGTATCCGGTTCATGATCTTGTTGGCATTACCACGTCCAAGATGAATATCAACTCCGCTGTGTCCACCCTTCAACCCAGTCACCCCGATTCTGAAACCCCTGCACTCCCTTGATAATGGTTGTTCGTTGTAACGAAAGGTCATCTTTGCGTTGGTACCGCCAGCGCAACCAATAACAAGTGCGCCTTCATCTTCCGAATCCATGTTGATCAGAATCTTCCCCTTGAGCATACCGGGTTTCAAGCCGGTTGCACCGGTCATTCCAGCCTCCTCATTGCTGGTAAAAAGCGCCTCAAGCGGGCCATGCTGAATCTCCCCTGATTCAAGCACCGCCTTGGCAGCAGCAACACCAAGACCATTGTCAGCGCCAAGGGTCGTACCGTTGGCCCTCAACCACTCACCATCAAGAAGCGTTTCAATCGGATCTTGTTCAAAATCATGCTGCTTTCCGCTGTTTTTCTGCGGCACCATATCGAGATGCCCTTGCAGAATCACCCCTTGACGATTCTCCATGCCGGAGGTGGCGGGCTTCCGAATGATAACATTGCCGACATCGTCCACAAGAGTCTCCAGTCCAAGGTTTTTGCCGAAATCAGCGATGAACTCCCTGATTTGCTCCTCCTTCCCGGATGGACGTGGAATGCGCGTCAGGCTGTAAAAATGTTTCCACACCGCCGGTGGATTGAGCTGGAGAATATTGTTGCTCATGTGTAATGCTGGTTATTTCTTGTTTTTTACGAAAGCGTTGATCGCCTTCTTGTCAAAGCGTGCTTACCTCCCGATCCCATGTACCACAATTCATTTCAAACTTATTAGTAAATACAACTTTTTTTTGTTTATGTTTCCCTTGCTCATCCTACCACGATAGGAGGAAGGAGTTACGGGGCTCGATGCATCAAGATGTGCACCGAGCCTTGCGGTTGTAATAGACTTCTGACAACTTTCCCTTTTTCTTGAATCTGCTTTTTTCCTCCCGGTTCATTCAGGTAATACGCTGTTATCAGATAATAATCGACCCCATTCCTGCAGGGTGCTACGATGTCCTCATGACGCTTGTAGGCTTTTTTATAAAAAATTGTAAAAACAGAACGTTTCAGATAAATTATGTCAAAGGATTGGGCTTTTCCCGGTCGACAATGGGGCTTTGGACTATTTCCGGGGCCTTTTTGTTTTTATGGGAAAATTTTTCTGTTCAGCTCTTTGCTTTTGAGGATTTCGTAGGTTCTGTTGGATTGAGTGGGTCGCAAGTACTGAAGTGCCAGTGGCCGTGCGACGAGGTCAGCTATTTGCAGGCCGGTTGAGTTGCTTGCTTTTGGAATGAAAACAGGTTCGAACTTTATTTTTTGAAAATCCATCGCTTTGTAATACCAGTCGCTCTGGTTGGCACAGATACACCGGAACTCAAGCTGGGCATTTTTTCGGGTATCACGTTTCAAGGCTTCTGTTTAAGTTTGCTTCGGGAAAAAGCTTGGGAAATTATAATGCTGGTGGGAAGCGATCGATGATGAGCTGAGAATAGACAGTGAGGGCAATGTGCAAAACGAGGACCATGATGATTCTTTTATTCCACTGCCGCGAAGGTGATGGTTGCCCATATTTTTGATTCGTACTGAAGGATGCTCCAATTATCCACCGTTCCCATTCGCCAGGTCTATACAGCAGCTCATTTTCCCCTTGACATCGTAAAAAAATCCCTTATATTGGACGTGAATTCATGGCCTATCGGCTTTGAATCTATCGAGGTCTCGGCCTGCTGTACCAGCGTAGCAAATCAGCGGCCTTTCTTTTTTCCTTCAAGTACTGCCCTGCAAGTGTTTAAGCTCCATAGAGGGGAACATCTTATTATTGAGATACTGTTATCAGCCTGATAACAAATCACAAAATCGGCTTTCAGGTCTCCATTAGTTTTCAATTTAATCTGAATCACGACAACAAACTCTTCGTATTCGAAGCTTACCCTTGAGGTCGGATCATACGTTCCTTTTTTCTTGTCCCAGCCCTGGTACTTTTTTGCCTGACTGCTCGTTAGCGTAGCTTTTATCCAATCCATGCGCTGCGCCCGAACATGAGAAAACACATCTTTAACTCCATCCCTGTTACTGCTTTCGTAAAAAGCATGTGAGAATTTATTAAAGCTGAAGTAAACTCTTATACCATCTGAAGTTAAAATTGATTTTCCGCAATATTCCCTGACAAAATGATGATAGTACTGATCTTTGGTTTCGTAATAAAGAAGTGACGGCAGAGTCATTACCACCCCCCTTTGAGACGAATTTTAAAGACATTGAATTTCTGTTCATCTCTTACCGTCTTGATCAATTTTTCGACTTCAAGAGATTTTTCCAGGTACTGAACAACTGCTTCTTTTGCTGAACCTACTCTCAGCATGTTATTCATTCGACTGCTTGCTGCACCAAGAAGAAAATCGCAGAATTGTATAAGTACCACCTCTCTTGAAGGAAGGGATTGGATGTTTTTTATGGTCGAAAATATGTTGGATGCATCAAGATATTTTTTTAATGTATGCAATCGTAAGGGATCACGATTTTTCTTCACATCACAATAGATATCATATTCATTGAAATCCTGTATCCAATGGTGTAAGAGTTGATAATAAAATTTATAGAACCCAAGCTCACCATCTTGATTATGAAATTGCAAGTTAATATGTTCACGCTCTACCGCTATACAACGAAATCGCATATTCGTGCCGTAAAAAGCAAAAAGGTCTATCAGCTCTAAATAAAACGGTAATTTAGATGCCGATATTTTTGACCATTTTATTTCTCCCCATGCATTGTGCTTAGCCCTTATACTCTTTATTGTTTCCTTCAATTCCAGCCGTAACTCAGAGGGCAACCACAGGCTGCCAATCATTAAGTAATGTGCATTTGGATTCTTTGAAGTAAAAAGATCAGGATATGCCTCATCACAAT
>JBMOIS010000068.1:0-11333 GCA_049317185.1 Chlorobium sp. | reverse complement strand
AGCTTTCGCAGATTGGTTCATCGTTGTCGCCATCGGGCGACATTTTGCTTTACGGCTGCAATGTTGCTGCGGGAGCTGAAGGGTTGGCATTTGTTGATGCGTTAGCGCGGTTGACGCATGCAGATGTTGCGGCTTCGGATGATGTAACGGGTGCGGCAGCGCTTGGTGGGGATTGGGTGTTGGAGGTGGAGAGTGGTGTGGTTGAGGATATAAATGTGGGGGTGGATGGATATGATGGGACACTGAGCACCTATACCTATAACGGACACACCTATTTATTAATCAATGCAAGTACATGGCTTGAAGCCGAAGCTGAAGCGGTCAAGTTAGGTGGTCATTTAGTTACTATTAACAATCAAGAAGAGAATAACTGGTTAGTCAAAACATTTGGTAATGATTGTTTTTATATCGGATTGACTGATCAAGCACAAGAAGGTGTATGGAAATGGATAAGTGGAGAACCTGTTACATATATTCATTGGATTAGCGGTGAGCCTAATAATGCTGGTGATGAAGATTATTCACATCTTAATTGGATGTATATTGGTGGATGGAATGATATAAATAATTATGCAAGCTATACCACATCAAAAGCTATTATTGAAATAAATATTAAAAATGACACATTCATCGGTGGGCTTGGAGATGATGTTTATTATGTTGATACCATTAACGATAAAGTCATCGAAAAGCCAAATGAAGGCAACGATACGGTCAACAGCTCAATAACCTATGATTTACCCGCAAATGTTGAAAACCTCATTTTAACAGGAAGCAGTGCAATTAATGGTAACGGTAATATATTGAACAATCGTATTACAGGTAATAATGCACCAAATAATTTGTATGATTTTTTTGGCAATGATACGCTAATTGGTGTTGGTGGTAATGATACATTAACAGGCGGACTGGGTAACGATACCTATGTCGTTGATGGTGCATGGTATAATATTGTTGAAAAAGATGGGCAAGGAATAGATACACTCCAAAGTTCCGTAAGCTCTGGTCTTTCAACAAATGTTGAAAATTTGACCTTAACAGGAAGTGATGCAATTAATGGCAGTGGCAATTCTCTGAATAATATTATTACAGGCAATAGCGCCAATAATATATTATTTGGCGGTGCTGGCAACGACACTATTTATGGCGGCGATGGTATAGACACGGTACGTTATGATGGTATCGAGAAAGATTACAAAGTTGCAACAATAAAAGATGGATGGACAAGAATTACCGATCTCAATCTAATAAATGGTAATGAAGGAAGTGATGTTCTCTATGGAGTTGAAAAAATTCAATTTACCGGCAGCATAAAACCTTCAGGCACGGGTATTACTGAAGAGTATCCAGTAGAGACATTAGCAAAATTTGCTCAGGCAGCATATTGGCAAGCTGCTGATCCAAAACTCGTTGCCGCAGGAAATTCAGGAAAAGAAGCATACGATTCTCTTCAACAAAAAGGATGGCAATTTCTTGATTATTCATCACTTAGTCAATCTTGCTCATCACTTACTGTAGAATATGATGGGAATACATATTACGAAAATAAGTCATTCTTAGAATATGATAATGGTACAGCAGGAGCAATAGTTGCTGTACAAGGCGACTCCCTTGTTATTTCATTTAGAGGTACAGAAGATGTTACTGTTCTAACAACAAAAAAATATTCTGATGCTATTATACCTGAAGCATTTCAACCTATCGCAAAAGCAGTAATTCGATATATTCTTGAATCAAAATATCATATTACCGCTGAACAAATGGATAGTAGTATTATTAATTATGATAACAAGTTAAACTCACAAGCAGCAGTTGACACCGTTACGTTTTTAAAAAATTTATCCTCTGGTTTATCATGGAATATAGATAATGCAATTTTGGGAGCTATCGGTGCTTTAGCTTATGCTTTTCCGCTTGCTGGTTTAGCAAGTTTAGCATACGGAACTAATAAATTAGATCAAATAATAATGGAGTTGGCAGCATTAGTTAACAACACAAGCATTATTAAAACTGATTCTTACTATTGGATTCAACAAGATGAGCATTATGAATTATTTAAGCCATTGCTTGAGGAAATAAAAAATTATGTTGAAAATAAAGATAATAGCATTAAAAATGTATATGTAACAGGACATAGTTTAGGTGGTGCAATGGCAACATGGTACATGACAGATAACTATAATGGGGGAGCATACTTACAAAATAATGGCATTCAAGTTACAGGCATTTCATTTGCGGCTGCAGGTGCTGTTGTTAACAGTAAAGCTGAGGAAAGAAAGATTGTAGCAGGTGAACAATATTATAGGTTCGAAGTAGCTCGTGATGTTGTTGCCGATGTTACTCAGATTGCTGGTGCAGTATCCCCTTCAGTTCCGGTATATTCAACTCAACCAGGAAAACAAATTAATTTCCAAACAACAACAGATATTGCAGCTTATAAAGAGTCTGCTACTCAATTACATAATATGGCAAATTATACTGATGTTGTTAATCTTTTTAGTTCATCAGGATTACTTGAGGACATAATTTTTCTATTAGCTCGAACACATATAGCTGTGCCCGATGCTTCAGGATATTATGATCCAATTGTCATGTTAAGTTTAAGTGATTTAGCTATAATTGGTGATGGTGGAAAACTCGGCGTTGAAATAACAGGAGATAATGGTGCATCTGTAGCTGAATGGTCAGGATATGCAGAAAAGTATAGTGAAAACGATATCATTGTTGGTACTTCAGGTAATGATATATTAATTGGTGATGGTGATGGAAGCATTCAAGGAACTAATGATATGTTCTATTTAGGAAAAGGTACTGATAAAATTTATGGACACCAAACAGGAGATGATAATGGTGGCATAGATACAGTTTCGTATAAGTTTTCAGATACGTTCATTGCAAAAGGCAGTCTTAAAGATTGTACAATAAGTGGTGATCTTTCTCATGCAATTGATACCATGTTAGATATTTCTCAACATTGGGGAGGTCTGGATACAACTGTAATTAATATTGATGGCTCTCTCGACACATTAACCGATATTGAGCAATTGCACTTTATTGATACACCAAGTGACAGCATCAATCTTTTAGCAGGTACATCAGGTAATGATATAATTAATGCGTTAGCAGGTAACGACTATCTTTTTGGTGGAGCAGGTAATGATACATTTATTGGTGGAAAAGGTAATGATCGTATTCACGGAGGTGATGGAATTGATACGGCTATTTTTGATGCAGGAAGCTACACTTTTAAGGTTATCAATTTTGCATTAGAGGTTCAAAATGTTCAAACACGAGAAATTGATACCTTGTATTCTGTTGAAAACATCACAATTGATAATGTAACGAAGTCAGCAAATGAAGCATTCTGGATTGGTTCAGCAGCTTTCACTGGACAACAAGTGTATGTATCACCTCTTTCAGAAAAACTCCTAACCATGTTTGCTCCTGCTTTTGGCTATACAGGAACTGATGCAGATAATTTAACCGTTTATGGACGGACGGTTCAAGATACTTCTGGTAAAATTACTGCATTACAATATGAGTTGCGTGAAATTGATGATTACCTCAATCCTGATGACCATTGGTATGTAGAGTTATTGCTTGGAGATGATTATTTGCCTAAATCAATAGCAACTCTTATTGATGAAGCATCAAATGCGCTTGTTGATCCAATGGCACAAGTAAGAAATATATGGGATATAGATGTTCAACATATTTCAAATCATCCTTATGTATATCTTAATCTTGGTAAAGCAGGAGCATATATAACTCCTGAAATTACTCCAACTCAACGGCTTATTCCAATAAATCAAGGTATTAAAAATGGAACACCTTACACATTGAAATTTGAAGGTTTTAATGATACTGATTTTGATTATCGCAGTAATTCCGATACAAACGATGATATTGATAAAAGCGATTTATATGAAATAGATGGGAATCCTCATGGGCAAGTTCAACTTGTAGGCCTCCCGTCAGGCGATATGGAAATGGGCTTTTTATTTGCAGGAACAAATCTACAAAACCTCGGTCATTTTGACCTTGTGTAATATGGAGAAATGAATGGATCCCCGCCTGCGCGGGAATGACGAAAATAAGTTCAATAGTGTAGAGAACGTGAGCATAATAATAGAGGTGTTGCAATGAGCAAGGAAGCACAAATAATAGAATGGAAAGAGTCTTGGCGTGAAGAATACTTCAAATGGATTTGCGGTTTTGCCAATGCACAGGGTGGCACCTTGTTTATTGGTAAAGATAATGATGGAAAGGTGAAGCACTTGGCAAATGCCAGAAAATTTTTAGAAGATATCCCAAATCAGGTGAGAGACCTTTTGGGTTTATTGGTAGATGTAAACCTGCATACAGAAGAAGAGAGTGATTATTTAGAAATTGTTGTAGAGCCTTATCCATTTCCAATTAGTCTCAGAGGCAAATATTATTACAGGTCGGGCAGCACGCTACAGGAGTTAAAAGGGGCCGCTTTAACTAAATTTTTGCTCCAAAGGCAGGGGAAAAAATGGGATGGTGTGCCAGTACCCAATGTTACGGTTGATGACCTGAAAAACGAAACCTTCGATTTTTTCAGAAAGAAAGCAACAAAAAGCAAACGACTAAAACCTGAAGATATTGATGGCACAAATCAAGAATTGCTGGAAAGCCTGCAACTCTATTTGGAAGATGAAAAGATGATTAAGCGAGCAGCCATATTGCTCTTTCATCCAAAACCAGAGAAACATGTAAGTGGAGCGCATATCAAAATAGGTTTTTTTGCATCGGATGATGATTTAAAGTTTCAAGATGAAGTAACAGGAAATCTTCTGGAACAAGCAGAAAAAGCGTTGGATTTACTGAAAACAAAATACAGTCAGGCAATTATTTCGTACCAAAATGGAAGCCGGGAAGAAACCTTCACTTTTCCCGAAGAAGCTATACGAGAAGCATTGTATAACGCCATTGCCCATAAAGATTACAGTTGTGGAATTCCTGTTCAAATCAGTGTTTATGCCAACAAAATGATTTTTTGGAATGAAGGTCAACTACCTGACAACTGGACGGTGGAGAGATTAACCCAAAAGCATCCATCCAAACCACACAATCCTGATATAGCCAATACATTTTTTAGGGCTGGATATATTGAATCATGGGGGCGTGGAACCATAAAAATAGTCAATGCGTGCAAAGCACATAAAATAGCTCCACCAATTTTTTACAATATCCCGCCAGACTTTCAGGTTGAGTTCGTCAAATACACCGACAACGGCTTAAAAGAGTCAGGGTTAAAAGAAGAATTAAGAAAAATCATCTTACACATTCAAGAGAATGGAGGCATAGCAAACTCAGAGGTACAGACTATCTGTAAGGTGAGCAAAGCCACAGCTACACGATATTTAGGAGAGCTTGAGGGAAAATGGATTGAAAAACTTGGTATAACAGGCAATGGGACAACCTGGGTTTTTAAAGGGCTCACTAAGGGCTCAAATATTCCAGTCAAAACCTGAAAACAGGAGTGTTGCCCTTGTAGAACAAGGATTTGCGGGTATTGGAAAGGGCTCAGTAAGGGCTCAGTAAGGGCTCATTTTGGTTGTACAATGGATTCCTGCTTTGCGGGAATGACGAAACAAATCCGAAATAACAATTTTAATAACACAATTTATTCTTGATCGTTATGGCTGATTCTACAACTCTCATCGGCGAATATATTGCTGGCACCACTGCTGACGAACAGCTCTTTGGCACAACCCTCAATGATACCATATATGGCGATGCTGGCAACGACCTGATTGATGGTGGCGCCGGTGCTGATACTGCACAATACGGAGGTTACGCCAGCGACTACACTATCACCACCAACGGCAATGGTACGTGGAGTATTGTTGACAACCGCGATGCCTCGCCCGATGGCAGCGATACGCTTCTCAACATTGAGCGACTCTCCTTTTACAGCGACCTCTGGTGGGAAGATGTTGTAAGCATTGTTACCTACATTTCTCCGGCTGATACGGCTGCGCCCGCAAGCTTCAACAGCATCACCGGCAGCAGCTTCGATGATCAGATTGATGCCGACGCACTTGCCACAGCCAATCCGTGGAAAGGCACCATCACCATTCCGCTCTATCTGGAAGATCAAACGATCTACACGCTTGGCGCCAATGAGTTCACCAGCGGCACAGTTACCTTTACCGCAGAAGAGCTGGCAATGCAGGCTGCACAAGGGCTTGAACTCTGGCATGGCACGCAAAAAGTGCAGGCAGCGCTCACCGTCAACGCTGCCGACATCATCAGCCAGAGTGGCGGCGCTTATACGCTCCACTGGATTGGTACAGCAACCGAAACCACTCCGCCGTGGTGGCTTGGCTTGACGGTGGAGATCGAAACCATCAACAGCTTTAACGATACAATCTCGGGTAACGACGGCAACGACAGCATCAACGCCGGAGCTGGTAACGACTCCATTGCTGGTGGAGCTGGTGACGATACCATCAACGGCGGCGCAGGCGATGATACCGCATCTTTCAATGGAGAGAAGGGGGATTTCACCATCACCCAAAACAGCGACGGTTCGTGGAGTATTGTTGATACCCAGTGGTGGGGATCGGAAGGAAGCGATACGTTAAGCGGCATCGAACATTTTGCTTTTGATGATGAAACCGTTGACCTGCTTGCCCGCTTTCTTCCTGCCGAAACAGCCGAAAGCTATAACAGCATCACCGGCAACAGCTTCGATGACCAGATTGATGCCGATGCGCTTGCCCTTGCCAACCCTTGGCACGGCAGCGAAACGCTCTTTATTCCGCTTGATAGCGCAACACTTTACACCCTTGGTGATGCCGAATTCACCAGCGGCACCATCATCGTTACCACGGAGGAGCTGGCGAGTCTGGCTGCCAATGAGCTTGAACTCTGGCATGACACACAAAAAGTTGAGGCAGCTCTCACCGTCAGCGCTGCCGACATCATCGGTCAGACTGGCGGCGCTTACACCCTCCGCTGGGTTGGCACGGCGACACCTCCATTGTTGACGGAGCTGACCGTCGGGCGTGAAGCGGTGAACAGCTCTAACGACAACATTCAAGGAGGCGCAGGCAACGACAGCATTAACGCCGGAGCTGGTAACGACACCATTGATGGTGGTGCTGGCGACGACACTCTCAACGGCGGCGCTGGTGACGACACAGCAAACTACAACGGCTTTCGCAGCGATTTTACCATCACCAGCGATAGTGATGGCACGTGGAGCGTCGCAGGCAACCAGCCGTGGTTATCGGAGGGCACCGACACACTGAGTGGTATGGAGCATTTCGCCTTTTATGATGAAACGGTTGATCTCTTCACCCGCTTTCTGCCTGCTGAAACAACCACATCCACCAATACAATTATTGGCAGCAGCTTTGACGATTCAATTGATGCCAATGCACTTGCAACCGCCAATCCATGGAGCATTAGCGATACACTCTACATACAGCCAAATAGCACAACGCCTTATACATTTGGTGCCAATGATGTTGACAGTGGCACACTCACCATTACGGCTGAAGAGTTAGCTCGGCTTGCCGCTGTTGGCTTTGAGCTACGTCACGGCGATGCAGTGATGCAGCAACAGTTCGTGGTGACGGCGGAAGCAATGATCAATCAAGTGGATGGAGCTTACACGTTGCATTGGGTTGGCAGCACCACCATACCCACACTTGTAGAGCTATCGGTAACACGAGAAGCCATTAACAGTTATAACGACAGTATCGCCGGAAGCAGCGGTAACGATACCATCAACGCAGGCTCCGGGAATGACACCATTGATGGTGGTATTGGCGACGACACCGTGGTGTTCAGTGGTAATTTTGCCGACTACACCAGGAGTTTTGATGGTACATCGCACACCATAACAGATACAAGAGCAGATCACGATGGAACGGATGTCGTGCGTGGAGTCGAACATTTCCAGTTCGCCGATGGCACGCTGGCGGATATTCTTCCGCCAACACTCGATAGTTTCGCCCCCGCCGATGCCACAATGAGCGTTCCCGTCACCAGCAACATCGTGCTCACCTTCAACGAAGCAATTCAGGCCGGGACAGGCTTGATCGAAATTCACCGTGACTCGTTTGACGGCACTCTTGTTGAAAGCTACAATACTGCGACAAGTGCAAATCTGACAATTTCAGATACCATGCTCACCATAAACCCCACATCAAATCTGGCGAACGGCACGCACTATTTCATCACACTTGATGCTGGATCAGTCAAGGATATTGCTGGCAACAGTTATTCAGGCACAGACACCTACGACTTTACGACGGCTTCTGTTCATGACCTCACCGGCTCAGCTACCTTCTGGAAAAGCGGCGCAGCCATTGCAGATGTTACGAGCACTCTCGCTTCATCGCCTGTCGTCGCCGATACCCAAGCCATCGAATTCCGCAACATCCAGACTGCCGCAGATGGCTCTCGAACTGTCGAAATCTGGGAAACCTCGCCAACGGCTGCTATCAACAGTCTACGGTTGGATTTTGCACTGCCAGCAGGATCAACCGCCACATGGCAGGATGCAACAGGTTTGCCGTCCGGTTGGAATTCGTCACCCAATACAGATAAACCCGGCCAGTTCATTCTTGGCGGTACAGGCACAACAGCGTTATCTGCCGGTTCTGTCAAGCTTGGAACCCTGACTCTCTCTGCGCCGACAAACCCGCAGCATTTTGAACTCTCATTGACGACGGGGCAGTTGGGCAATGACACCATTCCTGCGTTTGCTCTATCGTTGGATAGCATGACCACTGATGGTCTCTACCAGCATCTCGATATGGCGGATGGCTCATACACCCTGACCAATGCCAAAGTTTCCGGCACTGCAGAAAGCAATGCGGTCAAAGCCAATGATGCGCTGGCTGCATTGAAGATGGCTGTTGGCATGAACCCCAATGCTGATGGAAGTGCGGTGTTACCATACCAGTACCTTGCGGCGGATGTCAACCACGACGGTCAGGTCAAGGCTGCCGATGCTCTCAATATCCTGAAGATGGCAGTCAAGCTCAGCTCTGCGCCTGAAATGGAGTGGCTGTTTGTGCCCGAGAGCGTGGGCAGTGAGAGTATGTCGCGAACCCATGTTGTCTGGCCAGATAATCCAATGCCGGTTACTCTTGATATGGATCAGGAGGTGCATCTGATTGGTATTGTCAAGGGTGACGTTAATGGCAGTTGGGCGGCGTAGATTGAACAACAACAACTCATGGTATAGAGTTACAATTTTTTTTACAGTAATTGTATACACCTGAGAAATACGTATGTTTTGACCGGCGACATGCTAAAATTATCTACAAGGGGGTTGCTCTATGGTGGAATGAATATATTCCGAAAGCAGCGCAAGGAATGGTACATGCGTTTGCGAAGTTTATGATTATTGTATTATCCTTTATTACAAAGCAGGGGCTTCTTATGCAAACAGCCATTGATTTACCCAATGATTTTGTCGCATTTCAGGCAGTGTCCGATATTCGGCAAGAAATTCGCATATTATGCTTTTTGGCTCTATCAGCAAAAGAGGGTCACGCTGGGTAAAGTGGCGGAGTTGGCTGGTAGCAATATTTATTTTATACATTTCCGCTGTAAGCATTGCTGAACATAATTTCAAATTGAAATATGGCCAAAGAGATTCTCTTCCCGGGGCTCACGGAATATCTGGCTCCCTATCATCCGTATTTTTATTGTATCAAAAGTAGAGAGACTGCAAAATGTTATTTGGCAGGCCTCATGATGGATGGCGAGCGTAAGTCAGTCGAGCCGATGTCAGTGAAGGTTAACACTCCAGAAAGGGTCATGCAGTATTTTCTGAGTTCAGCATTGTGGGATGAACAGAAAGTTGGGGCTGAATACCGACATCGTATGCTTATGGAAACTTCTGATCCACAAGGGCTTTTCGTCATTGATGATACAGGGTTTACAAAGAAAGGTGTTAATAGTGCGTGTGTTAGTCGGCAATATTGTCGAGCAACAGGAAAAACGGATAACTGTCAGATCGGAACAAGTATGACGTATGTTGGCCATGATGTTGCCTGGCCGTATATCATGGAGCTTTTTGTTCCGGAGTCCTGGGATGAGGATACCGAAGCCTGTTCAGCAAGGCGCAAAAAGACGCATATACCGGAGAGCGTACATCACAGGACAAAATGGCAGATGGCACTTGATTTTATTGACTTGGCTCGCCAGGAAAATGTTCCCCATCGTGCCATTCTCGCTGATAGTTGGTATGGCAACATTCCAGCGTTTCGGCAGGGGCTTGAATCGCGTAAAGAAAACTACTTCCTGGGTATCGACTCCGATACTCAGATTTTTCTTCAAGAACCGGATTTTCATTATCTTCCCGTTACGGAAGGCCAGCGGGGGCGTAAACAAGGCATCCCTGTCGAATCAACTGTTCCTGGAGCAATCAGATTATCAGTACTGGGTGCAAGTGTTGCTGAGGAGAACTGGCAAAGACTGGAATTGAGACTTGATTCATGCGGCGAACCACTTGTTGTTGAAACCGTTTCAATGAGAGTATGGCCTGCATACAGTTTGGCAAAAAGGAAGCATCACGAAGAAGTGTGGCTCATGGTAGAACGCCGCAGTTTGAGCAAAGGCGGGTACGAACTTCGTTACTTTTTTAGTAATATGCCACAACAGTTGTCAACGCTTGATCTTGCAAAAGTTTATCATGAAAGGTATTGGATAGAGCAGGGATACCAACAACTTAAAGAAGAGCTTGGGCTTGATCACCATGAAGGTCGATCATGGAAAGGATGGCATAGGCATGTCTTGCTGACTTTCTTGGCTTATGGGTATCTGACGCAGGTTCGTTTGCACAAAAATATAGAGGGGAATCAGGCAGCGAGATCCGAATAGCTTCAAGCAAAGTCAGTGTTGGCAGGTGATGTCTTTTGTTGAGAAACAAGCCTTGGATGGCAGTTAGCTTCCGATACTCTCCACTTCGCTCACTCATCGGAGCGGTTGCGCCGAAAACAACGTCTTGTGGGTATGCCATTACGGCCAGATGGCAGATATTATATTACCAAAATTTTATCACAAGAGTTGTGGGTTTGGAGAAATATCGGAGAAGCTGTAAGTTGCCTCGCTGTCAGAAAACTTGAGACCACAAAAAAGGTTCAGAAAAAATCATCCGGCTTTTACTTCCAGTCAATGCATCAAATCCTTCATTATACACTGTTGTTTGCAATAATCCTGTCAATCATGGGGCAAACAACAGCGAAGGCCGTACAAGCTGCTTCCGCAATAAATCAGGAGTCATCAGCGATGGTCAATGAGTCATCCATTCGATCTTATCCACAGTCAAATGCAGAGTT
>JBMOIS010000067.1:0-11549 GCA_049317185.1 Chlorobium sp. | reverse complement strand
GATTTTTCTCGGCAGCAAGCTCAATAACCGCCTCCACCGTCACCGCCCGCCGCTGCTCTGCTGGCAAATTTTTTATGGTGGTTGTTGTTTTCATTGTGGGTTGGTTTGTATGATGGAAGATAGTAATTGATTACAATCTTTTATGGCAAATTATGGTAAATCATGATAAAAAATGGTAAGGAAAATCAATAAATGCAGAAATAGAGGCTTAAAAATGGATATATTTTGGGTAAATCAGGTAAAATTAGATAAAATTTTCTGCTCTTTTCCAGAAAGAGAAAAGGGGAAATTTTGAATTAACCACAGATAAAGTACACGTATAATGAGACAAGCCACAAAATTGATTGAAATAGATGCAGCGGTAGATCGATTCTCACCAGTAACTCCTGATCATCCCTTTTATGTGGATTTCAAGGATCTCCGTGGTGACTTTCAGGAGAAAAAAGTAATGCGCAGCCTTGGTGTAATGAAAAAGAGCAAAGGCGACTATGAATTCAACTACGACCCGCAACAAACCCATAAAACCTTTCTCTTTATTGCCGGAATGCGGGGATCAGGTAAAACGTCAGAGCTATCAAAATATACCAGGTTACTCAACACCCCTGACTGCTTTTTTGTGGTTGTCTGCAATATTGATAATGAGCTTGACATGGATAATGTCCAGTATATGGACATCCTGATTTTTCAGTTGGAAAAATTATTGGAACGAGCAGAAGAGATCAACCTGAAGCTCGACACCAGCATTGTGGAATCCATGAGCAAATGGTTTCAAGATCGGGTCAAGGAGATCAATACCTCCTGTAAAGCAGATGGAAGCGCTGAAATAGAACTTGATACCGACAAACCTCTCTCCCTTGGCTCGATTTTCAGCAAAATTCTTGGTCTTACCGCTCGCCTGAAAATGGGGCTATCCGGCAGCCGTGAATATGCCGAAACTATCCGAAGCACCTTCCAGAATCGCTTTATTGATTTTTCAGCAAAGTTCAACACCTTTATTGAGCAGACCAATGAACAACTGCGGCGGGAAAATAAAGGGCGCGAAATACTCTTTATTATTGATGGCCTTGAAAAAACCATGAGTAGTGAAACGCGTAGGAAAATAATCATGGAAGAGTCAAACCGTATCCGTCAAATCAAAGCAACAACAATATTTACTCTCCCCATTGAGCTGATGAAGGAAGAGCCGCACATTCGCAACTTCAGTACCATTATCACCTTTCCATTTGTAAAAGTAAAAGAACGTGATGGCTCGCCTGTAAAGGCTGCCGTAGAGCTTTTCAGAGAATTTGTGAACAAACGGATTCATCCGTCATTGTTCGATTCTGAAGCGACAGTAAACAAAGTGATTGAGTATAGCGGTGGCTCACCACGTGAATTATTGCGGATTATTGAGCGGGCGAACTGGTATGCTGATGAAGAGGCTGGAAAAATTACCGACCAAAGCGTTGAGCAGGCACTTGATGAACTGGGCAACAACAACGGGCGATACCTTGAACCTGATGAATTTGCATTACTGAAAGAGCTGAAGGAAAAGCTTGATGCTGGTGCACCCATTGGTTTTAACAATAACATTCAGTCACTTCTTGAAAAAGGAGTGCTCTTTGAATACAATGACGGCACTTATAAAAGCGTCAATCCTCTGTTGACACGCTCGAAATTATACAAGCATGACGTGTTGGGTGAATAATGAACACCAACCTCACCATCAATAACGACCTGAATCTGCTCGCCAAGGCGTTACGTGCTGATACCTTTCATTTTATTCTCATCGGCCACAACCACCCCGATGTATATCGCGATGTTGCCGCGTGGCTGCGAACGAATCTGCCTGATCGCAGAATAGAGGAGTTGCATGTTACCGGCAAACGTTATCGGGAGGTTTCGGATGCGTTACGAAATGCTGGTCAGGATATTGTGCTTATCCCCGACTTTGACTCGATTTTTCTGCCTGATAATGATGCGTTGCGTATTGCTCTGAACCAGCGACGCGACTTTCTTGCCCACCAGAAAATGAATCTTCTCTGCTTTATCTCGCCCGACACCTTCAAGCTGCTGCCAACAAAAATCCCCGATTTATGGTCGTTGCGATCGCTGGAGCTTGATATTGCTTATGACGTAAAAGCAGAACTCTTTACCCAAAAAAGCGGCGCAGGTTTTACCTCATCATTAGGAGGAACATCCATTGCAGAAAAAGAGGCTGAAATCAGGCGTTTGCGCTATCAAATCAGACAGACAGACCCGAACAACAGTGCACTTTTGAACGAGTTGGAATCGCAGATCGTGACGCTGCAAAGCGAAGTGCCGCAACGCTTTGAACCAGAACCAAACGTACCAGATACTACGATTGCCAACAACAACGAATCGAACACAACAGCAGCCGATAAAGAACCAACTGAAACCATCAGCGAAACTGCTCTGCTCTCAATCTTTGCCGTGCTGCCTGCTGAACCTATTAATCGCACAGTACTGCATGAACTTTTGTCCGGCATTAACAATCTTGATGCAACGTTACAAAGCCTTATAAAAGAAGGTTTAATCGCATTCGACGAAAAGGATGACAGCTTCAGATGCGATTCGGAGGTGCAGGAGACAACCCGCCAGCAGAACGGCGAGCAGCTTTTTGAGCACTGCGAACTCCTGATAAGCACGCTCATAGATAAGCTTCACTATGAACCCGGTACGGGGCATTTTTTGAATGCAACCTACGAAGAGGCGCTCATCTACGCCAAGTACGCCGAAAGCATTCTCCAGCATAGCAAAAAAGCAGAAGAGAATTTAGCCACACTGGCAGAGCGCCTCGGCAACTTCCATACCACAACCGGCAATCTCGACAAAGCGTTGACCTTTTATGAGGATTATTCCCGTTTATTTGAAGAACTCTACGACGCTTTCCCAAGCAACGTCTCCTTCAAAAACAACCTCGCTATCTCTTACTCCAAACTCGGAGAAACACACGCCCAACTCGGCAATCTCGACAAAGCGTTGACCTTTTATGAGCAGTATCGCCAGTTAACGAAAGAACTCTACGACGCTTTCCCAAGCAACGTCTCCTTCAAAAACGGGCTCGCTATCTCTTACGAAAAACTCGGAGAAACACACGCCCAACTCGGCAATCTCGACAAAGCGTTGACCTTTTATGACGATGAAACCCGTTTATTTGAAGAACTCTACGACGCTTTCCCAAGCAACGTCTCCTTCAAAAACAACCTCGCTATCTCTTACTCCAAACTCGGAGAAACACACGCCCAACTCGGCAATCTCGACAAAGCGTTGACCTTTTATGAGCAGTATCGCCAGTTAACGAAAGAACTCTACGACGCTTTCCCAAGCAACGTCTCCTTCAAAAACGGGCTCGCTATCTCTTACGAAAAACTCGGAGAAACACACGCCCAACTCGGCAATCTCGACAAAGCGTTGACCTTTTATGAGCAGTATCGCCAGTTAACGAAAGAACTCTACGACGCTTTCCCAAGCAACGTCTCCTTCAAAAACGGGCTCGCTATCTCTTACGAAAAACTCGGAGAAACACACGCCCAACTCGGCAATCTCGACAAAGCGTTGACCTTTTATGAGCAGTATCGCCAGTTAACGAAAGAACTCTACGACGCTTTCCCAAGCAACGTCTCCTTCAAAAACGGGCTCGCTATCTCGTATTACAAACTTGGAGTTTTTTACAAAGCTAACCGCTCGGACAATGTTACTACCCGCAACTATTTGCAGCAAGCCGAAGCTTTGTGGACGGAGCTGACTGAAAGCGCACCCGGCTATTTTAAATTCCAACGCAACCTGTCAAACGTCCGAAACATTTTGAGCGAACTGCCGCAATCATAATCTCCATGCGTCAAAAACCGCTAATTTTATGAACTATCAACAGTTACTCTCCCTCTTCAAAGAGACCAACCGCGAATTGCAGCACAAAGCTGCACGATCGGTTGATACCGCCCTTGTTATCCGCAATTGGCTCTTTGGCTGGTACATCGTAGAGTTTGAGCAAGGCGGCGCTGCACAACGAACAGAGCTTTATGGTAAAAACCTTATTAATCGGCTCTCTCAAGAACTCAAAAGCATTGGTTTAAAAGGTGTCTCAACAACCAGTCTCAGACAGTTCAGAACGTTCTATCTCGCTTTTCAAAAGATTGGTCAGGCACTGTCTGACCAATCTTTTGAAAAATGCAGTATTTTTGGCTCTTTCGAAATTTTGCAGGCAGTGCCTGTGAAATCTGAACGTGAGCAAAGTGGACTACCAAAGATTCAACAGGCACTGCCTGTTGAATCTTTGGACACCATTGCTGATACCCCACATATCGTGCAGAAACTCTCGGCATTATTGGCAGGGAGCTTTTCTCTTGGATGGACACATTATGTTGCGTTGCTGACTATATCGAATGCTGATGAACGCCGATTCTACGAAATTGAAGCCAGCAGTAACAGTTGGGGAGCCCGAGAACTGGAGCGCCAGATAGCAGCATCACTGTATGAACGACTCACACTCAGCAGGGACAAGGAGGGGATCAGGCAACTTGCGCAGAAGGGATTGGTGGTTGAAAAGCCGGCTGATGTTATCAAAAACCCTTTTGTGCTTGAGTTTCTGGATTTGGAAGAGAAAAGCGCCTATTCAGAACATGCACTCGAAACGGCCATTATCAACCACCTCGAACACTTTCTGCTTGAACTGGGCAAGGGGTTTCTTTTTGAGGCACGCCAGAAACGATTCACCTTCGACAACGACCACTTCTATGTTGATCTGGTCTTCTACAATCGCCTGTTACGCTGCTATGTGCTCATTGACCTCAAGCGCGACAAGCTGACGCATCAGGATTTGGGGCAGATGCAGATGTACGTGAACTACTTTGATCGCTACGTGAAAACCGAAGATGAACTGCCCACCATCGGCATTCTGCTCTGCCATCGCAAAAGTGACGCACTGGTTGAGTTGACACTGCCAACGGATTCAAATATTTTCGCCTCAAAATATCAGCTCTATCTCCCCTCAAAAGAGGAGTTGAAGAGAGAGTTGGAAGAGGCGGCAGGAATTGAGCATCGAGAAAATCCGGATCAAAAAAAATAATCCCCCATGCCTGACTCCCAACTGCTCATCATAAAAAACATCACCCACGAAGGCCCTGGATTGCTTGAACCACTGTTGCACACCTATGGCATTTCAGCCGACGTTGTGGATTTATCGCAGGGCGAAACCTTCCCCGACTCGCAAAACTACCAGGCTGTCGTAGTGCTTGGCGGTCCGCAAAGTGCGAACGATGCCACTCCCTCCATGCAACACCAACTCCAGCAAATAAAACGGATTGTGGCGGAGGGTGTTCCCTATCTTGGCATCTGCCTTGGAATGCAATTGCTGGTAAAAGCCGCAGGTGGCATAGTGCTCCCCTGCCCACAAAAAGAGATCGGCTTTTTTGACGCTGATGGTGCTCCATACGCCATTGATCTCACCAACGCTGGCAAAAACGATCCGCTTTTTGCTGGACTGGACAACACCATCCGGGTGTTTCAACTCCACGGCGAAACCGTTGAGCTTGCGCCATCGGGCACGGAACTGCTGGCAACGGGCATACAGTGCCGCCATCAAGCTGTCAAGGTTGGCACGAACGCTTACGGCTTGCAGTGCCATTTTGAGCTGACCCGCGCCATGTTTACCGACTGGCTAACCACTGACCACGATCTTAAGCAGATGGAGAGCAGGCAATTTCTTGCCGATTTTGAAACATTCCATGAAGCATACAGCGCAACCGGCAACCAGCTTTTGCAGAACTTTTTAAAACTTGCCAACCTTGCCTGAACAGCTTCTTGCAGCAGAAGCTCTAAAGCTACATATTCATCAACCGTTGAATTTCAAGAAGATACGTGTCAATCGTGTGGTTAAGTTTCACCGCCTTGTTGAAGGGAACCTGCACAATGTGATCATTCGCAATCCCGATCATGATGCTTTTCTGGTCATCAAGCAGGGCATCAATGGCGGCAACTCCCATTCTGGTGGCGTTGATACGATCTTTGGCTGTAGGACTTCCTCCCCGCTGGATATGACCAAGAATTGAGACCCGCACCTCCAGATCGGGATGCTCTTGACGCACCTCTTCAGCAATCTTCATCGCACCGCCCGTCTCCTCACCTTCGGCAACAATAACAATACCGCTGCTCTCTTTATTCTTGTACCCTTTGCTCAGAAATTTGTGCAGTTCATCTTGCTGATGTTCGTTCGATTCAGGAATGACAATCACCTCTGCGCCACAGGCAATACCACTATTCAGGGCAATCAGCCCTGCTTCATGACCCATCACCTCAACAAAAAAAATACGTCCGTGCGATCTGGCAGTATCCCTGATTTTATCAACAGCATCAACAACAGTATTCAGCGCGGTTTCATACCCGATGGTATAATCAGTTCCATACATATCGTTATCAATCGTCGCAGGAATCCCGACAAAAGGAATATTGTACTCCTGCGACATAACAAGAGCACCAGTAAAAGAGCCATCACCGCCAATAACAACAACTGCATCAATTTCCGCTTTTTTCAGTTGCTGATATGCTTTTTCACGCCCTTCAGGAGTTTTGAACTCCATACAGCGCAAGGTTTTAAGCATGGTTCCGCCAAGATGGAGAATTCCACTGACATCGATTGCTTTCAAGGCAATAAAATCACCCTCTATCATCCCCTGATAACCACGACGAATACCCACTACTTTCAGTTTATTGGCTATTGCCGCACGAGTCACCGCACGAATGGCAGCATTCATTCCAGGAGCATCTCCTCCGGAAGTCAACAAGCCTATTCTCTTCAATGTGCTATTTTTCACGATAACTATTTATAATTATTCAATTGTCCAAAACCGAACATTTCTCGATACACCGCTTAATCAGCACGAGAGTGTCACAGCTTTTACCTCAAATTACGACGGATTCAGGATGTGCGTTTTAACCACTGTTCAACACCCAATGTCGCCTGCTGTCAAGAAGAGACAGGTCTCGGGGTGGCACTTGTTCTTTATGCACTTGCGGAAATCAGCAAAGGCGAGGTGCTCTTCTAAAGCCAAGGGAATAAGTGGCGGACCACCCGGCGATGACAGAACAGATTTGCCTGTCGCAAGGATAATTCTCTGAAAAATCTTTTGTCGTCATGCATGCATGATACTGAATTCAGAAGGAAATATTCATTTATTATCAATTGGATGCGATAATTCGACTACTAAGATAAGACTTTATTTTTGTATATTTGGCTTGTTATAAATTTTTTGAATCGCACAGGACGAAAATATCACCATCGTCTGTGTCTTGTTTGACTATGAAATCAAATACAGGAGGTATTTATGGCGGGTAAAATAACAACTCTTAAGAATAGCAGTGGTGTTATCACTGGTTATTCCTACAGCAACAACTACACTGACGTTGGTGGAACTCACAATGCTACAACCCTGTACGATACCAGTTGGCGTGTGATTAGCTCGTCATTGACGACAACCAAAGGTTCCACCACTACCAGCAGCACCTGGAAAACAATTACTACATCGGGCGTTGTCACTCACCAGGAGACGGGGTATTTGACTGACGGCATTATTACGAGCAACTGGGAGTACAATTTTGATGCTCTCTGGAAGCTAACGTCTAAAACATTCTCGCAGTCTGCTGACATCACGAAGATAACGCAGGTCGTAATTGATGGAGTAACCGGCTATGAGACAACCGACGCAGAAGGCGTAACGAGCCATTACGATTCGACCGGGCTGTTGACTTATTTCCGCATCCCCTATACTGATGGTACAGATGCTGCTAACATTAAGACTGGCGCGAGGACATACGACACCGACTGGCACCCTGTGCTTGATACCTGGACGAACAGCAAAGACGGATCCATTGTCAACCAGACAACAAATACTGATAGCCAGGGAATTGTCACTTACCTGCAGAAAGGCCATAACAGCACTGGCACGAGCACATGGGAGTACCATTTTGATGCAACATGGCATTTACTGGACGGGTATGCGGTCGATGGGGTATTGATCACAACATTCGGCCCGAATTGGAACGTTATCAGCCAGCTTGGGGACATGACCGACATGACCAAGTACCACGAGGTCTCAATCAATACAATTCTCTACCTCGCAACAACTGCAACTTCGATTGATACTGATGGCACTGAAAAAGTGGTTGAGACACTCTATAATGCTGCAACAGGGGCATTGTACGGCTACCGTGTAAATAATGACCAAATAACAGGTGGGAAGTCGTTTCCTGGCACACTCACCTTCGATCCCACCTGGAAACTTATACTGAACAAAACATGGACGGTCAGTGAGAAGACTGCCAATAATAACGTTGGTGATGTTGTCAGCGAAGACAATTTTACTACTAATGGGAATGTCACCCACGTGCAGAAGGGCCATAGCAGCACCGGCGCGAGCACATGGGAGTTCCATTTTTCCGAAACCGTAGCAGCCGACGGCAAACCGATCTGGACTTTAACTGAGGGTTGGTCAAACGATGGATTAATAACGACAACATTCGGCAAAAATTTTACCATCATCAGCCAGCTTGCAGACACAAGCAAATTGACGCTTCTTGAGGATGGGAGCTACTCAATGCAAGAGAATGACTCCACATACTCTTTCTTTGATGCGAAGGGAGCGCCAACCGGACATCGCACCGTATCGACAACAGTTGACGATAATGGTATTCTTTCGACAACCACGTCGAATTTTGGCACCAAGACGAATGCAGACGGCACATGGAAAATAGTTGACTCGTCATGGTCAAGGAGCGACGGAACCACTGGCACTACTGACTATACTACCACTAACGGCAGGGGCAAAGTAATTATCACCGAATATGGCCGTAAGGCGGACGACACTGGCGCATCGAACTGGGTTTACCATTTCAGCACGGACTGGGAATTTCTTGGAGGAACGTTTCACGATGGTGTAGCCAATGCAACGAAGGCGTTTGGCCCGGACTGGCTGCCGATGACTGCACTCAAGAACGATACCACCCATCCTGACCTTGTTACAGGCTACGAGTGGACAGATCCAAATCCCATTACGAATCCAAAACACACAACAACCTTCTATGATCTTGCGGCTTTCAATGAGACTGGCTATAGCCAACCGTATGCTGCAACGGAAATTTCTGGTACAACTACGGCAGGTACCAGAACATACGATGCCTATTGGACACAAGTGCTTGACACCAAACAAGTGACAGAACTCAACGGAAACACCTACAGCCAGATCAGTCATTATGCCAGTGATGGCAAGACAGTCACTGAGATCGAACAGGTTGGCACAACCAGCGCAAACACGAGCACTCACACAAGCACTTTTGACTACCATTTTAACGCCAGCTATAATATGGTGAGTGGTATACAAGTCGAAGGTGTCGTTACAACAATACTCGGTAGTGGAGGTCGTGTCATCAGCCGACAAACAGACACAACCCTGATGACTGCGCTCAAGGACATTAATAATAGTGTGTTTGAATACCAGAAGACGGATACTGTTAAGGACGTAACCGAAACAATACACAGTGGCTCAACCGGGGCGCTCATTGGTTACAGCCTGATAACCGGGACGACGACTGACACCAACAACGGCAACATTACAATCAAGGAAACTAATTACGCCAGTGATCACACGACGATCACTGGCTACGAACAGATTAGCCACAACAGCACAGGCACAAGCTATTGGGATATCGTTTTAGATGCCAAAGGTCTCTATGATGGCAAGTGGCTGGACGACGGTTTGACAACGAAGGCATTCGACGAATATGATGTGCAAATTGGACTAATTCTCGACGCTGGTCGTCAACCCGACGCAGTTCATCTCGAAGCATTGAAGCTCATTGGAGTAGCAGCCCTGGCGCACGACCAGGTCGCTTGACTTTAACCCTCCTGGCGGGAAGTAATGGCAAATCCCGCCAGGAGTAAATTTTAGTAAGTTTCTATTTGACGACCGTTTATGACAGAGCCAGATCAATTTTACCGGAAAGCCGTTCTTAAACGCCATGCAGTTCAACTGAACGCAATGTATCAGCAGCACAAGTTGCAAATAAGCAATATCATGAAACAGCATGACGCACCGTTGGAAAGCATGAAACTCCAGCATAACGCACAGTTGGAAAGCATGAAACTCCAGCATGAGATAGAGTTACAGGTTGTTATAGAAGGAGGACGTTCTTTCGAATCAAGCGAACAAAACCGTCCTGCTCCAAAATGAGTCCTATTTCGAGCAAGATCAAAAACTCTGATGTTGCTGCTTTTTTCTCCACATGATCAATAACCGTTATCAAAATCTGCTTCAAGCACATCGAAATAAAGATTAAAGCCATCAACATATATTTGTACTCTGCAATGGAGTAGGAAAACGATGTGCAGCAGAATTATTTTGTTTTAAGGGTTATCGGCGATATATTCAAAGTAATTGGCACCATTCATAAAGCATTGCGCCATATCCCCTGTCTGGCTGGAACAATAAGGAAACGATTCCGAATACTTCGAGCAACGACTGGAGGATCAGATAAGATGGTACTCAAGCGAAAACTCTCGTTGCAAGCTTCACTACAGAAGCCTCCGCTTGACTGAGATTGTCGCGGCGGCGATAATTCCGCTTCTGTCGGGCATGGATCTGTTGTACGGAAACTGGATTATTGGTGGACTTGGCATGTTGATTGCCATTGCGGCAGCAACCGGAAGCCTGTTCAAATTCCATGAGAACTGGATCCTCATAGCTTTTCGGGTCTTGAAGAACAGCTCTCGGCTCGCCGTTCTGGGTAATAATAACCGGACGACGCGTCTCGTTAATCTGATCAAGAAGATAAGCTGCATTGGCCTTGAGCCAGGTGACCGGTTTGATGTCGGTTGTGATATTCATATATCCTTTCCTGTTCGTTGTTCCTCTGATTCTGAATATAGTACGATATTCGGTCTTATAAAAAGTTATTGAGCAAAAGCAAGGTCGGAATAAGCTGCCAACTGACTACGGCAGGGCAAAACAACTCTTTTAAATAAAGATATTTAGCTATTTTTCGAACCAGTTTTGAGCTTTGCGTTTACAAAAGATTCTATGACCAGAAAGGAGTATAGTTCCTTGGCAAAGCAAGACAGTTTACACGCGTAGAAGAACTTGCCCGTGAAATTATGAGCACTGTGACAATCCGGGATTTTGACCCGGCCAACGATCTTGACAACGATGAAGTGATTGTCGAATACCTCAAGGCAACAGCGGAAGAAACGAACCCCGAGGTATTTCTTGAGGCTTTGGGTGATGTTCACCATGGAATTGTGCGACCACACGAAAAAGATTTCAGGTTCTGACACGATGGTGCTGGATGATCAAAAAAGGCACCCAGGGAAAAAATCTGATCACAATTCCATATTCGGGAAAGTTAAATTCCTGCGGAAATCGACAATGGGTGATTATCGTTTTTTTATCAACTGGCTCAAGCGATTCGCGATGGATTAGTCAAGGGCTCTGACACATCTGGAGAAATTGTTGAAAAATTCACTTTTGCCAGTGACGAAAGTCGCAAAAAAGTAGAATTAC
>JBMOIS010000066.1:0-11574 GCA_049317185.1 Chlorobium sp. | reverse complement strand
TAACAATAATTAAATGGATCCGCCTAAACTGCGGATTTTTGAGTTAAAACCCATATAAGATGCCAATTATAAACTACTCGAAATACTGTTAACCGAATAAATATAAATCATTTAAAACTCGCATTGTATTTTGTTTCAGCGTTTTATATGGATCGGCACAAAAACGTTGCTTACAACCCCGCTGCAAACTCCAGATGGCCAACAAAAGTATAAAACGGATTTCAGTCCAAAAATAGATGAGGTTACGCATTAAAACAAGAAATGATACATCCCGCTATTATTCCCGCGAACGCGGAGTAACGCCTTCGCTCTTGAACGTCCATCACCATCACCCACCATGGCGCCAATGTAAAGCAAACTTGCACTCCTCCGGCTTCTCCCTGCCAAGAATGAAAAGAGTCCGAAAAAAAATCACAAACAGCTCAACTCCATACTTGCGCCGAGCAGCCTACCATAAAAAAACACCCCCCCAAACCGCTGCAAATCAAAGCCCTTGTGTATATTGTTACTCAGTTTTCCCTGTTAAATATTGACATAGCAAGGTACGCTAATCTTTCGGACTGAGGTCTATAAACGCTTCTATTGACAGCATGAATAACCCCTTTTTTGACCATCCCATTCTTAATTCTCCCTACGACTATCCACTTCGACACTGGGAACTTGATAAAGATGGTCAACCAACACAAAAGGTCATCGAAACACGGCGTCGCGCTGAATTTATAACACCCATTCCAAAGCCAAAAAAGCGGCGGAGCAGCTCGGAGCAACAGCAGATTGTTTTTGATGAAGGAAAGGGGTTGTCAAGTGAAAAACAGCAATACGATCAGACCTCCCTTATCAATGCTGTTCGCCAAGAAGTTGACAAATGGAGAACCCTTCCCAATCCAAACAGCTGGCAGGTAACTCCAGAAACAGCCCGCCTGCTTCAACACTGGCGGCACCACAAGTTTAACAGTATCAAACCTTTTTTCTGCCAAATCGAAGCGGTCGAAACGGCAATTTGGCTAACAGAGGTAGCTCCACTGGCAGGGAAGGCAGGTAAACGATTTCTCGACCACCTCGAAGATGCCAACAACAATGCCAACCCGGAAATAACCCGACTTGCACTAAAACTTGCCACAGGTGCAGGCAAAACCACCGTGATGGCCATGATTATCGCTTGGCAAGTGGTAAATGCAACGCGAAGGCCACAAAGCAAAAAATTTACTCGAGGCTTCCTGATTGTCACCCCCGGCATAACCATTCGCGACCGGCTTCGCGTTTTGCAGCCTAATGATCCCTATAGCTACTATCAAAGCCGTGAACTTGTTCCCAATGATATGATCAGTGATATCGAACGAGCCAAAATCGTTATCACAAACTACCACGCCTTCAAGCTGCGCGAACGAATAGATATATCGAAAGGCGGCAGGTCGTTGCTTCAAGGTCGAGGTGAAAAACTGAACACGGTTGAAACTGAAGGGCAGATGTTGCAGCGTGTCATACCAGACCTGATGGGCATAAAAAACATCATGGTCATCAATGACGAAGCACATCACTGTTATCGAGAAAAGCCAACCCCAGAAGAAGATATTGACCTCAAAGGCGACGACAAAAAAGAGGCCGAAGAGAATAACGAAGCCGCACGAGTCTGGATCTCCGGCCTCGAAACCGTCAATCGGAAGCTCGGCGTCACAAGGGTGATGGACCTCTCCGCCACCCCCTTTTTCCTGAGTGGCTCAGGGTATGTTGAAGGAACACTCTTCCCCTGGACCATGAGCGACTTTTCACTCATGGATGCAATAGAATGCGGCATCGTCAAACTGCCGCGAGTGCCGGTTGCCGACAATATCCCTGGCGGTGAAATCCCAAAATTCAGGAACCTCTGGGAACATATCCGCACAAGAATGCCAAAAAAAGGGCGAGGCCAGTCAAAAACGCTCGACCCGCTCAGTATACCTGTTGAACTACAGACCGCACTGGAAGCGCTCTATGGCCACTACAAAAAAACCTTTGACCTCTGGGAAGCAACCGGGTTAAAAGTGCCACCCTGTTTCATCGTTGTCTGCAACAACACCTCAACCTCAAAGCTTGTCTACGACTACATCTCAGGCTTTTACCGTGAGCAGGAAGACGGCTCAACACAACTGATGAACGGACGGCTTGAACTCTTCAGAAACTTCAATGAACACGGCGATCCGATTCCTCAACCGCGAACCCTGCTGATTGATAGCGAACAGCTTGAATCCGGTGATGCGCTCGATAAAAACTTTCGTGAGATGGCGGGAGACGAAATCGAAAGGTTCCGCCGCGACAAAATTGAAAGAACCAGAGACCGACAAAAGGCAGAAAGTATCTCCGATCAGGAGCTTCTTCGCGAAGTCATGAATACTGTTGGAAAAGAGGGGCGGCTCGGTCAATCAATCCGCTGTGTTGTCTCCGTATCCATGCTGACCGAAGGTTGGGACGCCAACACCGTAACGCACGTGCTTGGTGTTCGCGCATTTGGCACCCAGTTACTCTGCGAACAGGTCATCGGTCGCGCCCTTCGTCGTCAATCCTACGAGCTTAACGAAGTGACAGGCCTTTTCAACGTTGAATATGCCGATGTGCTCGGCATACCATTCGACTTTACTGCAAAACCGGTAATTGCTCCACCACAGCCACCCCGCAACACCATCAACGTCAAAGCCGTTCGCCCCGACCGTGACCACCTTGAAATCATATTTCCAAATGTTGCTGGCTACCGGGTAGAACTGCCCGAAGAGCAGCTCACCGCAGAATTCACACAAGACTCGATACTTGAACTCACCCCGGAACTTGTCGGCCCATCCATCACCCGAAACTCCGGAATTATTGGTGAATCCGTCAACCTCAACCTTGAGCATCTCGGCGACATGCGCCGCTCCACGCTGCTATTTCATCTGACCCAGCGCCTGCTCTACACAAAATGGCGAGACCCTGAAGAAGCACCAAAACTGCACCTGTTCGGTCAACTCAAACGAATCACCAAACAATGGCTTGATACCTGCCTTGTCTGCAAAGGGGGCACCTGGCCGGCACAACTTCTCTATCAGGAACTTGCTGACATGGCCTGCAACCGGATAACAACGGCCATAACCCTTGCCCAAATAGGCAAACGACCCATCAAAGCCGTGCTTGAGCCCTATAATCCAACAGGCTCAACCATGCATGTAAACTTCAATACATCCAAACTTGACCGTTGGAAAACCGATGACCGTCGATGCCATATCAACTGGGTTATTCTTGATAGTGACTGGGAAGGAGAATTTTGCCGCATGGCCGAATCACATCCAAAAGTACGGGCTTATGTCAAAAACCACAGTCTTGGTTTTGAAGTCCCTTACCGATATGGCTCCGAAATGCGCCACTACCGCCCTGATTTTATTGTACTCGTCGATGACGGCCACGGCGAAAACGACCTGCTGCATCTTGTTGTAGAAATCAAAGGATACCGCCGTGAAGACGCCAAAGAAAAAAAATCCACCATGGATACCTACTGGATTCCGGGAGTGAACAATCTTGGCACATACGGCCGATGGGCATTTGCAGAATTCACCGAGATCTACTCCTTTGAACCAGACTTCGAAACAAAAGTTGCTGAATCATTCAAAGCAATGATTGATCACTGTTCACCACCTCTCCCGGCAGAGGCATCATAATCTATCCATAGCCTGCGGTGGTGAACACAAACAGGAAAACCAGACCAGAAGAAGAGAACCATGGCAAAAAAACAGACATCATATTTGGACGTCGAAACCCTCCGCCACGACGAGGCAACACGCAAAAATATTCCAACTGCCGAACATCAGTCGGTCATGGAAAAAAATGAACAGAGCCCTGTTCGGGTGGCTTATGACCGTCGCAACCGTGACCTCGACCCTCAGCTTGTCTGGCGTGGCAAAGACGAGCAGGATTGGAGTGATCTCGTTGTGCAGGCCCCACCGCTCTATATCCAGGAAAAGGTTCACCCGAAAGTACTCATCGACGACCTGCTCCGCCGAAGCAAAGCCGATGCAAAGGCTGCCGATACCCAGTGCGACCTCTTTGCCGATTTCAACGGTCTCCCTGATGACAATGCCAAGACGGAGTTCTACCAGCACGATGCCCACTGGGCCAACCGTATGATCCTTGGCGACAGCCTTCAGGTGATGGCGAGTCTTGCCGAGCGTGAAGGGTTGCGAGGAGCAGTGCAGTGCATCTATCTTGATCCCCCTTACGGAATAAAATTTAACTCCAACTTCCAGTGGTCAACTACCAGCCGCGATGTCAAGGACGGCAATACTGACCATATCACCCGCGAGCCCGAGCAGGTCAAAGCGTTCCGTGACACATGGCGCGACGGCATTCACTCTTACCTCACCTATCTGCGCGATCGCTTCACGGTAGCACGTGATTTATTGACGGAGTCCGGTTCGATCTTTGTTCAGATTGGCGATGAGAATGTGCATCGGGTCAGGGCGCTGATGGATGAGGTGTTTGGGGATGAGAATTTTGCGGGAATGATTTCATTCTTCAAAACGAGCTCTCAGTCAACTGTTGGTGTGCAAGGTGTTGTCGATTATTTAGTGGTCTATGCCAAACAAATAGAGAAACAAAAGGTGCGGCGCATTGTTAGGCTGAAGTCTCCAGGTGAAGCTGGAGCAAAACAATACGTTTTCGTTTTTTCACCTGATTTGTCCGAAATGCGTCGGATGACCCCAGAGGAAATAGTAGATCCAACGCGTATACCTGTCGGTTGGCGCATCGGCCGTCCTGGTCCAACCACATCACAAGGTCACCAAAATATGCGAAGTGGTGAGATTGGAGCGTATCGATTTCGAAATGAATCATTTTTTGCGTCTCAAGGGAGACATTGGAGCTATAATCCCGCTCCTGGAGCAGAGTTGGATAAGCTGGCCAGAATGAATCGCCTTCGCATTGCAGGAAAGGGGCTTGCAACGGTTTTATTAGCTAGCGACAATCCGGTGACTGATTTTGATAACGTTTGGATGGACACAGGCACAGGGAGTTTTACTGAGGATCAGATTTACGTTGTACAAACAGCGAATAAGGTTATCCAAAGGTGTATACACATGACTACTGACCCCGGCGACCTGGTGCTCGATCCGACCTGCGGCTCCGGCACCACAGCCTACGTTGCTGAACAATGGGGTCGCCGCTGGATCACCATCGACACCTCACGTGTGGCGCTTGCCTTGGCTCGTGCTCGCATTATGGGTGCTCGCTACGCTTACTATCTGCTTGCCGACAGCCGTGAAGGTCAATTAAAGGAAGCGGCATTGACTGATGCAGCGCCATCATCCCAGCCGACAAGAGGCGATATCCGTCATGGTTTTGTCTATGAGCGGGTTCCGCATGTCACCCTGAAGTCAATTGCCAACAATGCTGAAATTGATGTCATTTGGGAGAAGTATCAACTCCGCCTTGAACCACTTCGTGAAAAGCTCAACAAAGCGCTTGGCAAGAGCTGGCAGGAGTGGGAAATCCCCCGTGAAGCTGGCAAGCAATGGCCTGAAGAGGCAACAACACTTCATGCCGCATGGTGGGCAGAGCGCATAGCTCGGCAGCAGGAGATTGATGCATCCATTGCGGCAAAAGCCGACTCTGAATATCTCTACGACAAACCATATCCTGATAAAAAGAAAGTCCGTGTTGCTGGCCCCTTTACAGTTGAAAGCATCTCCCCTCATCGAGTGCTGGGTGTGGGTGAAAACGATGAACTGCTCGACACGCTGAGCAATCCCGGTAACGCCTATGGCGAAGAGCACAGCTTTGTGCAGATGATTCTCGAAAACCTCAAAAACGCCGGAGTACAGCAAGCGCACAAAGATGACAAAGTCACCTTTAGCTCCCTCACTCCCTGGCCGGGAGAGCTTATTTGTGCTGAAGGAAAGTATATCGAAGCGTATGAAGGCGTAGAACGAAGGGCCGCCATCTTCATCGGCCCCGAATTTGGCACGGTTTCACGTCCTGACCTTGTCGCCGCTGCCCGTGAAGCGGGTGATGCCGACTTTGATGTGCTGATCACCTGCGCCTTCAACTACGATGCCCACTCCGCAGACTTCAACAAACTGGGCCGTATTCCAGTGCTGAAGGCACGGATGAACGCCGATCTGCACATGGCCGATGACCTGAAAAATACCGGCAAAGGCAACCTCTTTGTCATCTTTGGTGAGCCAGATATCGACATCATCCCGTCAGATAATGGCCAGATACAGGTACAAGTCAACGGTGTTGACGTCTTCCACCCCAACACCGGCGAAGTCCGCAGCGATGGAGCCGAAGGTATTGCCTGCTGGTTCATCGACACCGACTACAATATGGAATCATTCTTTGTCCGTCACGCCTACTTCCTTGGTGCTAACGACCCCTACAAAGCGCTCAAAACCACCCTCAAGGCCGAAATTAATGAAGATGCCTGGGCAACGCTCCACAGCAACATCTCCCGTCCATTCGATAAGCCCGAAACCGGTCGAATTGCCGTAAAAGTCATCAACCACCTTGGCGACGAGGTTATGAAGGTCTTTCGAGTAACATAATTTTTTGAAGACGCAGTTATGGAATTTCGTATTGCCGATACCTTTACTGATAGCCTTGCCCGCCTGACAGGCGATGAGCAAAAAGCCGTTAAAACCACGGCCTTTGATGTACAACTGAATGCCGCAAGTCCTGGAATGAATTTCCACAAGCTTGACCGAGCAAGGGACAAGAACTTCTGGTCCGTCAGGGTCAGCGGAGATCTTCGCATCATCGTTCACAGAACAGAAACCAGTATTCTGCTTTGTTATGTCGATCACCATGACGAAGCCTATCGCTGGGCAAATCGCAGAAAACTCGAAACCCACCCCAAAACCGGTGCAGCGCAGCTCGTTGAAGTTCGAGAAACGGTCAGGGAAATCATCACCAATACCTATCCGGCACCCGGTTCGACCGTTCTACCACTAAAACCACCGCTCTTTGCAGCCATTCCAGAGGCTGACCTGCTATCCTATGGAGTCCCAAAAGAGTGGATAGATGCCGTTCACAATGCAGATGAAGACACCATTCTTGAATTGGCCGATCATCTTCCCGGTGAAGCATCAGAGGCATTGCTTGAAATTGCAACCGGAGGGAAGCCACAATTTGCCCGAGCGCTGCCAGTTGCTGCAAATCCATTCAACCACCCGGACGCCCTGAGACGCTTCAGGGTCATGAACAACGTTGATGAGTTAGCATCCGCCCTCGACTACCCCTGGGACAAATGGACTATCTTTCTCCACCCCTCCCAACGAGAGCTGGTCGAGCGTGACTATAATGGCCCTGCAAAAGTCACCGGTTCTGCCGGTACCGGAAAAACCATCGTTGCTCTGCACCGCGCATACTTTCTTGCCCGCACCAACCCGGAGGCAAGGATATTACTCACCACCTTCTCCGAAATACTTGCCCATGCACTGAACACAAAACTGCGCCGCCTGATCAGCCATGACCCTCGTATTGCTGAACGACTCGAAGTTCATGCCATTGATGTCATAGCCAAACGACTTTCCGATGTGCCAAAAACACGGCCCATTATCGCCGATCGAGAAAAACTCCGGCAACTCATGCACGACGCCGCACAAGAGACCGAAGGCCAGAAATTCAGTCTGCATTTTCTTCTCGCCGAATGGGATGACATCGTCGATGCCTGGCAACTGAACAACTGGGAAGAATATCGTGATGTAAGAAGATTGGGGCGAAAAACCCGGCTTCCCGAGCAACAGCGGCTCTTGTTATGGGAAATCTTCGAAAAAGTTCGTTCGAGGCTCAACGAACAACATCTCATGACCGCATCAGCAATGTTCTCCAGATTGGCCGTTAGACTTGGATCAAGTGAGAAAAAGCCATTCGACTACATCGTCGTTGATGAAGCGCAGGATATCAGCATTGCCCAATTGCGATTTCTTGCGGCACTTGCACCCAACAAACCCAACAGCCTCTTTTTCGCCGGAGACCTTGGCCAGCGGATTTTTCAGTTACCCTTTTCATGGAAAGCACTTGGCATTGATATTCGCGGCAGGTCACGAACCCTCCATATCAATTACCGAACATCACACCAAATCAGAACACAGGCAGATCGTTTATTATCACCTGAACTCTCAGATGTCGATGGCAACGTTGAAAAACGGAGCGGAACAATTTCACTCTTCAACGGCCCAGCCCCTATTATCAAAGTGCTCAACACCCCGGAAGAAGAGATCAAGCTTGTGAGCACCTGGATACTGGAACGAACAAAAGAAGGATTAATGCCCTATGAGATAGGAATATTTGTTCGCTCTACAGCCGAAATCAACCGGGCCCGCAAAGCAATAGAAGCGACAAACATCCCCTATAAAGTGCTCGACGAACACCTCGAAACAACCTCCGGCCACATATCCATCGGAACCATGCACCTTGCCAAAGGCCTCGAATTCCGTGCAGTTGCCGTCATGGCCTGTGACGACGAAGTCATTCCACTCCAGGAACGAATCGAAAAAGTCACCGACGATACTGACCTTGAAGAGGTATACAACACCGAACGCCACCTGCTTTACGTAGCATGCACCCGTGCCCGTGATTTGCTGCTGGTAACTGGAACCGATCCGGCATCTGAATTTCTCGATGATTTAAAATATGAGCTATAATAATTTTCTGCAATAACAAGCTATGAATGAAAAGGAATAAAAAGAGAGCTTTGGCATAGACCCTGTAAATATATCAAAGGCATAGTCCGAAATATAGCAGTTTTGACGGTAGGATATAAACAAACAAAGGCCCGACCTAATCGAGCCTTTTAGTACTGTCGGCTTGCTGCTTAGCGCAAACCCCGAGGCAAAGCCCTTGTGAAACAGCACATAATGTACAAATAGTTTTGATTTAAAATATATTTTATTCTTCCCGGAAAAATCTTCATCCTCCTGCCGATAAAGGCTCAATCCTTATGGTAAACATTTATATAATAATCGGTTATACACCATGAATTCAATTAAAAGATGGTTAGCTCTCATTTTTCTACCAAAAGCACTCAAGCGCTCTTGTCCAAAAAGAATTCCGAGAAGCGGGCCGGAAGGAATGAAGGTTAACTGCTATGCCACATATATTGATAAAGCCGGTGAGCCTTATTTTCTTATCGAGAGCATACAAGGTGAAAAACTACTATGCCTCGAATGGAATAATACAGAATTCGATAAATACAAAGAGATTGATATCTCCGATATTGATGAAAAGCAATTGTCAATCACTCATTATTACGGCTCTAATGAGATATCATATAAAGGAATAATAGATTTTGCATTTAGCAGAATTCTTTTATTACCCTACATCAAAGTCCATACTGTTAGGCTGATTGAATCAGTTGATCAATACTTTTTCAACAAGAAAAAACTTGTTACGAAACCAAGCATTGATCTTTTAAAAATACTCATGGAGCGAGAACAAAAGGGCAAAGAATTTTATGGCACGATAGATCTTATGACTATCCTATACTCGATCAAATGGTTGCAACACCCTGACCGTGAACTTCATAAGAAAAAACTGAACTTCTACATAGAATCCTTGGTGGATTCTGGAGAATTAAAAAGGAAAGCCGATAAATTTATGTTGAGTGGCAAGGGACGGCAAGCAATCGAGAACTATGAAGAACAAGAGAGGAAACATTCCGATAACATAAAAGCTCAACGTCGTATATTTTGGTTATCGGTGGTCATCGCGTTATTGACAGCCGTTCAAGCGGGTCTTATTAAACTTCCTACCCTTGTTGATTTTAGTTCTCTGCTGAGGAGCTTGATAGCTTTTTTAACCACCCAACGATAGTCAAACAATCATCTGCCAATTAAATAATTTTTTACAGATTCATTTCTCGTTGAAAGGAGACTTTACTGAAGGCAAAAATCGTTTGATCAAAGTGACTAAACGAAATTTGTCAAGCATTCAGAAAACCGAAGCCTGTCAATACAATCCATACCTCTTCTTGTCTTTTCCCTTGATCTTTGGCGAGCTGATAATGGTATTGCGGACATTGAGCAAATCCTCATCACGCAAAACGCCAATCAAAGCTTCCGGTTTGCTGGAGAAATCGTGCAACAGAGCAGGATACTGCTTGATGTACAGGGTTGAACAGTCCACATAGGAATCATGATCAAGGTACTCCCTGCCATCGGCCTCCAAAAAAAGCTGGAGCTTCTGAAGCTCCTCTGAATAATGGACGTTCTTATTCATTGATGAATTAATGTAAACTGTCGCCAGGCAAATGCCATCTATGGTTTTGCCGACAACAATAAAACGCTTCTCTTTAGGTGGGTTGGTGTCTTTGACATGGAGCTTTAATACGCTCCCTATTTTGAGGTTTCGGGCTGCATATTCCCTCTTCATCTCCTCCGGGAAACCATCCCCGATACTCATTCAAAAGAGGCCTTCTCGTTTTCAACACTCTCTTGAATGTATGCTATCATACCTTTTTTTGCTCCAGCAGCCGAAGCAATATCCAATAACCTCATTTCACCATGTCTTTTGGTGGCCTTCCACGCTTTGTCGTGAGATTTACCAGTACGCCGTCCAAACGAAAGTGATCTACTTTCTTCAAGAGCTTCATCAATACAGGCCATTTCAGAGACTGAAAGGTAATCTAAGTCAGGCTCTTTCTTGGCATGAACAATGGTGTTATCAAGAATCTCGAAACAGGAGCCAACATCTCCATAAATAGCACCGACAGGTTTCGAATCTCGTATTGATTTTAAAATATCATACGCCAATGAAGGTACGGGGCCGTACTTCATTGCTATGTATGAATCCTCTGTAATAGAAGAGCCATACTTCACAAGATGCTTCTGATCTGCGAAGTAAAGAAGTTTAAACACCTTATGGAAATCACCTGAGCCATTAAGCTTTTTGATGATGTATAGTAAGGTATTGACCGTGATCTCTATTTTTTCTGATTTGTTGCTCATGTTGGAAACTAATCAAATTATCAGAAAATGACTAAAAATCTGTCAAAAACATAGTACAATCATTAACCCCGCAAACCCAGAATACAGCCTTTGCTCCTGTAGGCTTACCCCTCCCACTGCGGGCCACCGTGACGACAACCGTGCCACACCGCACCGCACCACACCCCCGCCACTTACCCCTTCACCACCATAATATCCCCCCACCGCGTCGTGCAACAAGGCGAAAGCCGCTCCTGATTGGGTTTCCACCCCACCGAATTCTCCGAAGCCAGCCGCACCGCGCCACGCCCGTAACGCTGATTAATGCCATCCATCACCAGCATCAACATTTTACTCTGCTCACTGTCAGCCGCCGCCTCATCAGCAAACAGCGAAAGAGTCCTGCCAGCCAGGGCGACCGGCGAGAGTTCACTGACAATCACCCTGGCTATTTCTTTTTGAAAGCAAGAGATGCTTCAGGGGGGATACAGTACCTCTGTCAGCGACAAAAACAACAACACAAATGTTCGCAGAAAACAGTATTTTTTTGCAACTTGCAGATTGTAAACCCGATAAGAATACTCCGGCGCGATAGATACATGACAAACAAATACATCCTCTGCGTTGACGACAGTGGGAACAGAAATCCTGA
>JBMOIS010000065.1:0-11787 GCA_049317185.1 Chlorobium sp. | reverse complement strand
GACAGTAATAGCAACGGTCAAACCCTGCATTTTTGGCCGAAAGCAGCTCATTAAGGTAGCGGTTCACCTCTTCAACCTGCTCGACGGTCGCTATCCCTCTGGCAATACCCGCCTGATTGCTGATGATAACAATCCGAAACCCGGCGCTCCTTGCAAGCGCAATAGCTTCATCGGCACGGTCAATGAGCTGCAACTGCTCTCTTGATGCAATATAAGAGCCTGTATCCTTGTTTATTGTTCCGTCCCGGTCAAGAAAGAGAACCTTTATTTTTTCTACCATAACCACCTATAATTCAAGAAGTTCACGATACAGTTGGTCATACTCTTCTGCCGAGTTTTTCCAGGTAAAATCGCGGGTCATCGCCCCGGTAACAATCCGCATCCAGCTCTCCTCGTCATGGAAACATTCGAGCGCCTCCTGCAGCTTCCCAACAAGTGAATGGGTGGTATAATCATAAAAAATAAATCCTGAACCACTCTGTTCGTCATAATCCTCTATGGTTTCAACAATCCCGCCACCAGCGTAAGCCACCGGTATCGTTCCATAGCTCATGGCAAACATCTGAATCATACCGCATGATTCAATCATACCCGGCATAAGCAGAATATCCAGCCCTGCAATGGCCAAGTGGAAAAACGAATCGGAATATTCAGTCTGAACGCTCACCTGTTCAGGATGCTCCAGCGCAAAATCCTGAAAGACTTTTTCATAATTTTTGTCACCTGAACCACTAATCACGAGCTGAATATCAAGAGCTGCAAGCTGTTCAAGGCTTTGCTGCAGAAGATCTGCGCCCTGAAACTCGTCGAAATTAGCAATCACACCTACCACCGGCACACCTTCACGGTATGGAAGGCCCGTTTCCAGAAGCAATGCTTTTTTGTTGTCAAGCTTACCCTCAATACGCTCAATACTGTAACGCTTTTTGATAAGTTTGTCGGTCGAAGGGTTCCATTGCCTGATATCAATACCATTAATAATGCCGTAAAAATCCGTCTGATACTCCTCAAGAACACGACCGAGCCCATAAGTCAGCGGGCCATCATGCACAATCTTTTCGGCATAACTTTTCGAAGTCGTCGTAAGAAGGTCGGCATGTTCGACACCGGTATAGAGCAGATTCACCTCATTGTTGTTGCAATAGAGGGCAGAACAGACCTCATCAGAAAGCAACCTCTGAAATGCCTTGTAGGGCAAAATACCCTGACGATAAATATTGTGAATCGTAAAAACCGTCTTTATATCCTTAAAAAACTCATTGGAAGCGTAAACCGTTTTCAAAAGAAGGGGAATAAGGCTTGCATGCCAGTCATGGCAGTGAATAATGTCAGGCTTCCACCCCAGCCTCTGCAGGGTTTCGAGCACACCAACATTGAAGAAAACCACCTTTTCAACGTTCCCTTTAAGATCACTTCCATTATTGATGTCACTAAAAAGACCGTTACGCTTGAAATATTTTTCGTTATAGAGAAAATATGTCTGAATCTTGCTTGAGGGCAACGCCGTCACCTTGACATCCAGCAAGTCAATTTTCTCCTTGAGACGAACCTCAATGTCTGATAAACGCAAAACATCGTGCAGACGGAATTTTCTGTCGTTGATTGTACCGTATTTGGGCATCATGATACGCGCTTCAAACCCTTCTTCCTCAATAGCTTGGGGAAAAGAGGCCATAAAATCGGCAAGCGGGCTAATTCTTACAAAAGGAGAAACTTCACCGGAGACATAAAGAACTTTAAAATTTCGTCTGGACATCTATATGACAACCAATCTATAATTATTTTTGAAAAACTTTCATAGAACCACATTAGTTTCTAATTTACGAATTTTCACGGTCAGATACAATCAAGCCTCTCTCACCACGGATTCGAAGGATTTTCATGCAAAGTACCTCTTCCCGCACCATGCACGTACTCCTTATTCTCCTGTTGTGGCTTGCGGGAGGTTGTGCCTCCGATCGCCCGCCTTCGGGAGGAGTAGCCGATACAACGCCGTTGCAGGTAATATTTGCTGACCCGGCACCATCAGCCATTAATGTCGCCACAAACACGATCCGCCTGACTTTCAACCGCTACGTTACCGCACGGCAATTGATCAAGGCACTCCACTTTACTCCCTCAGTCGGCGGATACGATATGACCATTGAGGCAAAAAGCATGGTACTGAGACTCGACAAGCCTCTGCAACAAAACCAAACCTGGATTCTCACCCTCGACAAGAATCTCTGCGACAACCAGGGACGAACCTTGCCAGCTCCTTTTACTATGGCGTTTTCAACCGGCACAGTTATCGATAGCGGAACCATCAATGGAAAGGTCATCAACCATGACTGTTCACCCGCCGCGAATGCGCTGATACTCGCCTTTGCTGAACATCCTGAAACCGCAGGGAGCACAAAACTGCTGGCCAGAGAGCCGGATTACCTGATACATGCAGATGCCGCCGGAGTTTTCTCTTTAAAGCACATTGCTGTCGGTTCATACAGGATTATTGCGATTAATGATCGAAACAATGACTTGCGTTATAACGCTGGCAACGAAGAGATTGGCCTGAGCAGTATGGCTCTTGTTCCTGCGGGAGTTACAGATCTCCTCTTCAGGCTTTCAGGAAGGGAGAGAGGAACTCAACCCCACCCCGTCAGCAAGGTGCCAGCAACTCGTGAAACCGGAAGCATCTCGGGAACATGCGTTACCGCCGGGCAATACGTCATTATTCAAGCATCGGGTTCAGCAGGTTCGTACAGCACAGCCGCCACTCGTGACCGAAAAGGAATATTTCACTACTCTTTCGCTGAACTTCCTCCCGGCAGCTATATTGTCAGTGCCCATGTTCCCTATGGAAATAAAAAGCCCGATCCAAAACAGCCATGGAACCCCGGCTCCATCGATCCGTTTCAACCAGCCGAACCATTCGGATTTTATCCGGAAAAAGTAACGGTACGCGCTCGATGGAGCACAAGAAATATCGATATCATGATCAAGACTTTCCGGTAAACCAAAACTATTTATTGATGAACACAACGCCCTCCAAAATAGGCCCCAATTCCATTATCCAGACCGTTGCCGCTCTTGAAGCAACCTTTGGAAAAACAAAAGCAGAAACCATGCTGCGCAAAATCGGACAGGGCTATCTGGTCGGAAACCTGCCGAAAGAGATGGTTGAAGAGGCAAAATTTCACACCCTCGTCGGGGCGCTGCAAAAAGAGATCGGCGAGACCGCAACCTCCAGAATCCTGCAAGAGTCGGGAGAACGGACGGCCCGGTACCTTCTGAAAGTCCGCATTCCCGGCATCTTCCAGAAATTGGTAAAAATCCTGCCGCCACGGCCAGCATTCAAGCTCTTGCTCTTTGCCATCAGCAAAAACGCATGGACCTTTGCCGGAAGCGGCGAGTTCGCCTACACCATGACGCGACCGCCTGAAATATCGGTGAAGGTGACCTTTCCAACCCAGCCTGTCGTCGGCAACTTCTACCTCGGCACCTTCACGGCACTTTTACAGGAGCTGGTCAACCCGAAGACCAAGATCAAGGCAGATATTCGCAAGAACGGTGTTAATATACAGTGTAATTACCGCTGCGAAATTTAGGAACAATCTTTATGCGTCCTGTGTAACTCTTGTGGACAGGACGCATAACAGCGCTTACTGCCAGCCGTTTACCATTTTAAAGATCTCCCTGTCACCAATTGGCACGGGAATTGACGCTATTGGTTCGTCCTGCACCAGGGTGTCGGCAATTTCATTGTATGGTATCAGGCACTCCTCTTTTCCCGGGGCATCATCCATGGCAAAAAGGGTTTTACCGGCAAAGCGGCTTTTGCGAATAAGCTCGTGATAGGGCACTTTGGCCAGAAGCCTGGTTCCCACTTTTTCGGCAAACTGGTCGAGCATGTTGGTGCCTCCGCCAGTGGTATAATCGACACGGTTGGCTACAATGCCTGCCAGTTTCACCTTGTAGCGCACACTCTTCTGCTGGATAGCCATGCAAAGACGATTGGCAGCAAAGATGCTGTCGAAGTCGTTGGTGGCAATGATGATAGCATAGTCGGCATAGTTGAGGGGGGCGCTGAATCCACCACAGACGACATCGCCAAGCACATCAAAAAGAATCACATCGTATTTGTCGTAGAGACCAAGCTCCTGAAGCAATGCAACGGATTCGCCAACCACATAACCACCGCAGCCACTGCCTGCTGGAGGGCCACCAGCTTCAAGGCAGTCAATACCGGCAAATCCTTTTTCGATAATATCCTCGGCACTCAGCTCCTCGTGATGAAAATCGACCTCTTCAAGAGCTTCAATAACGGTTTTTTGCAGTTTTCCGGTAATGGGAAAGGTGCTGTCGTGCTTGGGGTCGCAGCCGATCTGCAGTACCTTGGCACCTTTCAGGGCAAGCGCCGCTGAAATATTGGCGGTTGTGGTGCTTTTTCCAATGCCCCCCTTGCCATAGACCGCTAAGACTAAACTCATAATATTTAACAGAATGAATGTGATTGATAAAATAATCTTATCCGCCAAGTGACTCTTTGGCCTTTCGGAAGACATCTACGGTGACCACAGGCTCGCCTATACTGCGCGCAAAGGTGTCAGTGTTCTTTCTCACCTTTTTGCGAACAAAAAACGGCACCTTCTTGAGCATGGTTTCAGCCTCATCACTCCATTTCATCTCGCCATCGTCAGGAAGAGCAGTGCTCTCCGATGAAACAGGAGAAGCTGACACAGCCACTGGAGAAACCTCATTGTCGGCATCGGACAGAGCAACATCTCCCTCTTCGGAAGAGGCACTCTCTTCATACTCCAGACCGGCATCACCGAAAAAGTCGATAAGATGCTTTTCAAGGCCGAGTTTGCAGGAGAGATAGACTCTGTCTGCAATAACATCAGCCCCGGCAAAACCGAAAAACGGATAATAGCCAAGCAGATGGTTTTCAATATGGGTCGGAGGACAGACCACCATGCAGGGCACATCGAGCTTGCGACAACTGTGACGCTCCATCTGTGTGCCGCAAACCAGATCAGGCATCTCATCCTCAATAACTTTAGCCACATCCTGAAAACGATCGGTCACCATCAGCGCACCGGGGAGATATCCCTCCAACTCTTTGCGCACCCAGTCGGCATGCTGTTCGAGATACGTGCCAGCTCCGATAATCTGCATACCGAGCTCGTCGCGCAAAAACTTGACAATGCCGACGGTATGCGTGGCATCTCCAAAAACAAAGGCCTTTTTATTGCTGAAGCTCTCCATGTCAGCCGTGCGGGCAAACCACGGAACACCGCTCGGAGCACTGAGGCCATCAAGCGAAAATGCCTTGAGATTCGGCATGGCAAGAGGAGGAGTTCCCCTTTGCGAGCCAAGAGTATTCAGTTTTTCAAGGAGCGATCGAATCCAGGCCATGGTAGGTTCAACTCCGAGAGGCGCTTCAGTGAGGGATGGCATAGAGAACGTCTCTTCAAGATATGCGGCGGCATTGACACCAATTTCCTGATAGGGCGCAATATTGAGCCATGCCGCCGGAAGTCGGGCGAGATCCTCGATGCTGCTTCCCCATGGAGCAACCACATTCACTGTGATGCCCAGCGTCTGCAACATTCGGGTGATACTGGTCAGATTGGCGCGAAGATGAAAACCAAGTGAGGTAAAGCCGAGAATGTTCACCGAAGGCGCTGCCGTTTTTTCCTGACTGACTGCGTAACGCTTCACCAGTTCGGTAAAGAGCCCATCTGCCGCCTCATTTTCAGATACCCGGAAAGGATTGAGTGCATAGACCATCAAGCGTTCATTCGGCACCCCTGAATGGGCGGCAAGCTGATGGAGATCTTCCTGGAGAAGGGCGGTGCTACAACTTGGCGCAATGACGATAAGTTCAGGATGGTAGTGATGATCGACCTGCTGCAAGGTGGTCGGAAGTCGTGAAACTCCCTGCGCAAGGTCTCTGCCGCGAACGACGCTGATAGACAACCCCGGAAATTGGGGAGTTCTTTCGAGCATGGTATAAGTGGCCGTAATGTAATCATCGCCCTGCGGGGCATGATAGACGGTGTGAACCCCTTTCATACTGTTGGTGACTCGGCTGATACCATGAAGGGCAGTTCCCTCATAGAGCCAGAAAGCTAAGCGCATACTTCTATAACGTTTGTTGTTGCATTGAGTTGCAGTGAATTATTCGGCACTCGGCATAACACCTTCAAGCCATACTTTTTCATCAAATGCTGGCAGCTTGCTGCGACGCTGAAGCGGTGAAACAAAGAGATTGGCAAGAGAGATCACTCCTGACCAACTGTGAATAGGCATGAGCATGAACTCCATGCTCCACTTCACCACAAAACCATTACCCACAAAAGGGTTGGCTGTCATCAGCGAGGTAATAATCAGATCGGGTTTCAAGCGCCTGACATCCTCAAGCTGGCGATGAAAGTTCGGCTGTTCAACAACGCGAACGCCATCAAGGGCCTGAAGCTCGCGCGCATGAAACTTCTTGATGATATAAGCGCTGCTGCACTCAACAACATCGGCACCAGCATTGTGGAGAAAACGTGCAAGTGGCAGCTCCATCATGGTATCGGCTGTGAAAAAAACTTTTTTCCCTTTCAGGAGATCGGTCTGTTTGCGGATCTTCTCCCATGCGGCTTTTTCGCGATCGCGAAGATCAACCGTAATGCCGAATTCACGGGCCAAATCCTCCCAGAATGCTCTGGTGCCATCAGGACCAAACGGAAAGAGTGAATGAAGAACGCTACATCCCCGTTCACGGGAGAGCTTCATGGCAACTCTTGAAAGATAGGGTTGAATGGGAGCCAGAACCGTATCGGGGCCAATGGCAGGCATTTTGTCGAAACGCGATTCAGGAAGAAATCCGCCGACAGCAATACCAAGCTCTTCAGCCTCTGCCCTGAGGTCATCAGCCGTTGAATCATTGACCGACCCGAGAAAGACCACCTTTTTTTGTCCTGCCGGTGCCTGGGGACAAAATGGCACCAGGGCAGCAAGCACTGAATCTTCAGCCTGGGTAAAATTATAGACAAGACCACTGGCAGGAACAAAGAGCACCGGAACTTCAGGAGTGCTGAGATGGTGAGCCAGCCCCTTGAAGTCAACCTTCATCACCTCGGGAGTGCATGAAGAGAGGAGAAAAATCACGGACGGGTTATGATCAGCCTTGATTTCACTGATAATCTCCTCAAGAGTAGGCTCATTTTTGGAAAGGTCGCCCTCCTCCATGAGGGCAATGCCAAAACGTGGTTTGGCAAAAATCATCATGCCGAGAGCATTCTGCAGAAAATGGGCGCAGGTATGCGTTCCAAGGATGAGAAAAAAGCTGTCCTTGATCTTCTGATACATCCAGCCAACACAGGCCAGACCACAAAAACTGTGCGTGACGTTATCTTCCTTGATTACCTGAATATCACCGGGAACCTGCATCATTGCTGTTTTCTGTTGAGAGTTACTGCCCGCCACCAACTCGTGTTTCGACGGTCAGACATAAAGAAGGTGAAGATAAAATATTTTCGCTAATCCCCCTACTCTCCCGACTCGCTTGTCGGGGCTATTTTGGCTTTAACGGATGCTGTTTTTTCGCCGAGTCGGACTGCCCGATCGCGACGGTCATCAATTTTCATGACGGTATAGACACGCTTGCCCCCCTGGCTGAATGAGTAATCATGGAGCTTCAAGGCGAGTTCAAAAAGTAGTTGTGCTGGACCTTCCACAGTTGTGCCCATATCGTGAAGTCTATAGCTGCAACCACTCGCTCCCAAAATCTCCTGCAATCCAGCAACAAATCCGCTCAAACTCCCCTCCTTGCTGTCGAGGGGAAGAACCGCAATATCCATCAACGCCATGGCAATTAACTGAAAATTATTTGAAAACAGTCTCTTCACGCCCGGGGCCAACAGAAATAAACGTAACCGGCACCTGTAGTTCGTCTTCAAGGAAGGTCACGTAGTTCTGTGCTTCAGGCTGCATATCGGTAAATGTTCTGGCATGAGCGTTCGAGGCCATCCACCCTTTCATGGTAGTATAAACCGGAGTTACTCTTGCAAGCGTCTGGTGATCGGTCGGGAAATCGTGAATCTCTTTGCCATCAAGCATGTAGGAGGTACAAACCTTGATCTCTTCAAAACTGTCAAGCACATCAAGCTTGGTCAGGGCAATTTCCGTGACACCATTGACCGTGAGTGAATAACGGAGAGCAACAAGGTCAATCCATCCACAACGACGCTTTCTGCCGGTCGTAGCACCGAACTCGTGGCCGATCTTGCCAAGAAGCTCACCTGTCTCATCAAGAAGTTCCGAGGGAAAGGCTCCATTGCCCACTCTGGTCATATAAGCCTTGCTGACACCAATCACCTTGCCGATATAGTTGGGAGCAATTCCAGATCCTGTACAGGCACCGCCGGATGTGGGGTTGGAAGAGGTGACATAAGGATAGGTGCCGTGATCAACATCAAGCAGGCAGCCCTGGGCTCCCTCAAGCAGTACGGTTTTTCCCGCCTGGAGCTGACGGTTCAGATAGAGCTGAGTGTTGGTAACATAAGGGTCAATAATCTTGTCGAACTCTTCATACTCGCGCACCATGGCCTCGACATCAATCTCTTCCTTGTCATAAATATTTTTTAAAAGCTTGTTCTTCGCTGCAAGATTTTCGCGGAGCTTCTCCTGGAGCAATTCTGGACTGAGAAGATCAACAACCCTGATTCCCTTGCGGGCAAACTTGTCCTCATAACTCGGGCCGATGCCTCTGCCAGTTGTGCCAATCTTTTGGTCACCCTGTGCCGTTTCGTGCAGAGTGTCGAGCAGTTTGTGGTACGGCATGATGAGATGAGCATTGTGGCTGATAAAGAGCCTGCCCGTCACTTCGTAGCCCAGCTCCTCGACCTTTTTGATTTCATCAAGTAAAGCAGCGGGATCAATCACAACACCGTTGCCGATAACGCAAACACACCCTTTGTTGAAAATACCGGAGGGTATAAGATGTAAAACAACGGTTTTGTTATCGAAACAGATCGTATGACCAGCATTTGCCCCCCCTTGATAACGGACGACAATATCGTACTTGTCTGAAAGATAGTCAACCAGCTTTCCTTTGCCCTCATCACCGAACTGTGTGCCGACAATAACCGTTGCCGAATGTGACGGTGTCCTGAATTTTTTTGATTCCACGACGATTGTTTTTATTGACTGATGTAATGATCAAAGCAAGCCAGAAGCTCACTCTTTCCCTTGCCGGAAAACGATGAATAATTTACAATAAATTTGGCTTTTGTCGCAGTGCTTTCCATAATGCGCCGGGTCTGTGCCTTTTCCTTCTGCGTGAGCTTGTCGTACTTGGTGAGAACAATACCATAAGGCCTTTCATGGAACTCAAGAAAGTCGATCATCGCCCTGTCGGACAGCATTGCCGGATGACGGGAATCAAGAAGCAAAACTATCAATGAAATAGTTCGCCGCTGTTCAATATAGGATGCAAGCAAGTGACCCCAGGCAGCCTTCTCTGCCTGCCCGACAGCCGCATAACCATACCCTGGAAGATCGACAAAATAAAACTCACGATTAATGAGAAAATAGTTGATCAGCCTTGTTTTTCCGGGAGTTCCACTGGTTTTTGCCAGACCTTTCACCCCGGTAAGGGAGTTAAGCAAAGTAGACTTCCCGACATTCGACCTGCCTGCAAAAACTATTTCAGGAGATGATTCTTCAGGAAGGCCGGAAAGGGCGGAAACACTGATGTGAAAGGCGGCAAAAGTAATCTTCATACAGTAAAAGAGCGGTCACAAAAAAAGAGCCATAAAAAGGAAGCTAAAAACCTTGCGTTAAAAACCCAAATGTTTAACTTTCAGCAGACTTTTTACAGACGAACCTCTCATTTAAAAAAAAGGCAGATCAGCAGAAGATGTCGCTCTTCATTTATAATTCCCTCAGCAGAACAAAAGAGAAGTTTGAACCTCTTCATCCGGGGCTCGTGAGCATGTATGTGTGCGGACCAACCGTCTACGGCCATGCACATCTCGGCCACGCCAAAAGTTATGTATCATTTGATGTCGTCGTTCGATGGTTGCGCCAGAGCGGATACAGAGTCAAATATGTACAAAATATAACCGATGTAGGGCACCTTACTGATGATGCCGATGAAGGAGAAGACAAAGTCATGAAACAGGCTCGTCTTGAAAAAACTGATCCGATGGAAATTGCACAGTTCTATACTCGCAGTTTCTATGAAGATATGGACCAGCTTGAAGTTCTCCGCCCAAATATAGCTCCGGCGGCAACCGCGCACATTCCTGAACAGATTGACCTGATTGAGAGGCTGATAAAAACCGGTCACGCCTACGAAGTAAACGGGAATGTCTATTTTTCTGTGAAATCATTTGACGGGTATGGCAAACTTTCCGGAAGAACAGATCAGGATGCCCTGCAATCAGGTATAAGGGTAGGGGTACGATCTGATAAAAGGGATTCATCTGATTTCGCACTTTGGAAAAAGGCTGATGAAGGGCACCTGATGAAGTGGAACTCCCCATGGAGCGTGGGCTATCCTGGATGGCATCTGGAATGTTCAGCCATGTCGATGAAATATCTTGGGGAGACACTTGATATTCACGGTGGAGGCATGGAAAACAAGTTTCCCCACCATGAGTGCGAAATTGCCCAGTCTGAAGCGGCAACAGGCCACCCTTATGTCAGGTTCTGGATGCACAACAATATGGTGACGATCAATGGCATCAAAATGGGAAAGTCCCTGAAAAACTCGATCAACCTGAAAGGGTTATTCAAAGAGAGTGACCCGATGGTGATCCGTTTTTTTGTTCTTCAGTCTCATTATCGTTCACAACTCGATTATTCAGAAACAGCCATAAAAGCATCGAAAACCGGGCTTGAAAAACTTCGCGAGACCCAACGCCGCCTTGGAGAACAAAAGCCGGGAACGGGGGTGTTTGCTCTTGCCCCCTTCCAGCATCGCTTCACTGAGGCGATGGATGATGACTTCAATACTCCAGTGGCCATATCGGTTCTGTTTGAACTCTCTAAAGCCATCAACACAGCGCTTGATCGCACCGAAGCTCTTTCGGAGGCATCCCGGCAGGAGGTTGAGGCTTTTTTTGATCGCGCGGGAAACGAAACACTTTGCATCCTGAAACCCGCTAACCTGTTGAGTGACAAAGAGAACAGGGGAAGTGCAACAAAATTCGATGGCGTTATGACTCTTCTGCTCGAACTCCGGGCTGAAGCCAGAAAAAACAAGGATTTTGCACTGAGTGACAAGATACGTGACCGTCTGCAGGAAGCCGGGATTGAAATCAAGGATACCCGTGAAGGAGCGAGCTGGTCAGTACAATCGTGACCAATAAAATGGGTTAGAAGAGCCCGACAAACCGGATTGTTGTTCTTCAGCTCCAAAAAGAGTGCCGTATCAGTAGCCAGAAAATCGCATCATAACAACACCTTTGACTACAACACCTAAAGATACTCTTCGAGCCCTTCCCGCCTCAGTATATCGACAACCTCACGCACCCGGTGAGACTCCCCCTTGCGGCATATCAGCAATGCCTCTTCGGCCTGAACAATAATAAGATCTTCTATCCCGATGGTGCAGACCACCTTGTGTGTCGTATTTTTCACAAAGATATTGTTGCAATCAATCTTTACCAACTGATTGTCGGGCCGTACCCCCGCAGAGGCACTCCGGCTTTCAACAACTTTCACGACTTCGTCCCAGCATCCAAGATCAGTCCAGCCAAACTCGCCAGTCAGTACAAAAACCTTTTCAGCCTTCTCCATAATACCATA
>JBMOIS010000064.1:0-12568 GCA_049317185.1 Chlorobium sp. | reverse complement strand
TAATGTCGTTCTTGATTGACTTTTGTTCATGTTATTTTTGCGAGCGTCCTTAGTGATTCCGAAAGTTCCAGATGATCAACTGGTTCCGCTTACTGCAAAGTTCCGAAAAGTATTGATATCCGAACAGAAAATCTGGGCAATTGGCTATTCAGATATCAATGTGTTGAATGAATCAAAGGCAATAAAATATGGATTGATTGCTCGAAAAAATTAAGTGTGAATGGTTTGTAATTTGTTTTAAAAAAAGATGTATGCGGATCGGTTGATGTTGGAGACTGATATGACGGGTAAACTGAAACGAGTTCCAAAATTGCCCCCTAACAAAAAGTTGGAGGCTATATTTCTGGTTATTTCAGAGGACGCTGTTTCTACGGCAGCCCTTCGTCGAGTGCCACATCCTGACATAGCAGGAAAAGTTATCATCAAAGGCGATATCATGAGCAGCGAGCCCTCTTCCAGTTGGGATTTGCCTGAATGATGCGGTTGAATTACCTGAGCACCAAAGTGACCTGTAGTGCCTCAATTTTTAGCCCGATCTTTATTTTGCTTATACTTATAGGCTTTTTTGTATGAAGTGAGGAGTTGTTGGGCGCAGACATCTTCCCGTCACCCGATACGCCAAAATTTTCTACCGAACTTTCTACCGAACTTTTTACCGTACCTCAATTGCTATTCCTGTGAAAAGAGGCAACAACCATCAATTTCCGCTCCTGATAGCAATAGGACGATAAAGATATATTTTATAGACTCTTAGCGGCGATTCTGAGCGAGGGCCACAACCTCATCAGGAAAGAGTGCCAGCTTTTTGTTGTAATCCAGCGGGTTGACCTTGCTGTAGCCGTCATGCTGGAGCAGCGATTGCTCTATCGATTGCTCAAAATTTGATGCCTTGTGCATGAAGAGTAAGGTTGAGATCTTTGAAAGAGAATACGTATTACAGCACTTGCCAGTAACCGCCCTTTTTAGGGCCAATGCGTTCTAATCTATTTTTATCTTGTAATTTAGCGACTCTTTTTTCAGTTGCTCTCAATGAAATACCCAGAGTTTTTGCCAATGCGTGAAGAGTCATTTCAGGCTCAAGTCTGAATTTTTCGAGAACAAGATTATCGATTTCTACCGAACTATCTCTTGAGTTTTCTACCGAACTTTCTACCGAACCTTCAATTTTATTGTGGTGAACAATGGCGGTAAACAAACAACCATCATGATCATCGATAAAGTCAATGTTGGGCCATGCATCAATTGCCCGTTTGATTCCAGAACCAAGCCCCCGGTAGGGTAACAGCCCTTTTGCGACATAGGAGACCAGAATCGGATTACGGATATTGGAATTACCTGTTTTGATTTTGGCGACAGTCAGGTTGTTGGGCAGGTGTCCCGGACTGATAATTTCAATTCGGTTATCGAATAAAAACAGTCTGATTGGGGCGCTTACAAAATAATCGCGGTGCATCAGGGCATTAACCAGCAGCTCTTCAAAGACAATCGGCGGAATTTCAGGGGTTCCGGGCGCATTAATTCCCCGCCCAGCCTGCACCTTGTGCATATTTCGCATCAAAAAGGCCATCGCTCCCTCAAAAATGGCTCCTAAAGCTCCGGTAAAATCCTCAATATCCAGATACTCGCTTTGATGGATTTCATTACCCGGAAAGCGAACCGCCTTCACAACAAATTGTGGTACGATCCATTCTGGTCTTTCGGCGAACAAAAGGACGCAAGCAAGATTCAGTGCTCCAGTGTCGGTAGCCAGATTCATATTTTGCAGAAGCTTTTTCAGCTCTTCATTGGTCTCGGGATACTCCTGTTGATAGGTCTTTTTAAGAAAATCCCTGAAACGAAGCTTATCAAGAGCGTCAATACCTGCTTTTGCTGGAAGTTCATCAGCGTGAAACTGATTGGATATCTGAAACAGTCGTCGTAACTCTTCCTTTGTATTGACTCGTCGCTTGTCAGCACCACATTTGAGCCAGATAACACCGTTTTTATCGAAATAGGGTTTATCGATTCCTTTGGGTACGGTAAGCACAATGACAACATTTCGATTATCAAGGAGAATATTTTCAGTCTGTACCGTAAGCGGACTACGTACCAGATTGCTGGCGGCATTGCTGATAAGCTGGTTGATGCGCGAAACATCAATGCTCTCAAGACCCGGGATGGAGCCACTGTCAGCAACGCCAATGAGAATGATGCCTCCTTCAGCATTGGCAAAAGCTGCCATTTCTGATGCCAGAGATTCAGCGTTCCGAATATCAGACTTGAACTGCCGGGCACCATCCTCTCCCGTAGCAACCAAATCTATTAATTGTAAGAGGTTCATGGCAAAAATTCGTTATTGTTCAGCGCAGAGAAACGCTCCCAGAACTCCGGCTGGCTATCCTGAACGAAGGCCACAACTTCACCCGGAAAGAGCGCCAGCTTCATGTCGTACGCAGGCGGGTCGCCCTTCTGGTAGCCGCCATGCTGGAGCAGCGATTGCTCTATGGAGTGCTCGAAGTCTGATTCCTTGTGCATGGTTGCATTGGGTGAACAGGGTTGATGTTTTGGCCGGATTTTGTTCTTTTCAGTGAAAGTTGATAGTTCTCTTTCAAGATCGTCTTATATTTTACAAGTAAAAAAAGAATTTCTCAGAGAACGGGTCTCTGAAAATGATATCAACAAGTCAGTCCAATGATCAAGTCATGGGATATAAAGAATTTTGGGCCACTTCATACGACGTTCAGATATTAACCAATTTCTGAAAAAAATAACATGATACCATCAAACAGAGTGGCAACACATCCCGGAATTATATTACTGAAGGAGTTTATCGAGCCTCTGGGTCTGTCCCAGAAAGCACTTTCGGCGCATATCGGCATCCCGGAGCAACGAATCAATGAGATTGTCCTTGGTAAGAGAGGGGTGTCACCAAACACGGCCTGGCTTCTTGCTGGAGCGTTCAACATGTCACCGGAGTTCTGGCTTAACCTGCAAGCAACTCACGATTTGTCTCTTCACAAACCAAAGCACCATGTGCCGCCGATGCTGAAAGCACTCGCGTAACCATTATGTTTTTTTAGTGTATACGGAGCGGGGCGATATACTTCGAATAATCAGTGCCAGAAAGGCGACGAAAAACGAGAGGTTACAGTATGAAAGTCATGCAGAATGATCTTGACCTGCTGGATGAGTATGATTTCAGCAAAGGCGTAAGGGGCAAGTATACAGCGAGATTTTCCGAGGGAACCAATGTCGTTGTTATTGATACTGATGTGGCCAAATATTTCCCTGACCACGACTCTGTCAATGAGGCATTGCGCTCACTTCTTTCGATTGTCAAAAGAGATGAACAGAAGAGTTCCTGACTATTTTTCATTCCCATCAGGTGCTCAAAGTCAGATTCCTTGTTCATGGGAGGTAGAGAGATTGACCGTGCCAATTTCATTCAGGTGGAGTGTCCATCGCTTCATTTCCCGAACTTGCAAAACGTGAGGTGTTTATCTAACTTGCTACAGTAGCGTAAAGGGATTACTTTTTTAAAAAAATACGAAGTGATGGCCACTATCTATAAATTTACGCCATACTTTGAAAACGAGGTTTTGAGAAAAAGGGCTTACATCAAAAAGGAGTGGTGTATTGATGTTCTTGAAAATCCACTTCGAATAGAGTCGCAGGAAGGGAACCGCTATCGTTTTTGGGGGAAAGTAGATGACCTTGATGGAAAGATTTTGCGCGTCGTCACCCTTGATGATAAAGTAACGATACATAATGCATTTCCAGATCGGAGATATAAACATGAAAATTAATTATTACCCGGATACCGACTCATTGTATATCGAATTTTCAGACAAAGAGAGTTCGGAAAGTGTTGAAATATCAGAAGGAGTTGTTCTCGATTATGACGAGGAGGGCACTCTTGTGGGTATGGATATTGACAATGCCAATAAAAAAATGAATCTCAGTGAGTTGGTTCTCAATAAGTTGCCTTTCGAAGGTCAGAAATTATCGGCATAAAAAAATTCCCGTTTTTGTCAATTGGGATTATCCAGTTAATCCAGTTGTGGGTATCGAGCACGATCATGAGAGGCAGTTCCATTCATCTGCTGCTGATACGGGTAGAGTCAGGTCTGCCAGAACACTCCCTTTCCCGGCAATAAGGGGTGAGGGTTGTCTGTTTGTTTGTAATGGAGCTATGGCTGTTTCTGTTGTGCCAAGAATTGTTACAATAACATGCGCCTGACTGACCGACGGTTTCTGTCCCAACCATGTGATAGCTACATGCTCATAGATGGCATCATAACTTTGCAACATCGTCATCTTTCTTTCAGATGCCTTCAGATTGATCCCATGACCAGTCTTGGTAGTACTCATTATCACCATTTGGAGCTTTGTTAACTTGGCCAAAATTTGGCAAACCTTCTATATCTGCTGCTGTATGTACAATTCTGTCTTCTAAGAAAGAATCCTGAGAAGGCAGGGAAAGAACGTGGGTAAATGGCATTACTTGCGAAAAAAAGATGCTGCAACGTTCAGGGATCAAGATATCTCTAGCATATGAACACTGAATACGCGCATCGTCTTTAATTTGCACTCTCCCGATTAGACAGCACCGTTTTACCTTCACAACTCCGAATAAACTAACCGGGTTCAGGTTTTCAGTGTACTCCGAAAGATGACAAGCCCCATCTGCAATAAGTTTAATCTGAAACATTCGTCGTAATTTTACCGGTTACTGCATCGGTAATGAGCGCAGTTCGGTACTCTTTGAGCCGTTCGATGGCTTGCTGTTCGTCGAGTGGAGGGAGTGGTATTTATAATCTTCCAATCACTTCTGCTGATAATCCAGGTTGTGCGGCTGAAACTGAGTATTGGTTCAGATTCATTGTTTTGAGCAATTCGCCAAGCCAAGGAGAAATGATTTTTTTTATATGAGTTAGAACGATAGCGTGTTCTGATGCCCAGAACTTTCCTGATGCATAGTTGATGTTGCCACATAGAGCCCCCTGACGTCCAATTAAAATATAGTTTCCGTCATGAGTGTAATTACTGAAATATCCGCGAAAACCGTTGCCGCCATAAACCGGAAATTCCTCGTTTTCATCCATCATTGTGGCAATTATTGACTCGCCGCTTTTTAGTGATGTAATATGATGTACTGACGCAATGTTCCAATGTGCTGGAATTGCTCCAAGCCATGCGATACTGGAATCTTTCATCGGCGCTGATGGGTCGAGGCCTTTGGTGACGGCCCGTGTGATGAGGGCTGTGCGTTTTTCGTCAAGTTTTTTGAGCAGATCCTCTTTTTTTGTAATCAGCTCGTCGATTTGTGCGGTTTTCCGGTCAAGGAAACTTGCAATAGCTTGCTGTTCTGCGAGAGTGGGAAGAGGAAATTCAAGGGCAGCAAGTTTTTCACCCGTCAAATGTGCTATCGTTGCTTTATTGCACAAAATGTCAAACCATAGTGCATTTGAGACGTGTTGCATGAAGTACTGAAGATACTTGACACATGTTTTTTCTTTTGCCCGAACACGGTGAAGAGCATTTTGGATAATGCACACATCCATTGTTTCGACCAACAGTGCAGATCGTCCGACTTCGCCGCCTTCACAGATCAGCAAATCACCTTGTTGTACCGAGAATTTTTCTATCTCCCGTTCTGTTGCCCACATGGTTGGGAGATCATCATGATTTATCTGGTTCCACTGAACATGTTGGGCTTTAAGGTATTTGATTTCGACATCTGAATCAGTTTTCGATTCAGGTTGAAGCATTTTTCCAAGCTGTACGTCGTAGTAAAACCTGATCTTCGTCACCTCCCAATGCACCGGAATCTCCCCGATCCACTCCACCCCGGAATCCCTGTACGCAGGATATCTCTGATAGCGGCTCATTCAACAACCTCCCTGAGCAGCCTGAGTATGCTGGTTTCGAGCGCTTTGATATCGGTCTCAATCTCTTCAAGCGGCCGCGGCGGTTTGTAGACGTAGAAGTGGCGGTTGAGGGGAATCTCGTAGCCGACTTTGGTTTTGCTGTGGTCTATCCAGGCATCACTGACATGTGGCAGCACCTCTCTCTGGAGATACGCTTCGCAATGGCTGCGTACCAGTTTGAGGAGCTTGCTGTTATCGGCATCTTTTTCGTAGCCGATTGGGAGCGGCAGAAAGGAATCGTCAGGCAGCGGGAGCAGTTCCGTATCGCGCAGTTCGGGATCCGGCTCAGGGTTCCCCTTGCTGTCGCGGCAGATCTCCGCTGTTTCATCGCGCTGGCTGAGTGCGCTGAGAATCGCTTTTTTCAGTGGGGCATCAATTTTTATATCGGCGCTTTTCAGTGCGGCATCGAGCGCTTTCAGAAAGGCAGGGCGGTTGCGGTAGAGTGTGTCACTCTCCATGCCGTGCAGGGCTTCAAGCAGAGCCTGCTGCAAGGCTTTGCCGTTTCGGAAATCCTCGGACTGTGCTTCATCGGACCTCTTTTTACTCAGTATCAGGTTCTGGAATGCGGTTTCGTTTGCAAGGCGTTCAATGCGTTCGGGGCTTGCCTGAAAGTTGAGGCGCAGGGAGCGTTCAACGGTCATTTTCAGGTAGCCGAAATCAATGTTTCGGAAAATTTTTGAGCTTATGTGCCGCTCTTCATTGCCGTTGTTCCCTGTACGGCATTCGGCGTTATGGCGAAAGGCACCGTAAAGCTGAACCAGTTCGCTGATATGCTCGTCGGAGAGTTCGTTGCGCTTGTTGCCCATGCTCTTTTTCATTTTTCGGAAGTGGCGGGTTCCGTCGATGAGCTGCACATACCCTTTGCGCTCTTTTGGCTTTTTGTTGGTGACAATCCATAGGTAGGTGTAGATGCCGGTGTTGTAGAACATCTGGTCAGGCAGGGCGATGACGGCATCGAGCCAGTCGTTTTCGATGATCCAGCGCCGGATATTGCTCTCGCCTCTTCCCGCATCCCCGGTGAAGAGGGGAGAGCCGTTGAAGACAATGGCAATGCGCGATCCGTCGCCTCCGCTGGAGGGTGAGGGGTGAAATTTGGAGATCATGTGCTGCAAAAAGAGCAGCGAGCCGTCGTTGATGCGTGGCACTCCCGCCCCGAATCGTCCGCTGAACCCCTGGGCGGCTTCATCATCCACATAACTTTTTTCCGGCTTCCACTCCACACCGAAAGGGGGGTTGGAGAACATGAAGTGAAAGCGTTTGTCGGGGTGGCCATCCTGTGGCACAAAGTTGTAGGCGCGGCATTTTGAGTCTTTGATGCCGAGCGTGTCGCCATAGACAAGGTTGCCGATCTCCTCGTCTTTGATAAGCAGGTCGGAGCAGCAGATAGCGTAGGATTCCGGGTTATACTCCTGCCCGAAAAGTTCAACGTTGGCGTCCCGGTTTTTGCGTTTAATGTACTCTTCGGTAACCGAAAGCATCCCGCCGGTTCCGGTAGTCGGGTCGTAGATGGAGCTGTATTTTCCTGCCTTGAAGACTTCATTTTCATAGACAAACATCAGCTCAACCATCAGGCGGATAACTTCGCGCGGGGTGAAGTGGTCTCCGGCCTCCTCATTGGCCTGTTCGTTGAATTTTCGTACCAGCTCTTCAAAGAGGTAGCCCATCTGGAGGTTCGAGAGTTGGGCGGGCGAGAGATCAATTTCTGAGCTGCAAAACTCCTTGACAATGAGGAAGAGTCGGTTGCTGTCGTCAAGCTTTTCAATCTCTTTTTCAAACTCAAATTTTTCAAAGATGTCGCGTACTCGGGGCGAAAAGCCTCTGATGTAGGAGATGAGGTTGTCGGCAATATTTGGAGCATCCCCAAGCAGTTTCTGGAAGGTGAAGGGGCTGGTGTTGTAGAGCGCCTGTTTGCGGTTGCCGCCGTTAGCAACTCTTGAGAGGGCGGCTTCAAGCGCCGGGCCTGTCATCCCCTTTGCTTGCAGCCGTTTCAGTTCGGCAAGCACCGGCTCTTTGGTTGGTTCAAGCACCAGATCAAGGCGGCGGAGGATGGTCATGGGCAGCATGACGTGACGGTACTGCGGCGGACGGTATGGCCCCCGCAGCTTGTTGGCGATGTTCCAGATAAATCCTGCGAGATCTTGATGAGTGCTTGTGGCCATGGGGCTGCTGTTTTTGTTCAAGTTTTGGCTGATAAAGGGTGGGCATGGGGGAATAGTACCTATCCAAGGCACTACCCCTCTTGATTCAGCAAGTTCAACATGATGCGTTTTTGGATACTGCCCCCTTCATCAGTAGTACAGGCTTGATCATCTTCAGTGTTTCACCCTCCGATTTCTGCGCATGATAGAGATCCCAACGCTGCTGGAGGTTCATCCAGAAATCAGCGGAGTTCCCGAAAAAAAGAGCTAGCCGCAATGCCGTAGCCGGTGTCACTCCTCGCTTGCCGTTTACTATTTCATTGATTCGTTGGTACGGTACATGAATGGCATCAGCCAATTGCCGCTGGGTTATCGCCATAGGTAACAGAAACTCTTCCAGCAACATTTCTCCGGGATGAGTTGGTGCGCGATGTGTTGGTATGCGTATCATGATAATTCTAAAATGGTTAATGATAATCTACGATCTCCACATGCTCTGGTCCATTCTCAGTCCAGAAGAAACATATCCTGTATTGAAGATTAATGCGAATGCTGAATTGCCCGTTGCGATCGCCTGCCAAGGCTTCCAGATGGTTTCCTGGAGGAATCCGCATCTCTTCAAGATGTATGACCGAGTCAAGTTGATCAAGTTTTCTGCAAGCTGGTTTCCATAGGGACGCAGGACAAAGCTTTAAAGCCGCCTTGGTTCTCTTTCCATTAAAAAGTTCTTCAGTTGCCCTGTTTTTGAATGATTGTATCATGATATCACGGCTTCCATGCTATTCCGGTTAATCTAACCTATTTTTTTGAAAGCCATTAATATTTTTTCTGTGCTGAGAGTTGATCTGTTCGCCAAATATCCTTTTCATCCGCACACCTGCCGTATAGCCCTCGCCACAATCGGAATTCCTTCAGCGATCTGCTCAGGAGTGTTGTTGCAGTAGGAGAGGCGCAGAGAGTTGTTGCGCTTTCCGGCAGGTTCGAAAGTCTTTCCTATCACAAACACCGCGCCGCCCTCAATGGCCAATTGCACAATTTTCGTGGCATCGGTCTCTTCCGGCAGGGTGAGCCAGAGGTAGAAGCCGCCTCGTGGTTCGTTCCACTCGACATAGTCGGGCAGATGTTCCCTGAGAGCGGCTACCATGGCGTTCGCCCTTCTCTTGTACTCCTGCCGAACACTGGCGATATAGCTGTAAATCTGGCCTGATCGGATAAACTCATCGGCCAGCACCTGGGTAAAGCTTGGCGAACAGGCATCGGCGGATTGCTTGATCAGCTCGCACTTCTGGTAGATCTCTTCAGGCACCAGCATCCACCCAAGCCGCAGGCCGGGGCCGAGAATCTTGGAGAATGAGCCGGTATAGCAGATCTCAATTCCTTCAGGATTGATCGCCTTGATGGGCTTGAGTTGTTCCCGATCCTCTTCGTAAAAGTAGAGGTCGCCGTAAGCATCATCCTCAATCAGCGGGATATCGCGGCCCTGAAGCGCGGTTATCAGTTGCGATTTGCGTTCCGTACTGTAGAGCAGCCCTGCCGGGTTGTGGAAATATGGGGTGATGTAGAGAAATTTCGGCTTCTCTTTTTGGTCGATCTTCTGTTGCAGCGCCTCCATGACAATACCGTCTCGGTCAACCGGGATGCCTTTCAGTTCAGCATCGTAGGAGCGGAAAGCCGAGAGGGCACCGATAAAGCAGGGATTTTCGACAAGGACAGGGTCGTGGGGGTCAATAAAGGCTTTGCCGAGCAGATTAAGCCCCTGTTGTGAGCCGGTGGTGATGAGCAGCCGGTTCGTGTGTACCGGCAACCCCTTTTTTTCGAGGAAGCCGCTCAGTGACTCAAGCAGTGAGGGAAGGCCGGGTGTCGGGCCGTACTGAAATGCGATGCGCTTTTTTTTGATGTCGAGTCCTTTGAAAAGATCCTCTATCTCCTGAACAGGAAAGAGATCATTGCCGGGCATTCCGCCCGCAAAGGAGATGATGTCCGGTCTTGAGGCCAGGGTCATGAGATCCCTGATTTCGGATGAGCGGAGTGATGATACGGCTTTTGAAAACCTTGGCATGTTGGTAATTGGTTACACCTGATAGACATCCCCTTCCTGCAGCAGTTCCATCTTGTGCTCCTGTAGGACATCAATGAGTTTCTGCAACGATTCCGCCCTGATAACCACCGTGGCCTTACACTCTCCGGAGGCGAAAGCGTACATGTAGTCAATGGCGACGTTATTATCGGAAATGAGCTGCAGCGCTTTGTGCAGTCCGCCGGGTCTGTGGGGGATAACCATCCCGACCACATCAGTGATTTTGACGGTAAATCCCGCCTTGCGAAGTATCTCTGCCGCTGCATCCGGTCGTCCGACAATCATGCGCAGAATACCGTAGTCGGCAGTATCGGCAATACTGAATGCCGAGATATTGATGTCGTTGGCGGCAAGAATACCGGTCAGTTCGGTCAGCCGGCCAGTCCTGTTTTCGAGAAATACCGAGAGCTGTTTGATAATCATGATATGTTGTGATTTTCACTTTTTTTTGATAGTGATAGCATATTTCTTTTTATCGGAAGTTCCATGATGTTCCTTCAGAAACTCTGGTATTTTTGGTAATTCCCAGAGTTTGTTACTGTTTTTTTCTTGTCACCCAAGCAGATCCATCATAATCATTACTCAAGAGTGCCTGCCAGAAGTTGCCTGCCTTTTGTTGTGATCAGGTAGCGCTGATGTCGGCTGGTTGGTTTATCTGGCAAGGTCATGGCAATCCATTGTTTTTCAATAACAGGTAAAATGTTTCTTTTAAAGTTTTTGGTGTGCATTGAAAGCCCCAGATAATCCAGTATCTCTTTCTTGCTTCGCTGATTTTGGCAATACCTGACAATAGCAACCTGGCCGCTATCCTGGATATTATCTTGGACACTATCTTGGACACTATCTTGGACACTATCTTGGTCACGATCTTGGACACTTGCCTGTTTGTGAACAGAAAGAACAGTCAAAAAATAGGAGCACTGTTCATCGGTTTCAAGAACAGCATCCGGGGAGCCATTGTTTTTCATGGCTCTTTTGATGGTGGGTATGCCGGTGCCCCTTCCTTCGGTTAAATGAAGCTCTTTCAGAAAATCGCCAACTCTACTGTTCCTGTACGTTCGTGCTACAACTCTTTGATTTTTGGCAAGAACTGTTGCTGTTACCGGTGGGACGGGTCCCGGGATACTGAGTATTTCTATTTTATCATGCCATATCTGCACCTCAATTGGTGCTCCAAATTCGTAACTCTTGTGATAGATGGCATTGGCAAGTGCTTCTTCTACTGCCACATAAGGATAGTTGAAGAAACGTTCAGCTTCAGCCCGGTCAGATATTTTTCTGACATGCTCTTCAATGATCGTTCCTTTGATGAAAGACAACGCCTCCCGTAACTGTACGTGCAAAGGGCCTTTGAAATAACGTTCACTGAAATCTTTTCCTGCTTCGTCTTTTCTGAGCACAACCTCTATCCATGCTCGTGGAAAAAATCGTTCAGGTTCTCTCGAAAAGAAAAGTAACCCGGCATTGATGGGACGTAATGCCTCATCAGCACCTTTAGCGATATTCATCAGTCTGCATAGCTCTGAAAATGGCATGGCAATGCTCTCGTCAAACAGCTCGCTTTTAATCTCATTCAGGAAGCTTCGAATCAATCCAAGATCAAGATCTTTGAGCGTTGCCGCCGGATGAATCCTGTCGTCAAAAGGAATGCGGGGTGCAATTTCCTGTAATCGCCGAAGAATTTCGGCTTGTGCTCGTATGGAACGAGAGCCAGAACGGATGTAATGGTATCGCGACAAATTTCCTTTTCCCAGGGTTTCCGGGGCGGAATATGGACGAACATCCCCCGCAGGACAATAGAGCACCAGAATATGCTGTCCCTGAACAAGATAGGGTTGGATAATTGGCATATACAGAGGCTCAATCCGGTGAGACATTTGTGTCAGCTCCCCCTGGATGCGGTCAAGCTGATCGGGATGAAGACCTGCTGGTGGAAAAATAGGGCGACCGTTCGTTTCAGCAATTCCGATAATGATATAACCACCACCCCAATTATTGATATCATTGGCATAAGCACATATTGTATGCAGCACATCATCAGGGTTCCATCCCCGTTTGAACTCCAGTCGTTCCCACTCGATCACTTGGCCATGGATCAACTCATCAATATTGAGAGCAAGCGCCATTGATTCTTTGAGGTTATTTCTTGATCATAAGGTATTTCAAAAGGAGCCGAATCAGATATTAAAATACGTCATTCGCACTTTTTTTGAAAAGGGATTCACTTTTCTGTCAACGGGTCGCAAATTTTCTCGTTCAGCTTTATATGATTTTCCGGTTATCAACGACCCGCTGAGCCTTGCCCATGCTGCGTTCAATGGTGCCGGGCTCAACCAGCCGGATGGTTGCGCTAATCCCGAGAATGCTCGATATATTTGCCTTGATCCGCTTGCGGAGCCCTTCAAGCTCTTTTACCTCGTCGGAGAAGAACTGCTCCTCAATCT
>JBMOIS010000063.1:0-13605 GCA_049317185.1 Chlorobium sp. | reverse complement strand
GCTTGGCTTAATTGATAAAATTTTATTTCGCATTTTCAAATCTGGAATAGCTGTAAATTATAAGGCTAAACCTGATATAAGAGCGAAATATGAATGGTTAGCCAGATACCATAATTTTTTTTGTCAAGAAATTTATGAAGACTACAATTCGCCTTCATATAATGATCATTCCAATTCTGAAATGCAAGCTGTTTATGCCAAAGAAACAGAAAAGTTATTAACATACAAGATCGATATTGAATCATTGGCGGCATCACCCTCACGATTGGATGACTATTAACCTTGAAAGCCTACAGCCATAATGGAGATTTCAATGACGCAACCGGTTAAAATCAATAAATATCGACATAAAGAACAAACATAAAGGGGCTCGGTTCTCTTAGCCTGATTATGCAGAAGAGCTATCCGGTATTACAAGGAGTGATCTTGTTATAACGGAGGCAAGAATTAAGGCAAAGGTGACTCCAAAGAATAAAATCTATGATGTCAAGTCTTAAATATACAACACGTTATTATGGATAGCAAATGCCGAAAGGAGCGCGTAGAAATATGAAGAGTTGCATTTATTGTGGTTCAGATGTAAATATGACGGTTGACCATATACCGCCAAAGAATCTTTTTTCGAAACCACGGCCACATCTCATTACAGTGCCATCCTGCGAAATATGTAATTTGTCATTCTCTAAAGATGATGAATACCTAAGACTTCAACTATCATTAAGGCACGATGTTTTCCCTCATTCAGATGTTCAAAAGAACTGGAAATCAATTAATAGCGGCCTTCAAAGAGCTAGTTGGCCAGGTTTAAAAATGCAGCTATTGAATAATATGATGCTGGTAGATGTCAAAACATCAGCAGGTATTTACATCGGGAAAGCACCATGCATCAGTGTAGAGCTTGGTCGTTTAGTTAAAGTTGTTGCCAGAATAATGGAAGGCTATTACTATAAACATAAAAACAAAAGATTGCCTGACGGTATAAAGCCCATCGCGTATTCTCTAAATGATATGAACGATTTAGATTTAGAGGCATCAACACATTTAATTAAATGTATTGACTTTGTTAAAAATTCTACAATAACTCGTATTGGGGATGGAGTCTTTAGTTACTATATCAGATTCTTGGATGATGCTCCGGATTATGGGGTGTTTCTCTGCACTTTTTATGAACGGGTATGTTTTTTAGGATTCTATGTTGATACTAATTATCATTGATTCCTTAATACACTTTATAACAGGAATAGTTATAAAAAAATCAATTTCCCTGAAGGTTTGGATGCTGGCAAGAATTTGTAATGTCTCAATCCGAGAATATAAACATAAAGCTGAATGTTAAAGTCTATTGAATATTGCCATGAATAAAACATTTAACTTATACTGTGACGAGAGTACTCATCTTCAGAATGATGGTATGCCATACATGATGATTGCATATATCAGCTCTCCGTATAATGAAATAAGGTTACATAAAGAACATCTTAAAGCGCTAAAGGCAAAACATAAGTTTAAAGGTGAAACAAAATGGTCTGCTGTTTCTGCAAGTCAATACCCTTATTATGCCGATCTGATAGACTATTTTTTTTCTACCGATTTATGTTTTCGTTCAATAATTGTTGATAAATCTCAAATCAACGAAGCTCATCCGGGATTTTCCTATGACGATTTCTATTTTAAGATGTATTATCAGCTTATACATCATAAGGTAAGCCTGGCTTATCAATACAATATTTATCTTGATATCAAGGATACAAGAAGTCATAAAAAGCTTGCTACATTAAAAGACATTTTAAAGCTAAATACCTCAATAAAAAGTTTTCAGTTCATTCGATCGCATGAAAGCTCTTTTATGCAGCTCACTGACCTCATTATGGGAGCCATTAATTACAAACTTAGAGGATATAACAAGGTGATAGCAAAAAACAGGATTATTGAAAAGATTGAGCAGCACTCAAAAGTACCAATAACACAATCCACATCTAAAAATGCTGACAAATTCAACCTGTTTTTTATTGACCTTAAATAGGTATTGATTATGCCTCTGAATTTGCTTAAAAAATATCCACAGCTTTTAGAATTGGCTCATCTCAATGAAAAAGACCGGACGGACTCGTTGATGCGTATATTTAAGCGAGACATTGAGGATAATGCAGGTTTCGCATTTAGAAAAAAACAAATCAGACCGCTCAAAAAAGATGGTCAAACTCCAATGCAAGTTCTTTTTCATCACCTGACAACCAGAGGAGAGAAAGACGAAAAGGGTAATGATACAAAAGCCAGATCCTTTGAGATGGCAAGATCGCAAAGGTTACACTGGCTCAGGCATCATACACAAGAATCAGGGCCTGTTGGTGTAGAGATATTCAGTTATGAAGACCGGATTGGCAGGAAAGATGTCATAAGAACATATATCTATGACACGGCACAAGAGTATGTGATAATCCTGGAGCCTCAGCGAAGTCGGTTAGACTATTATCTAATAACAGCTTATCACTTGAATGAACCGGGCGGAAAGAAGCAGATTCAAAAAAAGAAAAAGGGAAAGTTGGCAGAAGTCTATTAAAACCGCAAGGCTCGGTGCACATCTTGATGCATCGAGCCTCGAAACTCCTTCCTCCTATCGTGGTAGGATGAGCACCTAAAGGTAAACAAACAAAAGTTGAATCACAACAAGTTTGTAACGGCAAACCCATCCTTGCTCTTCTAATACAATTCTATCCTGAGCCAAATCAAATACAATCTTTACTTATAGAATACGGTTGTTGAAGAGTATTTTCACGAACGCGAAGTATCGCCTAACATTGGAATTCAGCCGCGCCGAAAGCATCGGATGGATTGACTTGTTAAACCGCACTTAAACTTTCCCGGATGTGCCTGACAAGCGGAATTGAACTTGCAACGACAACTTTACAAATATCTCGGAGCACATGACGACTCGCAACCTGACCGAAGCGTATGGACTCTTTATCTAACTTGAGAACAAACTCTTCCGCAATTCCTGCAGGGTCACCAAAATGCACACCACCATCTGCATTTGCTGTGGCCCGGATGATGTCTTTGACAGTGACCACGACATTCTTGGATTCAAATACACGAAGCTTTAAGAACTGAGCCAAGTTGACATTCGTCAGAAGCTCCTCTGGAAGGTCAAGTGGAGCAATGTTATTCCACAGTTTGTCACAGTCTATAGGCGGCGGATCACCAGGATCAACAATGCGAAACTCCAACTTCAACCGGTATCGTTCATTAGCTTTGTGAAGCAACCCATCTATTAACAACAACCTTAGGGCAGCACTGCTCTTTAAGAGTACATACCAATCGTGTGATGCAGCCGCAATACTCAAATCACCAATTGTACGAATGAATAGAGCCTCTGCATCATTCGCATGTTGGGGGATGTCAATGCAAAATGTGATATGTTCTTTTTGAGCTGCGGATATGGATTGGGAGCTGAGACGAAAAAGGCCTTTCTCTCTTGTGCCAACTGGCGCACACTCAATCTCCATGCCATTGATTCGAATGTTTGGCATTGATGGAGCATAGTTGATGCTTGCCACTATCTTGAAAGCTCCCTCTTGGAAGATAATGTCGGTTTCATAGTCCTCATGCACTCCTCCACGAATTACCCGAAGTCCCAATGATCCATCAGGAAGACCAATGAACAAAAATTGACTATTATTAATTGATTCACCGACTAACACTGCCGCTTGAGGAATAGGCCATGTGTCGAGTGACATTCCAAAGCAAGCGAAGAAATCGTCGGGTATATGCGAGGCTTCGATGCTCCCTGACATTGTTTAGATTGATCTACCTGATTCGAAAAAACTGGTGCGTTCTTGCTGTATAAAAGAAATAAATAAGCATTAGGTCTCGCCGATTTCTTATAGCATCCAACCTTGAAAAGATCAAATTGCACCCCAATTCAAACGTCGAAAATAAGAATCTGACCGTATTTTGAAAATAATACCGCGAAAGCGAAATACCGCCATCCCTGCTCAACGTCCAACACCGCCGCTCTACCCCTTCACCACCATAATATCCCCCCACCGCGTCGTGCAACAAGGCGAAAGCCGCTCCTGATTGGGTTTCCACCCCACCGAATTCTCCGAAGCCAGCCGCACCGCGCCACGCCCGTAACGCTGATTAATGCCATCCATCACCAGCATCAACATTTTACTCTGCTCACTGTCAGCCGCCGCCTCATCAGCAAACAGCGAAAGAGTCCTGCCAGCCAGGGCGACCGGCGAGAGTTCACTGACAATCACACCGGCTTTCTTGTAAGCATACCCACCTCGGAAGAGCAGATCCAGCACTGATTGAGCCGCACGAATCAGCGTCATGGAGTCCTGAGTCAGGTACGGTAACGAAATGGTTTTCGTCCCCCAGTACCGCGCCGCGCTGTCATCAAACGGGCTTGTCCCAATATACACCGTCAGAAGGGAAGCCGCCGCGCCCTCCTTGCGCAGCTTGAGAGCGCACTTGCCCGCAAAGGTTGCAACTGCTCGCTGCAACTCCTCCCATGTCGTCACACTCTTGCCAAACGACCGTGAGGTGCAGATGCTCTGCTTTGCCGGTCTGACCAGCTCCATCGGCAGGCAGGAGGTGCCGTTCAGCTCCGCCTGCACCTTTGCGCCGGTGATGTGCAGATGCTTGCGCACCCAGGGCGCAGGTGCCGCCGCCAGATCAGCGGCGGTGGTGATGTTGCGTGCATAAAGAAGCTTGCTCAATTGCCGCCCGATACCCCAGACATCCTCAACCTTCGTCATGGCAAGCGCTGAAGCAATCAACTCTGCGCTATCAAGCAGGCAGACTCCCTGATAATGCGGCTTCTTCTTCGCCAGCCGGTTGGCCACCTTGGCCAGCGTCTTGGTAGGCGCCATACCAACACAAACCGGTATGCCAGTATGCTGCCTCACTCTCCGACGGATAAGGTGCGCATACTCCTTCAGGTCATACCGCCCAAAGCTGCTCATGTCGAGAAACGCCTCATCAATGGAATACAGCTCAATATCGGGGGCAAGATCGGCCAACGTGGTCATCACCCGCGACGACATATCGCCATAAAGCGAATAGTTCGACGAAAAGACCGCCACCTTGTTGCGCCTCAGCAGATCCCTGCACTTGAACACCGGTGTTCCCATCTGAATACCAAGCGCCTTGGCCTCCTCCGACCGGGCAATAATACAGCCATCATTATTCGAGAGCACCACCACCGGACGAGTACGCAGAGCAGGGTTAAACACCCGCTCACACGAGGCATAAAAATTGTTGCAGTCAACCAGAGCAAACATAACGCAAATCCCCGGTCAGTTTATCGCGGCTTGTGGATAATGTAGGCGACAACTCCCCACACCAGAAAGTCATTCTCTTCTGTAATTCGTATCGGCTTGAACTCCGCATTTGCTGGCACAAGATAAACCCCATCATCCCGCACCGACAGACGCTTCACCGTAAACTCCCCGTTAAGAAAACAGACCGCAATATCCCCATCCTTCGCCTCAAGTGCCTTGTCAATCACCAGCAAGTCGCCATCCTCAATCCCCGCATCTATTATCGAGCTACCCTTCATCCGCGCATAAAAGGTAGCCGCCGGATGCTTCACCAGCTCCCTGTTCAAGTCCAGCGCAATCTCCACATAATCCTCAGCAGGGGAGGGGAACCCAGCCGACACCCCCGCAGCAAAAAGCGGCAGCTCCAGCGAGGTCACCAGATCAGTCGTGTAAAAATCGAGCACCGAATTTGGATGTATTCTGGAAAGTCTCATCGCTCTTGATCGTGAAATTATGCATCTCTTCCGAAAGCAGCATTACCAGCAATATGCAAAAAAAGAAAAGAACAGCCAGAGTGTACAAAACCTCCCCGCCAAAGGAGCAAAGCATCATGAAAAAAAGTCCCTGAAAATCGCAAACCCGAAGTATTTCCAGGCAACCGGCAACTCCGCTTCGCTCCACTGCCGGTCACCTCCCTTATGCGCAAACAAAGAGAAGAACTTTGGGCTCCGCCGCCTCCGGAGTACCGGAATCAGGAGCGCCCTCCCGCAGGCGGGTGGCGTGGTCGTTATGGTGGCAAGGTGGAAGTCAGTGGATAGAGTAGCGTCGAGACCGCCAGACATCCACAGGTAAAGAGGAGCAAGATGATGTTCGTAGTGTTCTGCAACGGTCGTCATAACGGTGAGGTTGGATTTAGCCGCCTGCGGGTGAGCAGATTTCAACCAAAGTACCATCAGGGCAACGGACATAAGAGACAACTTGCCCCCACGGCTTCGCCTCCGGAGCTTTCATCTCTGCGGCACCTGCCGCTAATGCCCTTGCGTGTGCTTCAGGAACGGTTGGCGTAACCAACGCAACTTCAAAGCCAAGGGGCTTGCTGGATTCGCTTGCCGCAACATACCCGGCTGGCAAGTTACTTTCCCCCAATTCATGCGACACAAACGCCAAAGTTGTTTCTCCCGTCTCCAGTTCGCCATAGTCGCCAGATTCATGAAGAAAACGGCGCGGCAGACCGAATGCCTTCTCAAAAAAAGACAACGATTCAGCGACATGGGGAACGTAGATAACGGCGTAACCAAAATGCATATATGCTCCTGTTTATTGGATGAACAAAACACTTAACCGGCTCCCAACAAAGCGCAGCACCGTTGGCAGCCAGAGTTGAAGCGATTGTCAGATATGTTTGCAGGCTAAAATTACCTCAGAAGGGAAAAGCATTTGCTGACAGTATTCCCTCACCTCAACCGAAAATCCATGCTGTTCCAACTTATCCGTCAGTCGCACCCCACGACATCCTCCCATGGTCTTGGGCGACAGCCTGTAAACAAAGTCGTACAGCTTGCTGCCAAAAGTTTCACCCTTCGTCATATTGACCATGATAAATTTTCCTCCCGGTTTCAAGACTCGCCTGAACTCCATCAAAATTTTACCCATCTCCTCAAAAGGGATCAGATCAAACATATAGCTGTTGACCAGCAAATCAAGCGATTCGGTTTGCATGGGAAGATCAAAGGCGGTACCAATCTTGAGAGAATACTTTGCCCCTGCAACCTTTGCCAGGCGATCTTGCGCTTTTGCCAGCATTCCTTTGGAGAGATCAACGCCGATATTTTGGCCATGTGGATTTCTCTTCACAATTTCATAGAAGGCAAGCCCGGTTCCAACAGCCACCTCCAGGATGTTCTGGCCATCCTTAATTGCAGCAAGCTCAATAGCTCGATTCCTGGCGTGCGACTCCGTCAGATTCCCCCAAATATCATAGACGTTCGCTATCTTGTCGTAAACATGGCCAATTTCGTCTTGGGAAACTCTTGCATCAAGAGGGGAAATGTTATTGCAACAGGAAATGCCACAGCAGGGCAAGGTAATCTTCATGATTGATTATCCATAAGAGTTGGAATAGCTGACTTCCGATAGAATCCAATCGAGTACCACACCGATTGACACGGAAAAATAAGAAATTTATATGGTTTGGAAAATAATTCCGCAATAGCGGAGTACCCCCAAGCATACACCGGCAGATGAATGCGCCTGTTAGCCCGACGATGCCCACGCCACCGTCACTCGATACGTGAATGAATGCGATGCCAATCGACGAAACCATCTGGTCCACCGCGTCCAAAGGTGGGGCCGACGCTTCGAAGCCGTCGAAGAACCCGCCGAGCCTCAAGGTGTTCCTTGCAGAGCATCGTATTGGATCGGGTTAGCGTGTTTGCGCGTCCGATGCGTCTGCAGGGCTGCACCAACTCCACGCGAGCCACACAACCGCAGCAGTAGACGCAATTTCGATGATGCTGAAGAACCAGTAGTACATCCTGGACGAGCGCGTAAAGAGCGTCAGGAGTTGAACCAGGGTTGTTACTGTGCCCGCAATGATGTTTGCCCAACGATTCGCACTGAATTCCAGCACCCTGGACAAGAGAACCATTACGATTGAAATCTCCATCAGGATTTTCCCTCCCAGGAGAAACCTCTGCGTCATTTCCATACCGTCGACGTTTCCGCCAAGGTACTGCTTCAGCACTCCTGCATCCTTCAGCGACACAACATCGCAGTACAGATAGTTCAGCACGACGAATATCCATATCGTGGAGAGTAGTGCTTTCCTGTCCATCCCGGTGGCTCTACTGTCTGGGGTATCCATGCTTCACCTCCTCTTCAAACGGTATGGGCGAGTCTGGCGAGAGTTTTGAGCTATCAAAGACACCCTGACGACCATCTTCAATTTCAAGCATAAATGCGATCATCAGACAACCAAAGAATGAAATCACGACTCAACATATTGATTTTATTGAATAATTTCACAAATGCGGGGAAGTACCGTCTTCGTATGAGCACCCCAGCGACCCACAATCGCACCAAATGTACAAGAGCCCCAATATGCCTCTCAGGTTATGTACGGAATAGCACACGCATATACTCCTGCTTACTCTTGCATTTTTCCACAACCAGCGGCATTCTTCATCTCTTTGTTTCAGGATAAACCGCGCCCACCTCCTCCCGTATCTTGCACCCCCGCCTGTCGCGCTTGATCTCCGCCGGTATTGCGTTGCATCAGTAGCGTCCTCCCGCAGACGGGTGGCGTGGTTGTCATGGTGGCAAGGTGGAGCTTCAGTATTCAATGCGTCAGGCATCCGCAGGCAATCTTCTTACTGATCCTCAACTTCACCACGTGGCCTGCCCTGCGCCCTTCACCTCTCCGCGCTCCGCTTGGAACTCGCGACATACTGCTCAGTCACGCTGCTTGCAACCCACCCCAGGGCAACACGTCGCACAGTACAGAGCAAGCAGCCCGCCTTCGCAATGAAAAGCGCAAGGTAAAAAGGGTTCGGAGTACCTCACCTCTTTTACCTGCAAAAAGCGGCGCGGTTGGAGTACCAACCACGCCGAAAAGAAGAGACTGAAGTAATAGGGGACAGGAAAGAGCCGCTATCGCGCCCGCCCTTGAGTAGAAATGCGCTTTGGTTTTCAGTAGCAGGCCATCATCAGCCGCAAAGCTTCATGGCACGGCAAGAAACTGGTGGATAACCTGACTATTGTCGTCATACCTCCCAGCGTAAAACAGCGTCACCTTGCCAAGAATGAAGAGATTCAGAAAAAAATCATGAACAGCTCAACTCCTTACTTGAGCTGAGCAGTATTGCCCAACAGCAGACCCCCGCAAAAGCGCAGTACCGCCCCAAGCACCAAACCACATCATAAGTCCCATTCCTCCTATTAGTCCTATCAAGCCAGTCTCAATCAATAACCCCCATCACCCAAATCACGCTCGCTATTGAAATTTTTTTCAAATCACATTATTATAGGCAGGTTCTTGGCTTGTCCAACCATGTCCAACTTAATTCTTGATATTATGCTTTAATTAGCTTATAATGTGCAGAATGGACAGTAGTGTCCCAAAAAGGAGACCGATGTATGAAAGCCAGTATGATCATTGACCTTGTGAACGCACACAGTCGCGGCAATGAGGATCAATTTGAAAAGGCACTTTCAAATTTAGTCTGCGATGAGGAGCGTAAGGGCAATTCAGCCTTGGCGTTGTCATTAAAAAACGCGTATGCGCCCAACAAAAGAAGCGGAGCCATAACACCAGGAAGGCCGGTTGCAAATATGTCTTACTCTGTCCAATCTCATACAACTGTTCCCAAGGACAAAGACAGTACGCTTGATTTAATTGACATACTGCAACCCAACATCAAGTTGAGCGATGTTGCCTTATCTGAAAAAGTTTTAACCACTATTCATCAAATTGTTGATGAGCAAAATCAATCTGAAGAACTTCTAAAGACGGGTAACTTTCCAACAAACAGCATATTGTTTTGTGGTCCTCCAGGATGCGGAAAAACAATGACAGCAAACGCATTAGCCGGAGAACTTGGCTTACCTGTCGCCTATGTCAGATTAGATGGGTTAGTATCCTCATACCTTGGCCAGACGGGGACAAATATCAGGAAGATATTTGAGTTTGTGAAGGGTAAACGCATCATGCTCTTTCTTGATGAATTTGATGCCATTGCAAAAAAACGAGATGATTCACACGAATTGGGAGAACTTAAACGAGTTGTAACAACCTTATTACAAAACATTGATGAGATGCCTGCTAATGTTTTTCTGGTTGCCGCAACAAACCACCATCATTTACTTGATCCTGCTATCTGGCGACGTTTTGACATATCTCTTCTGATTGAAGAACCTAATGAACAACAGAGAGAGAAAATTATTGCCGGAGCGATGACGCAATACTTGAAGGATTATCAAATTGATAGAAAAACCCTCGTGGTTCTAACCGACGGGATGAGTGGTGCGCAAATTTGCACTTTTTTAAGGTCGCTTGCTAAATTCAGCGTTTTAAAAAAAGAAAAGAAAAGTAATATCCCTATTGAAGATATTGGAAAGATATGGTTGAAACATGCTGCACTCTACGTGAGTGAAGACAGTGAAGATTTTATGACGTCACTGTCAAAATTACGAGATAGTGGTGTTTCGGTCAGAATGTTGGAGACTATTACAGGAATTCCAAAATCCACTTTAAGTTATCGCTTTAATAAGGAGGTTAAATCAGATGAACAATGAAAAGAAACCGCATTTTTGGATACCGGACAATGAAGTTCAGCAAGTTTCCAAAAAACCAACTTCACGAACAAAACCGCGTGATGTAGTTTACACCGAGCATGGAGCAAACTTAAGCAATGGCTTGGAAAGAGTAAAAAAATCCCTCCATACTACCGAATCAGAAAACTCACTTGCTGAGATTGGATTATGCGTTTTTAAAGTTGAACTGCCAGAGGGTGAGAAAATTCAATACAAGGCAGAACTTTTTGCAAAAAACGGTATGCAGGTGAACGCCGTAAAAGACGAGCGCAGTGCCGTAGTCTCAACGACAAACCAGCAGTTTCAAATTCTGAAAAACCGAATTGGTGCTTATACTGAGCAAGGAACAAACAAAACACACTTTGACTACATTGAAAGCTTTTCGCCCTATGTTGGGAGCGAAAAGGATTCTAACGAATTAAAAAAGAGGGTGTATTTACAGCGACCACCAGAAACTGTAGATGTTCAGTTAATGTTCATCCCAAATCTTCGTGCACAAGAGTATACGGTTGCTTTGAAAAAGGTTATTGAAAAAATCCAACAGAGTAACGGAATTATTCAGCAAAACCCCTACTATCTGTCGGATAATACCCCTGTTATTCGAGTAATTATCCCATCAAAGACGCTTGCAAAATATGAAAATGATTCTGCAATTTATAGAATCGAAGAAACACGTTTTTTTAGCGCAGGGGTAGATGAGTATGTTTGCGACATTCCCTCATCGACCCAAATTGATCCATCGGTTGACATTGGCTCGCTGCCAATTGTGGTAGTCCTTGATACAGGAATTCAGTTCCATCCACCTCTTGACTGCCTTATCGTTGAGCATTGGAATACAACAACAGCCGGTGGTGATTGCAGTCACGGAACTCGTGTTGCAAGCAAGGTAGTATTTTCCAACCTCTATGAACAGTTAGCATCTGGAATTTTGACACCCCGGGCGCGGGTAGTTGACTGTAATATTTTAAGCGACTCGGTCCCAGAAAACGTATTAATTCAAAGAATTCAAAATGCAGTAACCGAATATGCTGACATAGCCAAAATATATAATCTATCGGCAAATTCATCAACCCCTGTCGAAGGGGATGAAATGAGCATTATCGGTTTTGAATTGGATGCGTTACAGCTTAAAAAGAATGTGCAATTCGTTGTCTCTGCTGGTAACCATCAACTCTGGAAAACAGAAAGCTCACTGGAAGAAATTTTAGACGATGATGATGGAATAATTACAGCGCCCGCAGATTCCATGTTGAGTATCGTCGTCGGTGCAGTTGTTTTTGATGAGCATTTGGGCAGTTTATCTGGCAAAGATATAATTGCCCCATATAGCAGAAGAGGTCCAGGATTCTCTGGATTTTCAAAGCCGGATATTACTGCCTATGGTGGCACCATTGTGCTTGAGAAATCTGGAGAATCAACAGTTCCGGTTGATAGTCACTCTTTGGTGATAACTTCAAATGGAACAGTAGTAACAGGGGCTGGAACGAGTTTCACGTCACCTGCTGTTGCTGGTGATCTTGCGGAAATTTTATCTGGAACTCCAAATTCAGAAATTTTATTAGCCAAAGCACTTCTTTATCACAATGCAGTACCTCTGTGGGAATCTGATGATATGGATGATGATGATCTTGCTTTTGCTCACAACTTATATGGTCGAGGGCTTACCTCAGTAGGCGAAAGCAAGTTTTCCACGAAATCAAAGGTAACTTTTGTGCGCACAGGAGCACTGAACCGAATCACAAAAGAAAGAGTAAGAATTTTTATGCCTGAAATATTGGCAGCACAAAAAGGCAGAAATGTTGCACAGGTTAAGGTTACCTGTATTTCTCAACCTTCAGTTGACCGTACAAAAGGAAGCGAATATTTGGGTGCCTATGTAAGAGCTTCTCTTAAAAAATCTCACCCAAACGGGTCACTACTGCGAGTAGAGCAACAATTCAAGCAAGGAAGAAAAAAATGGGATGTATGCCATCAATTTAGCAGAACCTTCTCTGATTTTAATTCAGGAGATTGGCAGGTATGGCTTGAACTGTTTTCTCGCTGGGATGAGGATAATTCGGAAGTCCCTTACGCTTTAGTGGCTTCGATAGAGGATGTTAGCGGCACTTTGGATGTATACAGTGAAATTCAGGCACAAAATAGATACCAAGCCGTCAATACAATTCGCATTAAGGTCGGGGCATAGGCTCAACAGCCACCAGCAGACTTCCGCGAAAGGGGAGTTTGCCCACAAGCCACAACGCACAAAATAAGTCCCATTCCTCCCATCCGTCCCATCAACTCATCAACCTGTTTGGTGGCGAACCGAGCGTGGCCTGGGTCAATCCTCTTTCAACGCTGTGCGAAATTGGGTGATAAGCCAGGTCACTTGTTCTTCTGGAACGATTAAACCTGACGTTGGAGGCTGCCCCTCCTCACCAGGTCCGTTGAACAGCCAAATACGGGAATTAGGCGGTGCACTTAACACACGCCGAACAGCCCTCAAGTATTCCACACATGCTATCAGAGGTTGACCGTTTACACCCACGATTTCACCGATGAGAAGTCGCAAGCACCGCTGATAGTCCTCAGCAAGGGGCAAGACATCAAACTCGGCTTCGAGTGCTGCGATATCTTCGGTGCGCTTTTTCCAATTGAACCCGCTGTTAAGCAGGGCATCACGATCGAGCCTTGCTGAACAGTCTAAAATCATTTCCCCGCCAGGGTCTCGCTGGCCTGCCACGTTTACGACACCAATTGGCAGTGCGTAATGTTGCGCGTAATTCCGAAGGTCATAAACCACACGGTATCCCAACGACCCGCCGTGCAGTTCCTGGCGACGCAGATCCCAGGCTTTAGTGAACTCGGATTCTGCACCGAAGTGTTTCGTAACATGTATCGTCGCTTGGCCAATGAGAGAGCTTGCGGCCGCGAGGTAAGCATTAACTCGACGCACGCTTTCAACCATGAGATCGGAGACTACGGCGATCGGGATATTGAGGCCGTCAGCCGCCCTCAACCGAGCTTCCTCGTCTTTCGGCCATTGAAC